>JANQRK010000050.1 GCA_028284585.1 Chromatiales bacterium
CGTTTCTTGCCAAGGGCGCGCCATTGCCTGCGAAACGCGCCTTGATTCGCGCTCGCACAGTGGCTCTGAGCGTTACAGAATTATCCGCTTGGCCCACTAATGATGGTAGGAAATCGCGCTACATCTGCGTGCCCGCCAAGGGCGTTATCTGGTGCCGCAAAGCCCGTACCTCCAGGCAAAGCCGGCATCATTATGCTCCACGTAAACGCTATTCATCGGGCCAGGGGTAAATGCGCGGAATCAAGGCCGTAAAAAAGGCTGCGAGACCAGTCGCTATGACCGAACCATAGATAAACATCCCCCAGGTTGTCGGCTTGATAACCCCCAAAGCGATAATCAAAAAGAGCATGGGCAGATCGAGATAGTGGGTAAACGACGGGACGAGCTTTGCACGTTCGATCTCCAGCTCCTTTGTAATCTTGCCCTTGGCAAGCGCCTCGGTCGTCAATCGGCGCAGCTTCATGAAGTACAGCCGCGTGACCGTGTTGCCTTCGATGAACTCGAAGGCAAAAAGACCAATCATCCCGGCAAGCCAGGGTATCTCAATGAAGCCCCAACCACCGTAGTACTGAATCGTGAACCAACTACCAGAGAACAAGAGAATGAGGGCACCGGGCACGACCACGCCGTCGTAGAACACGACGATATACCGCACGGCCTCAGAAAAGCGGACCAGGTCCCGGTGCTGCCGCGACCGCAAGTCAGCCAGCCAGACGCCGACCAGACCGGCACCCATAAGAACTGCGCCCAGCACATGAAGGTACTTCAAGATGGCGTAATCCATGCCTAGCCGCCCTTCGCGACCACGGGTTGGCCGTTCGACCGTCGCCCGCCAGCCAGCCTCAGGCCATCGCGTATATTCAGGACCATCAAGCCCAGATTGATCGCCCCGGCCAATAGCTCCACCCCCTGCACCAGGTAGAACGTCGTATCGAAGGTGCCGGCAGAGGCCCAGTGATCCAACAAAATGGCGGCCGGCACCAAGAGGAGCAAGCCATTCGCACCGATGAAGGGCATCCGGTTCTTCTTCGCCCGCAGCAGACGTCCCTTACGACCCCCAGCAAGGGCGAACCCCGATGCACCGACTGCCACCATGGCGGGGATCAAGATGAACAATCCCGGCATGACGATCAATCCCTTGACCGTGGCAATGGTGTCGTGCGAGCGGACTAGCTCCGCAATCAGGGTAGAACTGAAAAATACCGCGATACAAAACGTTGCAACGATTCCGCCGATCAGATGAATAGTCTTCTTCATGGCCTGGTTCTCCAACCATCTAATTGACAATATATTGTCAATATAGCAACATATTGTCAACACTGCTGGAGAACAATCATGCCGCGTTCACGCAAGGGACAAGTCTTCACGGATATCGTGCTGGAGGTTTTCAAACTCAGCGGGCTGCTGGTGGCCGAAGGTGACGAGCTGACCCGGGAACTCGGCCTGAGCAGTGCCCGATGGAAGGTACTCGGGGCCTTGGCGCATGCCGATACCCCGTTGACCGTGCCGCAGATCGCCCATGCGATGGGGCAGACTCGACAAAGCGTCCAACGGCTGGCGGACGTGATGGAGGAGGCCGGCATGCTGGTCTATCAGAACAATCCGCTGCACAAGCGGGCGAAACTGGTCGCGCTGTCTGCCCGAGGTGCGGAGGTATTCGAACTCTTGGAAAAAAAACAGGCCCCCTGGGCCAACGCCCATGCCGCCCCACTGAGCACGCGGGACATGGAAGTCGCATTATCCGTGCTGAGAAAGATGGTTGAGAGACTCGAGTCCTGAGGGAGATTGAGCGCCCAGGGGTTCGGGCCCAATCTGTTGTCCAACCGCTCGGACGCTGGGGCAACCCGAACGCGCAGGTTCTAGTCCCAGTCAGCCCACAACAGTTCAGGCACTAACAAAAGCAGGGGAAATCGAGAGGTTACTATTTAACATGGGCGATGTGATTATTCGACTGGCGGTAGCGGCAACGACCGTATGAAATAATTGGGTGCTAGAAGACGAAGGCCGGTAAGGACCTAACAAGTCCATCGCACCAGCGCGACCGGATCCAACGCAGAGGAGAAACGAAAATGGCCTCGATTCCACAAACCGCACTGGCTGGCGCGGCGCTCGCCGGGATGATTTGCGCATCGAGCCAGACCGCGCTCGCGGCCTGCAACGCAACAGTGAACGGACGCCCAATGACCCCTCAGGAGTGTGCCCTGAACATGCAGGTCTACGGAGTGGTTATCCCTGGAAACTACCTGGTCGACGGCTACGGCAACTGGGTCAATGCCAACAACCCCATGCACCGTGGCAACACCTACCGAGATGCTCAACGGGCCCGGGGTGGTTCTGGCGGTTCTTGGGGCGGTGGCTCCTATGTCAGCCCACGAGGCGTTTATGATCCGAGCGGCGGCTGTGAAGGCGGCAGCTGCGTCAATATCATCGACTAGGACACCGCCTTCGTTGCCGCGCGACTTCTATCCGGCCGCTGTGGGTTGACTGGCGAAGTGGTTCGGGAAGGGCTCGGCTTGCTTGCTAGGACCTGTTCACACTACGCGAGGCGAAGCTTCAAGCGTGGCGACTGCCGCTCAGGTATTCAGCCAAAGCACCGACCCTGTAGCGAGCCCGTGCAGTTTGGCTAGATACCTCTGCTCTAGGTGGTGCCGGCGGATTTTCAGCGTCGGCGTCAGCAGTCCATTGTCGACACTCCATTCGCTATCACTGACCACGATCGCTGCGAGTCGCTCGTGGCTTTCCAGCTCAGCGTTTACCTGCTTCATCAGCGCATGCAGGTCGCGCTCGGTAGCCTCGCGTGGCCCTGATGGGGCTGTCTCGACAAGCTGCACGACCGCCACCGGCCGGTCGAGACCCGGACCCATCACACATGCCTGCTCGACCAGGACATGGTCTAACAGATACGACTCGATCGGCAGCGGCGCAACGAACTTGCCGGTCGCGGTCTTGAAGGCTTCACCCGCTCGTCCGGTGATCACCCAGGCCTCCCTCCTAGTGCAGCAGAACCCCAGGTCGCCGGTGCGAAAGAAGCCATCCGCATCGAATGCGGCCGCAGTTGCCGCCGGATCCTTGATGTACCCTTTGAACAGGCCCGGCGACCGGATCAGCAGTTCGCCACTACCACTGACCTTCAGCTCTGTGCCGGGTACCGCCTGGCCGATGGTGCCGGCTTTGGCCGCGTCGAACGGGAAGTTCATGCACGATAGGCCACAGGTCTCGGTAAGCCCCCAGCCTTCGCAGATCTCGATACCGAGACGCTGGAACCACCGAATCAGCGACTTATTCAGCGGCGCCGCACCACTGCCTATCAAGCGCGCATGCTGCAGTCCGAGTGCGCTACGTACTCTGTTCTGTATCCATTGCCGGGCACCTGGAACCTTCAACAGGGTGAGCAGCAGCGTCGGTGGTACTCGGCCCTCGATCGTCGTCTGAAACTTCTTCCACAGTCGCGGTACGGCCATGAATGCCGTCGGCTGCGCATACTGCAGGTCACGCGCAAAGGTCTGCGCCGACTCGACGAAGAAGACCTGCGCACCCGAGTAAACGGCGCTGCCTTGGATCATCATACGCTCGGCGATGTGCGCGATCGGCAGGAAGGACAACAGGCGATCATCGCAGCCAACCGATAGCACCCTGACCGAATTGTTGCACGCGTACTGGTATGCACCGAAGCTCAGGGCCACACCCTTCGGTGAGCCTGTACTGCCGGAAGTGAAGACAATCGTCATCAGGTCGTCGGCCGTGACCTCGGACCACTCGGAGGTCGGCAAAGGCTCGCAAGCCATCACTTCATCCCAGGCGTGGTCGCACGGGATCGTCGGGTAGGGCAGCGCAGCCGTGCGACATCTGTCCGGGAACGCCGACCGGAATCGATCGGGTGTATCCAGCTTGCCGACCCAAAGCAGATCGATGTCGACCGCCGAGATGCATTCACCTATCGTCATCGGCGCAGCCGTTGGAAACAGCGGCACGCTGACCAGGCCGGCCATCTGGATCGCCCAATCGACGAGCATCCACTCGGCGCAGTTTTTGCTCAAGATTCCGACCCGGTCACCCGGGCGCAGTGACTGGCCTCTCAGGAACGCGGCAATCCGCTGGCAAGCGTCCAATGAGCGTAAAAAGTCGAATATTCGGACCTGATCGTCGCCCAGCGGCTGCACCAGGAATACATCGTCAGGGCGTGTCTGTGCCGACCGATTGAGCGCCTGAAACGGCGGTAGCGGCGTTTCCATCATGGCTCCTCAGGCCTTTCGGCCGACCATCATCCACCGAGTATCCAGACCGTGGTCGAGTGGCAGAAGCCTGTCTGGCAGCGTGGGTCAGCCGTGCTGTTCGAGCGCCGCTTGGTCGCTCACGTCGGACCCAGCCGCGGTCCGCGGCGATTCGCCGTTCGTGGCAGGTTCTGCGGGTCGGGTCTCGGCCTTTGCTGCTGCGGGCCCCGACAGCAACCGCAGCCCGCGAATCTCGCGCAGCGCCACGGACAGCATCGTGAAGTCGGCACTCCCACGAGCGCGCACATCTTGCAGGATACGCTTGCAGCGTTCAGCCGCCAGCGCATTGCTCTGCAACCAGGCATCGATTCGCTCGCTCGGCGCCGCCGTGCGCGATCCGAGCTTCAGCACATCGGAAGTCATCGCCCGCTGCTGGGTGTACAGGTCATCACGCAGCGCATCGCGCCCGAGTGCCTGCCAGCGGTTCTCGCGCGGGAGCGCGTTGATCTGATCGCGCAGCCAGTGGAGATTCAAACGGCTGACCAGCTCGTAGTACACGCGCGCGGACTCTTCAACAGATACGCCTCTGTAGCTTGCAACATCGACGACATCGAGTGCGGACAAGAGCTCGTTGAAACCGGCGACGGTCACTGCCAGTTGTTCAGACACTCCGGCCTCGACCCAGGGGCTCGATTTCGACTCGATCAGAGCCTTGCTTTCCGTTCCGACACAACTCGCGAGAGATTCAGTGATCCCCGCAACACCAGCCGAGAAATACTCGATCGTCGTTTCGATATCCAAGGGCTGCGGACGATTGCGCACGAACCAGCGGGCCGCACGCTCTACGAGCTTGCGGCCTTCGAGTAGCATCTCGGCCTGGATTGCCGTCGGTACAGTATTGTCGAGCGCCTCGATTTCATCCCACACGCGACGCTGGTCAAATATCTCACGTGCCACCACAAAGGCACGAGCGATGTCTGCAGGCGCGGCTCCGGTCTCCTCGGTCAATCGGTACAAAAAGGTCGCACCTGATCGATTGACGAGTTCGTTGGTCACCAGCGTGCAGATGATCTCCCGGGCCAGCGGGTGCCGGGTGATCTCGTTACCGTAGCGTTCGCGGATCGGTACGGGGAAATAGTCGACCAATGCGCCATAGAAATACTTCAACTCCACCAGATCCGACGCCAGCAGTTTCCGGTAAACGCTCAGCTTCACATAGCCCATCAAGGTTGCAAGCTCCGGAAGCGTGAGTCCTCGCTTCAGACTCTTGCGTTCCTCGATTTCGGCCTTGTCCGGCAGGAACTCGATGCTTCTTGCCAGCTCGCCATCGCGCTCGAGCGCATCGATCAAGCGTGACTGGACGTCCATCATCGAGCCGGTCCGTATGGCCGCGAGCGATAACGCCTGTGTTTGCAAGTAATTGTTGCGAATGACCAGTGCGGCAACTTCGTCCGTCATTTCGGCGAGCAACTCGTCGCGTTGCTTGCGGGTCAGGTCGCCGTTCTCGATCAATCGATTGAGCAGGATCTTGATATTGACCTCGTGATCCGAACAGTCGACCCCCGCCGAGTTGTCGATCGCATCGGTATGCACCCGCCCCCCGCTGCTGGCGAACTCCATCCGCCCGAGCTGCGTGAGGCCCAGGTTCCCGCCTTCGACGACGACCTGGACCTGTAACTCGGCACCGTTAACCCGCACGGCATCATTTGCACGGTCGCCGACTTCGGCGTCGTGCTCCCAGGTGGCCTTGATATAAGTCCCGATCCCCCCGTTCCACAACAGGTCCACCTGCGCCTTCAGCAGTGTCCGTATCACGGCGTTTGGCGTCAGTGTCTGCTCTTTCACGCCGAGCAGACGCTGCACCTGGGGGGTCAATGTGATGGCCTTGGCTGAGCGTGAGAACACGCCCCCACCCTTGGAGATCAGACTCCTATCGTAATCCGCCCAGCTCGTTCCCGGCGTATCGAACAAGCGCTTGCGCTCCGCGAAGCTCGCTGCCGGGTCCGGGGCTGGATCCAGGAACACATGGAGATGGTTGAAGGCGCCGACCAGCCGGATCTGGTCCGACAGCAGCATCCCGTTTCCGAATACGTCACCGGACATGTCCCCGATGCCGACGACGGTGAAGGGCGTCGTCTGCGTATCCAAGCCCATTTCCCGGAAATGGCGCTTGACCGACTCCCAGGCGCCGCGGGCGGTGATGCCCATCGCTTTGTGATCGTAACCAGCGGACCCACCGGATGCGAACGCGTCACCGAGCCAGAACCCGTACTCGGCAGAAATATCGTTCGCGATGTCCGAAAAAGTCGCAGTACCTTTATCCGCTGCGACGACCAGGTACGGATCGTCTCCGTCATAGCGGACGACACTGGGAGGCGCGACGACTGTGCCGTCGACCAGGTTGTCCGTGACATCCAGCAATCCGCGGATGAACCAGCGATAGCAAGCCTTCGCTTCCTCGACCGCCGTCGCTCGATCACCACCTGGCGTTATCTGCTTCGGAACGAAACCACCTTTCGAACCGACCGGAACAATGACCGTGTTCTTGACCGTCTGTGCCTTCATCAGGCCTAGAACCTCGGTCCTGAAGTCCTCCCTACGATCGGACCAGCGCAGGCCGCCCCGCGCGACCAACCCACCGCGCAGGTGCACACCCTCGACGCGTGGCGAATAGACGAAGATCTCAAACGCCGGCCTGGGTTCCGGCAGCTCAGGGAGCTTCGAAGGATCGATCTTCAAGGAGAAATAGGGCTTCGGTTGCCCTTCTGAGTCCGTCTGATAGTAATTGGTTCGAAGTGTCGCCTCGATAAGCGACAGGAAGCTCCGCACAATGCGGTCCTCGTCGAGACATGAAACCTGGTCGAGCTCACTGGCGATCTCGTCACGCAGCGCGTCCGCGCGTCGCCTGTCGGCGGTGTTAGGCCGGAATCGGGTATGGAACAGATCGATCAGCCGGCGCACGATCTGCGGGTGAGAAACCAGCGTCTCGTGCATGTATTCCTGGCTGTAGGTGGCTCCGACCTGCTTCATGTACTTCGCGTAGGCCCGCAGCACAACGATCTCTTGCCACGACAAGTGCGCCCGCAACACAAGACGATTAAAGCCGTCGTTTTCGACATCACCACGCCAGATCCGCACATAGGCCTCGCGAAAGACGCTTTGCGCTTCGTCGATGTCGAGAGTCGGTCCCTCGGCGTGGGTCATATCGAAATCGTGCACCCAAACTGGCGTTCCGCTAGAACGATCGACCCGGCTCGGACTCCCCTGGTCCACGGTGAGGCCCATGTTCTCCAACATCGGCAGGGCGTCGGAAAGCGAGATTGGCCGACCTGCATGGAACAGCTTTAATCTGACGCGGTCCGCTCGGCCCTCGAGCGTCTTGTAGAGAATCATATCGAGCGGGCGGCTCCCGCCTAGGCCCTGCATGATCTCGATGTCGCGGACGGCCGCTCGTGGCGGATAGTTCTCCTGGTACGACGCGCTGAACGCCTTACCGTACTCGCGCAGCAGGCGCATGCCCTGATCGTCCTCGCCGAAGTAGTCGACGATCCCTTCGGCGAGTTCGTCGTTCCAACTACGGGTCGCACTCTGGAGCTGGGCTTCGAGCGCCGCGACATCGACGCTGATCTTCTGGTTCTGCGAAATACGCAGCAGGAAGTAGAGACGAGCCAGTGTCGATTCCGAGACCTGGACGGAGAAGTCGACCATTTTGGCCTGGAACGTCTCCTCGAGTATCGAGCGGGTCAGGTCCCGGGCCTGCGTGTTGTAGCGCTCGCGCGGAATATACACGAGGCACGAGTAGGTGCGCCCGTAGCGGTCACCGTGGATGAACACGCGCAGGCGCTGCCGCTCTTGTAGCTCGAGGATACCCATCGCGGTTTTGAACAGGGTGTCCTCGTCGATGTTGAACAGCTCGTCGCGCGGGAACGTCTCGAGAAGGTGCAATAGAGACTTACCGGCATGGCTTCCAGCGTGAAATTTCGCACGAGCGAGCGTGTGATCGACCTTGAGCCTTAAAACCGGGATGGTCTGCACGCTACCGCTATAGGCCGTCGACGTGTAGAGGCCCACGAAGCGCCATTCGCCACATACGCATCCTTTCTGGTCGAAGCGCTTGATGCTGATGTGATCCATGAAGCCCGGGCGATGCACGGAGCTGCGCGCATTGGACTTCGTGATGATCAGTAGCTCTCGCTTCTCTACGAGCTGCCGCTCCGGCTGTATTCCGAAGGTCGTCGATTCGTGGCTCTTGCCAGGGTTGCGGAGGATGCCGAGGCCCGAATCCGGCACTGCACAAAGGTTCGACTCCTTGTCTGCCGTGACGAACTCGTACTCCCGGTAACCCAAGAACGAGAAGTTGTTCTCGCGAATCCATTCGAGGAACGCGATACCTTCGTCGATTTCCGCCTTCGGCAAGTCGGGAGGAGCTTCGGCCAGCTCGCCGAGGATCGCGTCGAGGCGACCGAGCATCGGTTTCCAATCTTTGACGACGATTGCGACTTGACTCAGGACGGATTCGAGGTCGGCTTTCAGTTCTTCGAGGCTGGTGCGGTCGGACTGCCTCGGCACTTCGAAGTGCATCCAGGATTCTGGGACGCCGTCGTGCCTACCCTCTGCCTCGAAGGTCCCCAAGAGTTGGCCCTGTTCGTCGCGTTGCGCGAGCAAGATGGGGTGTAACAGCAGAAACCGCGAAAGGCCCCTGGCATCGAGCGCCATGTTGAGCGAATCCACCAAAAACGGCCGGTCGTCAACGACCACATCGATTACTGTGTGACTCGATTGCCAGCCGTGGCGCTGCGGTTCAGGATTGTAGACGCGGATTTTGATCTCGCCGAAGGACCGCTCGGACGCGAAATTCCAGTGCGACAGGGCCGCGCCATAGAGATCCGAGGACGCTGTGTCGAGGAGTACCTCAACGGGCATTCCTCGATGATATTGCTGCATGAACCGACAGATTCGCTCGGCCTCGCGGCCGGCGAATCTGCCTTGGACAGTCGCGACGATCCCCTCGAGCACGGTGGCCGAAGTTCGCCCAGATATGCTCGTCATGTGCCCCTCTCTTGGTGGATCTTGATCAAACCGGAGGGTTAGACCTCCTCCAGAATCAGTATAGTGCGCAGCCGATGGCAAACGGGCTTTGTCGCAACAATTTCACATCACATCTAAAGGTGGCTGGCTCAACAGCCTCCGGGCTTCGTCTGGCGTCGCTGCGCGTGCTGTTGCGCGATAATGACAAGCGCGGTCGCCAACTGCAGCGGAACCGGCGGGCTTGGCGACCGCCGGCGTCGAGGGTCCTGTGATGGCCGGCGATCAACTCGACGGATCGGATAACCCGGATTTCATCAACTCAAGCACTGCATCGGCGCCGATCGGCTTGCTGAACAGATAACCCTGGATGGTTTCGCAGCCCATTTTCTCCAACACCTTCATCTGCGCCAGCTCTTCCACCCCCTCGGCCACGATGCCATGGCCAAGGTTGTGCCCTATCTCCACCATGGAGGACACCAGTAGCTCGGTTTTTCTATCATTCAGCATGTCATCGATGAAGAACTTGTCGATCTTCAGACAATCGACCTCGATGTGTTTCAGCGAAGCAAATGACGAATAGCCAGTCCCGAAGTCGTCGATAGCCAACAATATGCCGAGGCTTTTGAGCTCACTGAATACGGCGAGGTTCTCCGGATTGGTTTGAACCACGCTTTCGGTGACTTCTAATTCCAGTTGCCGGGGCTCGATTCTTGTCTCTTCGATAACCCGCCTCACCAGCGATACCAGTTCCTTATCAAGGAAATGCGAGGGAGAAATATTCACCGCGACCCGCACTCCGGGAAAACCCTGCTTCTTCCAGGTGAGCACATGGCGGCAAGCATTCAACAAGACCCATTCGGTCAAGGGCTTGATCATGCCTATGCGTTCAGCAGCGTCGATGAACTCGATGGGAGAGACATGCCCCAGGGCAGGATGGTGCCAACGTGACAGGGCCTCAACGCCGATAATCTTTCTGGTCTTTGTGTCAACTTGCGGCTGAAAGACCAGATCCAGTTGCTGCTTATCGATTGCCTCCCTGAGATATTGCTCGAACTTGAAGCGATACTCGGCCTTCTTCGTAAGTTCAGGTTCATAAAATGCGTAACGATTCTTCCCGGCGGCCTTTGCTGAGTACAACGCGGTATCTGCGGCCTTCAACAACGAGGAGGCAGTTTCACCATCTTCGGGATAGTGAGATATGCCAACGCTGCAGGTGGTTGTGAGCGTCCTCTGAGCAATGGTCGTGGGCTTGGACACCGCTTCGATACAACGCTGTGCAACATCGCTCGCCAGGTACCGATCCGTTAGATCCTCAACGATGAGACAAAACTCATCGCCGCTCAGCCGTGAAATAAAATCGATATCTCTACTCTCTATTGCCAAGCGATCACCGATGGTCTTAAGCAAGGTATCTCCGCGATCATGGCCAAGACTGTCGTTCACATCTTTGAAATTGTCGAGATCAATGAAGAGCACGCTGAATGTGCGGCCATGGTGCTTAGAGGTGTTAATCAGATCACCGAGGTACTGGTAAAAATTTGCCCGACTAGCGAGTCCGGTGAGCTGATCGGTAAAGGCCAATTCATGGATACGTTTCTGGTGATGGTCACGTTCCATGATGATGCCGGCAAGACGCGCGGCAGAGGTGAGATCGTCCGACTCGTCCTTATTCGGCAATGCCGGATAGTCGTAATACATCCCAAAGGCACCAAGCACCTCGCCCTCGGAATTCTTGATCGGCTCGGACCAACAGCAGCGCATGCCGTGCGGCAATGCCGCCTGTTTGATATCGGCCCACTTGGGATCGGTTTCGATATTCTCGACCAGGCACCTCTCGCCCCAATAGGTCGATGTGCCACAAGAGCCCACTTCTGGACCATTCTTGAGGCCATGTACGGCTTCGCAGTATTCCTTGGGCATGCTTGGCGCACCGCCATGTAGCAGCACACCATCTTCCAGTTCGAGCATGGAGCAGCGCATGCCGGGATGTCGAGCCTCGTACATCAAGGCTATGGCATCGTAGATTTCGGATGCGGGTCTGCCTATCGCGATCATTTCAAGAATTTCAGCAGTTCTTCGACTGAAGGCCTCAGCCTTGACCCGCTCTGTTATATCGACGTGTGTACCGATCAAACGCGTCGGCTTCCCATCGATTTTTTTCGATACACTGAATGCACGTGACAGCACATCGATGATACGACCGTTCTTATGCATCATTCGCATTTCGACTTCGAACGATTCGGATACACCTGATAGATAGCCCTCGACCTGCTTCAGGACGCGTTCTTTGTCGTCCGGATGGACCAGCTGCCGCCAGACTTCCAGTGAGTCGCCAAGTTCATCGTTCTCATAGCCCAGCATGCTCTTCCAACGCGGTGAGTAATAGACGGCATTGGTTTCCAGGTCCCAGTCCCACAGGCCATCATTGGCACCTTGTAGTGCCAACGCATAGCGCTCTTCGCTCAGAGAAAGCTCATTCGCGCTACGTTTGTATTTTTCCGCGAGTTCCTCAATGGTCTGCTGTAATGCCGCTTCGGCCCGTTTCTGCTGAGTGAGGTTCTCTGAAACGATCAGAATCTGATCGACAGCGTCGCCGACGCGCAAAGGTATCAAGGTCGAACGAAACCAAATTTCGATACCTTCCATATCAATCAGGGATGCTTCCTGGGTGACGGACTCGCCCGTCGCTTTCACCCGCAGGAGGTCTTTATTCATCTGAGAAGTGAAAGGCTCCGGATAGAAATCCAGCGGGTAGGCCTGCCCGTAATAATCCTCTACATGGTCTATTTTCAGATCCCGGGCCCCTGCGGCACTCATGTATCTGAGTTTTAAATCCCGGTCGACGATCTTGGTACAAACGGGCGAATGCTCTAGCCACGCAAGTGCCGAGTTATGGGAGCCCTTGGTGAACCTGCTAACTAAGCCATCAATCACGTTCGATTCGTTGCATCGACGATCTTTATTGCTGGCGCTATTCATTTATAAGTGATCAGACTTCATTTGCGCTACCCCAGTCAGCAACGAGGAGTGGGAGCCCGATAAGATTCCCAGGAACAGAACAATTATTGTGACTTGCCGTTACTGATTCATATCCGAACATGAATCGTCTTGACGAGTACTAGGAACGCACCCTTGTAAGCGTTCGGGAGCGGCCCGCCGTGCTGATTCTTTAGTGAGCAGTATCCTAAATACTGTTGTTTACTAATGGCGGGAGAAGAACAAAGTAGTTTGGCCTAATCGAAAGGTTTCAACAGACCATTCCTACAAGCTCTAAGACCAGCAACATGGGCTTCTGCTTCATAGACGAGGGATGAATAACAGCCGTCGACTCGCCCGCTGTGGCCATCGGCCTCGCCCGTCGATGGATTATCAATTCCACGGACACCCAATGTGTCTCGACAGACTTTATTCCCGCACAACATTAATCGGTGTGGCTCTACTCCACCGTCACCGACTTCGCCAAATTGCGCGGCTGATCGACGTCGGTGCCCTTGAGCACCGCGACATGGTAGGCCAGCAATTGCAGCGGGATGGTGTAGACGATCGGTGCGGTGCCTGGACAGATGTCGTCCAGAGTCAGGTTTTGGAAACGGTCTAGTGTGATGCGGATCTTCTTGTCGCTGAACAGGAACAGCTCACCGCCGCGCGCGCGAACCTCTTGCAGATTGGACAATACCTTCTCCAACAGTGGATCGTCGGGTAGCGCGCAAACCACGGGCATGCGATCGTCGACCAAGGCCAGCGGACCGTGCTTGAGCTCACCGGCCGGATAGGCCTCGGCGTGGATATAGGATATCTCTTTGAGCTTCAGCGCCCCTTCCAGTGCCACCGGATAAAAGGTGCCACGACCAAGGAATAGCGCGTTTTGCATATCGGCGAACGATTGCGCCATCTCTTCGATGGCTTCGCTCAGCTGCAGTACCACCTCCACCTGGCGCGGCAGGCTGTGCAGCTCATCGACCCAGACCCGCTCTTCTGCTGTCGACAGCCCGTGGCGCTTCGCCAAGGCCAAGCTCAGCAGGCGCAGTGCCACCAGTTGCGTGGTGAAGGCCTTAGTCGAGGCAACCCCGATCTCCGGTCCGGCACGGGTCATCAGCGCGACATCGGATGCGCGCACCAGCGAACTCTCGGGCACATTGCAGACCACCAGGCTGCCAATGTAATCGGTCTGTTTTGCGGCACGCAAGGCAGCCAGGGTATCGGCGGTCTCGCCAGACTGCGAGATGGTCACGAACAGACAGCCCGGGGGGACCACCGAGCGCCGATAGCGAAACTCGCTGGCAACCTCGATCTGGCACGGGATGCCGGCCTCTTCGAGCCAGTAGCGCGCCACCATGCCGGCATGGTAGCTGGTGCCGCAGGCGATGATCTGTACTGCCTTGGTCTGGTCGAAAAGCGCCTGGGCAACATGGCCGAAACTCGGCTCCAGCAGACGCCCCTTGTGGATGCGGCCTTCGAGTGTCTCGGCGATCACCGCCGGCTGCTCGAAGATCTCCTTGAGCATGTAATGCGCATAGGGTCCCTTCTCGGCATGCGAGGCCGACAGCTCGCTGGTGCGCACCGCGCGCTCCACCGGCTGGCCGTCGACGTCGAAGACCCGGATGCCATCGCACCGAATCTCGGCGATGTCGCCCTCTTCCAGAAAGACGAAACGCTGGGTAACGGGCAACAGCGCGAATACATCCGAGGCGATGAAGTGCTCGTCGGGGCCGATACCAATCACCAATGGGCTGCCGGCTCGGCTGACGATGATACGGTCTGGGTCGTCTGGGCTGATGACGGCCAATGCATAGGCGCCAACCAGGCGCTCGACCGCTTGCCGCGTGGCATCAAAGGTGGACCGGCCGTCGGCGAGCAACGCCGCGAGCAGATGCACGATCACCTCGGTATCCGTGTCCGAGTGAAACACGAAGCCCTTAGCGGTCAGCTCGGCACGCAGTTCGCTATGGTTTTCGATGATGCCGTTGTGCACGATCGCCACCTGTTCGCCGCTCATGTGCGGATGGGCATTACGCTCGGCCGGCATGCCATGGGTCGCCCAGCGGGTATGCGCAATACCATGCGGCCCCTCGACCGTGCCCTTGTCGAGCAAGCCCTGCAGCTCGGCGACCTTGCCCACTGAACGGATACGCTGCAGGCGGCCCTGGTCGTCGCGTACCGCGATGCCGGCCGAGTCGTAGCCGCGATACTCCAGCCGGCGCAGACCCTCCATCAGGATGGGGACTACGTTGCGTTGCGCGATGGCTCCTACAATGCCGCACATGACCGGGGCCTCCAGCTTTGCTTGATTGTTCGATTGTTGAGTTGGGATTGGCGCTGTGCGCTGGGCACCTTACGGGCTTGCCATCTTTAACGGCAGGGATGGGTATTGCTTTGCTCTGCGTACGACCAAGCCTAGCAGCCCAGATCTGCCGAGGGCGTTAACCTGCATGTTGCACCCGTATCCGGGATGATCGCGCCGGCCAGATGCGTTTGGACGCCGCCCTGGAGCAAAAACCATAGCCGTCGCTATGGGGTGAGTGAAGGGCGAGTACAAGCGCGGCCGGACTAGTGAGGGCCCGGATAGATTGGGAACGGGGAACAACTGTCCCTGCAAAAATATGCCCCGAATGGGGGCTTTCGTCGCATCTCTGACCACGCGTTCGCGCCCGTTCACGATCGACTGGTGCAACATGCAGGTTAAGCACAGCCCAGGACACACTCAAGCTTTCTTCTCTTTGCTGGGTCGTTGCCAATCCAGACTGACCTGGCGGGCTCGGGCTACCGTCAGCTTGTCGTCTGGCGCATCCTTGTTGACCACAGAGCCGGCGCCGATGGTAGCGCCACGCCCGATCGTGACGGGTGCCACGAGGGCAGTATTGGAACCGATAAAGGCCCCGTCGGCGATCACCGTCTGGTGTTTGTTCGCACCATCGTAGTTACAGGTGATGGTCCCAGCCCCAACATTTACGCCGGCACCGATCTGGCTGTCACCGACATAGCTCAGGTGATTGACCTTCGAACCCTTACCAATCACCGATTGCTTGACCTCGACGAAGTTGCCGATGTGCGCCTCGCCGACCAATTCGGTGCCCGGGCGTACCCGCGCGAACGGTCCAACCCGACTGCCGGGACCGATGCGCGCACCCTCGAGCACACAGTTCTCCAGGATCATTACATCATCGGCCACGGTCATATCGCGCAGCACGCAATTGGCGCCAATCTGCACCCGGTCACCGAGCACCACATGGCCCTCGAGCACGACATTTACGTCGATCTCAACGTCCAGACCGTGCGCTAGGCTGCCGCGCAGATCAAAGCGAGCCGGGTCGCGCAGGGTGACGCCGGCGTGCAGTAGCTGTTCCGCTTGGCGTTGCTGGCAGGCGCGCTCCAGCACCGCCAGTTGCAGGCGATTGTTGACACCCTCAGCCTCGTTGGCAGCCCCCGGTTGGCGCACCTGCACATCCATGCCTTCGGCCACCGCAGCGGCCAAGACGTCAGTCAAATAGTACTCGCCCTGAGCGTTTCGGTTCGACAACCCGGCCAGCCAGGCCTCCAGGCGGGCACGCGGCAGGCACATGATCCCGGTATTGACCTCGCGGATCGCTAGCAGCTCGGCGTCGGCATCCTTTTGTTCGACGATACTCAACACCCGCCCGTCGGCATCGCGCCGGATGCGCCCATAGCCGGTCGGATCATCCAGCGTAACCGTCAGCAGACCGAAGCCATCGCCAGCGGCATCGATCAGCTCACGCAAAGTGTCCGGGCGGGTCAGCGGCACGTCACCATACAACACTAGCACCTGGTCGGCTTGGCTTAGCTCGGGCATCGCCTGCTGCACCGCATGCCCGGTACCGAGCTGCTCGGCCTGCTCGGCCCAACCTAGCGCAGCCTGGTCGGCAAAAGCCTCGCGCACCTGGGCGCCGCCGTGGCCGTAGACTACGACGATCTCCACCGGCGACAAGCTGCGTGCGCAGTCAATGACATGTTCGAGCAAGGGCTTGCCGGCGATCTGGTGCAATACCTTGGGGGTCGCCGACTGCATGCGCTTGCCCTGCCCCGCGGCAAGTATCACGACACCCAGTTTCATGCTCCAGTACCTCCGTCAGGCGAAGCGCGACACGCCTCGGACACAACCGGCATAGTGCGCGCAGCGCCTATTTGATACTGGGCGAGCCACTCTTCGGCTTCACCCCATGGATGCCGGTCGTCTCCTCTTCTCCGGGACGGGCATCGCGTACCTCTTCGATCTTGACCAGTACCTTCAAACTCTGGCCGGCCAGCGGATGATTGCCATCGATCTCAAGCTCGCCGTCCTCGACCCGAGTGACGATATACGATCGTATCTTACCGCTGCCGTCCTGCATCTGAATCGCCGCGCCGAGCTGACACAATTCCTCCGGGAGCTCATCGATCTTGCTGCTGAAGACGAGTGCCGGGTCCTTTTGCCCGAAGCCTTTTTCGGGCGGAACCTCGAGCTCGAGTTCGTCGCCCGCGCGCTTGCCGGCGATGGCCTGAGCCATATCGCCCAATAGCCTGGTGGTGCTGCTGTATACAAAACTGAGTGGCTGGTTGGGCTGTTCGGCTACCACACCCTTCTCGTCCAGAATGGAGTAGATCAACGAGACATACTTGCCCGATTGGATGGTTTCGTCACTCATTAAAGATGCTGCCTGTGCTGCGCCGGGTCGCTGCAAACACAGGGGCCGCGAGCGACGCCGTCTAACGAAAACGGCCCTGAGCTAATCCGCGTCAGGGCCGCCAATGGTAACACTGGATCTGCAGACTAGCGCGTCTTGCGTAGGCGCTCGATCGCTCGCAACTGGGCCATTGCCTCGGACAGCTCGACCTGCGCCTTGGCCAGGTCCATGTCGGCCGATCGGTTCGCCAGAGCATCTTCGGCCCGCCGCTTCGCCTCCTGCGCCGCGGCCTCGTCGAGATCCGCGGCCCGGATGCCGGTATCGGCCAGTATTGTGACCTTGAACGGTTGTACCTCGATCATGCCGCCGGAGACATAGAAGTGCTCGTGCGGCTTGCCGTCGCCCGGGTCGACCCGTACTTCGCCCGGTTTCAACTGAGTCACCAGCGGCGCGTGACGTGGCGCAATACCGATCTCGCCCATCGCCGCCGGCGCATAAATCATCTCGCCTTGCCCAGAAAACATTTGGCCTTCGGCACTTACGATGTCAACATGTATAGTCATAGCCATCCGGGATCTCTCTCTCTGCCCTTGGGGGCTACTTGGACTTCTCGGCTTTCGCTACCGCCTCATCAATATTGCCGCACATGTAAAACGCCTGCTCGGGCAAATGGTCGTACTCGCCAGCCAGGATGCCCTTGAAGTTGGCAATGGTTTCTTTCAGCGGGACATACTTACCAGGCGCGCCGGTGAATATCTCGGCAACGAAGAATGGCTGGGACAGGAAACGCTGGATCTTGCGCGCCCGAGACACGGTGAGCTTGTCATCTTCGGACAACTCATCCATACCCAAGATCGCAATGATGTCCTTGAGTTCTTTATAGCGCTGCAACACGCCCTGCACGCCGCGCGCGACTTCGTAGTGCTCGGCGCCAACCACGTGTGGGTCGAGGATGCGCGACGTCGAATCCAACGGATCTACCGCCGGGTAGATGCCCAGCTCGGCGATCTGACGCGAAAGAACCAGCGTCGCGTCAAGGTGGGCAAAGGTCGTGGCGGGCGACGGGTCGGTCAGGTCATCGGCCGGGACATAGACTGCCTGGAATGAGGTGATCGAGCCGGTCCGAGTCGAGGTAATACGCTCCTGCAGCACACCCATCTCTTCAGCCAGCGTCGGCTGATAACCTACCGCCGACGGCATACGGCCAAGCAGCGCCGAGACCTCGGTTCCAGCGAGCGTATAACGATAGATGTTGTCGACGAACATCAGGACGTCGCGCCCTTCGTCACGGAAGTGCTCGGCCATCGTCAGGCCGGTCAACGCGACGCGCAGGCGGTTGCCCGGCGGCTCGTTCATCTGACCGTAGACCAGCGCCACTTTGTCGAGTACGCCGCCTTCCGACATCTCATGGTAGAAATCGTTACCCTCACGGGTACGCTCGCCGACCCCGGCGAATACCGAGAAGCCGGAATGCTCGACCGCGATGTTGCGGATCAATTCCATCAGCGTGACAGTCTTACCCACGCCGGCACCGCCGAACAGGCCGACTTTACCGCCCTTCTGGATCGGCATGATCAGGTCAATAACCTTGATCCCCGTCTCGAGAACCTCGGTGGTCGCCGCCTGGTCTTCTAGCTTTGGCGCCGTGCGATGGATCGGCATGCGCTCTTCGGTAGCGATCGGGCCGGCCTCATCGATCGGCTTGCCGAGCACGTCCATGATGCGGCCCAGCGTCGCCTGGCCGACCGGAACCGAGATCGCCTCGCCGGTATTGGCCACATCGACCCCGCGTTTCAAACCGTTGGTCGAGCCCATCGCAATCGCGCGCACGACGCCGTCGCCCAGCTGTTGCTGAACCTCCAAGGTCAGATCGGCCGACTCAATCTTCAACGCATCGTAGATCTTCGGCATCTCACCGCGCGGGAACTGGACGTCCACGACGGCGCCGATAATTTCAACGACATTACCCGTGCTCATTGGCGTTTCCTCTTGGCTGCCGGAGCAGCATCACAATCGTTTTAAGCGTAAATTCCTTCCGGGTTCCCGGATGCGCCAATCTAAGACGCGACGGCCGCGGCGCCACTCACGATCTCGGAGATCTCTTGTGTGATGGCTGCCTGTCGGGCCTTGTTGTAAATCAACTGGAGTTCCTTGATGACGTCACCGGCATTGTCAGTCGCGGACTTCATTGCGACCATCCGTGCCGATTGCTCACAGGCACTATTCTCGACCACCGCCTGATAGACCAGGGATTCGACATAGCGGGTCAGCAGGCCGTCGAGCACTTCCTTGGCGCCCGGCTCATAGATGTAGTCCCAGTGGTGTTTGAGTTCCGCGGCGTCCTCACCCTCGGCGAGCGGCACCAGCTGGGCCACGGTTGGGCGTTGCGTCATGGTGTTGACAAACTCGTTGTAGGCGATGCGGATCTCGTCGATCTCACCATTGTCGTACGCGTCCAGCATGACCTTCACGGTACCTACCAGGTCATCGATGTGCGGAGCATCACCAAGATGCGTGGCCTGCGCCGCCACCTTGCCGCCGACCCGACGGAAGAAACCCAATGCTTTGGTGCCAATGGTGCAATACTCGACCTCGATCCCGGCAGCGTCTAACTCCTGGATGTCGCGCAACAAACGTCGGAACAGGTTGCTGTTCAAGCCACCACACAGGCCGCGATCGGACGACACGATGATGTAACCGACGCGCTTGACCTCGCGCGCATGCATGAATGGGTGTTTGTACTCCGGATTGGCGAGCGCCACGTGGCCGATCACCTGGCGCATCTTCTCGGCGTAAGGGCGAGTCGCCTCCATGCGATCTTGTGCCTTGCGCATCTTGGATGCAGCGACCATCTCCATCGCACTGGTGATTTTTTGCGTGCTCTTGACGGAGGCAATCTTGGTACGGATTTCTTTAGCGCCTGCCATTGTCGACCTTTATCGCCATGTTGTTTCACGACCCCGGGCAACCGGACAGCCCGTGCTGGGACTGTGTGCCCGGTCACCCGAGAAGTCAGTTTGCTTACCAGCTGTGGTTTGCCTTGAAATCCTTCAACGCCGCGTGGAACTTGCCTTCGAGCTCATCGTTCCAGCCGCCCTCGGCGTTGACCTGCTCGACCAGTGCTGATTGGTGTGCGGAAATATAGCTATGCAGTGCCGCCTCGAAGGGTACGACGTCGGCATTTTCGAGGTCATCCAGGTAACCCTCATTGGCCGCGAATAGCGAGATGGCCATCTCGGCGATCGACAACGGAGTGTACTGCGGTTGCTTCATTAGCTGAGTGACACGCTGGCCGCGCTCGAGCTGGCGCCGCGTGGCCTCATCCAGATCCGAGGCAAACTGCGAGAACGCAGCCAACTCGCGATACTGGGCTAACGCCAGCCGCACGCCACCGCCAAGCTTCTTGATGATCTTGGTCTGTGCCGCGCCGCCGACGCGCGAAACCGACAGGCCAGCATTGATCGCAGGCCGCATGCCGGCCGCGAACAGATCGGACTCTAAGAAGATCTGCCCATCAGTGATCGAAATTACATTGGTCGGGACGAAGGCCGACACGTCACCGGCCTGGGTCTCGATGATGGGAAATGCAGTCAACGAACCCGTCTGACCCTTGACCTCGCCGTTGGTGAATTTTTCGACATACTCGGCGTTGACCCGGGAGGCACGCTCGAGCAAACGGGAGTGCAGATAAAAGACGTCACCCGGATAAGCCTCGCGTCCCGGCGGGCGGCGCAACAACAGCGACACTTGACGGTAGGCCCAGGCCTGCTTGGTCAGATCGTCGAAGATGATCAGCGCATCCTCGCCGCGATCGCGGAAGTACTCGCCCATGGTGCAGCCGGCATACGGCGCCATGAACTGCATGGCGGCAGATTCAGCCGCCGGTGCGGCAACCACGATCGTGTGATCTAACGCACCGTGTTCCTCGAGCTTGCGCACGATCCCGGCGATCGAGGAGTTCTTCTGTCCTACAGCGACATAGATACACTTTATGCCGGTGCCCTTCTGATTGATGATCGCGTCGATCGCGATCGCCGTCTTGCCAGTCTGACGGTCGCCGATGATGAGTTCACGCTGACCACGACCGACAGGCACCATGGCATCGATCGCCTTGATACCGGTTTGCACCGGCTGGTCGACCGATACCCGCTCGATGACGCCGGGGGCAATCGCCTCGATCGGCGCCGAACAAGAAGCGTTGATCGGTCCCTTACCGTCCATTGGGTTGCCGAGCGCATCGACCACACGACCGAGCAATTCCGGGCCGGTCGGGACTTCGAGCACACGGCCTGTACACTTGACCGGGTCACCCTCGGTTATGTGCTTGTAGTCACCTAGCACAACCGCACCCACCGAATCGCGCTCTAAGTTCAGCGCCAGCCCGAAGGTGTTGCCGGGAAACTCCAACATCTCATAGGACATGGCATCTGCCAGGCCGTGAATACGGACGATACCGTCGGTCACCGATACCACGGTGCCTTCGTTATGCGCCTCAGAAGTCAGATCGAACTTTTCTATTTTGCTCTTGATCAGCTCGCTGATCTCGGAGGGATTCAGTTGCATGGTTGCGTTCCCGATTAGATTCCTAATTCGTTAGCCAGTCGACCGATCCGGCCTGCGACCGAGCCGTCAATGACCATATCCCCGGCGCGCACTCGGAAGCCGCCGATCAGTTCTGGGTCTTGCGCACTGGAAATTCTGATCTCTCGGCCCAGCTTGCGCTGTAAAGCGGCGGCGAGCTGCTGCTCTTGGTCGGCGTCCAATTCAAAGGCGGAGGTCACTTCAACCTCAAGCGTGCCCTGGTGATCGGCGCGGTGTACCTCGTACAAGTGGGCAATCTCGGGCAACGCCGCGAGTCGGCCATTGGTGACCAGCAAACGGACCAGATTACGACCCTCGTCGCTCAAGATGTCGCCGCCGATGTCAAGCACCAGGTCCGTCATTTGTGCGCGCGCGAGCTTAGGGCTTGCGATCAGCCCAGCGAGGGCCGGGTCGCGCGCCGCTTCGGCCAAGAATGCAAGCATCTCGGACCAATGATCCAACTGGTCTGTCTCGACCGCTCGGGCAAACAGCGCTTCGGCGTAAGGTCGCGCGATGGTTGTTTCTTCTCCAGCCATGGGCCTGCCTTAAATCTGATTGGCAACAGAGTCGAGGATGTCGCGGTGGGCACCAGCGTCGATCTCTTTGCGCAAGATCCGTTCCGCACCCAGCACAGCCAGTTCAGCCACCTTGGAGCGCAGGGCCTCGCGGGCCTTGTTGGCCTCTTGCTCGATCTCAGCCCGGGCCGCGGTGAGTTGGCGACCGCCCTCTTCCTTAGCCTTGTCTCGCGCCTCGTCGACGATCATCGTCGCATGCTTCTCAGCGTTCGCCTTGATCTCGGCAGCCTGCTGTTTGGCCGCGAGCAAGGTCTCTTTGGCACGTTTTTCCGCCAGTTCCTGCTCGTGCTGGCCACGTTCGGCCGCGGCCAAGCCCTCGGCGATCTTGGCCTTGCGTTCGTCCATCGCTTTGACGATGGGCGGCCACACATACTTCATCGTGAACCAAACGAACACCGCGAACGACAGCATTTGGCCGAACAGCGTTACATTGATATTCATCTGTAAGTCCTCTTTAGCAAACGAGAGGTTGGTACGCGGCTAGGCGCATCGTCAGACAGCGAACATCAAATACAGACCCATCGCGATCGATATGACCGGCAGGGCGTCGGTCAGACCCATGACGATGAAGAACTGGGTACGCAGCATAGGGATGAGTTCCGGTTGGCGGGCCGCCCCTTCAAGAAAGCGCCCCCCCAAAACACCGATACCGACCGCCGCACCAAGTGCACCCAGGCCCAGCATGAGACCGGCGGCGATGTACAGAATGGCATTAGCGAGTTCCATTTTTTACTCCCGTGTTATGAACGCTCTAGAGCATTTACGAAGATTGAAATCAGTGACTTTCTTGGTGCGCCATGTCGAGGTAAACGATGGTGAGCACCATGAAGATGAATGCTTGCAGCGTGATGATCAGGATATGGAACACCGCCCATACGAACTGCAGTAGGCCGCCGGTAACGCCCAGGACCATGCCGCCGCCATACATCAGTGCAATAAGGATGAAGATCATCTCGCCGGCATACAGGTTGCCGAACAAACGCAAGGACAGCGAGACCGGTTTAGCCAACAGGTTGATACCTTCGAGCAACAGGTTCGCGGGCATCCCCCATTTGCCGAAAGGATGCAGTGTCAGCTCGCCCGCAAAACCGCCGGCACCTTTGATCTTGATGCTGTAGTAGATGATCAGCGCAAACACCATCAGCGACATTCCGAAAGTTGCATTCGGATCAGTGGTCGGAACGATCTTCAGAAAAGGAACTCCCAACCACGCAGCCAGCGATGGCACAAGGTCCACAGGGATCAAGTCCATCAGGTTCATCAAAAAGACCCAGATGAAGATTGTCAGCGCCAGCGGGGCGACCAAGGGATTCCGTTCGCACGCCGTGCTGCGGACGTTATCCTGCACAAAACCAACGATCGCCTCGACCATGTTCTGTGCCTTGCCAGGCACACCGGCAGTAGCAGACTGCCCGACCTTGTAAAACAAGTAGAGGAACAACGCGCCGAGCCCGATCGAAAAAAACATGGTATCCAGATGAATCGCCCAAAAGCCCATCTCGGCGGCTTCGTCCGAGCTGTTGGCGATGCCCCAGCCGTGCTCCGGGTGATTGCCGAAGGTGAGGTTCGTCAGGTGGTGCTTTATGTATTCACCCGAGTCGAGTGTTTCCGAGCCAGCCATCTAATTATGTTCTCTTCGCGTTCAACCGGCGATGCGATTCGCCAGCAAGGGTGGTACTACATACACAACAAAAAAAGCCCCAAATAGCGCCATGGGTTGCAAGGGCTCTAGCCAGATGATCACTGCCGCGAGCGTGGCGGCAATGAAAGCCAGCTTCAGTAATTCGCCACCGTAAAACTGGAAGACCAGTTTCCCCGGCTCGGCCGCCTGGTAGCGCCCGAATACCCAGTAGGCAAACAGGGCATTGGCTAGCGTGGCAGTCGCCCCGCCGAGAAAGGCGAAAAGCGCCGCTCGAGGACCGAACCACAGTCCGGCCAGGGTAACGATAGCGGTCGCGACTGCCTGCGCGATTAGTATTCGCTTGGCCCGAAGAGCATCAAGATTCTGCATCCGCTGAAGTCCCGCGCCATGGATCGGGCTATCTAAGGCGGGCGCAGTATAAGGATTGGCCCCTGGTAGGTCAAACCAGCACCGACTTATATTTCCAGAAGTCCCCAGCTAGCCTTTTTGGGAATAGATAGCTCGCGGCCGAACGCTAACGGATGTGCTCGAGTATGCCTTCGAGTTCCTCGAGCGAGTTGTAGCTGATCACCAGGCGGCCCTTGCCGCCGGTGGCCTGCTGCAGAGCGACCTTGGCACCAAGCCGATCGGTCAGATCCGCCAGCAGACGACGCACATCCGGATCTGTTTCTGCGTGCACGACCTTAGACGGCACTTGCGGCTGGTTGAGCCGACGCACCAGGGCCTCAGTCTCGCGTACCGACAGACCCTTGGAGGCGACTTGCTTGGCCGCATCGGTCTGGCGTGAGCTGTCTAAGGACAGCAGCGCGCGTGCATGGCCCATTTCCATCGACCCTTGTTCGAGCAGCTCCTTTACCTCGGGATTGAGGTCGAGCAGGCGGATCAAATTGGTCACCGTGGTGCGTGATTTACCCACTGCTTGGGCGACTTGCTGGTGGGTCAATTCGAACTCATGCAGCAGTCGATGCAGGGCATTGGCCTCCTCTAACGGATTGAGGTCATCGCGCTGGATGTTCTCGATCAGAGCGAGGGCCATCGCGTCCCGATCCTCGACGTCACGTATCACTACCGGCACCTCGGACAGACCAGCCATCTGGGCGGCCCGCCAGCGCCGTTCTCCGGCGATGATTTCGTAACGGTTTTCGCCACTCGGCCGCACCACGATCGGCTGCACCAGCCCTTGCGAGGCGATCGAGTCGGCCAACTCGCGGAGCCGGTCTTCGTCGAACCGGCGGCGCGGTTGGAAGCGGCCACGCTCGATCAAGTCTACCGCCAGCGTACTGGACGTCGGGCCAACGTCGGCCGCGCTTAAGCTGTCAGCATCGGTATCAGGGGAAGCTTGCTCGATGGTATCGGAGTCAGCTGGTCCCAATAGGGCATCGAGTCCGCGGCCGAGGCCTTTTTTCTTAACCTTGGTCATACCGAAGCGTTGGACCTATGCGGCACATGGCGACGCGTCATCTCACTGGCCAAGGCCATGTAGCTGATCGCGCCGCGCGAGGATTTGTCATACAGCATCACCGGCAGGCCATGACTAGGCGCCTCGGCGACCCGCACATTGCGCGGGATCATGGTGCGGAACACCTTGTCGCCGAAGTGTTCGATCAACTGTGCCGAAACCTGGTTATCGAGGTTGTTACGTGGGTCGTGCATGGTACGCAGTATGCCTTCCATCTCTAGACGCGGATTGCGATGGTCCTTGATCTGTTGCACGGTCGACAGCAGAGCCGAGAGGCCTTCAAGCGCATAGTACTCGGTCTGCAAGGGCACCAGAACACTATCGGCTGCGACTAGCGCATTCAACGTCAGCATGTTGAGTGACGGCGGACAATCGATCAGCAAATAGTCGTACCCATCGGCCACCGGCTCCAATGCCAGCGCCAGACGCTTCTCGCGCTGTGCTGCCTCGAGCAGGCGTACTTCGGCAGCCGTTAGATCGTCGTTCGCGGGCAACACGTCGTAGCCAGCCTGCTCGGCACGCTGGACGCATTCGGCTGCCGGAACATCGCCCATCAAGGCATCGAGCATCGAGCGCGCTAGGTCATGCTTGTCGATACCGCTGCCGGTCGTTGCGTTACCCTGTGGATCCATATCGATCAGCAGCACGCGGCGCTGCATGGCGGCCAACGCGGCCGCCGTATTGACAGCCGTGGTGGTCTTGCCGACACCGCCCTTCTGATTGGCGACAGCGATAATTCGTCCCATGGTATTCAACCTGGATCGTAGGGCCTGGGGCGGACGACCAATCATAACGGGGCGGCACGAAAAAGACAGCCTGCCGGTCTGCTGCGCGCCGCCGCCGGTGATCTGCTCACCATATTGTGTCGCTCAGGCTGGGTTCGTGGGACGCATAACCACTAGGTGGCGCTGTCCTGCTTCGTCAGGCACCTCGAGTCGAATCACCTCATGGGCGACACTGCTGGACAACGCCGCCAGTTCGGCGTGCGGCTCCGCGCCTTTCATCGCCAAGCAGCGACCGCCGGGCATCAGCAACCCGGCCGTGGCCTCGACCAGCTCGGCCAAGGTCGAAAAGGCGCGCGCGACCAGGCACGCATAATGCTGCGGCCGCCCGAGCTGCTCCACCCGGCCGTGGATCACCTCGACATTGCGCAACCCAAGCTCGCCCACGGCTTGTTGCACGAAACGGGTCTTCTTACGATTGCTATCGAGCAGCGAAAACTCCAGATCCGGTATAGCGATCGCGAGCGCCATACCGGGCAGACCAGCGCCGGTACCCACATCCAGTACCGGTCCGGCGCCCACCCAGGGCAGGATCGCCAGACTGTCGAGTAGATGACGCCGCACCACCACGGCCGGGTCTCGCACGGCGCTGAGGTTGTAAGCCCGGTTCCACTTCATCAGCAGCCCCAGGTAACCCAGCATGGCAGCCAGTTGGTCATCGGCGAGCGATAACCGCAGTGCGGCCAGGCCAGCGGTGAGTTGTGCCGGCCAGTCACCCGGGATCTCGGCGTTGGTCGACATCCGCCTATTGCCAGCCACAGTCCTGCTGCCCCGCGGCAAGCAATGTGCTGCGACCGTCCGTTCTCAGGCCGATTTCCTTTTGAGGTGAACCAACAATAGTGAGACCGCAGCCGGTGTCACACCTGGGATGCGACCGGCCTGGCCCAAGGTCTGCGGGCGATGCCGTGTCAGCTTTTCGCTCGCCTCGGCCGAGAGCCCCTGGACCTGGGCATAGTCCAGGTCACCGGGTAGACGGATTCCCTCGGCACGGCGCGAGCGCTCTACTTCGTCGCGCTGGCGCATGATG
This sequence comes from Chromatiales bacterium, assembly GCA_028284585.1. Lineage (GTDB taxonomy): Bacteria > Pseudomonadota > Gammaproteobacteria > Chromatiales > Chromatiaceae > Thiosocius. The sequence goes on from JANQRK010000050.1 coordinate 26,925, forward strand.
TAGCCGGCGTATTTGGCCTGAATCTCTACTTGCTCGATCACCTGTTCCTTGACATCGGATTCCAAATCGGCCGAGCCGACCGCCGAGACCGCACAAACACTCGAATAGCTTGCCTCCGGCCGGCTGATCAGGTCGAGCGCGCGCGCCTCGCGGCGCAGGGCGTCGCCGAGCACCGCGACGGCCTGGTCTGCGGGCAAGTCGGTCGGTCGCACCCAAGTATCGCGTAACCGCTGCTGCTCGCGCTCCAGTGCCTCGCGCTTGCGCTCGAAGAAGGCCCATTGGACGCCTCCGACCAGGCCTAGCGATCGACCGATCTCAGTCAAACGCAGGTCGGCATTGTCTTCGCGTAGCATCAGCCGGTACTCGGCACGCGAGGTGAACATCCGATAGGGTTCGACGGTACCGCGGGTGACCAGGTCATCGACCAGCACGCCGAGATAGGCCTCGTCACGGCGCGGCGACCAGCCCGGTCGGCCGCGCGCCCGGCAGGCCGCGTTGAGGCCGGCCAGTAGGCCCTGTGCAGCAGCCTCTTCATAGCCAGTGGTTCCGTTGATCTGGCCAGCAAAAAACAGCCCCTGGACAAAGCGCGTCTCGAGCTCGGCTGTGAGATCGCGCGGATCGAGGAAGTCATACTCGATGGCGTAACCCGGCCGGGTGATATGCGCCTGCTCGAAGCCGCGCATCGAGCGCACCAACGCCCACTGCACATCGAACGGCAACGAGGTCGATATCCCATTGGGGTAAACCTCTTGGCTGTTCAAACCCTCGGGTTCGATGAAGATCTGGTGCGAGTCCTTGTCGGCAAAGCGCACAACCTTGTCCTCGATCGAGGGGCAGTAGCGCGGACCCGTGCCCTCGATGACCCCGGTGTACATCGGCGAACGCGACAGGCCTTCGCGGATCAGTGCGTGCGTGCCTGCGTTGGTACGCGTGATGTGACATGGCACCTGGGCGGGATGGTCGCTGCGCCGACCCATGAACGAAAACACCGGTTCTGGATTGTCGCCCGGCTGCACCTCCAAGCCGCCGAAATCGATCGAGCGCATGTCGATTCGTGGTGGGGTGCCGGTCTTCAAGCGCGCGACATTGAACGGCAACTCCCGTAGACGTCGCGATAAAGCATTGCTAGGCGGATCCCCGGCACGCCCACCCTGGTAATTGTCCAGCCCGATGTGGATGCGCCCACCGAGAAAGGTGCCCACGGTCAAGACCACCGTCGGCGCCAGAAACTTCAGGCCCATCTGGGTAACCACACCACGCACCCGACCCTGTTCAACGATCAAGTCTTCTACCGACTGTTGGAACAGATCGAGCTTGGGTTCGGTCTGTAAGGCGGCACACACCGCGGCCTTGTACAGCACACGATCGGCCTGGGCACGAGTTGCCCGCACCGCGGGACCCTTGCGCGAGTTCAGCGTTCGGAATTGGATACCGGCGCGATCGGCGGCATGCGCCATCAGGCCTCCCAGGGCATCTATCTCACGCACCAAATGCCCTTTTCCGATGCCGCCAATCGCCGGATTGCAGCTCATAGCGCCCAGGGTCTCGAGGCTTTGCGTCAGCAACAGCGTGCGCGCGCCCATCCGGGCAGCCGCCAGTGCGGCCTCACTGCCGGCATGGCCGCCGCCAACCACGATCACCTCATAGCTCGTCGCATGAAACATGACTTAACTCGCTGAAATACGGATTGGAATCATAATCGACCCCATCCAGTGGGACCATCGCCGCAATGATCACGTCGCCGCAGCGGTCTTAATGCCAAGGAGGCCACTATGCATCTCTTGACCGCGCTGACCCTATCGTTGGTCCTGCTCGGTAACGGCGCCGCGCGGGCGACCGATCGAGGCCCGCTGCCCGAGTTCACCGCTACGGCAACCCACGACTGGCTGAACAGTGCCCCGCGACGGGTAGCCGATCTGCGCGGTCAGGTGGTACTGGTCGATGTCTGGACCTTCGGCTGCTGGAACTGCTACCGCTCCTTTCCTTGGCTCAATGGCCTCGAGGCGCGCTTGGCCGACCAGGCGTTTCGGGTAGTCGGGATCCATAGCCCGGAGTTTGCGCACGAGCGCGAGCGGCTGCAGGTGGCCGCCAAGGTGGCGGCGTTCGGGCTCCATCACCCAGTGATGCTGGACAACGACTTCGCCTACTGGCGGGCTCTGGGCAATCGCTATTGGCCCACCTTCTATATAGTGGACAAGCGCGGCCAGATCCGCTTCGTGCATGTCGGCGAAACCCATGCCGGGGACGCCCGTGCGATGGCGATCGAGGAACAAGTCCGCATGCTGCTAGCCGAACCCTAGGCCCATGGCCGGCTCGGACTCACCGCGCAACGGTCGCCTACACTCGGACACAGCGGCCAGGACTTGCTGGAGATTCGCGGGCCACCGCCGATAGTCTGACCATTCAGGATAGCCGAAGGACTCATCGCCGATGTATGAAGCCACCGCGACCGACCAGAACCCGCAGTGTGACGACGCGACATTGCGCCAGATTCTCGAGGACGCCGCGCGGCTGATCGTAGGTAAGCAACACGAACTTAGGCTCGCCCTAACCTGCCTGCTGGCCGGCGGGCATCTACTGATCGAGGACATGCCTGGGGTCGGTAAGACCACGCTGGCCCATGTGTTGGCCCGACTCTTGGGACTGGATTTCCAGCGTATCCAATTCACTGCCGATATGCTGCCGGCCGATATCGTCGGAGTATCGATCTACGATCGCGCCGAAGAACGGTTTCATTTTCACCCCGGTCCGGTATTCGCACAGCTAGTGCTTGCCGACGAAATCAATCGGGCCACGCCAAAGACCCAGAGCGCTCTGCTCGAGGCCATGGAGGAACGCCAAGTCACCTCCGACGGCGAGACGCGCGAGCTACCCGAGCCGTTCTTCGTGATCGCCACCCAGAACCCACGCACGCAAATCGGCACTTTCAGTCTGCCGGAATCACAGCTCGACCGCTTTCTGATGCGCATCAGCCTAGGGTATCCCGACGCAGCCGCCGAGCGGGCGCTGCTAGCAAGCGGCGACCGCCGGCTGATGTTGCGTGAGGTGCGCCCGCGTATAGACGCCGCGGGCCTGCTCGCGTGGCAAGCCCAGGTGGACCAGATACATGTCGCCCCGGCCTTGCTCGACTATGTCCAAGCATTGTTGACGGCTACCCGCACCTCGCCGACCTGGGAGATGGGATTGTCGCCACGGGCCGGACTGGCCCTGCTGCGAGCGGCACGGGCCTGGGCCATGATCGATGGCCACAGCCAGGTAGTGCCGGAAGACATCCAGGCCGTGCTGCCGGCCGTCGCCACGCACCGATTGAGCTGTCTGGAAAGCGACGGCCGAGACCACATCCAGGGTTTGATCAAGGGCGTAGCCATTCCCTGACAATGGGTCTTAGCAACTGGATTCGGGTCGAGCAGCCATCACCCACCGGTCGCGCCGAGATCGGTGCGCGACGCATCTACATCCTGCCAACCCGTTACGGTCTCATCTACACAGCGCTGTTGTTCTTGATGCTGCTCGGGTCGGTCAACTACGGCAATAACCCAGCGCATTTGCTGACTTTCTTGCTGGGCGCATTAGGCAGCAACGCCATGTACATGACCTGGCGCAACCTGCGAGGACTGCGCCTGGTGTGCCGTGGCACGGCGCCGTTGTTCGCCGGCCAGCCGGTCCGTTTCCTGATCGAACTCGGCGGCGACGGCAACGAGCGCCCCGCGATTCAACTCGGCTTCGAAGACAATGAGCCGGTCTTGCTCGATGTGCCCCCGGACCAGTACAACACTTCGCGCGAAATCCCCCTCGAGGACCTGCCGCGCGGCGAGCATCTCCCGGGCCGATTGACCATCAGCACCCAGTACCCCCTGGGCCTGTTTCGTGCCTGGTGCCAATTGGCGTGCGAACGGCCGATCTTGGTCTATCCACAGCCCGGCCAGTCCTGGCTACCGCCGGGCAGCGAGGTCGGTCACTCCGATGGTGGCATGGCGGGCGCCGGCAACGACGACTTCACCGGTCTGCGCGGTTACCGACCCGGTGATCAGGCATCCTGGATCGACTGGAAGAGCTACGCCCGCGATCGCGGTTTGAATACCCGTCTGTTCGATGGCCAAGCCGCCCTCCCGTTATGGATCAACTGGGACGACGCCCCAGGGACAGATACCGAGGCACGGCTATCCGCGCTGACTCGCGCGGTACTCGACGCCGAGGCCCGAGGGCGTCACTACGGACTGAAAACACCGCAAGGGTCCGTCGCGCCCTCCAACGGCCAGGCCCATCGCCACGCTTGCCTGAAACACCTGGCACTTTACGGCTGGCCAAATGCGTGACGCGCTAGCTGAATTGCCGATCCCGCGGCAGCTGTTGAGCGCCTTGTTGTTCCTGGTCGCGGCACTGATGGCGCCCCATGCGTCCAATCTGAGCCCTGCGATTCTGGGTTTTTTCTATACAGCTTGTGCCTGGCGCCTACTAGCGCAATGGCACCCAATCTTGCTGCCAGGCCGCTGGGTGCTGTTGTTGCTCATGTTACTGGCACTAGCACTCGTGATGCTCACCACCGGCTTGCACGACGGCCGGCTGGCCGGAACCGCGCTTCTGATTGTGATGCTCGGTCTGAAGTTGTTGGAGCTGCGTGCGCGACGCGATATCCATGTCACGGTATTCTTGGGCTACTTTTTGGTGCTGACCCAGTTTCTGTACAACCAGTCGCTGTGGCTGGCAGCCTATTTGTTCCTCGGCGTTGCCGCCTTGAACGTCGTGCAGATCGGGCTGAACCGGGTACATGTCGAACTGGGCGGGCAGCTGCGTAAAGCGCTCTACATGCTAGCCGCAGCCCTGCCGCTGGCCCTGGTAATCTTTTTACTTTTTCCCCGTCTCGACAGTCCTCTGTGGGCGATCAATACCTCGAGCGCCGTGACCGGGATCAGCGGAGAGATGAGTCTGGGCGATATCGGACAGTTGACCAGCTCGCAAGAGACTGCATTCAGGGTGCGTTTTTTCGGCAAGGCACCAAACCCTACGCAGCGCTACTGGCGCGGGCCGGTGTTGTGGAAGACCGATGGGCGGCGCTGGACTGCCGGCCGGCCTCCGGTGCGCGCTGCTCGCGTGCCGCTGCCGCGTGGCGCACCGATCGACTACGAACTGATCCTGGAACCGACCGGAGAATACTGGCTATTCGGTCTCGACCTGGTCACAGACCTTCCGGCCGGAACCCGGCTAAACCACAACCTCGCCTTGGTAGCCAATCAGCGCGTCAACAAGCGATTCACTTATCGCGCGCGTTCCGACCCCGACTACCGCATGCTGTCATTGAGCATGCGAGAGCGGCAACTCGGCCTGCAACTACCAGACCGGATTTCACCTCGCCTGCAGCAGTTGGTCGCCAAGTGGCAGACCGAAACAGATCCGCAGCAGCCGTTACAGTTGGTGCGGCGTGCCCTCGCCTATTTCAGCGAACAGCCCTTCGTCTACACCTTGTCGCCCGGTCCACTGAACAGCTCGGATCCGATCGACGAATTCCTGTTCGACAGCCGACGTGGCTTCTGCGAGCACTATGCCGGCAGTTTTGCATTGCTGATGCGGCTTGCCGGCATTCCGTCACGGATCGTGTTGGGATACCAGGGCGGGGAGAAGAATCCGCGAGCCGAGCACTGGGTTGTCCGCCAGTCGGATGCGCACGCCTGGACTGAAGTATGGATCCCGGCACTAGGCTGGTGGCGCGTTGACCCAACCGCGGCGGTTGCCCCAGAACGCGTCGAGCAGTCGATCAATTCAGCACGCTCATTGGATGCTGGCCGTGTCGTATTCCGAACAGACAGCGGTGGCATGATCGGTGAGCTATGGCGCGAGGCCGTCTGGCTGGCCGATGCCGTCGACCTAGGCTGGCACCGCTGGGTGGTCGGTTTCAGCACCGAGCGCCAACAAAGCCTGCTCGACTCATTAGGCCTCGGCGGCCTGGACGGCTTGGGACTCACGCTCGTCATGTTGGTCGGCTGCGGCCTGGCCGGAGGATTCGTTCTCCTAATGGCGCGTCTACCGAAACGCCGAGCCCGCGACCCATTACCGCTGCTCTGGCGGCAGTTCGTCGATAAGCTGCGGCATCGCGGGCTGGCTGTCGCGCCTTGGTACGGACCGGATACGGTGTGCAAAGAGGCCGGCCTGCGTTTTCCCGAGGCCGCTGAGCAACTGGCCATAATCAATCGCCTCTACGTACAACTGCGTTACGGACGCCGCGAAGACAGACAACAAATCGGGGCATTGCGGCGACGGATCCGTCAGTTGCGCCTCGATTGATCTAATCCCGGCCTGGTAATTCATCACAAGGTCGAGGTGTCTTGGTTGGCCAGGCATTCGCCGGGGCGCCCCTATCATTCTCTCCAACGGGTCAGCACACGCCGGCCTGGAAAACTAAACACTAAAGC
>JANQRK010000051.1 GCA_028284585.1 Chromatiales bacterium
GCTTTAGTGTTTAGTTTTCCAGGCCGGCGTGTGCTGACCCGTTGGAGAGAATGATAGGGGCGCCCCGGCGAATGCCTGGCCAACCAAGACACCTCGACCCTGTGACGAATTACCAGGCCGACGTTTGCAGGCCGCGCCGGCAGATGCCGATTTGTGTCGCTTTTCAATTAGTTCAAGCTAGAATCACTGCGTGAGACCTGACGATCACCATAAGTCGGGTCTCTGCAATGCATCAAATCTCAAGGGGAGAAGACCTTAAATGATACGCAATGAAACAATGCGGCAAGTGGCAGTGCCCGACGCTCCCGGCTGGAAGCCGTCTCCCGGCAAGCGACGCCCGGTGCTCACCTTCGGTTTCGGGGCCGCAATCGGGTTCGGCATACTGGCCGCTTTTCCGGCGGTTGCCTACGAGCCGACGACATTCCTTGGTCAAATCGGTCAAACCGAGCTGCAACAGCGTACCGGCGACGCCGTGCAGACGACTTGTGGCCAGTTAAGTCAGTTGGATAACCGCTCAAGCCTACAGGAAGACCTATTCGAGCGCTGCGGCAACATGGTCGGAAATGCGGCTCAGCTAACGGGCAATCAAAGCGGGGCGGAGCCGCTGTCGCTTGGCTGGGATACCGAGGAAGAGCTGGGTGCCATCGTGCAAACCGTCGCCAACGAAGAATTGGCCGCAACGCGCTCGATGGCGACCGAGCTGAGTGCGGGGCAGGCCAGTGTGGCCTTCAGCCGTCTGCAGGCCGTTCGCGGTGGTGCGCTGTTCGGCGCCTACGGCAATGGGGTCGGCCTCGGGCAGGCCTTGGCCGAGAGCGACCCGCGGGCACAACTAAGTGACCACACCGGTGGTGGCGCTGGTGATTCGATGGTCGGGGCCTGGGGTGTTTTCGCTAATGTTAATTATTCGACCGGCGAGCGTGACGGTACCGATAGCGAGAACGAGTTCGATTATGACTCTTACGGAATTACCGTGGGTGCCGATTACCGACTCAGTAATCACACCATACTGGGCGGGTTGGTCAGCTACGAGACCCTCGATTCCGATTTCGACGACAACAGCAATTTCTCGACCTCGCCAAGTAGTACTCCGGGCGGCAATATCGATGCGGACAGTTGGGGTATCGGCCTGTATGGCACCCACTACATCGACCAGTTTTATGTCGATGGCCTGATTGGCTACACCAGTACCGACTATGATATCGATCGACGTATTCTGCTCCCGCTGGGGCCGGCCCCGGGTGGTGGCGCGGGCGCGGTGGCAACCGATCGTACGGCGCGTGCCAGCACCGATGCCGATAGCCTGACCTTGAGCGTCGGCGGCGGTATGGACCTAAACTCGGGTGCGCTCAATTATGGGCCTTTCGCCCGCCTGACCTATCAGGACACCGAGGTCGACGGATACAATGAATCAGGTGCTCAGGGCCTGAACCTCACTGTCGAAGATCAAGACTGGGACTCACTCACCTTGGCGCTCGGTGGCCAGATCAGCCGTGCCAGCAGCCAGGATTGGGGGGTGTTGACCCCCTATGCGCGGTTGGCTTGGCTGCATGAATTCGAGGACGATGCCGAGACTATGCGGGCGTTTTACACGGTTGATCCGCAGCAAAACGAATTGATCGCGATCACCGATGATCCGGACGAAGACTACTTCGAGCTCAACCTCGGCCTGTCTGCAGTAATGCGCGACGGCGTCCAGGCGTTCTTCGACTATCAGACCCTGCTCAGCCATCGCTACATCGATGACCACAGCTTCACAGTTGGGGTTCGCCTCGAACTCTAAGGGTCCTTGCCACGGCCGGCCCGAACAGGGTCGGTCGGCCGTCTATTCACCTTGCGCCTGACCTATCCGTGCCTCTGGCTCAGAGAAAAGTCTTCGGGATAAATAGAAAGTCGCCTGCCTCATGACCGGCGTACTTGATCGGCGCGTACTCCGGTACTTGCTCCACTTCGTAACGGGTTGCCTCGAATGCTACCTGGGCCGATACCTGACGGTACACTCGTTGGCCCTCGGTAACGTCGTCCAGCTTGCGCAGTACCGTCAGCAAAGATTTGGCAAACACCGAGTGGCCGCCGCCGCCGCCGTCGAGTACCGGCGCCAGTCCGCCTGAGGTCAGGGCGGTACGAGAGCGCATCTTCGACAACGTTTTAAGCCAGTGGCTTCGCGCCTCATCGGACTTACCACTCTCGATCTGGCTAAGGGCCGAGCGCGTCAATGCCCCGGAGTAACAGGAATCGGCGACCAGCAACACGTGGCGCACGGACATCGCGTTGAGGATGTCGGTGATGGATACGTTAGAGATCCAATTGGCCGTGTTGTGCGCCTCGGCATCCACCGGCAGCCAATGGCCGCGCAGATTGACCCGATCTAGCTCGCCGTGGCCAGCATAGTACACCAGCAGATTATCTTTTTCGGTTAGCTGCTTGCGAAGCTTGTTAAGCGCCGACAGCACTTGGTAGCGATTGGCATTGCGCAGCAGCGTGACCTTATAGTCGAACTTCTCGCGCAATATCTTGGCGACCGCCTCGGCGTCGGCAATGGCGGTATCCAGATCGGGCAGGGTGTCATAGTCTTGGTTGCCGATTATCAAGGCATGGTAACGGCCGATGTCGGCCCCTTTGAGTGGGTTGATGCGCTTGGCTACCAGCGGCTGCTCGCCGGCCTGAGTCACCAGACTAAAGGTCAGCGATGTGCGTCGTCCTTGACGATCGATTGCTACCACATTGACCGGTGTTTCTTCGGTGCCCAATAAGACATCGGTCTCGAACATGCCTTTTCCATCGTGCTTGGCGCGTGCGCCATTAATATTCAAGGAGTAGAGACCGGCAGGAGCCATGACCCTGCCCACCACGGTGCGGCGCTTAAGGCCCCGCTTTACCGGGATGCGGTTGGTTTCTGCGCTGCGTACCGCCAAAAGCGGCGGATCGATGAGCTGAATGCTCGGAGGGGCGGCTGCGTCGTCGGCCTTGGCGACAGTGCTGCCTCGTGACTGTTCCAACTGCGCGAGTTTTTGGCGCAATTGATCGGATTCTTTGCGCAAGCGTTGCACCATCTCCTGTTGTCCATTTAAGGTCTGCTCACGTTCCTGCAGTTGCAGCTCCAACGCCGCTAGGCGCTCGCTGCCTTTGCCGCTTTGGGCTTTCTGCGCCTCTAGCTCTTCGCGTGCCCGCTCTAGTTCGGTGGCACGCTGCTGCGAAGTGTTACGGGCCGCTGCCAGCTCCTGCCGGGCCTGATCGAGCGAAGCCTGGAGGCCGCTGACTTGGGCACTGTTGCCGCTGCGTGCCTGCCCAAGCAGCTGGCCGAGTTCGTCGATCTTCTCCTGCAGTTTGGCTACCCTGCGCTGCTGGACACCCACGGCTTGTTCGCGCTCGCTGAGTTGACTGGCGAGTTGTTGAATCTGCTGGTAAGCGGATTGATCCTTTTCCTTCGACAGTGCCGCCAAATCGGATCTTGTGTTGGCCAGAACGCGCTCGTTGTTTGCCGCCAAGTCCTGGTACTGGCGTAGGTCGGACTGAGTTCGCTCGAGCTGCTTGCGCACTAGCTTCAGTTGTTCGCGTTGTGAGCTGCCCTCGGTCTCGAGCAGCAGTAGATTCTCCTGTTGGCGGCGGCTGCGCGATTCGAGTTCGCGGATTCGCTCTTGGCGCTGCACCAGTGCGATTCGCTGTTTTTCGATCTCTTTCTGGCTAGCCGCTAGCTTGCGACGATCCTGCTCGCTCAGCCCGGATCCCGAGTCCTTGCGTAGCAGCGATTTTTGTAGGCGATCGCGTTGTTGCTGCAGCCGCCGTTCGCGCTGCCGCTGGTCTCTGCGTGCCTTGTCGAGACTGGATCGAGAGCGGTCGAGGTCCTTCTTTAGAGTATCGATCTGAGCCTGCTGGGCTTCATAGGCCTCGCGGTCGATCATGACCGCATCGGGCATTTTCGAGGCTTTGCGATACCAGGTCAGGGCCGCCTTGGGGCTCTTGTCGACGCCGAGCCCTTTCTCGTAAAGAAAACCTAGATTGATTTGGGCGCGGGAATGGCCCTGCTCTGCCGCTTTGCGGTACCAGACCGCGGCCAAGGCATAGTCCGGCTTTCCGGCGATGCCGCGGTCGTAGATCTCGCCGAGCTTGTTCTGGGCGTCCGGGTCACCCTGCTCGGCCAGCGGTTGCCAAACCGCCAGCGCGCTGCGATAAGAGGCGCGGTCGTGGGTTACATACTCACCGCCGCGGATTTGACAATCGTACGCAGAGGTTTGGATAGGTCGCCGCGCGGTGACATAGGTAAAGCGGGAACCTAGTTGTCGGCCCTGACCTGGCAGCAGACAGTCGACGACCAGGAGGTCGTCGGCGTTTACTGTTCGGCCCGGGCCTGCACCGTTGATCGCCGATTGCTCTACACAAGCGCTGAGCAGGCTAGTGGTCAGGGTTGCAGTAGCGAGAATGATTAAAGCTTTTCTCATGACGATCACCGTGCCGATGGGTTAGCGGTTCTTGTTTCGGTACTTCACTGCGCAGAACGTATCTCCGAACTGCATCAATTGCAGTCTACCGTAGCGGTTTTCCTGCGAGTGAAATAACGGTCCGGCCAGCTCCTGGCCTCGCGCTTCCCAGTCTCGCTCATCAACGATCAGGCGTCCCTCTTGCCAGCACTGAATGATCGATCGCGACGCATTACGCTGACTCTTGTTTGTCGGCACAGGGAGCTCCCGCTGAGCCCCGGTACGTTGACGCTCGTCATTGGGAGCTGCCTCGAAAAGCTGCGCTCCCGCCTCGTTGCTGCTGGATACCCCGGCGTTGGCAACAGTGATGCACATCCCGAGGATCAGCACAGATGCCAGGCACCTGAGGGAATTATCGGACATTGATTTCAAGGTACTTTCCTCCCATTTCGTTCCCCACAAGCTTGGTAAACTCGGCCTCGACCTGCTCTAGAGACGTGACGGGGAGATTTTCGAAATCCGTACCCTTAACAGCACTAGGTAGCTTGCCCATCAGTGGCTGTGGTGCAGAGAAGCATGCCATGCGCTCCTGGTTGCCTTCGCTACTGGCGAACAGTTTGAACGGCATCTTGCCGGGCAGGGTTAACGGAGCTGATTGCTTGACCAGTGAATCCGGCGAGAAGCGATTCGGGAAGAAGCGCTGAATGCTACCGTCTTCCGACGCAAAGTAGCAGAACACATGCGTGTCGCGATCGGGCTGGACGGTCACAGCAAACTGCTCACCACGGTTCAGCTTGGACGCGGCTTTGCCGTTAAAGCCAATGTCGAGCGAGGCGGCCCCCAAAGGTGCGGACGCGGACGTGGCTGCCACCGCCGGGCGCCGGGGCGGAACCGATTTGTTGAGCAGTGCATCGAATAGGGCCCGATCGATATTGCCGGTCGCTTCCATCCGCAGACCCGCTTGGTAGTCCTTGATCGACTCCGTTAGCTCGGGGTTGAACTGTCCGTCGATCGCGCCCTTGTAGTAACCGCGATTGGCCAGGTGCAGCTGAAAATACTGGACGATCTTCTGGTCTGCGACCAGATTGTAGAACCAGTCATGGACCTCATCCTGAATCTCCTGCTTCTGTGGATCGATCCCGAGACAAGTCCAGTACGGGGTTTTGGTCAGCTTGCCAACCAGTTCGACACTGGCCAGTTCGATCAGGTTGCGCAGTGCCTGTGCGTCACCTTCAGAGCGTGTCAGATTCATGCTGAAGTTGATACCAAACTTGCCGATCGACGCATCCGAATCGACACCCTTGCCTTCTTTGAAAATGACAATGGAGTTTTTGGATACGACGCCGGGTATTACCGAGTAGTCTTTGGTATCTATCACCGCCAGGTCTAGCGCCATGACCGAGGCATTGGCGGTCTTGGCCCCACCAATCCCTATCTCGGAGACGTTGATCCCGCCCGCCACGTCCTTCGCGGCGACACTCTTATCCAGTTGCGTGATCGAGCCGCGAATGTCGTATTGCGGGATAACCGCATACTGCGTCGTCTGACCGGCAGTACTCAAGAAAGACACCAGGTTGCCCGAGTCGTTGCCGTAGGCGATTAGACGAATCGCGTGGCTACGCCGTGTCATCTCCGAAATCGCAGAGATCAACATATCCTTCGCGCCAACCTTGACGTTGTCGGTGCTGTCCTTGATGTCTTCGACCAGCATCGAGACGTCATAGACGCCGTAGCTGATCATTAGGTTGTCCATGCAACGCAAAGCCTGCGAGAAGTTAGTAATGGTGCGCTTAGGCGCCTCTTCCGGCCCCTTGACCAGCTTGGGCAACTCCTCTTTGACATCCTGCTTGACTGGTACGCAGCCAATCACACTGGTGCAAAGCAGGGCCGCCAGAAAGGTGCGTATGTAATTTGTTTGTTTTGCCATTCTCTGATCCTCTACAGACGCTAAGCCCTGTCAGTTGTTAGCGACACTTGTTTTCTTGGATGACCGGCCCTTCAATGACCACGGTTACATTGCGTGGTGCGCGTTGGCCGACCTTGGTGCTCACGTTGCCAATGTTGAGATCGCTACAGCCACCGGACGATGAATCACCGCCTTCTCCGCCGCCGCCTTGGGCGCGGAACTCGGCCTTGGCGCGGGAGATGCTAGCAGCGTCGCGGACCTCATCGACGTCCATAACGTTCACTCGTCCTACGCTCTGGGCTACCGCGCCGGCCGCTAGTAGGCAGGCGGTCAATCCCAACAAGGCTTGGCTGATCCAATGTGTGCAGGTTTTCATGTCTCGTCTCCGCTGAAATACACTCTTATAGTCTCAGTTTGCCGCCCGGAACTGTACCCGGCGGTTCGCTGCAGCGAACGGGTTACCGTGTTCCAGAGGCGCTTTTTCGCCATACCCCTTAACAATTAGCCGCGAGACATTGATCCCGTGGCGCTCGACCAAGTACCGCTTCACTGCCTCGGCGCGGCGCTTGGAAAGCTGTTCGTTGTAAGCATCCGGACCATGGGCATCGGTATGGCCCTCGACCATTACCTCTATATTCCCAGCGATTTTGATACCTTCGGCGATCGCATCAAGCTGTGTCCTATAGTTCGGCTTGATCTCCGCGGAGTTGAACGCGAATTCCACCGGCAGACCGATTGCCTCGGCCCCCGGCTGTGCGAGTTTGTGGACCTCTTGGCCGGCCTTCTTGGTCGGTGAGTAAGCGGCATCCAAGCTGATGCCGCGCATCTTGGGTCCGCGTGTCCCGCCGCTGAGGATATCGGCCACCTCGCTGGCTTGTGGGATTTCGCCATGGTGATACATGCGTACATCGCCGGCCTCGGCGATTGAACATCCGAGTAACAGGGCGGGTGCCAACCAACTGATTTTCGCTTTGGTTTTCATCATTAAATCCTCCAAAAGGTTTTTATTTACAAAAAGTTACCGAGTACGCCCTCGAGGCGTTTGCCGGTTTTGGCATGGAGGAAAGTCTATATCAGCGCCTCTGCAGTACTGGCGACATAGTCCGGCCGACTAGTGTGAGAAAAGTCATATTAAAAGGCCGTTGGCGGGGGTCCTGGGTGCGCCTGTCGGGGGCTTCGTCGCTCGCAAAACAGGCTATTCTTTTTCTCTTGGAATCACGGACTTGGCGAGGGCTAGATGGCGCATTCGAGAAACTGTTTCATCATAAGCCCGATCGGCCAGCCGGATTCTGCGATACGCGATCATGCCGACGATGTGTATCGTTTTATCATCCGGCCGGCCTTGGAGCAGTTTGGGATTGCCCCCGAGCGCTCAGACGAGATCTCCGAGGGTGGGCGGATAACCGAACAGATGTTCGAGCGGATATTCCGCGCTGACGTCTGCGTCGTGGTCCTGACTGGCTTCAATCCCAATGTGTTCTATGAGCTCGCCGTAGCCCAGTGTGCGGCGCGACCCACGGTGCTGCTTATAGAGCAGGGCCAAGTCTTGCCTTTCGACGTCAAAGATTTGCGCACAATCGAGTATCAGCTGCAGCCGATTAGCCGGTTGGTCGACGGTCATTATGCCCGGCAGGTAGCGGATCAGTTGGCCGATCTCGCAGCCCGTGGCTGGTGCGCCCCTGGCCTGTTCGAACAATTCAGCTTCGCCCCGCGACTGCAAACCGAGCAGCAGGTTCGCCACCTACTAACGGAAGCACGGCCTCAGGCCTTGCCGGGGAAGGCCGACTGCCATTTTCCGCTACCGTCGGATCCTCAGCGCGGGATCACCCTGGTTACTGGCGACATCATTGATTTGGCCGACAGCGGTCACCTGGCCGGCCTTGGTGCCGACGCGATCGTCAGTCTGGAGAACACTTATCTGCAGCTAGACAGTTTTTTTGCGACTTCGTTGTCTGGCAAGTTGCGCTACCTCGATGCCGAGAAGAGTGCCGGTGGCCGCTTAGGTGATGGCCTGCGTGAGCAGCTCCAGACCCAAATCGCTGCTCGCCAGATCGTTCTCCCTGCCGCGCCGGGCACTGCCATACCGACAGGGACACACCGTTTAGCGAACTATGGTGTCAAGGCAGTGTTCCACGTGGCCGGCACCGAGGGCGTGCCTGGCGACGGCTACAGTCTATTGGACGATGCCATCGACGATTGCGTGCGCGGGGTATTCGAAGTCTTTGCTAGGCAGACCGAGACGATGCAGCTACGAACGCTACTGCTGCCGATGATCGGATCCTTTATGACCCAGTTGGACCAGACCGAGGTGGTGCGTCGCATCCTACGCATCGTGCTCCTGAAGATGGAGCAGATACCAAGCTGCCGGCGTGTTTTTCTGCTGGCCTGGATAGAGTCACAACGCAGCGCGCTGCGCCAGGTGGCCGCAGACCTTGGACTAGGGGCAATGGCACTGACTTAAGGAATTGTGGCGTGGACGAGCTTCGATAAGATTTTGAAATTAGGCAAGAAAGCTGACCTGGATTGGTAGGATGTTTGTC
>JANQRK010000060.1 GCA_028284585.1 Chromatiales bacterium
CGATGGACAGCCGCGTCCGGTCGCAGCGGGTAGCCGAACCTCGGGATAGTTGGAGAATTCGGATTAAAAGCACGCTAAGTCTGACGTATCAGCGTCCGCGTTTTCGCCTAAGATTCGACCATGGTCTGAAGCCACTTAAGCATTTCTTCATTGGTCATCCATGGAGACTACAGCATGCCGAAACCAATCGACGACACCAAGACGCGCGGCATTCATGAGCTGTATGCGGAGGATCCCACACAAGCAGACGAGCTCACCTGGGGCCGGGAAGTTGATCCGGTGTCGCGGCGTGGCTTCTTGAAAAAAAGCAGTCTATTGGCCATGGCCGCGGCGGTAGGCGGTTCGATTCCCTTCGCCGACAAAATGCCCGGTGGGTTGATTCCCGCGGCGCTCGCGCAGAGCGATGAGCCGTTCAGTATCGAGGGCAAGGAAGGCCTGGTGGTGCTGAACGACCGGCCCCTCAACGCAGAAACGCCGGCCCACCTGCTCGACGACGATGTGACGCCGGCCAAGTACATGTTCGTGCGCAACAATGGTATCCCGCCGGAGCTGCAAAGTATCGATGTGGAAAGCTGGACATTGGAGATCACCGGGGAATCCTGCAACAACCCTACTCGCTTCAGCATCGCCGAACTCAAGGGCAAGTTCAAACACCACACCTACCAGTTGACCGTGGAGTGCGGCGGCAATGGCCGGGCGGAATTCGTGCCGTCCGCCAGCGGCAATCAGTGGACCACGGGTGCCGTGGCCTGCCCGCGCTACACCGGGGTGCGGCTGCGCGATGTACTCGAGGCCTGCGGCATCAAGGATGACGCGATATATATCGGCTACTATGGCGCAGATAGCCATCCCAGCGGCGATCCCAACCGGGAGGCGATATCCCGGGGCGTGCCCATGCAAAAGGCCCTGGAAGACGAATCACTGATCGCCTGGTCGATGAACGGTGAGGACATCCCCTATCAGAATGGCTACCCGTTACGGGTCGTATGCGGTGGCTGGCCGGGTTCCGTGTCCGGTAAGTGGCTGACCAAGATCGTCGTGCGTAACCAGAAGCACGACGGCAACAAAATGGCGGCACCTTCGTACAGTGTGCCCAAGCATCCCGTGGCCCCGGGTACCGAGGTCCCCAAGGAGGACTTCATAACCATCCATTCGATGCCGATCAAGTCGCTAGTCACCTTTCCCAAGACCGGGCTTACCCACGACAAAAACAAGCCACTGGAAGTAAGGGGTCACGCCTGGGCCGGTGATCTCTCCGTCAAAGAAGTCCAGGTCTCTATCGACTTCGGCGCCACCTGGCAGAAAGCAACACTCAAGGACGCCCCCAACCGCTTGGCCTGGCATCGCTTCGCCACTGAGGTGCAATTTCCCCAGCCTGGCTACTACGAGATCTGGGCCAAGGCTACGGATAGCGATGGCAGCACCCAGCCCATGGTGGTACCCGGCTGGAATCCCAAAGGCTATCTCAACAACGCCTGCCACCGCATCGCGGTTCAAGCTGTTTGAGGGGGGCGGCAGTGACTGGAGTAACCCGCAATATCCTGGCCTCGGCCAGGGCCATGGCAACCGGCTTACTGGGCTTCGCCCTACTGGCACCACTGCCGGCCGGCGCCCAGGAGGCGGTGCCGGAAAAAGACCCGGAAAGCGGTTTTGTCATCGCGGAGGGATGGGAGGTGGTCAAGGCCCAATGCACGGTTTGTCATTCTGCCAAACTGGTGACCCAGAACCATGGCACACGCCACCACTGGGCCTACTTGATCCGCTGGATGCAGGAAACCCAAGGACTATGGCAGTTTCCCGAGCCCATGCAGGCCCAAATCCTCGATTACTTGGCGGAGTACTATGGGCCCAAGGACTCGTACCGGCGTCGCCCTCTACCCCCAGAGGCACGGCCAGAAAATCCTTACAAACGCGCGGAGAATGTCTCGGGGTAACGGCTCCACCCGGGCGGGGAGAGCCTCTCTTTTGCCCGAATTTATCGATCGATCCCTTTTTGGCGAGTGATCCCCGGGTATAGTGCGCCGCAGATCGGTATCCTCTAGCCGACATAACGCCAACCACCCTAGGAGTCCCCGATGAAGTCGGCCCGTCGTGTCCCATCTGTGCTGTTTATCTGGGTGGTGATCACCTTGGGCGGTCCTTGGGTCGCCGCAGCGGCCGCTGCGGCCGAACAGATCTCGGTGATCGACCCCTATGTGCGCGCGGTACCGCCAGTGGTCAAGACCACCGCGGCCTTCTTGCAATTGCGCAACCAGGGCGCCGAGGAGCACCTCCTGGTCGGTGCCGATACGCCGGTCGCCGGCGCGGTCGAACTGCATATGCACAGCGCGGCGAATGGCATGCTGCGGATGCGCCGCGTGCCCCATATCCACCTGCCCGCGGGCCAGGTGGTGACACTCGAACCGGGGCACGAACACATTATGCTGTTTGACCTCGCAGCGAACCTGCAGCCCGGCGATCAGGTGCCGATCAGCCTGCACTTTTCTGATGGCTCCAGTAAGCAGGTCTCTGCCGAGGTTCGTCGCGCCGATGGCCAACCCTAGATGTCTCGAGCAAGCGACGACCCGCACTCCCAATTCCAATGACTAATGACCAAAACAAGGAGAAATCCGTGTTCAGGAAGCCCATCCAGATAGCCCTGTGCCTACTCGTTGCCTGCGTGCTCAGCGCCTGCGACGAGGTCGAGTCGCCAAGCGCACAGCCAACCGCAACGAGCACAGAGCGCGTCACCCTGACATTGGCTGAAACCTGGGGCCCAAACTACCCCATCTTCGGCGACACCACGAAGCACCTTGCGAAGATGGTGGACCAGATGTCGAATGGACGGCTCAAGATCCGCGTCGATTCGGCCAACAAGCACAAGTCACCGCTCGGTGTCCTCGACATGGTCAAGGCCGGCCAATACGACATGGGCCACTCAGGCTCCTATTACTGGAAAGGCAAGGACCCCAATACACTGTATTTCACCAGCATGCCGTTCAGCATGACGACGCCGGAGCAACTCGCCTGGTTCTATGAAGGCGGCGGCTTGGAGCTGATGCAGAAGGTCTATGGCCGGCATGGGCTACTGTCGTTCCCGGGTGGCAACACCGGCAATCAAATGGGCGGCTGGTTTCGCAAAGAGATCAATTCACTCGCCGACTTCGAAGGGCTGAAGATGCGCATTCCCGGCTTCGCCGGCGAGATCATGGCCAAGCTGGGTGCGAAGCCGGTGAACATCGCCCCCGGCGAACTGTTCACGGCACTCGAGCGCAACACCATCGACGCCTTGGAATGGGTCGGCCCCTCACTCGACTTGCGCATGGGCTTCCACAAGATTGCGCCCTACTACTACACCGGATGGCATGAGCCGGGTACCGAACTGCAGTTCTTGGTCAACCGCAAATCCTGGGACGAGCTGCCGCCGGATCTGCGCGAGATCCTGCGCGTCGCGATGCGCGTGGCCGCCTACGACATGTACGTGCAAACCTATCACGAGAGCGCCCTGAACTGGGAGGCGATGAAGCGCGAGTATCCCGACATACAGGTCAAGACCTTTCCACCCAAGGTCATCCAGGCGATGCGAAAGGCGAACGACGAACTGCTTGCAGAGTTTGCGGCAGCCGATCCACTGGCCAAGGAGATCATCGATTCTCAGGCCGCCTACCTAGAGAAGTCGCGTGCCTGGACGGCGATCTCGGATCAGGCCTATCTGAACAGCCTCGAGCGTTTAGCCGACTGATCGGCCGTGCGAGCCGACCCGCGCTTGGGTACCATGGTCGTTTGCGACGCCGTGAGCGCTAGGTGATGAAATCGATCCTGCCGAGGGCCGAACGGGTCCTCAATCGATTTTCGGAATGGGTGGGCAGCCTGTGCGCTGTCCTGCTGTTGCTGTTGCTGGCCAACGTCTTCTACGACGTGATCATGCGCTACCTGTTCAAAGACGTCTCGATCGGGATGCAAGAACTGGAATGGCATCTGTACGCGACGATCTTTTTGTTGGGTGTCGCCTATACGTTGGGGGCCGACGCGCACGTGCGCATCGACCTCTTGTATGAACGCATGAGTCAGCGTTGGCGTGCGATCGTCAATATACTGGGCACATTGTTGTTGCTGTGGCCGTTTTGCTTCTTGGTCGCCTTCTACGGCATCGGCTTCGCCAGCGAGGCCTATTCACTGGGTGAGCAGAGCGCCGACCCCGGTGGACTGCCCTACCGCTGGGTCATCAAGGCCATGATCCCGCTATCTTTCGTGTGCGTATTGATCAGCAGCATCGGTTTCATGCTGCGCTCGCTGACCCCGCACGAGGCCGACCCCGGCCAAGACTTGTTTAGGCCCTGAGCGGGCAATCGGGTAGCGTCAGATGATCGGTATCATCATGTTTGTGGTCGCCCTGTTCCTGCTGTTGCTGGGGTTTCCGGTGGCCTTTACCTTCGGTGGCGTGGCGGTGATCTTCGGTGTCTTGGCCGAAGGCTGGGATCTGTTCGCCTTCATGCCGCTGCGCATCTACAACATCATGCAGAACACGGTGTTGATGGCGGTCCCCTTGTTCATCTTCATGGGGGTGGTCCTGCAACGGACCCGGCTCGCCGAGCAGTTGCTGGAATCCATGGGGCGCTTGTTTGGTCGCATGCGCGGCGGGCTGGCCGTATCGACCATCCTGGTCGGCGCCCTGCTGGCAGCATCTACCGGCGTAGTCGGCGCCAGTGTGGTCGCCATGGGCGTGATCTCCCTGCCGGTGATGATGAAGTACGGCTACAGCAAGCCACTGGCCTGCGGCACCATCTGCGGTGCTGGCACCCTGGGCCAGATCATTCCGCCATCGATCGTGCTGATCATCCTGGGTGATGTGTTGGGCCTGCCGGTGGGCGACCTGTTCAAGGCCGCCGCCATCCCGGGTTTGGCCTTGGTTGGCCTCTACGTGACCTACACTCTGGTCTTCGCCTACAGCCGGCCTGAGGCGGCGCCGGCGCTGCCGCTCGATGCCGACCGCGCGAGCTTGACCAGGCGCTACCTCGACGCCCTGCGCTCGATGGTGCCGCCGTTACTCCTGATCGTCGTGGTACTGGGTTCGATCTTCACCGGTATTGCGACCCCGACCGAATCCTCGGCGCTGGGCGGCATCGGTGCGGTCCTGCTGGCCGTCTTCTACCGCAAATTCAGCTGGCGCATGCTCTATGACAGCGCGCTCGACACGATCAAGGTCACGGCGATGGTGTTTGCTATCCTGCTCGGCGCCACCGCCTTCTCTATGGCCTTCAGCTACACCGGCGGCGATGCGGTCGTCGAACACTATCTGCTGCAGCTACCCGGCGAGAAGTGGGGGTTCCTGATTTTCTCGATGCTGGTGATACTGCTGCTAGGTTTCTTTATCGATTTCGTCGAGATCTCTTTCATTGTGGTCCCCATCCTGGCGCCGATCGCCGAGGCACTGGGGATCAGTATGCTGTGGTTCGCCATCCTGATTGCGATGAATCTGCAGACCTCATTCCTGACCCCACCCTTTGGCTTCAGTCTGTTCTATCTCAAGGGGGTCGCACCACCTGAGGTGCGCTCACAGGATATTTACCGCGGCGTCACGCCGTTCATCTTGATACAGGTCGCCGTGCTGGCCTCGATTTTGGTGTTTCCGAATTTGTATGGGCTACGGTGAAGTGGGCCTTAACCACGCTTCAGATCCCACGAATCTTGGCGATCAAGCCAGAGCAGGCCGAATCCGGATGGGCGAGACCATGCAGTAGCCAGGCTTGGAGTTCGGGGTCTTGGGCTGTGAGCAGCTGCCTAAACAAGGCCTGTTCAACCGCGTCGGCGGCGGCGTAGTGATCGCTCAAATAGCGTTCAAGTAGGTAGTCAAGTTCCAACATGCCACGTCGACATTGCCAGCGCAGCCCAGCTTGGTCGGGCGGCTTTTGGTGACGCATCAGACTAGGGCCTGTTCACACTACGCGAGGCGCAGCGTTGCTGCCCCAAAACCTGTCAGGCAAGGCGCGAGGAGAGAGGTTTAGTGAGCCTAAATGAACGACG
>JANQRK010000044.1 GCA_028284585.1 Chromatiales bacterium
TTACCTCCACAGCCGCTCCGATTGCTACCGGCTGGAGCGATAGTTGCCGGGTGGGAATCTCACCCACTGAGAGAACGCGCCTTTTCACGGCGCACTGACGTATTCGGGCTAGCCCTGATCAATGCACAGCAGAAGGCTCCGAATGATAACCGGCCACCTTGCACGCTGGGAGCGGGAGACAACGCCTCATAGTCAGGTCAGCATGATCGACTTTCGGAAACGTGACAGCGCGATGCCGAAAAACACTGCGCCGATGGCGGTGATCATCAACAGCGACGGCCAGACGACAGCCAGCCCGGCACCCCGAAACAGGATGGCCTGTGCAAGGTCGACGAAGTGCGTGGTCGGCGCGGCGAGCATGATCACCTGAACAAATTCGGGCATGCTCTCACGTGGCGTGTTGCCGCCCGAGAGCATTTGCAGTGGCAACACCACCAGAATCATCAACAATGCAAACTGCGGCATCGAGCGCGCCATGGTAGCGAGCAGAATGCCCATTGCTGTCGTCGAGAACAGGTGCAGTGTCGCGCCGAACAGGAACAAAGCGGCAGAACCGGCGATCGGCATACCCAGCGTGCCGCGAATTACTAGACTCAGCGATAGACCCGCGGCGATCAGCACCACCAGCCCATTGGCCCAGACCTTGGCGGCCATGATCTGGAATGGCGTTAGCGGCATCACCAACAGGTGTTCGATGGTGCCATGCTCGCGTTCCCGAATGAGCGCGGCACCGGCCAGGATGATCGACAGCATGGTGACACTGTTGACGATCTCCATGACCCCACCGAACCAGATGCCGTTTAGGTTCGGATTGAACGCGACGCGCGCCGCAAGTCCGATCGGCAGGCCGTCCTCTCCGCGGTAGCCGTGCACGAATCGGCTTATCTCATCGTTGAAGATACTGTTGATGTAACCAGTACCTATGAATGCTTGATCCATGCGCGTCGCGTCGACATTAAGCTGGACGGCGGGTTGATGCCCGGCCAGGACGTCGCCCTGGAAGCCGGCCGGCATATGCAGCGTAAAGGTATAGCGGCCGGCATCTAGTGCCGGATCGACATCAACAAGCTCGATCAGCTGTGGCGCCTGAAAACGTGGTGCCTGGAATGCGCTGATGATGGTACGCGACAATGGAGACCTGTCCTCGTCGACGACGGCGATCGGTGCATTCCGCAGCTCGGTCGACTGACCGGTGGCCGCATCGTATATCCCGAACGAGAAGGCCCAGATCAGAAATACGAACAATACCTTGTCGTACCAGAGGCTACGGATCTCCTTCAGACCGAGTTGCATTACGTTGGCCAAGCGCACGATTATTTCTCCTGTCGACGCAGCAGCAACACGCTGACGGTGAGCAGCACAGGGAAAAACACCGCCAGTGCACTGAGCGGGTCCTGGACATCGGCGAAATCCAACGCCTTGGCGAAGGTGCCGCGTACCACCACGAGGAAGTAGGTGGTGGGATAGAGCTGTGAGATCACCGCCGCGCCACCCTCGAGAGAAGAGACGGGGGTGGTCAGTCCGGAAAACTGAATGGCCGGTAGCGTCGTCGCGATCGCCGTGCCGAAGATCGCGGCGACCTGAGAACCTGTGAAGGTCGACATCAATAGGCCTAGCCCGGTCGTCGCGGCGACATACAGCAGTGCACCCAGCGTCAGCGCCAATAGGCTGCCCTTGAGCGCGACGCCGAAACCGAACACCGCCATGGCGACCAAGGCGGCGAAGCTGAACATGCTCAGGGCGATATAGGGCAGCTGCTTGCCGATGAGAAACTCCAGGCGGGTGACCGGTGTCACGTACAGGTTGGTGATCGAGCCCAGCTCTTTCTCACGCACTACACCGAGGGCCGTCAGCATCGCCGGGACGAAAACCAGGAGCACGGCAATGGTGCCCGGGACCATGGCATTGAAACTCTCGAAGTCTTGGTTGTAGCGATAGCGGACCTCAATCTCGGCAGCGATGGGGTCTGCCGTTGCACCGCGCGTTCGCTCCGAAAGGTAGGACAGGTAATCGTAGTGCAGGCCCTGCACATAGCCGAGCGCCGTCTCGCCTCGAAAGGGCATGACACCATCCACCCATACGGCTACCTGCGGTGCGCGATGGCGCTTCAGATCACGGCCAAAATTCGGCGGAATCTCGACCGCCAGGCTCAATTCCCCGCTGGCCATCCGTTGATCGAGTTCCAGGTGATCATGCAACGGCACTTCCTCGAGGAAGTAGCGTGAGCCGGCGATGTTCGATATGTAGTCCCGACTGGCTGGCGTTTGGTCCAGGTCGAGGACCGCGAATCGCAATTCTTCTACATCAAAGGTCATCCCATAGCCGAGCATGACCATCAGTAGCGCTGTACCAACCAGGGAGAACAGCAGGCGTATCGGATCGTGGAGCAGCTCCAGGGTTTCGCGGCGCGCTATGCCGAACAGACGAACTGCGCGAAACATCCGGGCGCGCGGCGGTCTGTCGGGGGGCGCGGGTGCCCGCGCGGCGACGGGCGTGACGGCATCTTGGCCTGTTGCGTCCTCCAGATAGCCGATGAAGGCGGCCTCCAGGGTCTCTGTGCCACGCGCGCTCTTGATCTCCGCCGGGGTCCCCTCGGTCAGGACCTTGCCGGCATGCATCAGTGAAATGCGATCGCAGCGCTCGGCCTCATTCATGAAATGGGTCGATATGAAGATCGTGACACCCTGTCGGCGCGAGATGTCCAACAGCAGCTCCCAAAAGCGATCGCGCGCAACCGGGTCGACGCCAGAGGTGGGTTCGTCGAGGATCAGAACCTCTGGTTGGTGCACCATGGCCACTGCGAGTGACAGGCGTTGGCGGATGCCCAATGGCAAGGCGGCAGCGAGTGTTTCCTTGTATTCACCGAGATCGAACCCTTCGATCAATTCCGGCAGACGCTGCTGAATATGCGGGCCAGAGAGATCGAACAGGCGTGCATGCAGGAACAGATTCTGATCGACGGTCAGTTCCTCATACAGCGAGAAGGACTGCGTCATATAGCCGACCCGCTTACGGGTCTCGAGGTCCTGAGGATCGAGCGGCTGACCGAACAGTAGGGCGCTGCCGGCGCTAGGCGGAAGCAGGCCGGTCAGCATCTTCATCGTCGTGGTCTTGCCGCAGCCGTTCGAACCGAGGAAGCCGAAGATCTCGCCGCGTTCGATGCGAAAGCTTACGCCGTCGACCGCCGTGAAGTCGCCGAAGCGCATCGTCAGACCGGTGGCCTCGATGGCCGGCCTGGCGTTTGCCGCGGCGACGCGCTGCGGGACCTGGACAGCCTGGTAGCCAGCGCGTTTCTCCTCCGGCAACAGTCGGATGAACGCGGCGTCGAGGTTGTCCTGACCGGTCTGCGCAAGCAGATCCGCAGGGCGGCCGGTCGCCAGAATCTTTCCGACATCCATCGCGGCCAGCCAGTCGAAGCGCTGGGCTTCTTCCATGTAGGCAGTCGCGACCAGTACGCTCATGCCCGGCCGGAGGTCCCGCATGCGCGCGATCAACTCCCAGAACTGCCGTCGCGACAGCGGATCGACGCCGGTGGTGGGCTCATCTAGTATCAAGAGGTCCGGGTCATGGATCAGCGCGCAGCACAGCCCCAGCTTCTGCTTCATGCCACCGGACAGTTTACCGGCCGGCCGATCATGGAACCTGGTCAGACCCGTGCTGCTGAACAGGTCCGCTATGCGCTGCTCTCGCTCCTCGCGATGCTGTCCGAACAGACGGCCGAAGAAATCGACGTTGTCGAACGCCGAAAGGGTTGGGTAGAGATTCTTGCCAAGTCCCTGGGGCATATAGGCGATGCGCGGTGACACTCGCGCACGGTAGCGACTGCGACGCATATCACCGCCCAGCACCTCGATGTCACCCGTCTGAATCTTGCGTATCCCGGCGATCAGCGCCAAGAGACTCGACTTACCGACGCCATCTGGACCGATCAGCCCCGCCATCACGCCCTTGGGAATCGCTAGATCCACATTGTCGACGGCCGGAACTTCGCCGTATCTGTGGGTCAGACCGACGACCCGAGCAACGAATCCGTCCGCCGGCGTCATGGCGGGAGTTGGACCTTCAAACGCTCAGGCCATCCCAAGGATTGATCCAGTCGTACATAGGCCACGGCCGGCACACCGGTCTTGACCTTCTCGATGTGCTGTTTGAGCAGCGCGGGATCTATCTTGACCTTGATACGGAACATCAGCTTCTCACGCTCGCTGCGCGTTTCTACTTCTTTGGGCGTAAATTGCGCGCGGGCCGCGACGAACGACACCTTGGCCGGGATGGTGTATTCGGGCACTGCATCGATCTTGATGCGCGCCTCCGATCCGACTCGGACGCGCCCGGTCTGCGAGGTCGGTAGGAAAATGGTCATGTAGACGTCGGTCAGTTCCAGCACTGTGAGCACCTTACCGCCCGCGGCCAGCACCTCGCCCGGTTCGGCCAGGCGATACAGTACCCGTCCGAGAATCGGCGCTTTAAGCACGCTGTCTTCGATGTCGCTTTTTAGTCGCTCGGTCCGGGCGATCGCGGCATCTATGGCGGCCTCGGCTTGGACGACCTGGATACGTGCCGCCTTCAGTGCGGCCTCGGCGGTCAGCTTGGCGGTCCGATTCTGATCGACCCGGTCGCGCGAGACATGGCCGTTGCCGACCAGTTCTAGCGAGCGTCGCAGCGCGGCTTTGGCATAGGTCAGTTCACTTTCGCGCTGGGCGACTACAGCCACCGCATAGTGCCGGCCCTCTCGCGCCTCACGCAGCTGGGCCTCGGCTTCGCGCAATTGCGCCGCGAGGTCATCGGTATCGATGCGTGCCAGGATCTGTTCGGCATTGACCATCTGCCCCTCGCTGACCAGCACCTCGGCGACCCGACCTGCGCGCTTGGTCGCGATGTCGTACTCGGTTGCCTCGATCCTGCCGTTGCCCGACGCAAATCCGGCTGGCAGCGTCGGTATTTGCAGGCGCTGCCAGATCGACCAACCAGCGACGCCCACGGCGATCAGCAAGGCTCCACCGATCACCCGCTTCGTTGTGTTTTTCACCGATCTCGATCCTAGATTGCCCCTAGAGTTCGGGATGGTAGGGGAGGATGGCGCGAATGCCCAGGCGACAATCGCACCTGAAACGCGATCGCTGATCATCGAGCTAGCGACAGTGTTGCACCATCAGCCGTCTGGCGATTGCGGACAAGCGACCATGGCTTACCCAGAACGGTAACCTCCGCTTCGAAGTGACTGAGACGGCATTTCTGTAGGCTGATTTTTGTCGGCAGTGTGCTGCAAGCCGATGTCTCGCCGGCTCTGCTTGCAAGTCTCCTTTCTGAGTCAACAAATCGAAGCAGGCCGCAGCGCCCAAGGTCAGTCTCTGACGGGTTTGCGACCAAATAGATGTCGCTAGTAGGCCAAGCGGATAATTCTGTAACGCTCAGAGCCACTGTGCGAGCGCGAATCAAGGCGTGTTTCGCAGGCAATGGCGCGCCCTTGGCAAAAAACGCAACA
>JANQRK010000045.1 GCA_028284585.1 Chromatiales bacterium
CGGATAATTCTGTAACGCTCAGCCACGGCACAAGCATTGTGGGCAAGGCGCAGTCCGCCGGGAATGGCAGGCCCTTTCCAAGGGCGGCAACACCGCCCACGATGCTTGTGCCCTGGCCCTTTGGGAGCCACTGTGCAACCGCGACTCCGTGTTGCGTTTCTTGCCAAGGGCGCAGCCATTGCCTGCGAAACGCGCCTTGATTCGCGCTCGCACAGTGGCTCTGAGCGTTACAGAATTATCCGCTTGGCCCACTAGGTGATGTATGAGAGATCGAATGCCCAGCTGGTTAGTGTATTGAGGCCATAGCGTACAAAGACCTCATAACCGACACCCAGCGCCATGACCAGGATCAGCGAGGCGAACGCCCTGTCGAACCAAGCCGACAGGCGGTTGGCGAACTCAATATAGCTGAGCATGGGCGATCCCTGTTGGCGCAGGGAAAACGCCTGCCGGCCGGCTTGGTGTGCCCCATGCTGGCCCTGTCATACCGAACACCCGATCGGCTCAGCGCTTGAGCTTGCCTGGGAAATGATGGTCATAGGCGAGTGCCAGGTCGGGCGAGTTCATCAGCTCATAGAACACCACCCGCTCGACCCAGGCGCGTTGACTGTCGAGCACACGCTTCATGAACGGGTCCCTCTCCAATTCTGGGATGATTTGATCCCAGGCCTTTAGCTGGGCATTCAGGATCTCCTTGGGGGGTACGGTGCACCTTAACGGCATGCTCGGCCTGTAGAGCCCCTAGGTCCTTCGAATAGTTGTCTAGCGCGCTCGCCGTATTGGCCGTGCTCGCTGCCTCGATGCCGTACTCTAGGATGGCTCTGTGGTCATCGTCTAGGTCGTCGAAGAAGTCTTTGTTGAACAGAAACTCGAAGCTCTCGCTGGCCTGATGGTAAGACGACAGAAAATAATTTTTGGCCACGTCCTGGGCTCCGAAGCGGCTATCCGAGGATGGGTTGTTGAACTCGAAGGCGTCGATGACGCCGCGCTCCATCGCTGGGACGATCTCCCCGGCCGGAAGCGGGGCGACGCGCATCCCCAAACGTTGTAGCAAATCGGCTGCCAGCCCAACGGTGCGGTACTTGAATCCCTTGAGATCGTCGGCACTGCTGACCGGCTTCCTGAACCAGCCGAACGGTTGAGCTGGCATCGGAAAGCCGAAGAATCCGTAGACGTTCAGGCCCATGATGTCCTGGGTCAGCTCGCGGTACAGTTCCTTTCCCCCGCCAGCATGAAACCAGGCCAGCATGGTGGTTGCGTTACCGCCGAACACCGGACCGGTGCCGAACAACGAGGCGGCCTTGTGCTTGTCGTACCAATAGACAGGCGCGGTGTGCGCGGCGTCGATGATGCCGTCATTGACTGCGTCCAATACTTGAAACGCCTTGACCACGGCCCCTGCCGGCAGCAAGTCGATCTTCAGGCGGCCACCCGACATACGCCCGACACGTTCGGTGTATTGACGTGCGAAATCCGTCCATATACCGGAGGCTGGCCAAGAGGTCTGCATCTTCACAACCTTGAGTGCGGCGGCGGTGACCACGGCCGGGGCGGCAATTGAGCCGGAGGCAACACCGGCCGCGGTTGCTAGGCCCCCCCCGCAAGAAGCGGCGCCGGCCGACACGCTCGCCGCGGGCCGGCCCGTCGCTCGTGTGGTCCGGGTTGTTTTTGCTCATCAGTATCCTCCCGTGTCCACTAGGTCTGGGTTGCTAAGAGCGCGGTGGCTAAAGCCGCCGTGTGCAGCCCTTTTGCATTCCGCGCCAGTATAGACTTCGGTCTAGGCACGGCGCAGCTGGACCTGCGGGACAGCGTATTGACTGTCACCGGGTCTACTTGTTTCCTAGCTAGCAGAGCGACGGTTTGCGCAGCGTGTGATTTAGCCTTGCGCGATGATACGGGTCGGTGCAAACGCCGCCTCTTGTGTTTGTTTAGGGTCTAACTCACCACATCAAGTCGTCTGGGACCTGGAACGCCGCATAGGGGTCGTCCTCTGTGGGCGCTTTCTCCGCAGGTAGGTCGATCACCAGGCTGGGATTGCGTTGGCGGATCTTCTCTGCGATCGCCGGAGGCACCAGCTCGAACACGCCGTTGTCATTCACAATCACCAACTTGCCACTGGCGACTAGGCGGCGTGTGTCTTCGGAGACGAAGATCCTTTTGACTTTGCCTTTGTTTTCGAAATGAAAGGGTCGGTCATTTTCGCTTTCGGCCCGTGGATGGCGGTGCTGGCGGACGAGTTGTCGCACTTGCGCGGCCACCTCACGCTGTCGCCGGACTTCATTACGCTGCTGATCCAGTTCTCGATCACGCGTCGCCTTCTCTCGCCGCGCAACCCGTTCCGCCTCGGACGTCGCCTGTGCGGCCTGCGCTTTCTTGGGCTTGCTTGCGCGTTGCTGGCGTTTTGTCTTTTTGGTTTTGCGCTGGGCCTTTTCAACCTGATCCTTGTCGACCAGGCCGGCCTTGAGTAATTCTTCTTGTAGAGAACTCACCATCGCATACGACCTCCGCAGCCCGAGGTGCGCCAGGAAACGCCTATAATACCTTGGTCGAGCCGGCTCAGCGGCCCAAGCTCCAGGCCATCAGTAGCAGGCCGAATCCGCCGAGGGCACCGGCCAGCCAGAGTGGGTTGAAGCCGATTTCTGGGTCCAGCAGACCAGCGCTGATCACGCCAGCCAGAACGAGTACCCCGCCAGCTAGACTGGTCTGGGTACGCCGGTTGCCGATTCGCAGCTCGCTACGGATCTGTTCGAGCTGGGCGGATTGCCACTGTAGTTGGAGTTCGCCGTCGACTGCTTTGCGCAGCATTCGATGCGCCAGCAAGGGAACCTCGGGGAGGTCCTCGGAGAACTGTGGCAAGGCCTCCTGGATACGGCGAAAGAAGGCACGCGCCCCGACCTGCTGTGCCATCCAGCGCTCCATGAACGGCTTGGCGGTGCTCCACAAATCGAGCTGCGGGTACAACATGCGGCCCAAGCCCTCGATGTTCAGCAGGGTCTTCTGCAACAGCACCAATTGCGGCTGGATCTCCATGTCGAAGCGGCGCGCGACCTGGAACAAGCGCAGTAGAAAGTTGCCGAATGAGATCTCGCTGATCGGTTTCTCCCATATCGGCTCTGAGACGGTGCGGATTGCGGCCTCGAAGTCTTCGACCCGGGTATCGCGTGGCACCCAACCAGACTCAATATGCAGCTCGGCGACCTTGCGATAGTCGCGGTGAAAAAATGCCAGCAAGTTCTCGGCTAGGTAGCGCTGATCACCTGCGGTGAGCGTGCCCATGATGCCGTAGTCGATGCCGATATAAGTCCCATCGGAGCGCACGAAAATGTTGCCAGGATGCATGTCCGCATGAAAGAAGTTGTCGCGGAACACCTGGGTGAAAAAGATCTCGACACCGCGCTCGCCAAGCGTCTTCATATCGACCCCGGCCTCGACCAGTTGGTCGATTTGGTCGATGGGGATGCCATAGACGCGTTCTTGCACCATGACGTTCTTGCGCGTGAGGTCCCAGAATATCTCGGGGACATAGAAGATTTTGCCGTCGGCGAAGTTGCGTCGCATCTGGGCGCAATTGGCCGCTTCGCGCAACAAGTCGAGCTCGTCGTGAATGGTCTTGTCGTATTCCTCAACCACCTCGATCGGGCGTAGCCGACGTGCCTCGCGTGAGTATTTGCGCGCCAGGTGGGCGATGGTGAACAATAGATCGATGTCGCGCTGTATGGTGCGTTGGATGCCCGGCCGCACGACCTTGACGACTACATTGCGTCCGTCGTGCATGCGCGCCGCGTGGACCTGGGCGATCGACGCCGAGGCTAGCGGTTGGCTGTCGAACTCGGCGAACAATTCGCCGACGCTCTGGCCGAGTGCCTTTTCAACAATAGCCTGGGCTTGGTCGCCGGGAAATGGCGGAACCTGGTCTTGCAGTCGGGCGAGTTCGAGTGCGATGTCGTCGGGGAGCAAGTCGCGCCGGGTCGATAGGATCTGGCCGAATTTCACGTACAGAGGTCCGAGTTCCTCCAGGGCCAGGCGGATGCGGGTCCCACGCGGTGGTTTGTTGCCCCAATAGAAGGGTGACAAAAAACGCAGGAAGCGGATTGCTCGGATCGGTGAGACGGCGAGCACGATTCCGTCCAGGCCATGACGCCAGAAAACCCAACCGATTCGGGCGACACGCAGGCTCTCGCGGATCGGGATCACGCCTGTTCACCGGCCTTGCGCTGCTCTAGCAGGGCGATACGTGCCTCGAGGCGATCGACGGCATCGCGCAGTTGGTCGACGTCTTCAAGGAAGTCATCAACTGCGAAGCGATGAGGCAGGAGGCGAACCTCTTCGGTCAGGTATTCAGACAGGTTGTCGCGAGCGCTTTGACCGAGGCGCTCGCCGCTGCGCCCCAGCATACGTGCGCGTCGCGCGATTTCGTGCGCCGCGATATCGCCAGTGAGTTTCGCGAGCTGCTCCTCCCAGTCGATGTCGATGCGGGCCAGGGTGTCGCTGAAGCGCTGTGCGACACCTGTGTCACCATCGATGTGGACGCGCCCGGCGAACAGCTGCGCATGCCCCGAGTCGTGATCGCTCGCCCGCAGCAGGTCGATGGGACTGCCGGAAAGGGCGCAATCGGGCACCAATTCGGGGCCGCCGACGATCTGTAAGCGGCCGTCATGGCCGGGTGCGAAATTGAGTTGTACCCCAGTGCCGCGCAGATCGATACGAATCACCCGGCCGTGCAGCTCAGCCAGCCTTCTGCAAGCCTCAGGGTCGAGCATCAAGACCCGGTTGAGCGACTGCTCTAGGCCTTCCAAGGTGAGGTCACGGAGGGTCATGTCGCCTGGCAGTCGGCCTTCCCAAGTAAAGAATCAGAGTTTGAAGCCGCGATGTACCGCGACGATCCCACCGGTCAGGTTGTGCACGTCGCAGCGTTCGAAGCCAGCCTGCTCCATCATCCCGCGCAGCGTCTCCTGGTCAGGATGCATGCGGATCGATTCGGCCAGATAGCGATAGCTTTCGGCGTCTTTGGCAACCAATCGGCCCAAGTGCGGCAGAATACCGAAGGAGTACAGATCGTAGATCTTTTCCAGCGGCTTGTTGACCGGCTTGGAAAACTCCAGCACCAGCGCGCGACCGCCCGGGCGCAGCACACGAAACATCTCGGCCAGTGCCTGCTCCTTGGCGGTGACATTGCGCAGACCGAAGGCAATAGTAACGACATCGATAGCGTTTTCTGGCAGCGGCAGCTTTTCGGCGTCGACCTGGGCATAGGCCAGATTTCCGGCATGCCCGCGATCGACCATGCGGTCGCGCCCGACATCGAGCATTGCGGCATTTATATCGGTCATCAGCACCAAACCCTCCGGACCTACCAGGTCGGCGAAGCGGTCGGCCAGATCACCAGTACCCGACGCCAGGTCGAGAATGCGCTGCCCAGCTCGCACCGCGGCCAGCTCGACCGCGATACGCTTCCACAGGCGATGGATGCCGAGGGACATCAGGTCGTTCATCAAGTCGTAGCGCGAGGCGACCGAATCGAAGACCTCGCGCACTAGGCCGGCTTTTTGGCCGCTCTCGACCGTGCGATATCCGAAGTGCGTGCGGGATCGTTGGTTAGCCATGCGGTTGTCCTAGGTGGCGATCTGTGTGTGGCCGAAGAGAATCATGCAGTGGGCCCTTTGCGCGTGCAGCCCTTGTTGGTCAATCTACCCGAGTCGCGAGCCCACAGATCGTCCCGTTGAATGCTGCGATTGTACAGGGTTTCCTCGGTGGAGATCCTGGGGTTGTGTTGGTCATCGGAATGCAGGGAAACGGCAAAGCTGCCCTTAGGCCCGCAAGTGCTCTGCCCGTGGTCGGGAGTCAGCGTGGCCGTCGAAGGGTTGCTTCAGTGTTCGCTGCGGCCATGCAGCTAACTATCTGCGCGCAGAAGGCACCACGGGTGCCCGGCCGCAGCGTGATTTTCGGTCTAGCTAAGGCTGGGGCACGAGGTATTGCGATGTCGGCGGATCGTCGCTAGAGCCTTGCGCAGCTGGGTGCGGTACCATCTCCAGGCCAATCAAATTGTCATCGGCCTTAGGCTCAGCCGGCCTTACCCTGATGCCCTCATCGATGTCTCATGGACTGGATCGCACCCCCTAACGACCACGCTGCCGCCGTGCTGCTGTTGACCGGCATCGCTTTGCTGCTGTTTACACGCGAGCGCATCCCGCTAGAGACCTCGAGTCTGCTGGTACTGGTGACGCTGACCCTGGGCTTCGAGTTCTTCCCGTTCGAACGAGAAGGCCAGGTCTTACATGCCACCGAGTTTTTTCATGGCTTTGGCCACGAGGCTCTGGTCGCGGTCTGTGCGCTTATGATCGCCGGGCAGGGGCTGGTACGCACTGGTGCGCTGGAGCCCATCGGTCGTCTACTGGCGAGCGCCTGGTCGGTCGCACCCTCGATCTCATTGCTGCTGACGCTGCTGGTGGGGGCGGTGCTCAGTGCCTTCGTCAACAATGTGCCGATCGTAGTTTTGTTGCTGCCGATCTTGATCAGTGTTGCCTTGCGAACCGGGACGCCGGCCTCGGGTGTGTTGATGCCCATGGGTTTCGCTACGCTGGTCGGTGGCATGAGCACAACGATCGGCACTTCGACCAACCTGCTGGTGGTTAGCGTGGCCGGCGATCTTGGCCTACGCGAATTCCAGATGTTCGATTTTTTGATTCCGGCGGCGACCGCGGCAGCGGTCGCGATGCTGTATCTCTGGTTGGTTGCGCCACGTATGTTACCGGCGCGAAAGACCGGTCTGGAAGATGTTTCGCCACGGGTATTTGCTGGGCAGTTGCGCATCCCCGAGGGCAGTTTCGCCGATGGCAAGACATTGGCCGATGTAATCGACAGGGCAGGCGGCGAGATGACGGTATCGCGCGTGCTGCGAGGTGAGCACGCCGCCTTGATGCCCTTGCCAGATACTCGTCTGCGTGCTGGCGACCGTTTGCAAGTGAGCAATACCGCCGAGAACCTGAAGGCGTTCGAGGGGGTGCTAGGGGCAACCCTATACTCTGGCGATATCCCAGTCGATGACGATCACCCGCTGCATGCCGAGGAGCAGCAGATAGCCGAGGTGGTCGTGACCGAGGGCTCTTCGCTTGAAGGTACAAGTTTGGCGGCATCGCGTTTCACCGACACCCATCAACTCCTGGCATTAGCCCTACACCGTGGCGGGTGGCAGCGCCATGCACTGCGCTCGGGTGTGCACGATGTGCGATTGCGGGTTGGCGACGTAATCCTTGTCCAAGGGCCGCGCGACCTGGTCGCTTCGCTCAAGCAACGCAGCGATGTCTTGGTACTGGATGCTACCGCAGATCTACCGAGTACACGACGCGCGCCACTGGCGTTATCTATCATGGCCGGGATCATACTCAGTGCGGCCTTGGGACTATTGCCAATAGCGATCAGTGCGGTGGCTGGCGTACTGTTGATGTTGGCGACTGCCTGCTTGAGCTGGCGCGATGCGGCGCGGGCACTGAACACCCAGGTGATCCTGATCGTGGTTGCCAGTTTGGCCCTGGGATCGGCACTTATCCAGACCGGGGCGGCCGATTATTTGGCGCAGGTTTTCGTCGAGGCCACCCGGGGTGCCTCGCCGGCGGTATTGTTGAGCGGCCTGCTGCTGCTGATGGCGGTGATGACCAACATCGTCTCGAACAATGCGGCGGCCCTGATTGGCACGCCGATCGCAGTAGGCATCGCCCGGCAGCTTGGATTGCCCGAGGAGCCGTTCGTGCTCGCCGTGCTGTTCGGCGCCAATATGAGCTACGCGACACCAATCGCCTACAAGACCAACCTACTGGTGATGAGTGCGGGTGGCTATCGTTTCAGCGATTTTATGCGCGTCGGGGTGCCATTGATGCTTATCATGTGGGCGGTATTCTCTTGGCTGCTGCCGGTACTGTATGACCTGTGAGGCCAGTCTGTGCGCAGTCTCGCCGCACCCCGGTGCAAATGGGTTTTCTGGCGATGCGCCCCGGGCATCCGGATGAGCGCCTATGCGGCAGCCTAGTGGGCCAAGCGGATAATTCTGTAACGCTCAGAGCCACTGTGCGAGCGCGAATCAAGGCGTGTTTCGCAGGCAATGGCGCGCCCTTGGCAAAAAACGCAACA
>JANQRK010000080.1 GCA_028284585.1 Chromatiales bacterium
TAGTGTTCTCCCTGGGTTGCCGTAAAGTTCTTAATTTGTTCTATACTAGGCTGGATTATAGAACATCGGGAGAACTTTGCCATGTTGGCTGAAGCGGCCAGCGCCGAGCCGGACCCGGTCGACCGTTTGGCCGCACGCCTGCGGCAAAAGTACCGCGATCGGATCTGCGCCGAGCTGACCCTACCGGCCTGCGCGGCCCAGACCGAGCCGCTGCCGAATGGCTTGGATCCGCGCCTGCGCACCGCCTTGGCCGGGCGCGGGATTCATGCCTTGTATAAGCATCAGGCGCAGGCCTGGCAACTCGCAGCGCAAGGACGGCATTTCGTGGTGGTGACGCCGACCGCCTCGGGCAAGACCCTGTGCTACAACCTGCCGGTCTTACAGACCGTTTGTAGCGGGCAAGGCAAGGCCTTGTACCTGTTTCCGACCAAGGCGCTGGCCCAGGACCAGGTCGCCGAGTTGCTTGCGCTGAACGCGGCCGGCGGCTTGGGTGTGCGTGCCTACACCTTCGACGGCGATACCCCGGGCGATGCGCGCAAGGCGGTGCGCACGCGTGGTGATATCGTCGTCAGCAACCCGGACATGTTGCACCAGGCGATCTTGCCGCACCATACCAAGTGGGCTCAGTTCTTCGAGGGTCTGCGCTTTGTGGTGCTCGACGAGATGCACAGCTATCGTGGAGTGTTCGGCAGTCATGTGGCCAATCTGATTCGCCGCTTGCGGCGCATTCTGGCCTTCTACGGCGCCGCGCCACAGTTCGTGTTCTGCTCGGCGACCATCGCCAATCCGGTCGAGCTGGCGCAGGGCCTGCTCGGTGAGGCGGTGAGCGCGGTCACGCAAAGTGGCGCACCGCAGGGCGAGCGCCGCCTGCTGCTGTGGAACCCGCCGGTGATCAACCCGGATCTGGGCATCCGCGCCTCGGCGCGCTCGCAGACCAACCGGATCGCGCGCTTGGCGACCCGCAGCGGCTTAAAAAGCGTGGTGTTCGCGCGCTCGCGGCTGATGGTCGAGGTGCTGACCAAATACTTGAAGGACGTGTTCGATAAAGACCCGCGCCGAGCGCCGCGGGTGGCCGCCTATCGCGGCGGCTATCTGCCGACCCAGCGCCGTGCCACCGAGCGGTCGCTGCGCGACGGCGATATCGATTGCGTGGTCAGCACCTCGGCGCTGGAGCTTGGCGTCGACATTGGCAGTCTGGATGTGTGCGTGCTGAACGGCTATCCGGGGAGCATCGCGGCGACATGGCAGCGCCTGGGTCGCGCGGGACGGCGCAATCGGACCTCGCTCGGTGTGCTGGTGGCCGGCAGCGAGCCACTCGATCAATACATCATGCGCAACCCTGAATTCTTCCTCGAGGCCTCGCCCGAGCATGCGCGGATCGACCCGGATCAGTTGCTGGTATTACTCGACCATGTGCGCTGCGCCGCCTTCGAGCTGCCGTTTCATGTTGGCGATGCCTTCGGCTCCCGCCATCCGCTCGACGAGCTGCTGCAGTACCTGACCGAGCAGGGGCTGTTGCACCGCGAGGGCGAGTATTGGCACTGGGCGAGCGACGCCTACCCGGCCAATGCGGTGTCGTTACGCTCGGTCGCGGAGGGCAACTTCGTGGTCATCGATCAGGCACGCGATCGCGGCCGAATCATCGCCGAGGTCGACTACAGCGCGGCCCCCGAGACTTTGTACGAAGGTGCGATCTATATGTTGCA
Organism: Chromatiales bacterium; assembly: GCA_028284585.1. Classification (GTDB taxonomy): domain Bacteria; phylum Pseudomonadota; class Gammaproteobacteria; order Chromatiales; family Chromatiaceae; genus Thiosocius. The sequence goes on from JANQRK010000080.1 coordinate 1,707, forward strand.
GGCGTTACCTTATCAGGTCGAGCGGCTCGATTGGGAGGGGCGCAAGGCCTTCGTGCGTTCGACTCGCGCCGACTATTACACCGACGCGGTGGTCTATACGCGTTTGAAAATCCTCGAACGCTTCGCCGAGCAGGTGGCGGTCCGAGCACGGGTGGCGCATGGTGAGGTGCATCTGGTGCGGCGCTTCGCCGGTTATAAAAAAATCCGCTATTACACCCACGAGAACATCGGTTACGGCGACATCCATTTACCGGATCAAGAGATGCACACCAGTGCGCTGTGGTGGGAGATCCGGCCCGGCGAACTCGAGCGTGCGCTGCCGTCGCGCCAGATGGCGCTGGATGGGTTCCTCGGTGCCGCCTATGCACTGCATCATGTCGCGGCCCTGCAGTCCATGAGCGAGATCCGTGACTTAGGGCGTGCGGTCGGTGATGGCGACGGCCGTTGGTTTGCGACCCAGGGTGCCGACGGGCGTGGTCAGATGCGCGATGTCTCCGGTACCGAGCTGGCCCCCGATCATCAGGGCGCGTTTCGCCCGGCGGTGTTCTTGTACGACAACTACCCCGGCGGTATCGGCCTGTCCGAGCCGCTGTATCGCGGTCAGGCCGAAATCCTGCGCGGCGCACAGCAGCTGGTCGAGCGCTGTGCCTGCCGCTGTGGTTGTCCCTGTTGCGTCGGCCCGGTCTTGGCCAGTGACCAACCGGGCGACCATTCGCCGCGTGCGCTGGCGCTGAGCGTGCTCGTGCTGTTGTCGCAGGGAGAGCCACAGCACGACACGGACCCATGAGCCTCGCCGCCCGGATCGATCGCCTGCGCGGTCAGGTGGCGCCGACAGGCAGCGCGTCCGGAACGGCCAGTGCGCCCGATACGTCCGCCAGGTCGCGCGATATGGCGGCGCTGGGCGAGATACTCGGCGCCGAACCTGTCGCCGGCGATCTATTGGTACGCGAGCGCGAGTACACACTGCCCGCGGACGCACAGCAGCCGATCGACCTGTGTGCACTGCCCGAGGTCTACCACCTGTCCAAACCGGATTGGGTCTACCTGGATACCGAGACCACAGGGCTCTCAGGCGGCGCCGGCAATCTCGCATTCCTGGTCGGTGTGGCACGCTATGTCGGTGCTGGAACGCTGCGCGTTCGCCAATACTTGCTCGGCAGCTATGCCGCCGAGGTCCATATGCTACGTGATCTGATCGACTGGATCGGCGGGCGCGCCGTCCTGGTCACATACAATGGTAAATGCTTCGATCTGCCGCTGCTGATCGCGCGTTGCCGCATGCAGCGCGTCGCACAAGCCCTCGACCAACGCCCACACCTCGATCTGATGTACAGCGTGCGGCGGGCCTTTCGGCGCCATTGGCCGGATTGCCGTTTGCAGACCGCCGAGCGTTACTTGCTGCGTCTGGAGCGTGATGACGATCTGCCCGGTGCGCAAGTACCAGGCGCCTGGCAGCATTGGTTGCGTGCCGGTGAGAGCACACTGCTCGCGGCTGCGCTGCGCCACAACTGGCAAGATGTCATCTCCTTGGCGCTACTGCAGCGTGGTCTGATCGGTCCTTATGGCGCCAGCGCACACCCTGTGCTGGATGCCGCCGCTGTCGCGCGCGCCTGGCGGATGGCCGGATGCGAAGACCGAGCGCGTGAGGCCCTGGAGGGGGCTTATAGGCGACTGGATGCGTCCGGTCAACTGCAACTGGCCGCGCTGTATCGACGGCAGGGTGACTGGACGCGCGCCAAGGCCATGTGGCTGGCGTTGCATGCCCGGGGTGATGCGCGCGCGGCCTGTGAGCTCAGCAAGTACTATGAGCACCGCCGGCGTGACTATGCGCGGGCCAGCGACTATGCGCTGCATTGCGTCCCGGCCGAACGTGCGGTGCGTCTCGGGCGGCTACGCCGTAAGTCGGCGCCGGTGTACCAGTTGCCTCTGTGGGCGCCCGGGCTCAGCCGGACTATGTCACCAGCCGAACAAAGCCTGCATCGCAAGTTGCAGAGCGCAAGAGAGAAAATCACAGATCAAGGATGAATCCGGCAGGTGTAGTTTGTATCCGGCGTGGTGCTATCCCGATGCCGACGGTGTCTCGCTCGCCGTGGCTTGGTTTTCACGCAAGCGATAGCCATGGCTATCACTTTTGTTCCAAACCGGCGCCACAGCGGCTGCGACTTCCGCCAGCTCCCGGGATGCTGGTGACATATTCAGGCTAATCAGGAAAGCTGATGAAGTAGCCGGCGCCGTTGGCCAACGGCAGGCAGCGATCGAGCTTGTGCTCGCGACGCGCTTGCAGTAGGCGGCGGCCGACCGGCAGGAACAGCGTTTCACGGCCGTCATCGGACGCCGCGTCGAATCGGATCGCGTAGCTGCCCGACGCCTCGGCGGATTGCAACAGGACCTCGACGGCGCGCATTGCGTCGCCCAGCGATAGCCCTTGCAAATTCAGCTCATGCTCGGCGTCACCCGGTTTGAGGGCGAGTTTCTGCAGCGGGTTTTGTTCGAAGTAGGGCACCGGGTGTAGCTCAGTCAGTCCCTTGTGCCAGCAGGCCCGGGTTGCGGCGGTCTTGCACAGTCATAGCAGATTCCATCGATCGCGCCTTAGTGCGCCGAGCGGTGATCTCCGACTGTACACGAAAATCCGGAATCGACTGGATTCGTCATACCCTGGGGCCGCGCGGTGCGATCCTGCGCATTGTGTTACAACATGGCCGGCGGCACACCCAGCGGCGTGGCGGCATGAGATCAGGAGCAATGGCCATGCAGGATTATGATGTGGTAGTCATCGGTAGCGGCCCGGCCGGCGAGGGTGCCGGCATGAAGCTGGCGAAACAGGGCAAGCGCGTGGCCGTGGTCGAGATGCAGGATCAGGTCGGCGGCAATTGCACGCACAAGGGCACCATCCCCAGCAAGGCACTGCGCCATGCGATCCAGTTGCTGGCGGATTATCGGCACCATCCGTTGTTCGAGCACACGGTGGGCCACATGGATGTGTCCTGGCCACAACTCCTGCGCACTGCAGACGAGGTCATCTCGCGCCAGGTCGGCATGCGCCACCGCTTCTACGGTCGTAATGGCGTCGATGTGATTCATGGTCGGGCGCGTTTCGTGGACGCCAACAGCATCGATATCGACCGCCCCGCGGGCACCACCCTAAGGGTCCGCGCCGGACACTTCGTGGTCGCCACGGGTTCGCGGCCCTACCGTCCTCCGGCGTTGGACTTCGCCGATCCGCACATCCTCGACAGCGATACCGTGCTGCAGATGGGGCATACACCGCGCCGCGTGACCATCTATGGCGCCGGTGTCATCGGCTGTGAGTATGCGTCGATCTTCGCCAATCTTGATGTCAAGGTGAACCTGGTCAACACTCGCGATCGGCTGTTGTCTTTCCTCGACGACGAGATCACCGATGCCCTCAGCTATCATCTGCGCGACCAGGGTGTGGTGATCGCCCACAACGAAAGCATGGATCGGGTCGAGAGCGGCGACAAGGGCGTCATACTGCATTGCGCGTCCGGCAAAGAGGTGCATTCAGACGTGTTGTTCTGGGCCAATGGTCGCAGCGGCAACACCGACGACATGGGGCTCGATGCGATCGGGGTCGAGGTCAATCAGCGTGGTCAGATCGAGGTCGATGAGACCTTTTGTACCCAGGTCGATAACATCTATGCGGTCGGCGACGTAATCGGTCCGCCGGCCCTGGCCAGCGCCAGCTACGACCAGGGGCGCTTTGCCGGGCACCTGATCGCGGACGGGTGCTGCGACTGGGAGCTGCTCGGCGACATCCCGACCGGGATCTACACCAGTCCCGAGATCAGTTCGGTCGGCAAGACCGAAAAGGAGCTGACCGAGCAAAACGTGCCTTACGAAGTAGGTCGGGCGGATTTCAAGAACCTGGCCCGGGCACAGATCGCCGGGCGCCAGGTCGGCATGCTGAAGTTATTGTTCCATCGCGAGACCCGGGCCCTACTGGGGATCCACTGCTTTGGTGAACAGGCCTCGGAGATCGTTCACATCGGCCAGGCGATCATGTCGCAGCCCGGTGAGGCCAACACCATCGACTACTTTGCCAATACCACATTCAACTATCCGACCATGGCCGAGGCCTACCGGGTCGCCGCGCTCTACGGGCGTAATCGAATTGGCTGAAGCGGCGGCGACCAGCGCACTAGGCTGGGTACCGGATTTGTGCCGGCTGAACTAGTGGTGGTCAATTATGGTGGTCCTCCTCGGTGCCCGGGGCGGCGCCTGTCATCTCCTGCCAGATCTTGATGTTCTGCTTGCCGAGTCGCATCCAGCATTCCAGTGGCGTGTCTTCAGGTGTGGTGCCAATTTGGCATTGCCGCTGCTTGAAGAAGCGCAGGCTGCTCTCCAGGTACTCGGCGAGCCCGCTTTGTGTCGTTGCGCCATAGTGGCGGACGAAATGCGTCAGGGTCTCGGTGGACAACAGCGTTTGCCTGGCTGATTCCTGCTCCAGGAAGATCTGTAGCAGGATACTGCGTGTGATGTCCTCGCCGCTTTGTTGCTCGACTACTTTGAATGCCACGTCATCGCACACCATCTCTCGCAACTCATCGCGCGTGATATAGCGGCTCTGCGACGTGTCATACAGGCGTCGATTCGGGTACTTCTTGACCAGTCGCTCATCGGCCATGGGCAGAGATCTCCTTGTACCTAAGGGCATGCACGCCCGGTTCCGTTTCTGCAATTATATTGAGAGCGCGCCTCGGAGGCAGCGCGGTTGCTAGAGCCTGTTCACACTAAGTGAGAAGCAGCGACGGCGCCCGGGCCGATACCTACAACCCGACGACCGTGCGCACTGCCAGCCAGCACGTCGCGAATTGGCTGCACCACCGCATCTGTGATTAGGCCCAGGTCATGGATAGCTTGCGGCGCATGGCGCAGGTGGTCGATCTGCAAAGAGAAATGCCTCAGAGCCTGACTATCGGCGGCTGGGACCGGGCTACGCTGGCCCAGGCACCGGGCCGCACAGGAACTGGTTTAGAAAGGCCGGGTCCGGCCGAATGGCTATCCCGAGCAGCTGTTGCGCGCACCATACCGAGCGCAAGGCCGGACCCCCTGGGGTGTTTTGAGCCTTACAGGGCGTGGGACGACACCGAAGATACGCGTCGATTCTGTGGGCTAGCCCGACCGGGTTTTGACGCCGCGTTTAAGCTAATGTTTATAGTAGGGTTATTGTTGGACTTCTCGGGGCCTGGGTCGCCGTTGATGACCAAGCCGTGGGATTCGGAAAATGCCTATCAGCACATAGCTTTAATCAACTGCTGCAGTGCATCAACCGGGCGCTGACGGTCGCGCGTTTGCCCGCCCGGCCAGGCCGCTCCGCAGTATCTTTTGGAATGTTCTACCGAGAGGAAGTGGGAAGTAATGACCCGAGATGAGCAAATCAAGGCCGTGGCAAAGGATTGGGCCGAAAACCCGCGTTGGCTGGATATCCAACGGGGCTATTCGCCGGCCGACGTCGTGCGCCTGCGCGGCTCGGTCCAACCCGAGTACACCCTGGCCAAGCGCGGCGCGGAGAGACTTTGGCAGCTCGTGCGCGGCGATGCGAAAAAGGGCTATGTGAACTGCATGGGAGCGGTGACCGGCGGCCAAGCCGTACAGCAGGCCAAGGCCGGTATCGAGGCCATCTATCTCTCGGGTTGGCAGGTCGCGGCGGACGGCAATACATCCGAGACCATGTACCCGGACCAGTCACTGTACGCCTATGACTCGGTACCGACCGTGGTGCGACGGATCAACAATGCCTTCACGCGAGCCGACGAGATCCAGTGGTCGCGCGGTATCGAACCGGGCGACGCCGGCTACATCGACTATTTTCTGCCGATCCTTGCCGACGCCGAGGCCGGCTTCGGCGGTGTCTTGAAGGCCTTCGAGCTGACCAAGAACATGATCGACAGCGGGGCAGCGGGCGTGCACTTCGAAGACCAGCTGGCGGCGGTCAAGAAGTGTGGCCACATGGGCGGTAAGGTCCTGGTGCCGACCCAGGAGGCGGTCGAGAAACTGATCGCGGCGCGTCTGGCCTCGGACATCATGGGTGTGCCGACGCTGTTGTGCGCGCGCACAGACTCGGAGGCGGCCGACCTGCTGACCAATGATTTCGACCCTAACGACAAGCCGTTTCTGACCGGCGAGCGCACTGCGGAAGGCTTCTACCGGGTGAAGAGTGGTCCTGATCAGGCGATCAGCCGTGGCCTGGCCTATGCCCCCTATGCGGATCTGGTCTGGTGCGAGACGGCGACGCCCGACCTGGGTTTCGCGCGCGAGTTCGCGGAGGCCCTGTTGGTCGAGAATCCCAACAAGCTGTTGGCCTACAATTGCTCACCGTCATTTAATTGGAAGAACAACCTGGATGATGCGGCCATCGCCAGTTTTCAGGACGAGCTGTCGGAGATGGGCTACAAGTACCAGTTCATTACCCTGGCGGGGATCCATAGCATGTGGTTCAACATGTTCGATCTGGCCTACGATTACGCACGCGGCGAAGGCATGAAGCACTATGTCGAAAAGGTACAAGAGCCGGAGTTCGCGGCCCGCGACAAGGGTTACACCTTCGCAGCGCATCAGCAGGAAGTCGGGGCCGGCTACTTCGACGATGTGACCACGACCATCCAGGGCGGCGCCTCTTCGGTGACCGCGCTGTCAGGCTCCACCGAAGAGGAACAATTCGGTTGAGCCGTCTGCTTGGGCCCGGGCGATACCGGACCTGGGCAGGGACCGCGTCGTCGGAGTCTTGCGCTTCGCTGCCGAGCCATGGCGTATTGTTTAAGGCGATAGCGAGAGCAGGCGCGTGGCCGGTGGTGGTGTTGCCAAGGCAGGGTTGGCCGCAGTGAGCGGGCAGGCGGGTCACAGAGGCTTGGCCGAACTCGACGCCCAGCGTATCGCGCAGACCATTCTCGACGGTTTCAATCGTCATTACCGGATTTTTCTCAAACTGACCAGCGTGGCGCGCGAGCGCTTCGAGGCCGGCGATTGGCTGGGTCAACGCCAGGCCGCGGCCGATCGGATCAATCTCTATCCATTGCGGGTCAGCGAGTCCACAGAGCGCTTGAAGTCGGAGTTCGGTCTGCGCAATGCAGTCGACCAGGAGCTATGGCGCGAGGTCAAGCTGCACTACCTCGGGCTGCTCTATGAACACAAGCAGTCTGAACTCGCCGAAACCTTTTACAATTCGGTGTTCACCTACCTGTTTCATCGTCGCTACTACAATAACAACAACATTTTCGTGCGTCCCGGGCTCTCGACCGAGTACCTGGATGACGACGATCCTGTGTTCGATAGTTACTACCCAACCCGCCAGGGATTTGTTTCTTCGGTCCGCAGTATCCTGCAGGCCTTTCCCTGCGGGTTGCCGTTCGAAAATCTGCGGCGCGACGTTTGGCGCCTGGTACACCGAATCAAGATGACGCGCATGCCGAGTACAGAACTGCGCCGGCATTTCCACCTACAGGTACTGCGTGCACCCTTCTACCGCAACAAGGCGGCGTACATCGTGGGTCGGGCAATCAATGGCGCGGACGTGATCCCATTCGTCATTCCGATCCTGAACAACGGTAAGGGTGGCGTCTACGTCGATACGCTGTTGATGGACGGCGATGACATCGCCAACCTGTTCAGTTTCGCGCGTGCCTATTTCCTGGTGGAGACCCAGACACCTGCCGCGGTCGTGCGTTTCCTCAGCCGGATGTTGCCGACCAAGACCACGGCCGATCTGTATACCGCGATCGGGCTGCAGAAGCAGGGCAAGACGGAGTTCTACCGTGGTTTCTTGCATCACTTGGCACATTCCACGGATCAGCTCGAGATCGCTCCAGGCGTCAAGGGTCTGGTGATGACGGTGTTCACGATGCCGTCGTATCCGTATGTCTTCAAGGTCATCAATGATCGCTTCCCACCACCCAAAGAGGTGGATCGAAAAACGGTCAAGCACAAGTACCAGATCGTCAAGATGCACGATAGGGTCGGCCGCATGGCCGATACTCTGGAGTATTCGCATGCCGCCTTCCCCATCAGCCGCATCAATGATGAGCTGATGGCCGAGCTGAAGTCGAAGTGTGGTAATAGCCTCGAGTTCGAAGGCGACAAGGTCATTGTGCGTCACCTGTATATCGAGCGACGCCTGAACCCGCTCAACCTGTATTTCCAAAACGCGACCCTAGAACAAAAAGAACAGGCCATCATCGGCTTCGGCAATGCACTGAAGGAAATGGCGGCGGCGAATATCTTTGCCGGCGATCTCTTGTACAAGAACTTCGGGGTTACCCGGCACGGCCGGGTGATCTTCTATGATTATGACGAAATCGAGTTCATGACGCAGATCAACTTCCGCCGTATCCCGGAACCGCGCACACCGGAGGATGAGATGGCCGCCGAGCCTTGGTATTCAGTGGCGCCGAATGACGTGTTTCCCGAGGAGTTCGCCAGTTTCGTGTTGATCGATCCGGATCTACGCAGGTTCTTTATGCAGTATCACCGTGAACTGCTCGATGCCGACTATTGGAAAGGTATCCAACAGAACATACGCGCTGGGCAGTTGGGTGACGTCTTTCCCTACTCGGCGACCAAGCGTTTTCGAACCATCTATGGCGAGGGCTGAATGAACCACGACGAGTTCAAGACGGCAGACCTATGTGACCACTATGCCGAGTCGGTAAGGATCTGCGCGCCCGGCCTCTTGAGCTTCGGCGGCCATAAGCGCTTTGCCGGACCAATTACGACAATCAAGTGCTTCGAAGACAATTCCCTGGTCCGCGAGGCGCTATCGCAACCCGGTGCGGGCGGGGTCTTGGTGGTCGATGCCGGTGGTTCGCGGCGCTGTGCGATGCTCGGAGATCAACTCGCCAAGTTGGCCATCGAGAACGCTTGGTCCGGGGTGGTCATGAACGGTTTGATCCGTGATTCGGCTGACATCGCGAGCATGCCAATCGGCGTGAAGGCGCTGGGTGTGCACCCGCTGAAGAGCCAAAAGCGCGGCGTCGGTGAGCGCGATCTGCGGGTGCGTTTTGCCGAGGTGGATTTCGATCCGGGCGACTACCTGTACGCCGATGAGGACGGCATCCTGTGCAGCGCGGTGGCGCTGGTCTGAGCCTCCTCGGTTGCTGTAAGGCCGACCCTTGACCGACACCGGCGCGGGTTGCAGATTCGCTCAAATGGCGGCTCGCTTGGGTCGTGTTGTGCTCTGGGTCGCGATTGCCTTCTGTCTGGCGGGCAGCCCCGTCGTGGCGGCGGTCGCACTGGCATTCGAGGTCGACGAAATCCAAGGCGACGACTGGCGTGCGCAAGGCATCAAGCTGCGCCTGCACGAGGCGATGCCCGGAGAGCTCGCGGCCTCGCTCACCCTCGACCGACTCGATTTGCCGGCGGATCACGGTCGGGTGGCGGGTCTGGAGCTGACCTGCCCGGTCGAGCAACTGCCTGACGGTGGTTGGGTGTGCAGCGCGGGCAAGCTACTGATCAACGACTCGCCGTTGCAGCGACAAGACGCGGTCTGGACTAGCCGCTATGGCCCACAGTCCGGTCTGGCGATCGAGGTTCCACGGCTGAGCCTGCATAGCGGGCGCATCGCGCTGGCACTGAGCTGGCGCGACGGCGAGTGGTCGTTGCGGGTCACGCCCAAGCGTGTTCCGCTCGCGCGCTTGATCGATCTGAGTCCCGCGCTTACCACTCTGGAGGCTTGGCAACTAAAGGGTCTGGGCAGCGGCATACTGCGTCTGCGCGGGACCGGGGATGGCCTAAAGGAGGTCGAGTCTTCATTGCGTCTTGATGCGCTGAGCTATGCGTCGCCCGACGCAACGCAAGCGGCCGAGAAGCTTGCCTTGAGGCTCGACCTGACGGCACGCCGGGCGGGGACTACTTGGGTCTTCGAAAGCGCGCTCGACTGGCCGCGTGGGGCGCTCTACAGCGAGCCCTTGTATCTCGATATGGCACAGGGTGCGCTGAGTACGCGCATGGCCGGGAAATGGCGCCCAGATACGCACCTGATCACCTTGGATAGCGCGACGCTGCAGTTGGCCGACACGGCAGAGATTTCCGGGAGTGGCCGGCTGCAGGGTACGCCGCTTGAGATCGACGGCCTGGATGTCGCGTTGCGCAGTGACCAGGCCGGCAACCTTTACCGGCGCTTGCTGCAACCCTTGCTGATCGGCAGCGTGGCCGACGATCTCGAGGTCACGGGCCGGGTCGAGCTGGCCTTACAGGTCGACCAACACGGCATCGAGGCGGCCGGTCTCGAATTGCAAGGTCTGGCGCTGCAGGACCGGCAGGGACGCTTCGGCCTGGATCACACCGACGGCAGCCTGGTCTGGCAGCGCGAGCATGAGGTCACTGCCTCGCGTTTGCAGATCGGCGGCGCCAGCTTGTTTCGGATCCCGACCGGCGCCTTTCGGGTTGAGGCGGCATTTGCCGGCGATCGTATCGAACTGTTGCAACCCCTCGTGGTGCCAGTGCTCGGCGGCGAGATTGCGCTGGAGCGTTTTGCACTGCGCGGCGTAACGGCGGCCGGTCAAACGGCCGAATGGCAGGCCAGTGTTTGGTTGCGCGAGGTCGATCTCGAACAGCTTACCCGGCAGCTGGATTGGCCGCCGTTCGGCGGGGTCCTCAGCGGGCGGCTGGACGATATGCGCTATGCCGATCGCTTGTTCAGTATCGGCGGCGGCTTGCATCTGTCGGCCTTCGATGGGGATATCCGGGTCAGCGGACTGCAGGTCCGTGATCCCTTCGGCAGCGTGCCCGTTCTGGAGGCGGCGGCCAGGCTGCGCGGTCTGGACCTGGAGGCGTTGACCCGTACCTTTTCGTTTGGCCTGATCCAGGGGCGTTTAGACGGCGACCTGGATGGCTTGAGTTTGGTCGGTTGGCTGCCGGCACATTTTGATCTGAGGCTGTACACGCCTGAAGGCGACGACTCGCGGCGACGGATCAGTCAGCGCGCGGTCGAGAACCTGACCGAGCTGGGCAGCGGTGTCCCGGCCGGTCTGTCGAGTACCCTGTTGCGGGTGTTCGATCGCTTCAACTACGAGCGGATCGATCTCGGGGTGGCGCTGCAGGGCGATGTCGCGCAGATCGACGGCCTTGCGCGTCCGGATGGTGGCTATTACCTTGTCAAGGGTGCCGGCCTGCCACGCATCGATGTGATCGGACGCAATCGCCGGGTGGCCTGGCGAGACCTGATCGAACGTTTGCGCCAGATCCGGCTGGAAGGGGCGCGCATTGAATGAGCCTGCATTGAATGAGAAGTAAAGGATACGGCATGGTCAGACGGGTATTCGGGTTTGGGTTAGCGGCGCTGATACTGAGCGCCTGTGTCACCATCAACATCTACTTTCCGGCGGCTGCCGCCGAAGAGGCCGCGCGCACCATCGTGCGCGATGTCTTGCAGGGTGAATCGCAGGCACCAACACCCCCTGCGCCGCCGCAAGACAAGCAATCGGACGTCGATCGGGTACATCCGCTGGCATTCGCCTTTGGGCGCTTGCTCGAAGGTCTGGTGCCGGCCGCCCAGGCCGCCCAGGCAGACATCGATATCAATACGCCGGCGATCGCTGCGTTGCGGGCGAGTATGCAGCGCCGTCAGAAGAACCTGGCCCCGTTCTACCGTAGCGGCGCGATCGGTTTTGACAACCGCGGGTCGGTGAGTCTGCGCGACCTGGCCGCCGTACCCCTGGCGCAGCGCAATCAGGTCAAGAAGCTGGTCGCCGACGAAAACGCCGATCGGGCGCGGCTGTATGCCGAGATCGCGCGTGCCAACGGGCACCCGGAATGGGAGGCCGAGGTGCGTGCAACCTTCGCCAAAGTATGGGTGCAGGAGGCGCTACCAGGCTACTGGTATCAGGACGCCGGCGGCGCCTGGCGGCAACGCTGAGCCGATCCGCGCTGGATGGCGTCGCTAGACATCATGTCTAGTCGCCCCGGCCCTCGTCGGATCGCTGGATCAGCTTAGGCGGCAACAGCCAGCGCAGCTCACCGCGGCCGAATTCGAGCTGCGACCAGTGTTTGATGGCGCAATCGATCCGGACCATCGCCGCTGTCGGGATCTTCAGCGCCGCCTGACCGATCAGGCGGCTGGCCAAGTCGGTCCAGATCGGCTCGTGCCCGGTGAGCAACAAGCGTTCGGCCTTGCTGTCGAGCCGCTGAATCCACTTGAGCACATCGCGCGTGGAGTGTTCGTAGAAGACGTCCTCGATCCATATCGGGCAGCGCCAGGCCCCGGCCTCGGCGGCCAAGTGCAGGGTATCGCGGGCGCGCACCGCCGATGAGCTGACCGCCAGATCGGGGGCCTGCTCGGTCGCCGTGAGCAAACGGCCCATCTCGCGCGCGGCCTCCCGGCCACGCTCGGTCAGCGGACGCTCGTGGTCGCCGTAACTTGGTGCATCCCAATCGGATTTGCCGTGTCGAAAAAGTATGAGACTGAGCATTGGAGATTCGTTGGCTGGCGACCTAGGGCTGCAGGTTTTTTGTCGAATCTTGGAACCCTAGCATGATGCCGCGCGTCGGGGCACTTAAACCACGGCGCCTGTGTTGCGACCCCAGACATAGGCCGAGGCCGGAAACACAAACCGCCGATCCTTTTGTAGGGACAACGAGATACTTCAGTCGACGCGAGCGGCAGCTATACTCGGCCCAGCTCCCGCACGTAATTTCGACTATGGACGGTGCCCGTTTTAGCCCAATGTTCTTTCAACCGATCCACGGTCGCCCGGCGAGAACACTACCGGCATCGCTGCGTCCAATGGCCCGCCGCACAGCCGCCAGCGGCGGGATCTCAGCCTGCGGCACTTCCCGAATAGAAACACAGGAGCAGCGACGCCAGGCCTCACCGAGATCGCGCGGGCGATGTCGATGGTGAAATTGCACAAATCGCCGAATCTACCGAGCTCGGAACCTTTCGATGGCGCAGCGTATGTGCCTGCGTCGGATAGGGTGGCGAACCTAATCAAGCAGGTGTGGCGATGCTGGCACGTCCAAAAGTCCTGTTTCTCAGTTTTGTTATCTTCCGATAATCCATCATCGGTTTCGGTAAATCAGTGGCTTACAGGCCACGGTCAGTTTTATCCCCCAATAATGTCCGAAGGGAAAAGGACATTATTGGGGGATACTTAAAAGTTAGATTTACACAGGAAAATCAGAGTATGGCAATAAAATTTAGTTGGTCATGCCCTTACTGCAATAGGGATGCAACCATAACAGACTCAAACTACAGTCGTGATGTGCATTGGTTCGAAAAAGATAATAAAGATGGTGATTCGGCCCTAATAACAGAAGTCATCATTTGTCCAAATCACAACTGCAAGGAGTATGTGATAAAAGGATCACTTCATTCGGCCTACTGGGATAAAATACATAAAATCAGCAGAGATGTACGATTAAGTTGGAGCATGAAGCCAAGCTCATTAGCTAGGCAGTTTCCTTCATATATCCCAGCTGCCATCATTACCGATTACGAAGAAGCTTGTCTAATTAGAGATTTGAGCCCCAAGGCGTCTGCGACGCTATCTCGCCGTTGCTTGCAAGGAATAATAAGAGACTTTTTTGGAATCAAAAAAGGCCGCTTAGTAGATGAGATCAACGCTATTCAAGAAAAAGTCGATCCTATTACATGGCAAGCTATTGATTCCGTTCGTAGCATCGGGAATATTGGTGCTCATATGGAAAAAGACATCAATTTAATAATTGATGTTGAGCCCGAAGAGGCACAACTGCTAATAGGCTTAATAGAGATTCTTATAAAAGATTGGTATGTCGCCAAGCACGAAAGGCAAAAGCATCTAGAAAGCATAATTGGTGTGGCTGGCACTAAAGCTGAAGAGAAAAAATCTAACAAGTCAAGCAACTCGGACGCTGCAAGCAGCGCCGGTTCTTGAGGCGTGTGTGCTGGGCATGGCACGTTTCTAGAGAGGTGGAAGTCCTCTTACCAGGTAATCGCAGAGCCGAAGGTTAGCAAAAGGGCAAGGGCGTCAT
>JANQRK010000046.1 GCA_028284585.1 Chromatiales bacterium
AGCAGTGTGGGCAAGGCGCAGTCCGCCGGGAATGGCAGGCCCTTTCCAAGGACGGCAACACCGCCCACGATGCTTGTGCCGTGGCCCTTTGGGAGCCACTGTGCGAGCGCGACTCCGTGTTGCGATTCTTGCCAAGGGCGCGCCATTGCCTGCGAAACGCGCCTTGATTCGCGCTCGCACAGTGGCTCTGAGCGTTACAGAATCATCCGCTTGGCTCACCAGCGCACTGGCCCTGCTGTGCCGTCGCGCCTGGCGCAGCGTATAATCTGCGCAGTCTGATCCACCGGGAACCCTCAACGATGTCCGCAGCGGTCAATGTCGATCACGCCGAGGTCAACAAATTTGATGAACTGGCCTCGGGCTGGTGGGATCCGAATGGCGAATTCAAGCCTCTGCACGAGATCAATCCGCTGCGCCTCGACTATATCGATCGCCGCGCCGCGCTGGCCGGCAAGCAAGTCTTGGACGTGGGCTGCGGCGGGGGCATCTTGGCCGAGTCCATGGCGGCATGCGGCGCTCAGGTCACGGGCATCGACATGGCGTCGTCCTCGCTCGAGGTCGCGCGCCTGCACCTGCTCGAGAGTGGTCATCAAGTCGACTATCGGCTCAGCTCGGCGGAGCAACTGGCGACTGAGCGACCGGGGCAGTTCGATGTGGTCACCTGCATGGAGATGCTCGAACACGTGCCCGACCCCGAGTCCGTAGTGCGCGCCTGTGCCGACTTGGTCAAACCCGGTGGGTCGGTGTTCTTTTCGACCATCAACCGCAACCCCAAGGCCTATCTGTTCGCGGTGGTCGGCGCCGAGTATCTATTGCGCCTGCTGCCCAAGGGCACGCATGACTATGCGCGCTTCATTCGGCCATCGGAGCTGGTGCGCTGGGCCCGCACCGTCGGCCTGCAGACCCAGGACATCACGGGTCTCACCTACAACCCACTGAGCGGGATCTACCGGCTGGATCCGCGCGACATCGACGTGAACTATCTGGTCGCCTGCACGCGCGGCAAGTGAACATGCCAATGCCGCCCAGGGCGGTCTTGTTCGACCTGGACGGTACCCTGGTCGACACCGGGCCCGACCTGGCCTTTGCGCTGAATCGCACGCTCGAACACTATCGGTACCCCACCCTGCCCTATGCCAAGATACGGCCGGTAGTGTCACATGGCGCCATGGCCCTGATCGAGCTCGGCTTCGGCCTGGCGCGTGACAGCCCCGCCTTCGCCGAACGACGCGGCTTTCTGCTCGACGTCTATGCCGCCAACCTGTGCCGCGAGACCACGCTGTTTGCTGGTATGTCCAAGGTGCTCGGCCACCTGGAGCGTCATTCGGTAGCCTGGGGCGTGGTCACCAACAAACCAGCCTGGCTGACCAACCCGCTGATCGCGGCACTGGACCTCGCCAACCGCGCCGCCTGCGTAATCAGCGGCGATACCTGCAGCCATCGCAAACCGCATCCTGAACCAATCCTGCACGCCTGCACGCTGCTCGACGCCGATCCCACCCAGACCTGGTACGTTGGCGATGCAGGACGTGACATGCAGGCCGGTCGGGCGGCCGGCTGCACGACCATCGGTGCCCTGTACGGCTACATCCACCCGGACGACCCGGCAGAACAATGGCAGTGCGACCTGACGATCGCACACCCAGAACAGCTACTCACACTGCTGCGAGATGACGTCTGACCCAGCTGATCTTTCCGAGTGGCGCTTTCCCAACCAGGCAACCCCACTGGGCTCGGCGACCTATTACGCCGTGCGCTTCTCGCCGCCGGCGCAACGCGAGCGCAACGCAAAGTTGATCGCCTGGTACCGCCTGATCGAATCGATCGCCGAGCAGCCACGCGACCCCGGCGTTGCGCGGCTCAAGCTCGACTGGTGGCGCGAGGAATTGTTGCGTTTGCCAGACGGCGAACCACGCCATCCGCTCGCCCGTGCGCTGCGCGACAGCGCAATGGACAGCGCCGCCCGGTCGGCGATGCGGGCGCTCATCGATGCCGCCGAGCATCGGATCTGCACCCCGCCACCCACAGATGATCGTGGTTTTGGCGACGACTGCCGGGCCGGCTTCGGCGGTTTCTTCGTGCTACTCGCGACGCTCGAGCCATCAGGCAACTGTGATCTGCGTCTAAGCCGCGAGACCGGGGCCTATTGTGCGGCCGTGGAGCGCATACGCGGCCTGGCATTCGCCCCGCAACGCGTCCCTGGCTGGCTGGATCCACAAGCCTTGAGGACAATGGACAGGACGCAGCGCCACGAACGCTGTGAGGCCTTGTTGGCACAGTTCGACTGTGAAGCGAATGAGCGATACCCGACCGTCCCGATACTGGGCCGCAAACTGCACGCCTTGGCCGGTGCGCTACAGGATAAGATGCGTGCGACCGGTTACGCGGTCTCCGACCGTGTGATCGACCGCGCACCGCTCGCCCACCTGTGGACTGCCTGGCGCTGTCCCTGACCGTTTTGAGAAAACTTGATGCAGCAAGACTACCGTCCCTCAGAAAATCTTTTACACGACCGCGTGGTCCTGGTGACCGGTGCCGGCGACGGCATCGGCCAGGCAATGGCACAGAGCTTCGCCGCACACGGCGCCACGGTGATCCTGCTTGGCAAGACAGTACGCAAGCTCAAGGCCGTGTACGACGCGATAGAGGCCGCCGGCGGACCCGAGGCCGCGATCTATCCGCTCCATCTCGAGGGGGCCATACCAAAGGACTATGACGACTTGGCGCGCGTGATCGGCGACAACTACGGCCGGCTCGACGGGCTGTTGCACAATGCCGCGTCCCTGCCCTACTTGAGCCGCATCAAGGACTATGACGCCGCGGACTGGCTCAAGGTGATGCAGGTCAATCTCAACGCACCCTTCCTACTTACCCAGGCCTGCCTACCGCTGCTCGAACAGTCGTCGGATGCCAGCGTACTGTTCACGACCGATCAACCCGGCCAATACGGCGAAGCGTTTTGGGGGGCCTATGGGGTCAGCAAGGCCGGTATCGAGGCACTCACCAACACCCTGGCGGCGGAACTGCGCAAGACTGACATCCGGGTGAACTGCATCGACCCCGGCCCGACACTGACCGGCCTGCGCAAGCGGGTCTTCCCCGGCGAGCCGAATGCCGACCTCAAGACACCGCCGAGCCTCGCGCCGCTATATCTGTGGGCGCTAGGGCCGGACAGCCAGGGTACGACCGGCCAGCGACTCGCCTGGGACGCTTGAGCGATGGTGCAATCGGCGATGCCGCGTGCGTTGGGACCCTAGGGCCTGTTCACACTACGCGAGGCGCAGCGACGGCGGCCGTTTTTTCGGCCAACGAGACGCTGCGAGTGTGATGTACTCACTGTACATGAGCGAGCAGCAACAACGTTGGGCGGAAAAACGGCCCCGTCCCTTCGGGTTGCGCCCCAAAACGCGCCACGCGGCGGCTCACTAAATCGCTCTCCTCGCGCCTTGCCTGACAGGTTTTGGGGCAGCAACGCTGCGCCTCGCGCAGTGTGAACAGGCCCTAGCCGCCCAGCGCGCCCCGGGTCAATCCATCAGCTCGACCTCGATGCCGTGTTCGGCCAGCACCTTGGTCCTATGTTGTAAGAATCGTTGGAACGACGGCTGCCAACGGTAGGCACCCGAGACGACGTAGTCGATCGCACCGTGCACATGAAAACTACGCAGATAGGCCTCGCTGCGAAATACCTCGCGCCCCTGGTGATCGAAGAACACCAGGCTGGGGGCGTATTGGATCTGCAACTCATCGGCCCAGTCGCGCGCCGTCATCGTGCGTCCGTCCGGGGTCTGCAGGGGCGCACTGGAACCCGGATCGACCTGCGCCACATCCAGATTGGTCAGCGCGTAGACCAGTGCCTCGCGCCGGAAGATGTCGCCATGCAGCTCATCGCAGGGGCGACAGCGGGCGCGCTCGAACAGCACCAATAAAGGGCGTTTAGCGTCATCTCGCTCGGCTAATCGTAGCGGTGGTGCCAAGGTACCGGGCATCACATTGAGTCCACTGTTCGCCGATATTGGGTCGCGAGACGCATAATACGCCTGAAAATTACCGCGTTGTTCATGCCGTCCGGCTACGAAATCCAGCGCGGCATCGAACTGGTGCGGCGCGACATAGCCGTTGATTCTCAGAACCACATCGCCCTGCTCATCGAGAAACACCAGGGTCGGGGTGTATTGCACCCGCAGGCCCGCGGCAAACGCCTTCTCAGTAGTGGATTGGTCGTCCAACCCGGTCACCTCACGATCGCCCCACATGTTGATTGCGATGACGTCGAATGCACGGCGCGTCTTGTCGGCAATCGAGCGGTCGCCAAAGTTGTCCTGTAGCAGCTTGGCGCAATAGGGGCAGCCGTCTTGGTAGAAATACAGCAGCACTCGTCGGCCGATCGCCGCAGCCTCCGCGATGTCCTCGCCGATGTGCAGAAAAGAGTTCGTGAACCATTCGGGTTTCTCGTGATACCCAGGATTGACCATCCCCTGATCCAAGGCGTCCTCTCTGGCCGGGTCCTGCGCCGCCACGACACCCTGGGCACCCAGCGCCCCCACAACGAGCATGATCCAGATCACCAACGATCGCATAGAGATCCCCTGTTTAGGTAGCCGCTTCGGGTAACGTCCGATCACGATAAACAAAAGTCGCAAACGGGTGAAACCGCGTCGGACAGGGTATTCCGCGGCGCGGCAAGCCGGTCGCTGGTGTGCGATGTCTACCCCCCCCTTCGCCCGGTGCTGCACAGGCGATCGCCGCGGAACGCGCGTGCCCCCAGCGGCCGCCGGGTCGAAAGCTTGGCGGCGAACAGGTTTCCTGGAAAACGCCGAGCGATCGACGTTTGGGAAAGAGAGGACAGGCAAAAAATCTGACGCAGGCCACGGGCAAACGTGATTGGCTGATCTAACTTTATGTTTTAATATAAAAAATAATCTTGGCATGGGTTTCGCTGGTCAACGACTGCTCTACCAGTCACGGGAATGCAGTCATGGAAACCTCCGGCCTCACCAGTACAGGCAATCTTGCTTTGGTCAATCCGCTTCAAGCACAAGGCGTCGTCGTGCCAACGCCACCAGAAAACCTGGGCCCACGGGTACTCGAGCTATCCAGCGTCCTGCAGGTGACGCTCGATATCGAAGCCCAGATCGAGCTGTTCGGCAAGGAGATCCAGCGTTACCTGTTGATCGACGGGCTAGGTTACGATCTGCCCAACGGCGGGCCCACGGTGTCCTACGGGAGCGAGGCGGCACGGCGTGCAACCTACGATCTCAAGCTGGAAGACAAGTCGCTGGGTAGCGTGCATGTCTGCCGCGAACTACCCTTCTCGCGCAAAGAGATCACCTCACTGGAAAACCTGCTGTGCGCCTTGGTCTATCCGTTGCGCAACGCGCTGAGCTACCGCCACGCCGTTGAATCAGCATCGCGTGACCCGCTGACCGGGGCCCAAAACCGGCTGGCCCTGAGCAATGCGCTACTGCGCGAAGTCGATCTGGCCAAGCGTCAGGACCTGCCACTGTCTATGCTGGTCATCGACATCGATCACTTCAAGACCTTCAACGATACGTTCGGGCACAGCTTCGGCGACGACGTGCTGGTCGCGGTCGCCGAGATGATCGCCAATACGGTACGCCGCAGCGACTTGTTGTACCGCTTCGGCGGTGAGGAGTTCGTTGTCCTCGCCAGCCATACCGAAGAGGCCGGCGCCATGTTGTTGGCAGAGCGCATTCGCAGCAATATCGAGGCGATGCAGACGGTGCGTGGTCGTGACATCAGGGTCACGGTCAGCACTGGGGTGGCGACCCTCAACGACGACGAGTCCGCCGAGGACTTTTTCTCGCGTGCCGATCAGGCCCTGTACAGTGCGAAAAACGACGGCCGCAATCTCAGCCGGATGGGTTAAACGCCACTGACCGAGGCCCGGGCGTCAGCCCGCACCACCGGTTGGACAGATTGTCTGCAACGCACAGCAGTCGCAGACCGGCGTCTTGCGGCAGAAGTCCTTGGCATGCAGGACGATCAAGGCATGATATTGCTGGTACAGCTCGACGCTCACCGGGAGGGCGCGCTCGAACGCCGCGCGCAGCGTCTCATAGGACTCATCACCTTGCGCCAACTCAAAGCGTGCCAGCAGGCGCCGTGTGTAGGTATCGATAACGAATACCGGACGCTGTAACGCATACAGCAATATGTCATCGGCGGTTTCCGGGCCGACCCCGTTCACCGCCAATAGACCCGTGCGTTGCTCGTCGAGCGCCAACTGGGCGAACGCCTCCAAACCACCTTGATGGTCGAGAAAGCGGCATAGATTGCGCAACCGTCGGGCCTTGATATTGAAATAGCCGGACGGCCGAATGGTATCGGCCAACAGATCATGGTCACTGGCGAGCAGCGCGGGAAGCGATAGCAGCCCGTTGGCCTTGAGCCGATCGATCGCCTTTTCCACATTCGACCAAGCCGTATTTTGCGTCAACACTGCGCCCACAACCACTTCGAACGCCGAGTCGGCGGGCCACCAGGCCTGCTCACCATAGGCGTCGCGCAACGCCTGATATAGGGTGTGCAGGGGCTCGGCCGCGATGGCGAGCCCTGCAGAATACTCGGAGGTCATCAGAGCTCAGCGCGACAGGCGCCGCCGGTGCGGCGAACCCGTGGGCAGCGGCGAGCGCTTGGCTGGTTTGCGTTGTAGGTGCCCCCAGGGGCGATCATCGGCCAAACCGACCACTTGCAGCAATGCGCGCCGCTCGCTGGATTCGAGTTCGCGCCAGCGGCCCGACTTGACCCGGCTATCCAGGATAATGGGTCCATAGCGCACCCGCTTGAGGCGCGAGACGCTGGCACCCACGGCCTCCCACAGACGCCGCACCTCGCGCTTGCGCCCCTCCATGATCACCAAGTGAAACCAGCGATTGCTGCCCTCACCACCGGACTCGACCACGTCCTCGAAACGCGCTGGACCGTCCTCGAGTTCGACCCCATTGACCAGACGACTGATCATCTCCGGGGTGACCGCGCCGTTGATCCGAACCGCATATTCGCGGTCGACCTGGGTGCGTGGGTGCATCAGCCGGTTGGCCAGCTCGCCATCATTGGTGAACAGCAGCAAGCCGGCACTGTTGGCATCGAGCCGACCAACCGCAACCCAGCGACCCACCGGTAATCGCGGCAGATGGTCAAACACCGTGGCACGCCTCTCGGGGTCACGCCGCGTCACCATCTGGCCCTCGGGCTTGTTGTACATGATCACGAAACGCTGCCGGTTGTTCAGGCGTCGGCCAGCGACCGGCCGATTATCCAGCTCGACACGATCGTCGGCGCTGGCGCGATCGCCCAGGCGGGCGACTCGACCATTGACCTTCACCCGGCCAGCGTCGATCAAGGTCTCTAGTTGACGCCGCGAACCGAGCCCGGCATTGGCGAGCAGCTTTTGCAAACGTTCGCCGCTCGGCGGCTTGCGTTTCATTGCGCCCCGCCGGGCGAGGAACTGCCATCGGACTCGGCCGCCAGGTCGGTTTCCACCGTGTCTACGCCAGCGGCGTTTTCGGGATCGCCAGCAACGGCGTCCAGGGTGTCTGCCTCGGCATCCGCCTGCGGCACAGCCGCTGCATCGTAAGCCGCGGTACCTGCGGCGGTCTGATCGGGGTTTTCCAGGTCCAGCTCGCGATTGATCTCGTCGAGGTCGCGTAGCTCGGCCAGGGTTGGCAACTCGTCGAGCGTCTTCAAGCCAAAGTAGTCCAGGAAGTCGCGCGTCGTGCCATAGAGTGCCGGTTTACCCGGCACGTCACGATGGCCCAGTACCCGCACCCACTCGCGCTCGAGCAGGGTCTTGATGATATTGGTGCTGACAGACACCCCCCGGATATCCTCGACCTCACCGCGCGTGATCGGTTGGCGGTAGGCGATCAGTGCCAAGGTCTCCATCAGGGCACGCGAATAACGCGCCGGGCGTTCATCCCACAGCCGCGAGACCCAGGGCGAGCAGGCCTGGCCCACTTGAATACGCCAGCCACTCGCGACCTCGACGATCTCGATACCACGCCCCTGGTAGTCAGCTTCCAGCGCCTGCAGCGCAGTACGCAACTGTTTCTTGTCCGGACACTCCAGCTCGCTGAACAAGCCCTGCAGTAGATCGAGCGACAGTGGACGCCCAGCGGCCAGCAACGCCGCCTCGACGATGTTTTTCAGATCGTCAGTCGCCAGCATGCTCGTCCCCGCGCGCCCTGACATGGATGGGTGCAAACGACTCGGCCTGGACCAATTCGATCATCTGCTGCTTCATTAGCTCGAGGACCGCCATGAAGGTAACCACGACGCCCTGCCTTCCCTCACTGATATCGAACAGGTCGTTGAAGCGGGTGAAGCTGGCCGGTGTGATCGACTCCAGGACGTGGCTCATGCGGGCGCGCAGCGACAGCGGCTCACGCGTGACATGGTGCGAGCTAAACAAATCGGCACGATGCATTACGTCTTTGAGTGCCAGCAAGACCTCCTGGAGATTGACCTCGGGTGGCGGCTGGTCGAAGTGCTTGTGCGGCGCTTCGACCCGCACCGGCCACAGGTCGCGCCCGAGCTGCGGCAAGCCATCGATATCTTCGGCCGCCTGCTTGAAGCGTTCGTACTCCTGCAGGCGCCGTATCAGTTCGGCACGCGGGTCGTAATCATCGTCTTCTTCTTCGACCGGCTGGCGCGGCAGCAACATACGCGACTTGATCTCGGCCAGCATGGCCGCCATCACCAGATACTCGGCGGCCAGCTCCAGGCGCAGGTCGCGCATCAGTTCGATGTACTCCATGTACTGTCGAGTGATGTCGGCGATGGGGATGTCCAGGATATCCAGATTCTGGCGTCGGATCAGATACAGCAGCAGGTCGAGCGGCCCCTCGAAGGCATCCAGGAATACCTCTAGGGCATCGGGTGGGATGTACAAGTCCTTGGGCAGGGTGAACTGCGGCTGCCCCTGGACCACCGCGAACGGCATCTCTTCCTGCTGCGGTGCAGCGGCCTCGGGTGCCGTCTCGACTAGCGGGGTACTCATCGCCTCAGTAATCGAGGGACAGGGCATGACGGACTTCATCCATGGTCTCGCGCGCCACCTCGCGGGCCCGCTCACAGCCTTCGTTGACGATGTTGCGCACCACGTCGGGCTGTGCGGCATATTCAGCGGCCCGCGTCTGCATGGGTTTCAGTTCGGCGAGCACTGCATCGATCACCGGCTGTTTGCACTCCAGGCAACCGATCCCGGCCGATCGACAACCCTGCTGGACCCAGGCCTTCACCTCCTTGTCCGAATAGATCTCATGGAACTGCCAGACCGGACAAACATCGGGATCTCCGGGGTCTGTGCGGCGCACCCGGGCAGGATCGGTCGGCATTGTGCGCAGGCGCTTCTCGACTTCGTCCGGAGAGGCATCCAGTGCGATCGTATTGCCGTAAGACTTGGACATCTTCTGTCCATCGAGGCCCGGCATCTTGGCCGCACTGGTCAAGAGGGGTTGCGGCTCGGGCAAGATCACCATACCGCCACCTTCGAGATAGCCAAACAAGCGATCGCGATCGGCTATGCCAATGTTCTGCTGCGATTCGAGCAATGCGCGCGCCGCGTCGAGCGCCACATCATCACCCTGCTCTTGATAGGCGCGGCGGTATTTCTGATAGAGCTTGGCGTTCTTCTTGCCCATCTTCTTGATCGCCTGCTCGGCCTTGTCCTCGAAGTCCGGCTCGCGCCCATATATATGGTTGAAGCGCCTCGCCACTTCGCGCGTAAACTCGACATGCGCGACTTGGTCCTCGCCGACTGGCACCAGGCCGGCCCGGTAGACCAAGATATCCGCCGACTGCAGCAACGGGTAACCGAGGAAGCCGTAGGTCGACAGGTCCTTTTCTTTCAGCTTGTCCTGCTGGTCTTTGTAACTCGGGATACGCTCCAGCCACCCCAAGGGCGTGATCATCGACAAGAGCAGGTGCAGCTCGGCATGCTCGGGCACGCGCGACTGGACGAACAGTGTCGCCTCGCCCGGATTGACGCCGGCCGCCAACCAATCGATCACCATGTCCCAGGTGCTCTGTGGGATCACGCTCGGGTCGTCGTAGTGGGTCGTCAGCGCGTGCCAATCGGCGACAAAGAAGAAACACTGGTACTCATGCTGCAGTTCGACCCAGTTTTTCAGCACACCATGATAGTGGCCGAGATGCAGACGCCCGGTGGGACGCATGCCCGAAAGGACGCGGGCGTGTTGTGCAGCAACGGCAGCCAATAGTTCACTCCGTGGGGAAAAGCACCGGCAGTATACCGAACACCAGGTCTGAACCGGGCAACACGGCAACCGCGCCAAATACCACTGGGCCGAGGACCATGCCTACCACGCCGGTGACCAGGAGGGCGATCAGAATAAACAGTCCAAAGGGTTCTATGCGGGCGAACTGACGGGCCGCGCCCCGCGGCAGCAGGCCAGTAAGGATTCGCCCGCCGTCCAGCGGAGGTATGGGGAACAGATTGATCGCCATCAGCACCAGATTGACAAAGACCCCGGCAACTGCCATCAACAGCAATGGTGTCGCCACCATCTCGACACCAGGTAAAAACTGATGCGTCAGTAAAATCACCAGCGACCAGCCAGCCGCCATCAGCAGATTGACGCTTGGCCCGGCGGCCGCGACGATCGCCATGTCGCGTTTGGGTGAACCCAGCCGCGCCATCGAAATCGGCACCGGCCGCGCCCAGCCGATCAAGAAACCGGTAAAGCTGAGCATCAGAACCGGCACCAATAGGGTGCCAATGGGATCGATGTGCGGCATTGGATTGAGGGTGATGCGGCCTAGCTTGCGGGCGGTAGGGTCACCGAGCCGATCGGCCACCCAGCCATGTGCCGCCTCGTGGACCGTAACGGCGAAGATCAGTGGCAAGGCCCAGACAGCGATGCGCTGCAGCAGGGTGAGTTCTTCCATTGGCGAGAGTATATCCCTAGCGCAAGCTTGCAGCGGCGTTCAACTCTCGAACAGCCCCACGTCGCCCTTGCCGACCCGCAGTATTACCGGTGTATCACCGTGCAGATCGATCACGCTGGTCTCCTCGAAACCACAAGGGCCACCGTCGATGATCAGATCCACGCGATGCCCGAGGGTATCGTTCATCTCATGCGGATCCATCATCGGCATGTCCTCGCCAGGGAGAATCAAACTGGTACTTAGCAACGGCTCGTTAAGTTCTTCGAGCAACGCCAACGCGACCCGGTGATCGGGTATCCGCACACCGACGGTCTTTCGCTTGGGGTGCATCAGACGCTTTGGGACCATTTTTGTGGCCGGCAAGATGAAGGTGTACGGTCCCGGGGTCAGGCCTTTGATCAGACGATGGGACTGGTTATCGAGTTTGGTGTAGGCCGAGAGTTCAGAAAGGCTGCGCCCGGCCAGGGTGAAGTTGTGATCGCTGCCCAAACGCCGGATCTGGCGGATCCGATCCATGGCCGACTTGTCGCCGATTCGACACCCGATGGCATAACAGGAGTCGGTCGGATAGACGATCAACCCGGCGTCGTGGACGATCTCGACCGCCTGCCGAACCAGGCGGACCTGGGGATTCTCCGGATGAATCTGGAAGAACTGAGACATCTCGCTTACATCGGCAGATGCTGCGGCCAGTCTCGCCAAATCGGGACACAACCAGCTGGCAGCTCGGGCAGCCGCCCGAGTTCGATCCAGGCCTGCTCGGGGCCGTGGTAGTCCGACCCGGCCGACGCGAGCAGACCAAAATCCTTCGCATGTCGGGCCATCTTAAAGTAGTCATCACGGCTGTGGCTTCCGGATACCACCTCCAGCCCTTCACCGCCGGCCGCGGCGAACTCGTCGATCAGGCGCCGCAGCTTGACGCGGTTGAGCGGATAGCGCGCCGGGTGCGCAATCACCGCCTGGCCGCCCGCAGCACGGATCCACTGCACCGCATCGGCCAACTCGGCCCACTGCCCGGGAACATGTCCGGGCTTGCCCTGCACCAGATAGCGGCGGAACACGCCACGCATATCTGGTGCATGCCCTTGTGCCACTAGATAGCGCGCGAAGTGGGTGCGGCTGATCAAGCGCCCATTGGAGAGTGCCTGTGCGCCTTCGAAGGCACCATGCACGCCGGCCTTCTCAAGGCGCCGGCCGATCTCTTGCGCCCGCCAGTCGCGAAACTCGCACAACCCGGTAAGGCCTTCGCGCAGCGTCGCGTTTTCCGGCGCGACACCTAGGCCCACGATGTGAACTGTGCCATGCTGCCAAGTTACCGAGACCTCTACTCCGGGAACGAAACCCAGGCCCAGATCGGCGGCGGTCTGCGCCGCCTCGTCCAAGCCATCCAGGGTGTCGTGATCGGTCAAGGCCATGACCCCGACCCCGGCCGCGTGGGCCCGTTGCATTAGCTGCTTGGGCGACAGGGTACCGTCAGAGGCCGTTGAGTGGGCATGCAAATCATAGTGACTGGACATAACCTTGGGATTGTAACAGGGGCGGCGGCAGACACGGCCCAAAGCTGAATCTAGGCGCTCGAGACTCCCTCGGTGAGCCAGCGACACCGCGTGCTAAACTCCTTCGCCATGAGGATCTCGCCAGTCGACTTGCCGTCCTTACGTGAGCGGTTGAGTGAACTCGCCGACCGGGTGTGCGAAATCTGGGAGACATCGGGCCTGACCGATGACGCCGGTGACGTTCCTCCGCTGTTGCGCGACGCGCTAGCGCAATGGGTCGACAGGCTCGATCACCTGCAGCTTGGCGTGCGCAAACCGGGGGTCGGCAATATCGAACTCGATGCCCTCGGCGAACAGGGGCTGCGGCTCCTCACGGATCTGGCGCGCCAGGCGACACGCATCAATCAGCCGGCACTGGCCACTGAGATCGAACAGTTGTGCCTGCCGTTCGCGCTCTGGATTGGGCGCAATGGCGGCGAGATCCGCGACCTGGCCCCAGTGGTCCGGGCGCTGAAAGATCTTGTCGATCGGCCAGCCCGGCCCCAAGTAAAGGCACAGCTGTTCGCATGCTGCTGCGAGTTGGTCGACGCCGCCAGCCCGACCTGCCAGGAACATCGGGACGGCGACGCGCATCAAGCCTGGCGTCTGCTGTTGCTCAATCGCGCGATTGTCGCAACGCACAGCCAAAACCCTGATCTGATGACAGCTGCGTTCGATGCCGTGGCCGAGCACCTGCCACACGACGCGCAGCAATTTTTCACCGAGCGCATGGAACAGATGGCCGCGACCGACTATCCTGCGCAGGTGCGCGATCTGGTTCGACACTACTTTCTCGTCCACACCCAACGCAGCCAGCTGCACTGACCCACCAACCGCGCCAACAATGAAAATACTCGTCGACCTGTTCCCGGTCATTCTGTTCTTTGTCGCCTATCAATTTTTCGATATCTATGTCGCTACCATGGCGGCGATTGCCGCCGCCGTTCTGCAGGTCGCCTACCAAAAACTGCGTCACGGCGCGGTCGAGAACATGCACTGGATCACGCTGGGCCTGTTGGTCGTATTTGGTGGCCTCACCTTGGCATTGCGTGACCCAACCTTCACCAAATGGAAGCCAAGCGTGGTCAACTGGCTGTTCGCCGTGGCCTTCCTCGGTTCCCAGCTGTTCATGGAGCGTGGCCTGCTGCGGCGCATGCTGGATCATGCGGTGACCCTGCCCGAGGACGAGTGGCGCAGGCTCAACATCGCTTGGGTGCTTTTTTTCTTTGCATTGGGCGCACTCAATCTGTTGATTGCCTACAATTTTTCAGAGGCGGTGTGGGTAAACTTTAAGCTGTTCGGGTTCCTGGGGCTGACGCTGCTGTTCTTGCTGATCCAGGGCCTGTATCTCTCCCGCTTCGTAGAAGCCGAAGATTCTGTAACCAAGGACTGACGCCATGCTCTATTGCATCCTGAGTACCGATGTCGAAAACAGTCTGCCGCTGCGTAAGAGCGCCCGACCGGCCCATCTGCGGCGGCTCGAGATCCTACAAAACGAGGGCCGATTGGTGCTCGCCGGCCCTTTCCCAGCGATCGACAGCAGCGAGGCCGGCGAGGCCGGATTTACCGGGAGTCTCATCGTCGCCGAGTTCGCCGATCTGGCAGCGGCACAGGCCTGGGCGGATGACGACCCCTATGTCGCCGCTCGGGTCTATGCCGACGTCGTGGTCAAGCCGTTCAAACAAGTCTTTCCAAAGTAATGCCTCAGCAACGGGGAGGAGCAATCTAGATGCCATTAAAGCTAATGCGGCGCGCGGCGCTCAGTATGTCATTCTGCGCCACCATGGCGGCCACGGCCGCCGAGCCCGTGACCGAGCCACAGGCCCTGGTGAAGGTCGACGGCTTCACCGTCAACAGCCTGCACTTCGCGCTGTATGCCGGGCAGACCGGCCGTAACCCGCAAGACCCCGCTCAGCAGCTCAGCCTGCTCAACGAGCTAGTCAACAATTTCATGGTGGCCAATTCGCGCCAAGGACAGGCACTGGCCGAGAGTCCCGAGGTAACCGCCGCCCTCGAGGTGGCGCGCGCCCGGCTGCTCGCTCAGGCCTATTTCCAGTCTGAACTACAAAAGACACCCATTGACGACAAGCGCATCCGCGCCCTATATGACGCCGAGTACGGCGACGGCAGCGCAACACGAACCGAGTACAAGGCACGCCACGTGCTCTTGAAAACGGAGCCAGAAGCACGCGCGGTGATCGGCGAACTCGACGCCGGGGCCGATTTCGCAAAGGTCGCGGGGGAAAAATCCATCGGCCCCAGCAAGTCCACAGGCGGCGATCTCGGTTGGTTCGAGGCCGGTGCCATGGTACCCGCATTCGCCGCCGCCACTGCCGAACTAGCCGATGGTGCCTACAGCAGCGATCCAGTGGAGACCCAATTCGGTTGGCACGTGATACTGCGCGAGGAAAGCCGCGACGCGCCGCCTCCCAGCTTTGATTCAGTAAGGCCGCGCCTGGAACGTCAAATCCAACAGGAGCAGGTAGCCAAGCTACTCGACGAGATTCGGGGCCAAAGCGACATCGAGGTCCAGGACCCACCGGTGCAACCCTAGTCGAACGCTGAGAGGTGCCGGCATTGCCGGCGCCCTCTCACTTGAAGATGGTATCGATCGAGAAGCCTTCCTGCTCGAGGATGCCACGCAGCCGCTTGAGCGCATCCATCTGGATCTGCCGGACCCGCTCCCGGGTCACGCCAAGCTCGTTGGCAACCTGTTCCAAGGTCGAGTTCTCGTAGCCGTGCAAACCAAAACGCCGCTCGACTACCTCGCGCTGCTTGTCGTTGAGCTTGGCCAGCCACTCGTCGAGGTGGCCGGAGATATCACCAGCCTGGATGTGCTCGGTGGGGTCGGTCGCGTTCTCATCGGCGATCGTATCGAGGAGGGGTTTGTCGGCATCTTTGCCATATGGCGTATCGACCGAAGTCACCCGCTCGTTGAGGCCGAGCATGCGTTTGACCTCGGCGATCGGCCGATCGAGCAAATCGGCGATCTCTTCGGCTGTCGGCTCGTGGTCTAGGGTTTGGGTGAGCTGACGGGCAGCACGCAGATAGACATTGATCTCTTTGACGACATGGATCGGCAACCGAATGGTGCGTGTTTGGTTCATGATCGCGCGCTCGATGGTCTGTCGTATCCACCAAGTGGCGTAGGTCGAAAAGCGAAACCCGCGCTCTGGGTCGAACTTTTCCACCGCCCGAATCAAGCCAAGGTTGCCCTCCTCAATCAAGTCGAGCAGGGCCAGGCCGCGATTCATGTAGCGACGTGCAATCTTTACTACCAGGCGCAGATTGCATTCGATCATTCGGCGCCGTGCCGCCGCGTCGCCTTTCTGTGCCAGCCGCGCGTAGTACACCTCTTCTTCGGCGGTCAGCAGCTTGGAAAAACCGATCTCGTTGAGGTACAGCCGAGTGGCGTCGAGTTGACTCTCGGGAATCTCTCCCGCCGCGTATTTAGCGGTCGCGTCCGCGGCGTCGGCATCCACCGTGGAATCTTCATCTTCGAGCACTTTGGTGTCGCCGGTTTCAGAATCGCCCTCGTCGACGATATCTTCGATGCCGTCTTCGTCCAGATCCGGGTCGTCCCGTTTCACAGGCATGCGTCCCTCCATCGTCGTGGTCGTCGTGTCGCCGCCGCAGCGGATAAACCGGCGATCAACGCCGTGGCAGCAACCCGAGTGGATTTACCGGCTTGCCGTCACGCCTGATCTCAAAGTGCAATAGGGCATCGCCGTCATTGGCGGTCCCCATCTCTGCGATTCTCTGCCCCTTGGTGACCCGGTCGCCTTCGCCGACCAGGAGTTTTCTGTTGTGCCCGTAAGCGCTCAGATATTTGTCGTTGTGTTTAACGATGATAAGCCGACCATAGCCGATCAGTCCACTCCCGCTGTACACCACCCGGCCATCCTCGGCGCAATGAATCGAATCGCCGTCGCGACCCGCGATCTTCACGCCGTTGCGCAAGGGATCGCCGGCCTTGAAATTCGACACCACCTTACCCTTTACCGGCCAACGCCAGGCCAAATGCCGCGGGCCGGGATCGGTATGCGCCTGTGGTTTGGATTTGCTGGTTGGTCTGCTGGCTGGTTTTGCGACGCTGGGGGGTCTCTGCACCCCAGGTGCTACAGGTGGTCGCGGTGCTAGCTTCGGCGGGCGACGGGCCGCCGTCGTGACGGCAGTGCGCCGCGGTGGCGGTCGCAAACGCAACACTTGGCCCTGGTAGATGCGATAAGGAGCGCGTAGACCATTCCACGCCGCGATCGAGCGATAATCTATTCCACTCTGCCACGCGATGCCATGCAGGGTATCGCCGCGCCGCACACGATACGCCTCACCGCGAATCCGGTTGCGCACCGGGCTCGCCTTGGACGGCGCTGCAGTGCGCGATTCAACTGGGGCCTGCCAGCTTGATGTGCAGCCGCCGATCAGCATAAAAACGCTGATCAGAGGCACGATAATTCGGGGACAAACGAACCTCGCTGGTCCCACGCCGCAGGACAGCACAGAGCCTAGCCGAATTCGGGGTTGTGCCTGTTTCAATATCGCCGCTTCTTCCTTATGAACCGATCAAAATTGATACAACAACACACCTGCTACTAGCAAAAACACCGTCAGCCAGCCCAACCAATCGACCCAACGCTGCAATTTGGCTTCCATTCTTTCACCGCCCCAGGCCATCAGGAACGCCACGAGATAAAAGCGCATGCCACGTCCGACGAGGGAGGCCATTATGAAAGGTAGCAACGCCATCCCGAGCACCCCCGCGGTAATCGTGAAGATCTTGTAAGGAATTGGCGAGAAACCGGCCGCAAACACCGCCAGGAAGCCCCATTGCGCGAACCAATCCTTGGCCTGAGCGAAGCTCGCCGCGAAGCGACCTGCACCCTCGAGCAAGGGTGCCACCAGATCGAAGGCAAACATCCCGATCACATAGCCCAACAGCCCACCCAGCACGGAGGTAATCGTGGTCAGTGTCGCGAACCGGGCAGCGCGGCTGGGCTGTGCCATGCTCATCGGTGCGAGCATGACGTCTGGCGGGATCGGGAAAAACGAGGACTCGGCGAAACTCAGGCCGCCGAGGTACCAGCTTGCCTTTGGGTGCCGCGCCCATCGCATCGCCCGAGCGTACAACGGCGAGAAAATCTTCACTTAGGGCTTGTTCACACTAAGTGAGACGCCGCGACGGCGGCCGTTTTTCTGGCCAACAAGACGCCGCGAGCGCGCTGTGTCCACCGCATGAGAGCGAGCAGCAACGCCGTTGGACGGGGAAACGGCCCAGTCCCTGCGAGTTGCGTCCCGATACACGCCATGCGGCATTGCTCGTCGCTCATTTAGACTCACTAAACCTCTCTCCTCGCGCCTTGCCTGGCGAATTTTACGGCAGCAACGCTGCGTCTCACTGAGTGGGAACGGGCCCTAGTGGGCCAAGCGGATAATTCTGTAACGCTCAGCCACGGCACAAGCATTGTGGGCAAGGCACAGTCCGCCGGGAATGGCAGGCCCTTTCCAAGGACGGCAACACAGCCCACGATGCTTGTGCCCTGGCCCTTTGGGAGCCACTGTGCGAGCGCGACTCCGTGTTGC
>JANQRK010000047.1 GCA_028284585.1 Chromatiales bacterium
TTACCTCCACAGCCGCTCCGATTGCTACCGGCTGGAGCGATAGTTGCCGGGTGGGAATCTCACCCACTGAGAGAACGCGCCTTTTCACGGCGCACTGACCGATGCAGGCTAGCCGCCGGCGTCTGAACCAGCAGTAGCAGGCAACCAACCACCGGCGCTCGAAGGTTCGAGCCCGTGTTTAGCATGCCTTCGGTGATCGGCGCGTGCGTCAGGGCAGCATCCTGGTGCAAACCAAGGGCAAGGTCCGGGCAGCAGTGGGGATCGGACTGATGAATCTGACCCCAACATGCGGCGGCTGGCGTTTCTGCTCAGACCGCAATCCGCCTGCTGCACGGGCTAAGTGGCCGAGAACCCGCCCAGGACCGCGGGAAACGGCGAATGTAGCGAGAAAACTGGGTCGCTGAACCCGAACAACGATGAACAGCGTGGCAAAACGATACAGCCGCCGCATTGCTCACGTCGGTGGTATTGGCAGAACAAACTGATAGAGGTCCCCTTACAACTACGTAGTGACCAGCGTCATCGATGGATTGAACCTGGCGTAACAAAACCAGCTGGCAACATCTGTTAGGCAAAAAGCTAGCCCTTCAATTTATATCGAGCTCCGCAATAGGGACACGAGGCCTCGCCGGTCTTTTCGATGGGCAGATAGACACGCGGGTGCATATTCCATAACTCGTCTTCAGGTCGTGGGCACGACAGCGGCAAGTCGGCACGGTTGACGAGAATGATGTTGCCCACTGGGGGGGTGGCCGGTTGATTACTCATTACACTGCTCCGCTTCTACATTGGGTTACTTCAGACGAGACTCAGCCAGTCGGCATGCGCGGCACTGCAGCCGCGCACCACGTCGAAGTAGCGATCCTGCAGCTTCTTGGTGATGGGTCCGCGACTGCCGCTGCCGATCGGTCTTCCATCGACCTCACGAATCGGCGTTACTTCCGCCGCGGTGCCAGTAAAGAAGGCCTCGTCCGCGATATATAACTCATCACGCGTGATGCGTCGTTCGACCACTTGCAGGCCGTCTTCTTCGGCCAGCTGCATCACCGTGCGACGCGTGATCCCATCCAGGCAAGAGGTCAGATCGGGAGTGTGTAGCAAGCCATCGCGCACGATAAAAACATTCTCGCCCGAACCCTCCATCACAAAACCATTTGCATCCAGCAACAACGCCTCATCGTAGCCGGTGTCCAACGCCTCTTTCAGAGCAAGCATGGAGTTCATGTAATTACCGTTGGCCTTGGCACGACACATCGTGACATTGACATGATGGCGGGTGAACGATGACACACGAATCCGAATGCCGCGCTCGATACCCTCTTCTCCAAGGTATTTGCCCCAGTTCCAGGCCGCGACCATGCAATGCACTTGAAGGTTGTCGGCACGCAGCCCCATACCCTCTGCCCCGTAGAAGCACATCGGGCGGATGTAGGCCGAATCGAGGCCATTCTCACGGACTGCGCGACGCTGCGCCTCATTCAACAACTGACGATCATAGGGCAGCTGCATGCCGAGGATCTGAGCCGACTGAAACAGACGATTGGTGTGGTCTTCAAGGCGGAAAATACCCGTACCCCGGTCCGTGCGATAGGCTCGAACACCTTCGAACACCCCCATGCCGTAATGCAATGTATGGGTCAGGACATGTGTCTTGGCCTCTCGCCAAGGGATCATCTCGCCATCAAGCCAGATTAGGCCATCGCGATCTGCCATGGATTGCATTATCATCAGGCTCCAGCAAATTTCCGTGATCGCAGTGTCTTGTGACGGCCCCGCGAGCGTCTTTAATTGAACCACAAATTTGCTTCAGAGGGCGAGGTCGGCTGCTACGGCCATGCCCTAGTGGACCAAGCGGATAATTCTGTAACGCTCAGCCACGGCACAAGCATTGTGGGCAAGGCGCCGTCTGCCGGGAATGGCAGGCCCTTTCCAAGGACGGCAACACAGCCCACGATGCTTGTGCCCTGGCCCTTTGGGAGCCACTGTGCGAGCGCGACTCCGTGTTGC
>JANQRK010000108.1 GCA_028284585.1 Chromatiales bacterium
GCCTTATCCTTGGTTGAAGGTGCCGCGCTCCCTTGCGCGCCAACAAATTCGAACCCTCGGTTATTTGCCGAATGCTTAAGTCAGTGCCATTGCCCTTAATGGGGTGTTGGCGCGGGTGATTCGGCTGGCTTAGCGGGTAACAACACCTACAACAAGCCGATCAGGCGCTTGCGATTTGAGGGCAGAAAGCAGAAGTTACGCGGCCGCCAAAAGAATAAAGTATCGTTTTTTGTGCACATCATTCAGTAAATGATTAATTAGCCTGTGTCGAGACGAAGGATATCCCCAAAAGGCTCGACCAGCGCCGAAAGGTGATTATCCCAACGCCAATTCGATAACGCGCGCCGCTCTGATAGGGCCAGTCGACCGTTTACACGAACAAACTCCCCACCACCATCACTGACAAAGAACTCCCCACGGCCACCAATTGCGCGACTGATCCCACAGGCATCCGCCTGTTCATGCAGACCAAGATAATCACCCGTAGCCGACCAATAGGTCACCAGCCCACCGCGCGGTGAGGAGACGGCGAAGCGTTCACCATCGTCGCTGAACGCCACGCTGCCGCAATAATTGCGCAGGCGACGCTGTATCTCGGGTGGGGCAGACAACATCTGCAGCGGCCCGTCGGCCTGCTGGATCGCGATCAGCAGCGGTAGAAGCTGCGGCGAACCCTCGAACTGCATCGCGACCGCCACCCGGCCATCGGCTCCGACATCGATGTGCCGGATGCTCAGTTGGTGCCACTGCTTGTCCGGCTCACAGCGATGCAGCAACTCGCCACTGGTGAGATCCACATACGCGAGGTTTGGGCGCATGTTGTTAAGGTTCGATTTGATCCGTGGCAGGTCCGGGTGGGTGCGGATCCCGCCGTTCGCGACCACCAGGCGGCGGCCGTCAGCCAGCAGCCGGATCTCGTGCGGACCGACTCCATGGCTCGGCAACTCACCCACCCGCCGGCAGTCACCCTGTGCGTCGTAAAGGCCGATCACGCCGGCACCGGATGCATAGGCGTTCTCGCTGCACAGCAGTAAGGCGCCAGCATCAGCAAACAAGCCATGGCCGTAGAAATGTCGGCCGGGTGCGGCGGTGATTCGCTGCAGCACCTGGCCGGTGTGGAGATCGACGATCCATACAAACTCACCGGGCCGGCGTGCAAAGACCGCGGCCCGGCGCTGCTCGGCATCGATCGCAACAGCATGGCCGCGTGCCGGCAGCTGGACATCCAGCAAACGCCGGCCCGCGTCGTCGACCATGCTCAGAAAGTGCCGACCCTGGTGGTCGCTGCGGCAGCCGAGCAAACATTGCCGATCACCCGTTGCACGCGCCGGCGACCCACCAAGCAGCAGGGTCCCCAGACCCAGGCCGATGAACTGTCGACGATCAATCACCGTCGAGACTATTGAAGCCGAGCGACAGGCCCAATGCCGCCGTCAGCTCGCGCGCAAAGAGCCGTTTGAGTTGCGACAGCTCAGTCTGTAGCTGTTCGACCAAAGCGCGCTGCGCGGAATCTCCCACCGCCTGCGCCAGAGGCACGGCGATCTTGTCCAGCGTCTGCCGGGCCTGTGAGAACCCGGCCTCGATCTGGGCATCCAGTGGCTCACCGGCCAGTTCCGGGGCGAAGGCCTGCCGGTAGAGCGCACGACAGGCCTCCAGATTGGCTGCGATCGCCGGCAGCCCGCTCTGGCTGCGCCAGCCCTCGGCGCGTTTGCCGCGTGCCTTTTCGATACCGCTTCCCAGGGGGTTGGCGAGCTTCAGCGTTACAATCGACTCCAGTTGGGTATACAGGCCGTTGAGCAAGCGACCGGCGGCCTCGGATGCGCTCTCGAATACTGGGTTGGTACCACCTGGGCGAGAAAAATACCCGATGTAGGGATCTTCTCCCGCGTTCCAGTCATCGAGCAGCCCTGCGGCCATCTCATGCAGGTTGGCACCGATCGCGACGACGATACGGCAAGCGGCGGCGTCGACCGGCTGCTCGGTGAACAGTAGGCGCTCCAGGGCGCTCAAGCCCTGCACCGCGACGCTCTTCTGGCTGATATCAAAGTCGTTATGCTGCAACGCCGGAGCTTTCAGCAAACGCCCCAAGTGCCGGCCAACCACACCGCGTTTGTCGGGCCAAAATGCAAAGCGGTGTTCGCGCGACAGATACTGCACCGGCCCGAAGCGCAGGTGCTGGGCGCCCTGCCAGGCGAGGAAGGCAGCGCGGTAACTAGTCTGCAGATCCTCCCGTCCCGCCGGTGTGGGTTGCGCACAGTAGGTCTGTGCTGCCGTGTCCAGCGCGGCCGTTTGTCGCACCAGCGTCCGGTAGACGGGCAAGATGTGCCACTCGGCGATGCCGGGAAAGTCATAGGCCCGTGCGGTACTGCACAACACCAGCAGAGTGATTAGCAGGATGGCTGTCTTCGACATTTAGAGGCTCTCGATAAAGGCCAGCAATTGGTTGCGTGAGCGCCGGTCCAGGGCGATGACTGCATCACGCTGGGTCTGCGCCTCGCCACCATGCCACAGGATCGCCTCGAGCAAACTGCGCGCGCGACCGTCGTGCAAAAAACTGGCTTGGCCGCTGACCTGCGCCGTCAATCCGATGCCCCACAAAGGCGCGGTGCGCCACTCGCGGCCATTGGCCAGCCCCTCCGGTCGATGGTCCGCCAGGCCCTCGCCCATGTCGTGTAGTAAGAGATCGGTATAGGGGGTGATGGCCCGCCCATGATTGGCCGCAAAGGCCGTGCGGCGGCCGGCGGTGCGATAGGTCGGCGTGTGGCAGAGATGGCAGCCGATCTGCTCGAACACCCGTTGACCGGCACGCACCTCGGGATGATCGACGTCGCGTCGCTTGGGCACGGCCAGATGGCTGACGTAAAAGGTGACCAGATCCGTGACTTGACGATGCACCTCGAGGTTGTCATAGCGCGGGCTGTTGCCATCCGGCGCCGCGCGACAGGCGGTCTGGCGTTCGGTGCAGTCGCCGGCGGCATCCGGGTAGAGCGGGACGGACAACCCGAGGTCGGTTAAAAACGCCGCCTGCGACTGTTGATCGACGCTCGGCATACCGGCCTTGTGGCCGAAGCGGCCCAGGGCGACCGTTGCGGTTGCCTGATCCCAGACACGGTTAGCGCGGCCTGAGATACCGTCGCCATCGCGGTCGTCGGGATCCTCCCGGGCCGTGATCGCAGCATCCTCGATCGCATCGAGCAGGCCCAGGCCGACGAGCTGCGGGGCGATGCGCGGTGAGAGGCGCGCCTGTGGATGCAATGCGCCGTAACCCAATTCATTCACGCGATAGCTCGGCTTACGCAGACTGACCTGGCTGCCGTCAGCCAGAGTCACCGTGCGCTCTTTGTAGCTCAGTGCGAGTTGATACTCGGCCCGGTGCCCGGGAATCGCAAAGTCCTGCAGTTGCAAGCCGTAGGTCGGCTCGGGGATGTTGCTGACCCGATGCGTGGCCAGCCGCTGCCGTTGGCCCTTATCCTGCGCTGGGATGTCGATGCGCAGCAGCAGCGACAGCGCATTACCGTCTGCGGCGGCGGGTGGATGACCGCGGCCGTTGTCGCGATGGCAGTTCATACAGCCACGCGCGTTGTAGAGCGGGCCAAGGCCATCGGCCGCTTGGGTGGATGCTGGGGCGGTCACCCATAGACGCCGAAACAGGCCTCGCCCTACCCTGAAGTCGAGTCGTTGTTCGGGTGACAAACCGGCCACCGGATGCGAAAAAGCCAGTTTGCCGAGCTGCCCAACAATCGCCGGCTGGCCTGCCTTCGCGGGTTCAGCGGGCAACACTTGGCCGGACACAAGCAACAGCACACCCGCCCATGCACTCGTCAAGTTCGCGGCATGGCGGACTTGCGTCATTCCTCGAGCAAATGCTCGTAGCGCCTATCGGTCAGTAGCTTCATGAACGCGACCAGAGCGTCGACACGATTGTCCTTGAGCGCAGGACCGATCTCCAACTCCTTGAGGGACAGGTTGTCGGGCACCTCGGGTACGCGCCAGCGTTGCCCGGTCTCGGGATTGATCTGACGCTTGCTACTCTTGCTGTTGTACTTGTTGTAGAACAGCACCACGGTGCGCAGGTCCTTGAACACGCCGTTGTGCATATAGGGCCCGGTCACCGCGACATTGCGCAGCGTGGGCACTTTGAATTTGCCCGCCTGCGCCGGGTCGTCGACCGCGGGATTTTCCAATAGACCACGATCGATATGCCCCGGGGGCACGCCGTTGACGGCCCGCGCGGCCGTGTGCGCCGGTGTCCCGATGTTGTGATACTCGTAGTTGCTGAAGGTCTCGCCGGCACGCGCCGGTGACGGCTTGAGCTGATGGCAGACATTGCAGTTGCTGAACTGCTGCGAAAAGAACAAGGTCATCCCGAGGTCTTCCAGCGTGGTCAACTCGTACTCGCCGCGCAGATGGCGGTCGTACTTCGAATCGAACGGGGCGAAGAAGTCGGTCTTTTCAAATGCCGCGATGCTCTCGGCCATCGCACGGTAAGCCAGATCCGGCTGGTCGAAGATCGCCTCACCATAGAACCGCTCAAACGCCGCCACATAGACCGGGTTCTCGCGCAGGCGCATCACCACGCTGGCCTTGTTCGGCATACCCATCTCGATCGGATTGAGCGGCGGCCCCCCGGCCTGGCCCGCCAGATCCGGCTCACGACCATCGAGAAACTGGCCGCCCACGTACTGCCCGTCGTCGTTGCGATGAAACCGTGGACTAAACACCGCATAGGACGCGGTCGGCGCATTGCGGTCGCCCAGCGACCGACCGTCGTCACCGAGCGAGACGGCCTTGCCGCTGGCATTCTCCCGGGGATCGGCGAAGCCGTGCTCCGGCGAGTGACAGGTCGCGCAGGATTGGGTGCGGTTACGCGACAGATTGGCGTCGAAGTACAGTGCCCGACCCAAGGTCTCGACCGAATCGATCGTGCTAGGCACACTGGGCACCTCGGCACCTACCCCTGCAGTCGGAAAGACAAGCAGGGCGCTGATCAAAAGTTGTTGGATGCGTTGCATAGCTGGCATGTCACATAGGCTGGCTTATCGCTGGCGGAGGATGCGCCGCCCCGCGCAGTGCGGGGTGGCGCAATCTCTCCAATTAATGGTCCTAGTTGATGGACCTAGTTGATGGTCTGGGGCGCATCCAGACTGTCGGAACCTTCAAAGGCGATCGCCTCCAAGCCCATCGCATCGACCGCCTTTTCGATCGCGCGGGTCTGCGCGACCAGGGCATCGATCGCGGCCTGGACCTTGGCATTGCCGCTGGCATTGCCCTCGCCGATCATTTGATCATAGGCCTCACCGGCCTGGGCGGTGTCGACCAAGACCTGCATCTCGCCCAAGGTGGCATCCAGATGCTCGCGCAGGTTCTTGTCCACGGCGGCGTCCTTGGCTGCGACCAGGTCCGACAGGCTGGGTCCGCTCAGAGTGCTGCCATCGACCCGCTGGTAGACGCCGGTGTAGACATTGCGAATACCCAGCACATCGTTGAAGTGCGACCAGTGTGTATTGTCGCTGAAGCAATCGTGTTCTTCCTCGGGGTCATGCAGCAACAGGCCGAGCTTCATGCGCTCCCCGGCCAGTTCGCCATACGACAGACTACCCATGCCGGTGAAGATGGTGGCCAGGTTTTTCTGCGCATCACCGTTGGTGACCGCGGCACGCGCCTCACCACCCTCTGCCCACTGATCGACCATCCACTGCAGATCATCGACCAGCAAATCGGTAGCGGCCTTCAGATACGCGGCCCGGCGATCACAGTTGCCCCAGGAGCAGTTGGCCGGATCGAAGTCGCTGGCCGGACGCACCCCGGCACCGGGCCCGGTGCCATTGAGGTCTTGCCCCCACAACAAGAACTCGATGGCGTGATAACCGGTTGCCACATTGGCCTCGACCTCGTCGATCTCGTGCAGCGTATCCGCGAGCAGTTCCTTGGTGATCTGCGAGGCGTCGATGGTCTTGCCGCCCACCGTTAGGGTCTTGTTGGCAATTACATTGGCGGTGTACAGGGCGTTCTCATCCGACTCCCCGCCATAACTGGCCGCGGTGTAGTCGATCAGGCCCTCGTCCAGGGGCCAAGCGTTCACCTTGCCCTCCCAGTCATCGACGATGGCGTTGCCGAAACGATAGGCCTCGGTCTGCTGATAGGGATGGCGTGCCGCGACCCAGGCCGCCCTGGCCGCCGCCAGGTTGCTTTCGGTCGGCTTGGTCAACAGGGTATCGATCTTGTTCTGCAAGGTTTTGGCGGTAGCGAGCGAATCGCCGTACTTGGCGTACGCCAGATCGGCGTAGTGTTTCAGTACCGCCTCGTTGGTCACCGCACCGACCTGCAGGCTGGTCGCCAAACCGGCGACTAGGACTAAAGCCTTGTT
Source organism: Chromatiales bacterium (assembly GCA_028284585.1). GTDB lineage: Bacteria > Pseudomonadota > Gammaproteobacteria > Chromatiales > Chromatiaceae > Thiosocius. The sequence continues at coordinate 6,368 of JANQRK010000108.1, forward strand.
CATAACGAACCTTCTCCTCGTAATCAGAATTCTACGGCGAGCTGACCGGTGAAGGTGTCGCCATCGTTGTCACCGCTGCCACCGTCGGCAGCGCTGTAGTCGTCGTCATGCGCCCATTCGAACGACAGTGTGGTGTTCTCCATTATGTCGACCGAGAGTGCCGCGGCGATGCGCTCCTCGGGAAGGTCCAGGGCAACGGCCTCATCGGTCTGTTGGTAGGCGACCGCGAAGGTCGCGTCCTTGCCGACCAGCGCAAAGCTGTACGCCGCCTCGACATTCAAGGCAGAGGGCTCGGCACCGCTGCCGTCGAAGCTCAGCTCGCTCGCCCCGAAACTGTCCACGGCGGTGATGTATTCAGCGATCATGGTGAAGGGTCCCATACCGAACAAAGCATCCAGCGCGACCCCTGCCACTTGATCGTCGAAGTCGTCACCGCCGAGATTGTCATTGACGGCATCTTGTAACACGTCGGAATCGCCGATATTGCTGATGTAACCGGCGTTGACAGCAAAGTTGCTGTTCCCGCTCTCGCGACTGTAGCCGGCAAATGCACCGAAGGAGTCGACATCATCGTCGCCGTCTTCGGCGAGATCGCCGTTGAAGACGTAGATGCCGCCAACGAAGCCATTCGACTCGATGCCGGTCATCAGTGCGGTCTCTCGCGTCTCACCGATCTCGAGTGTCAGCGGGTCGGAGATCATATGGGTTTCGAAGGTACCGAAGGGCAGATACTGCTGACCCCCGTTGACGAACCAGGGGCCATCCGGATCGGCGATGGTGATGGTAGCGATGTCGACCTCGAGGTCGGTTTCGTCCTCCTCGTAGAGCAACTGGACTTCACCGGCCACCCAGTCATTGATCTGCGCATTTAGGAAAAGCTCCACCGTCGCGACCACGACATCGCTGGAACTGTCACCGCTATCCGGGTTGTTATACCCGGCTTCCACCTCGAGCAGCCCACCGATCTCGACGCTCTGGAACCAGCCGCCGTCATCGCCCTCGCCCCCTCCCCCGGTGCGCTGGGTGAGTTCGGCGATCTGGCGATCTTTATGTCGAATGACCTCGTTTTGGTCCTGGAGCTGTTTTTCGACGGCATTGAGCCGCGCCTTGATCGCCTCGAGCTCGTCCTCCAGTGTGCCGGCAGCGGCCACGCCTGAACCGGCGAAGGCTGCCGCCACGGCAGTCGCCAAAATTCTCTTTTTCATGTGTGGACTCCCCAAATTTGGGTTTTTATGGTTTTGGGTTGGCTTGCGGCAGCTGGCATACCCGGTGCCTATTTGGTCAGGATCAGTTTTCCCTGGCGGGTGATCTGCAGAAGATAGGTCTTGCCCTGATGGGTGATTTCGATACGTCGACTCCCTTGGAACAACGCTTGACTGGTGATCACCCGAGGAGCGCTTACCTCGAAGCTAGGGCCTGGTCGATGTTTGTCGAGGTGGTTTGGCAAAGTGTTCTAGACTGTTGTTTGGCCTGCTGATAACGTAAATTTTAATACGAATACTTCGCATGTACAACTTTTTTGAGGTGTCGATGAAGGACTCGCGATGCCGGGCATGCCCCTCCGGGCCAATCCCACATAGCCATCGCTGTGATGCACTTGAAATCGGTGGGGTGTCGCCCCACTTAGGTTGAGGACGAGCGCACTCGCATCGGCCTTGGGCAATACCTTCGATCGATGCCATGCGGCAGGCCGCCCAACCGCTGCGCAGCGAGGATGTTTTTGAATCGGGAATCCGAACGCTGCCTGTAACCGGACGTTGCGCGCTTGGCCGCCGACCTCGTTCTAGCGTCCGTGTTCACTCTGATAAGATGGCACGAAGCATGCTGATCCCAAGCCTCGCCATCTCCGGTAGATTGCCCTGAAGTCCCGATCCGAAGCGGATCACATCAGGGCACCTCAGAAAATCGAGGTGCACGAGCGGCACTAACAGATGTGCTGCCATTTTCTATCACGGCAAGTGACTGAAAATAAGGAGAAGGCGAAAACCGCGTTTTGGCCTCTCCGTGGAGAAAAATGCCATGAATGGCATTTTTCGGGGTCCCCATCAAAGTAGAAGACCAGATAGGAGAACAACATGGCTAAAGTCCAGTCCGGCGACAAAGTAAAGGTCCATTACGTCGGCACCTTGACCGACGGGACTGAATTCGATTCGTCTCGGGAGCGGGAGCCTTTGGAATTCAAGGTCGGTGATCACATGATGCTGCCCGATTTCGAGGCCGCCACCATCGACATGGCCGAGGGCGAGAAGAAAACCTTTACCATTCCGTGCGAAAGCGCCTATGGCGAACATTCGGCGGAGCTGGACATCAACGTGCCGCGTGACGCGCTCCCGGAAGGGATCAAACTAGTCGAGGGCACGGTTTTACAGGCCCGGGGGCCCGAGGGTGAAGAGGAGACCTTCCGCGTCGTGGGGATCAAGGACGACGTGGTAATGATGGATGGCAACCACCCCTTGGCAGGGCACGACTTGATCTTCGAGCTCGAGCTCGTGCAAATCACCGAGAAGGGTAACGGCGTAACTCAGGACCACGGTATCGGATAGCCCTGCTACGGAATCTCCGGAGCATAGGCTGCCCCCGCGACTACGGCCCCGCCCCGCGGCCGGGCGAGTCGGGTCAGAAGCTCATGACCCCGTCTCTCAATTGCATCGTCACGATCTGCTCGTCGCGATCCAGGATGAAATAGCGCGACAGATCTTGCCCGCTCTGTACGTCATTCACCATTTTGTCCAGGTGCGGCTGAGCCTCCTCACTGGACGGCGGTTGGCCCCCGGAACCACTCAGGCCAGCGAACAGAATCATGTCCCAGTCCTTGGTTATCCCGTCGGCCTCGGCGACCAGCGCCGCAAAGCTTTCGATGTCGTCCGGTAGCTTGTCGGCGCAGACGATCGGTGAAATGGTACCGGTCTTCTGTGATTGCCCGTTCGAACCCTTTCCGTCCGTCTTGGCCAGGACCAACAGCAGCCGCTGCGGCTCCTCCTGAGCGTGCGCCATGTCGATTAAATCTTTAAAATTTCTCAGCATAATGAGGGTACCTCGGTATCTCGGCCTTGATGGCGGCTGCTCGAACCTGCCAGCCCGGTGTCCGCAGGCTCTAGGGGCACTGAAGTGTCATGAGCCAGACGCTGCAGGGGTCGATCGTTATCCGGCGATCTCGACACGCTCGGAGGACATAAAAGGCGGCTCGCACTCGGCGCGTGCCAAAAACGATGCTAGCCAAGGCAGGCCTGGCAACCCGGAATGCGGCATTCAGCTCCGGTTCAGACTCCCTGGAGTCAAATGCCAGCATACTCGGATCCGGGCCGTGCTAGCGCCAAGTCGCGGCCGGCATTTTAAAAGAGGACGCAGGCATGAACCATACCTTTTTTCGCGCGGTAGTCGCGGGCACCCTGGCCATCACTCTCGGCGCCTGTGCCACACACCATGATCCGCACCAACGGGCCAAGGTCGGCGCAGCGGCCGGCGCCGTCGCCGGCGCCGTGCTCGGTCACCAACTCGATGACGACGCGGGCCGCTGGGTCGGCGCCGCAGTCGGTGCTCTGGCCGGCGGTGCCGTAGGACACTACATGGATGGGCAGCAACAGGCGTTCGAAACCACCCTGCAAGACGAACGCGATGCCAACGCGCTGGAGATCGAGCGCCTGCGCGACGACACTCTCAAGCTGACCGTCGATTCCGAGGTCTCTTTCGACTTCGGACGGGCCGAGATCAAACCCGCTTTTCGACCGTCGCTGGATAAATTGGCCGACCTGCTAGTCAAGTATGACCGAACTGCGGTGCACGTCGTCGGGCATACCGACAGTGTCGGTTCCGATGGCTTCAACGTCGCACTATCGCAGCGCCGCGCGGACAGTGTCGCCGACTACCTGACTTCGAATGGCGTGCCGCGCCAGCGCTTGCGCACCGACGGACGTGGCGAGCGCGAACCGCGCGCCGAGAACACCAGCGAAGCCGGCCGCCAGCTCAACCGGCGGGTCGAGATCTTCGTCAAACCCGTCGTCGAGGGCCAGGAGCGCCAGGCCTATGAGTCACCGCGCTATTACTGAGCACCTGGGTGTAGACAGTTAAATACAGCTCCCAGCACGGCAAACTGGAAAATCATGCGCTGCAGGCACCTCGATCGCACAGCGCATGCATGGCCTCGGCGACCACGAGGCGCGCACTCGCCACCTGCCCGCCAGTAGCACCCAGGACCCGCATCCCCCAGATCGTTGCCATCAAGAACTTCGCCAAGGCATCGGGGGATTTTTCGGGCGATAACAACCCGTAGGCGCGGGCTTGGTCGAGCGCCTGGCATAGCATCGCCTCGACCTTGGTCAGATGCGTCCCGATCCGCTCCTGGACGCGACCGTTACGGCGCCCGACTTCGAGCACACTGTTGACCAACAGGCAGCCACGCTGCGCCTCCTGGGCATCGCTGTCGGCCAATTGCTGCAGCACGGCTTCGACGCCGCTCAAGGGGTCGGCGGCCGCGGCCAGCACAGCCCGTATCCGGGCTCGGGTGAGCTGCGCATAGCGATCGAGCACGGACAAGAACAGACCCTCTTTCGACTCGAACGCGGCATACAGACTGCCTGGCTTCAGCCCGGTCGCTTCGACGAGTTGGCAAATGCTGGTCTCGGCATAGCCGCGTTCCCAAAACAGCATGGTCGCCCGATCCAGCACCGCTTCGCGGTCGAATTCGGCAGATCTCGCCACGGCCTTTCCCCCCTAGGGTTTGCGCGGCACGAGTATAGCCTGGGCCCGGCATTTCTTGAATGTTTATTCAAGAATGGCAATAATTATGGAACATTCACTCAAGAATAGCGGAGGACGCCATGTCCGACCTGCGCCAAAAGATCGCTGCATTCGACGCCGAGAAGGCACGCCAGCTCCCTTCGGAGGTGCTGCAAAGCATGGCGGATGCGACCGCCCAGCTCGCATCGATGGGGATCACCGACCAGAGTCTGAAGCGTGGCGACCGCGTGCCGGACTTCGAGTTGCCGAACCAGGACGGCGAGCCACGCCGCCTGAGCCAACTGCTCGGCGACGCTACCCTGGTGCTCAACTTCTACCGCGGCGGCTGGTGTCCTTACTGCAACCTGGAACTGAATGCCCTACAGCGAGCGCTGCCCGAGATCCGCGCCGCAGGGGCCAAACTGGTCGCGATCTCGCCGGAGCAGCCCGATCACGCGCTGGATACCAAGGCACGCAAAGCGCTGACGTTCGAAGTGTTGAGCGATCAAGGCAACCGAGTCGCCGAGACCTTCGGGCTGGTATTCACCCTGCCCGAGCAACTGCGCCCGATCTATGCACAACTCGGCATCGACATCCCGGCACACAACGGCGACGACAGCTTCAGGCTACCGGTCCCGGCCAGCTATGTGATCGACGGTGATGGCGTCATCCGCTACCGCTTCGTGAATGTCGACTACACGCAGCGTCTGGAACCCAACGAGCTACTCCGCGTTCTGCGCGGACAATGAGCCGCGCGCTGCGGCCGCTGCCAGATCCAAGCTATGATCGCGAGAGCCGATTACTGGAGGCGATCGCATGGCGATCTGGATCGACGCGGACGCCTGCCCGCGGGTCATTCGCGACATCTTGTACCGGGCCGCCGAGCGCTGTCAGGTCGCGGTTACCTTGGTCGCCAATCAGGCCATCGAGCGGCCACGTTCGCACTATGTGACCATGTTGCAAGTTGCTGCCGGCCTGGACGCCGCCGACCAGGAGATCGTCCGCCGGGTCGCGCCGGGCGATTTGGTAATCACCGCAGATATCCCGCTGGCCGCCGAGGCGATCGAACGCCAGGCCGAGGTGCTGAGTCCGCGCGGTGAAGCTTTCACGTCAGACAACATCCGTGAGCGCCTCAACCTGCGCGACTTCATGGACACCTTACGCGGCAGTGGCCTGGCCAGTGGCGGACCGCCACCACTATCGGGTCGCGACCGCCAGACATTCGCCAATGCGCTCGACAGCTACCTGACAAGGACCGCCAACGGCTAACCGCGCGGATGTTCGAAGAACACATACCCCGTCGAGTAATCGCTGATCTCGAAGTAGACCTTTCTTTCACCCGGATCCTTTTGCATGTTCAAGTTTTCATCGAACACCCCATAGCCGAAGCGGTAGGGTCGGGCCTGGCTACCCTGAGTCGCGACTGCGGTACTGAGTTTGTCGATCTCAATAAACCGCCTAACCAGTTCGCTACCGGCATAGATCTCGAGCACTCCGTTGGTCCCGGTCCAGTTCTGGATCGCACGCCCTACCTTGTTCTGGGTCTCTTGGGTGCAACCGGCAGCCAGCAGCAACACCGCTGCCGCTGATACTCTCTTCCACATGCTTACGACTCCCGGGCAAGGCCCTCAGGCGATGATTCAAGGGTCTTCATTATCGGCGATCTAAGGCTACGCGGACCACCTTTAAGAGATACAGCGCAACCCGTGCGCCACGGCTATCGGCGGCGGATCTCGGCAAGTCCGCCGAGCGCGCCCTGGATCTCTTCGAAGGTTGGGGGGTAGAGCTCATAGGGCTCGGCGTAGACCCCGTAGCAGCTCATGCGGCGCACCTCGGGCTGGAACGGCGACGCCAGCCAAAAATGATAGCCCTCGTGATAGGCGCTACTGCCGGAGCCATCGGCGTGCCCGCCAAGCGCCAAGTCGGCGACCAAGACGGTACTGCCCGAGACCACGCGCTGTAAGGAGCCCTGGACGCGGACGATACGAAAGCTATCGGCGCGAATTCTGTGGCCATCGTGATCTACCCGGTCGATCTCAAACGCGCAATGCGGGGCATAGTGATCAAAGCCGCTGCCCGGTCGGCCACCCTGGATAAACACGCGGGCGCGGCGTGCCGCGATATTGAGATCGCGCTTGAGTTGCAGCTCCGCACCCTGTAACTGCACCGCCTCGCGCCCGTTCGACAGCCGTACCCAGGCGCTATTCTGACAACCGCCCACGACCACCACCGCAAGCACCACCCATCCGATCGCTCTCATCGAAGCCCCCCCTGGGTCCATCCGTCCAAAAATGGACGATGCTGGACGGTGCAGCTTGTACCAAAGGATAACTCCACCGACCCTTCGAGCTTAGCGCCAGTGGGCTGGCCACCGCCAGGCGCAATGCCGGTCGCCGCCCCTAGAGGCCGGCGCCGTCACGCAGCGACGGCTTGTTTCGTCGTATGCTTACGACAATGCATACTCCCGGGCGCCGCAAGGCAGTTGTATTCACCCGCCTAAGTCTCCGAATCCTCGTCGGCAGCCTGTTGCTACTCGCCGGCCTGCCCGGATCCCTAGCAGCCACTGAGTCGATCAGCGTACGCACGATTGCGCTCGGCACGGTCTGGAAGACACCGGCGTTCAGCGCACCAGCGACCGTGGTCGCGCGCAATCAACCACAGCTTGCGGCCGAGATCGACGCCCGCATCATCGAGCTACCGGTCGCGGTCGGCGATCGCGTCGCCCAGGGCGATGTGGTGGCCAGGCTCGATTGTCGCCAACATGAATCCATGCTGGCAGCGGCCCGCGCCGAGTTGAAGCGCGCCAGAGCGCAACAGCGCCTGGCCAAGGCGCAGTTGACGCGTGCGCGTAACCTGACCAAGAAACAAAGCATCAGCGAAGAGCTACTCGACCAACGGAACACCGAGCTGGCGGTGGCCCGTGCTGAAACCGCTACACGCGACGAGGCAGTGCGGCGAGCCGGTATCCATGTCGCAGACTGTGCACTGCGTGCGCCGTTCGATGCGGTGGTGACCGCGCGACTGGGCAGCGTCGGCGGCTTTGCCAGCCGTGGCAGCCCGATCATCGACCTGCTCGAGGTCGCCGGCCAGGAAGTTAGCGTGGCGCTGCGTCGTGACCAGATCGATGGCGTGAAGCGGGCCGCCCGATTGACCTTCGAGAGCAACGGCGCCGGTTATCCAGTGCGGTTACGCGCCGTGCTGCCGAGTGCCGACCCGGTCGCGCGCACCCGCGAGGCACGTCTGGTCTTCACCGACCGGCCGACCATCGCAGGAACCGCGGGCCGCGTGGTCTGGGAAGGGCATCGTAAACTACTGCCGGCGGACTTCCTGGCACGCCGCGACGGACGACTCGGGGTGTTTGTCCTGGAAAACGGTCGCGCACGCTTCATCGAATTGCCCGCCGCGCAGGACGGCCGCCCGGTAGCAATCGAGTTGCCGCCCAGCACCCTGCTGATCACCGAGGGGCGGCAACGCTTGAGAGACGGCGACGCGGTGCGCCCGGTAACGGCCGCGGAGCTGGTGCGGTGAGCTGGTACTACAACCTGCTGCGTAACCATGTCCTGGCCAACCTGACCTTTGTGTTGGTCCTGATCGTCGGCGGCCTGTCTTACCTGGCACTGCCCCGCCAGCAGGACCCAACCATCAACTTCAACTGGATCATCATCTCCACGGTGCTACCCGGCGCCTCGGCGATCGATGTCGAGAGCAAGCTCACCGACCCGCTGGAAGACGCCTTGCGCAAGATCCAGGACGTAAAGTTCATGTCGTCGAATAGCCGTGAGGCCGTTTCCAGCATCCTGGTGCGCTTCGAAGACATCGACCAGCAGACCTTCGACAAACGGGTCGCCGATCTGCGCCGCGAGATCCAGAACGAACAGGACGAACTGCCGGAGGCAGCCGAGGATTCGGTGATCCTGGAGGTGACCAGCGCGAGCGGTTTCCCGACCGCTACCATCGCCGTGGTCGGGCCTGCCATGGATGAGAATCTGCGGCGTCAGGCGCGCAATGTGCGCAAGGCGCTGGAGCGGCTCGACGGCGTCGACCGGGTCGATCCGATCGGCCTGCCCGACCCGGAACTGCAGGTACGCTTCTACCCGGAACGGCTGGAGGAATTGCACCTGTCACCCGGTCAGGTGGCCGACACGGTCAGCGCCTTTTTCCGAGACATCGCCGCCGGTGATGCCCGCTTGGGGGAACAGAACTGGCTGGTGCGTCTGGTCGGCTCAGACGCCAACCCCAATGGACTCGCCGCACGGCCGATCGTCGGCAGCGGCAGTGAGATCCGCCTCGCGGATGTCGCACGGGTCGAGCGGGTGCGCACCGAGCCTGCGCAACTGACCCGCTTTCAGGGTCAACCTGCGGTGCAGCTGGCGGTCGTCAAACAAATCGATGTCAATACGATCGAGCTGGTGGAACGTCTCAAGGCCTACCTCGAGCAGCGCAATGCTCTGCAAGACAGCACCGGGGTCGAACTGGTGCTAATCGATGATCAAACGGTCGCCACCCGTAATGCGATCCAGCTGATGCAAACCAACGCGCTGATCGGTCTCTTGCTGGTACTGGCCGTGACCTGGTTGTTCCTGGGCTCGCGGATCGCCTTGCTGACCTCGATCGGCATCCCATTCATCCTGGCCGGCACCTTTTGGACACTATCGATCATCGGCGAAACCCTGAACGTAATGGTCCTGCTTGGTGTCGTCATCGTACTCGGCATGCTGGTCGACGACGCAGTGGTGGTTGTCGAAGGCATCTATCATCGGCTACGCCACGGCATGGAGACCCTGCGTGCGGTGATCGGAGCATTGCGCGAGGTCGCAGCCCCGGTGACCGCGGCGGTGCTGACCACGATGGCGGCGTTTGGACCGCTGATCCTTTTGCCGGGCATCCTCGGCGATTTCATGCGTGTAGTCCCGACTGTCGTCATCGTGGCACTGGCCATCTCGCTGGTCGAGGCCTTCTGGATGTTGCCCGCACACATCCTCGCGGCACGGGTCAGTTTCGAGCGGCCCTCTCGGGTACAGCACCTGCGCATACGCATCACGCACTGGATTCGGCTGCACTACGTGCGCCTTCTGATCAAGGCACTGCGCTACCGCTGGCTGGCCTTGGCGATTGTCGTGGCATTGCTCATCGGCGCCATCACCGCATTTGCTACCGACCAAATACGCAAGGATTTCTTCGCCGCGGATACGGTACGGCTGTTCTACGTCAATTTGGAAATGCCACCGGAGACCCCGCTGGAGGTCACCCTGGACAAGGCCCTCGAGATCGAGCGTCAGGTGCGCGCCGGGGTGCGCGACGGCGAGGTACGCGCAATCCTCGTCTATGCCGGGAGCGTCTTCACCGAGACCGAACAACGCATCGGCGATCATTATGGCCAGATCGTGGTCGGCTTGAATCCACGCACCCCAGGGCTGCGCTCGGTCGAGGACATGATCGAGGGCATGCGCGAAGCCGTCCTGCGTATCCCCGGCCCGGTCCAGACCTCGTTCCAGCGCATCGTTGGCGGCCCCCCGACCGCCAAGCCGATCAGCATCAAGGTGCGTGGCGACGCCTACGCGGAAATCCGTGCCGCGGCCGACCGGCTCAAGGCCATCTTGGCGAATATCGAGGGGGTCAAGGACATCGAAGACGATGCCGATCAGGGTCGTTCCGAGTTGGTGCTCGAATTCGACACCGACGCCATCAACCGGGCCAATCTGAATCCGGCCGAGGTCGGCCGCTCGCTGACCTTGCTGGTCGATGGCATTGTTGTCAGTGAGATGCGCGACGCCGGTGAAAAACTCGAGGTGCGAGTCCAGGCCGCGCAGACCGCGTACCAGGATGTCGCAGACATATTGGAGTTTCGGCTGCCGCTGCGCTCTGGCGGCAGCATCGCGCTCGCCGACCTGGTTCAGGTGACCCGTCAACGCAGCCTGGGCAATATCCGCCATCACAACTTTCGTCGCGCGATTACCGTGGAGGCCGATCTGGAAGCAGAGACCATCGATACAGTAAGCGCCAACGCGCGCATCCTGGAAGCGTGGCAACCCTATGTCAGCCGCTTCAATACCGTCGACCTGGATTTCTCCGGTCAGCTAGACGATATCCAAGAGAGCCTGGACTCGATCGCCGTCCTGTTCATATTCGGGGTTGGGGTGATGTACGCGATACTCGGCACGCAGTTTCGCAGTTACTGGCAACCCTTGATGATCCTGTCGACCGTGGGTATGGCCTTCATTGGGGTGACCTTTGGTCTGTTGGTGTCCGGCAACCCACTCAGTCTATACACACTGTACGGGGTGGTCGCGCTGGCCGGTATTGCCGTGAATTCAGCCATTGTCTTGATCTCGGCGGGTAACCAGCGCCTCGCGGCAGGCATGACGGTTACCCATGCAACCATCTATGCGGCACGACGCCGAGTGATCCCGATCCTGATCACTTCGCTGACCACGGTGGCCGGGCTGTTTTCTCTGGCTACTGGGCTGGGTGGTAAGTCTTTGATCTGGGGCCCGGTGGCAACGGCTATCGTCTGGGGCCTGATATTTTCGACCATCCTGACCCTGATCCTGATACCCCTGCTGTATCGCTTGTTCATGGGCCGTACTCGGTAGGTCGCCTAATCAGGCGCGGGAACCGGCGTCCGCCTTGCCTAACCTGCATGTTGCACCAGTCGATCGTGGACGGGTGCGAACGGGCGGCCAAAGATGCGGCGAAAGCCCTATTCGGGGCGTATTCTTGCAGCGACAGTTTGTTTCCCGTTCCCAATCTATCCGGGCCCTCACTTGTCCAGCCGCGCTTGTACTTGCCCTTCACTCAAGCCATAGCGACGGCTATGGTTTTCGCTCCAGGGGGGCGTCCAAACCTATCTGGCCAGCGCGATCATCCCGGAT
>JANQRK010000010.1 GCA_028284585.1 Chromatiales bacterium
TCGGCATGTTGCGGCAACACGGCGTCGATATGGCCGCGGATCCCGCTCTCCTTAACAATGGTTGAAATCGGTGCTCGACAAGACTCGGCGGGGGCCCAACCGACCTAGGGCCTGTTCACACTGCGCGAGGCGCAGCGACGGCGGCCGTTTTTCCGCCCAACTTTGTTGCTGCTCGCTCATGTACAGTGAGTACATCACGCTCGCAGCGTCTCGTTGGCCGAAAAAACGGCCGCCGTCACTGCGCCTCGCGTGGTGTGAACAGGCCCTAGAATGCAACGGCCAATAAGAAGTGCCTCGCCGGGTTACTGCCCCCTTGATTCTGGATTCCGAAGGATCGCCTCAGATCATGCCGCGCCCTGTGTTGGATCGGGCACTTCTGCAGGGATTACCTGGGTGACAGGCTAGGCCCGCGGCATGCTTGGATGAGCCGGCCTTATCGGATTCTGACCATGAAACCTGTGTTGATGATCGCCTATCACTTCCCACCGCTGACCGGCAGTAGTGGGATCCAACGCACGCTGCGCTTCGTGCGCCACTTGCCTGACTTCGGTTGGCAACCGATCGTGCTCACCACCCATCGGCGTGCCTATCTGCAGATGAGTGATGACCAGATGGCGGATATCCCGGAGGGCATCGAGGTGATCAGGAGTCCGGCGTGGGACACGTCGCGCCACTTCTCGGTCGCGGGTCGTTATCCGAGCTTCCTAGCGCGGCCCGACCGTTGGCTTTCATGGTGGCCGGGCGCGGTACTTTCCGGCGCGGCGGCGATCAAGCGCCTAAGACCCGAGGTGATCTGGTCGACCTATCCGATCGCAACCGCTCACCTGATCGGCTCTAGCCTGGCCCGCCGCAGTCATCTGCCCTGGCTCGCCGACTTTCGCGACCCGATGGCCCAGCCCGGTTATCCGGCGGATCCAGCCAAATGGCGCAGCTTCGACCGAATCGAGCGTCGGACCATTCGTCAGGCGACTTTTAGCACCTTTACCACGCCGAGCGCCGCGGCGACCTATCGCCAGCGCTACCCGCGGCACGCCGAGCGCATCAGCGTGCTGGAAAACGGCTATGACGAGGAGGCCTTTGCCGGTGGCGCACCCACTGGGCCGCTGAATCCAGGCCGCCTGACGCTGTTGCACAGCGGCATTGTCTATCCGCAGGAACGTGATCCCACGCGGCTGTTCGAGGCGCTCGCGCTGATCAAAGAATCGCAGCCCGAGTTGTTTACGCGGATCGTGGTGCGCTTCAGAGCGTCGGTGCACGAGGCGCTGTTGCACGAGCTGGCGCAGCGCTACCGCGTGACCGAGGTGGTCGAGATCCTGCCTGCCATCGGCTATCGCGATGCCCTGCAGGAAATGCTGTGCGCGGACGCTCTGTTGATCTTGCAGGCGGCCAACTGCAACGAGCAGATCCCCGCCAAGCTGTATGAGTACCTGCGGGCCGGGCGTCCCATGCTGGTGCTGACCGATGCCCTGGGCGACACTGGCCAAGCGGCCCGTGCGGCCGGGATCAGCAGCATCGCAGCCTTGGATGATGCGAGGGCGATCGCCGACCTGTTGCGGCGCTTTGGCGAACAGCCGCAACATGGCACCCTGGCCACGGCAAGTGCGGTGGCCGCGGCGTCGCGTCGCGAGCGCACTCGCCAGCTCGCCACGCTGTTGGATCAGGCGACCTCGGCAGGCTTATGCGATGCCGCGCTGGGTCTGTGATGCTTTGCGTTAGCCAAGCTCTGCCGATGCTGCGCTATGCAGCAATGCCCACTTGTTGCGCAGGCCCGGTCTCGCGCCCTGCCTGAAAGCGCGAAAGGCCAGCAGAGGCTCATTCGTCGTCCGATGGGTCGACCGCGACAAGGCTGGGACCGCGCACCGAAAGTTGTTCCGTGCATGCCGAGGCGGATACTGACCTGGATGTCGGTGGCGCCTTCCGGCACCCGGAAGCGCACCGACTGTGATGTCCAATCATAGTGGTGCGGCCCGATCTCGGGTTCGACATCGGCGATGAGCAGAGTGCCCTTACCGGCGAAGGGAGGCAGTCCGGCTTTGTATCCCTTAATGCGAACGCCGAGCCCCGTGACGCTGATCGGGCGCCGCTCCGGTTCGCTGAAGCTCCCAGACAGCTCGGCGGAAAACTCCTGGGTTTGCCCGACCAAGGGCTTGGCATCGACGATCTGCTTGACCTGTCCCCAGGGTTCCGGGCCGATGCGTTCGATTTGCAACTCGCCTGGCATAAAGGAGAAGTGGTAGGAGCGCTGACCGGCATGTTGCGATCGGCCCCAGACTTTGCGTTCGCCGCGTTGCTCGCCATCGAAGTGGGCGTCACGAAGAAAGCCCGGATCGGGCGCCGACCAGGCGGCTTCTTGTACAACAGCGCTAGGTGCGGTGGCTAAGAGCAGCAGGAAAACGATAAAACAAGGCCAGTGGTTGCGCACACTTGGGCACCTAATCAGTTGCGAAATTCCCCGCATCCTACCAGCATCACGCGCCCGCCTCGCCACTGAAAGGAGCAAGGCCCCCGCCTTACGGCGGGGGCCCTAGAGATGCTTTGGTGCGGCAGTGCATTGCACACTGCCGTCGGTCGTGTAACCGAATCAGAACTTGCCGACCAGGTCCAGCTGCAGGGTATCGATATCGCGATCGCCGTTCAGGCTGTCGGTCTCGGCGAGGAAATAGGTGGCACCGACCGAGAAGTTCTTGTCGATCTCGTAGCCGGCCTTGAAACGGAAGCCTTTGGAGTCGGTTCTGCCACCGGCGAAGTCCGAGTCATTAAAGGCGCCATTCACCGCATTCAGCTCGGTCTCGCGGTAGTCAACACTGGCCTTGAACTTGTCCACCTTGGCGCCGATGCCCACCAGCCAGGCGGTGTCTTCGTCGTCATTAGGACCATTCGCGTCGCCGTTGGTCACCCAGTGGCCATAGACTTTGACCGGAAATGACGCGAGCCCGACTTCGCCGAATATCTCGCGCAGGCTGAACTCGGTAGAGTCGTTGCCACCACCGAAGATCAAGTCGCCGGTTTGGTCGTTTTCGTCATAGTCGTAGATACTCACACCGACCAAGGCTTTTGCGAAATCGGTATGGAAATTGGCGGCGAGCTGACCGAATGCGACGCGTTGATCATCGCTGAATTTCAGGTCTTCGATGTCATCCAGTACCAGATGACCTGCGGTCGCGGTGAGGGTGGTATTGCCCATCTGGCCGGTATAGCGCACGGCAGCGCCTTCCGGGTTGACGTCGCCGTCCCAGACCAGGCCGCCGCTAACCTCTTGCCAGGGCTTCTTGAACTTGCCACCGATCAGCTCGAGGCCATCAAGTACTTCCCAGTTCATATAGGCCAGATCGAAGAAAACCGTGTCATTGCTGAATCCGTCGCCCAGGGTCTCGTTGGTCGAGGTGGCCGAGCTGCCGGATGCCATGCGAACACCGGCTTCGAGGGAATCGGTGATATCGGCATATACGCCGATGCGGGCGCGATAGCGCTGGCGGTTGTCGCCGGCACCGCCGCTGTCGTCGACGTCCTCATGGCGCACGCGCAGATCGCCTTTGATCTTGATCTTGCCGGCCCAGGCCATGTTCTTCATCAAAGCCTCGGTTTTGGACTCGTCTTTTGCTGCCTTCTTACTGAGCTCGGCGTGTTGTTGTTCGGTGATCGAGCCGTTGGCCAGCAGGATATCGAGCAGTTCCTGGTCGGCCGCGACAGCTTGGGCCGAAAGGCCCAGAAGGGCGCCGATCATTGCCATGCTTAATGCCGTTCTTGCGTGTAATTTCATTGGGGGGCGTTCCCTAGGTGAGTGGAGAAACAAGCGAGCGGCAATATGGGAGCGCAGGGTTACGGAGGGATTAAGGAAATGTGTACGTATTGTTGCTTTCGATCCGTGGGGGAGCTCTTCCGGGAAAACGGACCAGGGGGGCTAGAAGATTCGATTGATAGCGCCCGGTTGTGGACGGCGGATGTCACCCACAGCGATCAAACCTAGGTCTGGGCTCGACACGAAACAGTCCCGAAAGAAGGCAAGCGTTCGTCCCAAATGCGCTAAGGCACATTTGCATCACGCGGCCATTGAGCCGCGGTGCGTCGCTGGAACTAGATACAAGCAAGGTGCGGCCAAGCCGATACCAAGACCAAGCAGGTCCACGCACGTTTTGACAACCGCAGGCTCAGGGGTCTGCAGGGCCTGCCGGATAAGTGGGATGAGTAAAGACGTTATTGTTGGTTTCTTGTTGGCCTTGTCATGCGGCTCTGGGTACCTCACACAGTACGTATTGGACGGCTGGTACTACGCGGCCGGTATGGCGATGTCGTTCGGTGTCTTGGTGTTCGGCATCACGGTGCTGTTCGAGATGCCTGACGAATGCTGATCAGCGCCCGGAAAGGCGTATCGCACAGTCGAGCAGTGCACGACCGGCGGGTGAAGCACGGGACGGGTGTGCCCAACGGATGCCGCTATGGGTTGCCGCTCCCCTGCAGGCTGCTGTGTAGCGCCGATAGCCACCGAGCCAACCGCTTGCGATTGACGCCGAAGTCCGAGTAGCCGGTCAGCGAACGGCTGTACACCCGGAACGTCGATCGTTCCGGGCCGAGCGCAATGGCACGAAAACTGATCCGGTCGACAAAACCGAATACCGCGCTGCGTTGCTCGGCCTCGACCTGCAATCCCTCTTCGGACAGACCCAGGACCAGGGACCTGGGTTGTTGGCCAACGACTTCGGTCCAGGCTTCTGCCAGCTGCGCTGCTGGGATATCAAACACCGCTGCCTCGTCATCCGGCGGCGGCGATGAGTCGGCCGGGCCGACCAGCCAGGTGTTGGGGCTGCTGGGGCGCACGAACGCGTCAAAATTGATGAAATCGACCACGTCGGATGAGGCCTCCGAATTCTGTTGTTCAGCCTCGATCGCGTTCACTGCACCGATCAGCAGCACACCCGCGATGGAGACCCAGAGTGCCAAGCGTATCATCCGGCCGAGCGCTATCAAGATACTTCTCCTCGAGATTTAAACCCACTGCTAATTCCGCCCTCGTTGTCGTGTCCCGCTGTGGCGGGCGGACATGATCGCTGAGCCGCGAGCAACGGGCAACCCAAAGCCAAAGCATCAATTCTGAATCGGACACTGAGCTTTGGGTAGGAGTATCTGCAAGGCCATTGCTGGGCCAAGCGATGCGGTGCTTTCGTGCGTGCAAAAAAGTGGAAGGGCCGTTGTGCGCACGACCCTCGGCATGGCCATGCTAACGGTGGTCGGTTTCAACCGGCTCATTCTCACGTTCTGCAAGCGCCTACTCGCCAACGGAAAACACAAGAAAGTCCCGCTGGCTGCCTGTACAGACAAACTTCTCATCGTGCTCAATGCCATGGTCCGCGACAATAAGGGACTTTCTGAGGGACTGACATGTTGACAGATCAACACTGCCGCCCTTTGTGCGAATTCAACGCCAACCAACCTGCTTCGCTCACTGGCTAGCCGCCTCCTTGTAAGCCTTGGAATCATCGGGGGCCGTCCACCTTCCGCTGCAATAATGCGCCGATGTTCTTTGAGTGCTCTTCCAAAAGGTTCGAGGCCGACAGATGCGCGCCGAGCATCGACATTCTCCAGATCTTCGACCTCACAGTTAAGCTCGCCGAATTGATCCCAATCTAAAAAGTGCCGTAGATCTGAGGCCGACCTTCGTTGAAACTAATTCGGTCAGTTAGCATTGCCACTTGCCTCATTGGGACATTACCAGACTTTGCTGCTTCCTCCAGTGCCCTGAGAAAACCCCTTTGTAGATCCGTCGTGCAAATGGAATTCTGCGCGATGATCCGGGCGGTCCGACAACCAGCAACGCCTACTTTAGAGATCCCAGGCCAGCCATACCTCGAAACAACGCCAGCCAATTCAGCAGCATCTTCTCGATGTACCTGCTGGATTTCTTCATCGTATGTGCCGAAGAGGCGCTGTTCCCTCAGCAGCTTCTCACATGTATCGGTATCACGCTGCTCAATACCTCTGAGCTTCCTTAAGCAATACTTCATCCATGGCCGTAACTCTTCATATGTGACGCTTGGGCTCAAAGGTAGCTCGTATTAGCTGAGTTGATAGGCAATTTATTCATCGGACTTATGAACTCGAGGGTCTTTCCAAAATCCGTGGACCGGTGCTTCGCTCGGCCGCACCGAAAGCTGGGGCAACAACCTGTCCTGCTGTCGTGTTCCGTCAACTAAGCGCATCCAATGTTGCGGTCCAGTATCATCGTGGAAAAGCGTGATGCGGCTCGGGTCACGCATAACGACGAAATGTTCCGCAGATCTAGCTTGAAGTGTATTGAGGAAACCCATATTCGCTCGGTTCAACTTCGGTGGCGGGTGGCCGATTAACTGTTGACCGATCAGCCCCCGTGTTGGCGTGAGGGGGAAGAAGATGTCGGTGATATCGGCGGAGCATGGGATTTCGAGAACTGGATAGTCGGATGTCCAGAATTCCTCCCCCGCTGCAGATGCGACGAGGAGCCACTCTCTTGCCCTGAACCGTCGAAGAGTGTCGGTAGCGAGGCTCTGCTCAAGCTGAAACGTTGCAAGCGGATCACGTTCCATACCGACCTTTGCTCTCTTAGCCAACGCTGCAGCAAACTGTTCCTGTCGCAGCGTTCCGAGGTCAATCCGTTCGAGTTTGCAATACTTTCCAAACGAGCCCCATCCTTGGTTGCTCAATATTGCCCTTTTTATAGATTCTTGGAGCAGCATCTGCTTAAATTCAAGATCCATTTTTCTTATTCTGGGATTTCGGCTAAAGAGCAAAGAGAGAAAGCAAAGTAGGATTTCTGTGTCTTCAGCGCTCGGCAGCGAGCCGGTTGAATCAATACCTTCAATCACGACCCGGGCGGGCGTCTCATATTTGTCAGTCCATTGCGTTTCTAGCCAGGTAGGTTCTGATAATCCTCTAGCCGCCTCCCCAAGCAGGTGGTATCCGTTTCAGTGCAAACGTAACGGAGCACCGACAAGAGGAAGCGACCATGACACTGTATTGC
>JANQRK010000042.1 GCA_028284585.1 Chromatiales bacterium
TACCTCCACAGCCGCTCCGATTGCTACCGGCTGGAGCGATAGTTGCCGGGTGGGAATCTCACCCACTGAGAGAACGCGCCTTTTCACGGCGCACTGACATACTGGGGCTAGTCGCCGTCGAACAATGCGAGTAGGTCATCGAGAAAGCGCAGGCCCAGCTCCGTGGCACGCAATCGGGTCGGGTCATCGTGCAGCAGACCGCGACGACGAGCGCGGTATAGCGGCCCGGCAATCTCGACGAGCGGCACGCCGGTGCGCCGCGCGAAGGATTCAAGTGGCACCCCCTCGATCAAGCGCAAGGTGTTGAGAAAAAACTCCAGCGGCAGCTCGCCGGCGGCAACCCAACGCTCAGTGTGCAGCATTGGGTCGGTCAGATAGGCCGCCGGGTGACGCTGTTTGACAGTACGGCGGATGCCCGCCCTCGGCAGGCTGCGCTTACCATGGGCACCGGCACCGATTCCCAGATAGTCGCCGAATGTCCAGTAATTGTAATTGTGTCGCGCGCGATGACCCGGGCGCGCATAGGCCGAAATCTCATAGCGACGGTAACCGGCAGCGGCCAACCGGGCCTGCCCCGCCTGCATCATGTCGGCTAAGCGATCGTGGTCCGGAAGCGCCGGCGGTGGCCGACGGTAGAACAGGGTGTTGGGTTCCAGGGTGAGCTGGTACCAGGAGATATGCTCGGGGTCCAGCTCGATGGCTCGGTCAAGATCGTCCAACGCCGCGCTAAGCGGCTGCTGCGGCAGGCCGAACATCAGATCGAGATTGATGTCATGGAATCCGGCCGCACGGGCCAATTCGTATGCGGCGAGTGCCTGGTCCGCGGTATGGATCCGCCCGAGCGCCGCGAGCTTGGCGTCGTCTAGGCTCTGCACGCCCAACGACAAGCGGGTCACCCCAGCCGCACGGTAGGCCGCAAAGCGTGCCGCCTCGGCGGTACCGGGGTTGGCCTCCAGGGTGATCTCCACACCCTCGGCAAGCGGCGCCAGCACAGCAATACCCCCCAGCAGGCGCTCGATGGCGACACCCTCGAACAGACTCGGAGTGCCCCCGCCGATAAAGATACTCTGGATCTCCGGCAATGGCGGACCATAGTCGACCTCGCTGGCGAGGTCGGCCAACAGGGCATCCACGTAGCGGTCCTGCTGCAATGGTCCACGCTGGGTGTGTGAGTTAAAATCACAATACGGGCACTTGCGCACGCACCAGGGGATGTGGACGTACAGCGCCAATGGCACATCGTGCATGCCGGCTGGCGCGGCACCAAGACTCACGCCGGTGTCAGCTTGGCGTAGGCCACCACTAGCCATTTTGCCCCGACCGCCTCGAAGTTGACCTGCACCCGGGCATTGCTGCCCTGACCCTCGGCATTGAGCACCACGCCTTCCCCAAACTTGGGATGCTGCACCCGCTGCCCCAGACTGAAGCCGGCCGCCGCCTCGGCCATGCCCAATACACCAGCAGCTGGGGTGTAGGGACGGCTGACCTTGGGCCGCGCCCGCACCTCCTCGATCAGCCCGATCGGCACCTCGCGCAAGAATCGCGACGGCAAAGGGTAGCTCTCCGAGCCATGCAGGCGACGGCTCTCGGCGTGGGTCAAATAGAGCTGCGCCTTCGCCCGGGTCATGCCGACGTAGCACAGCCGGCGTTCTTCTTCGAGACGCTGAGGGTCCTCAGCTGACATGCTGTGTGGAAACAACCCTTCCTCCATCCCACCGATGAACACCCGTGGGAACTCCAAGCCCTTGGCCGAGTGCAAGGTCATCAGCTGCACACCGTCCTCGTACTCTTCGGCCTGGGTATCGCCCGCCTCCAGTGCGGCATGCGCCAAGAAGACATCCAGTTCCGATAGTCCACTATCGTCCTCGGGCAACTCGAACTGCCGACAGGCATTGAGCAATTCATCAAGGTTTTCCAGCCGGTCCTGACCCTTGCCATCGCGGCTCTTCTCGAAATGTGCACGCAGCCGCGCACCCTCGATCACTTGATCGGCCTTTTCGGGCAACGCTAGCCCAACGCTACCTGCATCCATCTCGTCGACCAGCTCCACGAACCCCCGTAGGGCATTCGCGGCGCGTGCCGCCATCGCCCCGCCTTGCAACAAGTCATTGGCCGCTTGCCACAGGGAACAGCCGAAATCGCGTGCATGTGCGCGCACCGCATCCAGTGTGCGCGGCCCGATACCGCGTGGTGGCTGGTTCACGGCGCGCTCAAACGATGGATCATCGTGGCGATTGGCCACCAGACGCAGATAGGCCAGACAGTCCTTGATTTCGGCACGTTCGAAGAAACGCAGGCCGCCGTACACCCGGTAGGGTATCCCGGCCTGGATCAGCGACTCCTCGAACAGGCGTGACTGCGCAGTCGTACGGTACAGGATGGCGATCTCGCTACGCCGACTACCTTGGTCGATCGCGCTACGGATGCGCTCGATGACGAATCTAGCCTCATCGACCTCGTTGAACGCGCCATATACACGGATCGGATCACCTTCGGCACGATCGGTCCACAATTCCTTGCCGAGGCGACTCGGATTGTTGGCGATGACCGCATTGGCAGCCTGCAAGATATGCCGTGTTGAGCGGTAATTCTGCTCCAAGCGCACCAACTGCGCTGTGGGGAAATGTGACTGGAAGTCCTGGATGTTCTCGACACGCGCACCCCGCCAACCATAGATCGACTGATCGTCGTCCCCGACTACGAACAATCGATCCTCGCTGCCGGCAAGCAAGCGCAACCAGGCGTATTGAATGCTGTTGGTATCTTGAAACTCATCGACCAAGATGGCGCCAAAGCGTTGCCGATAGTGTTGCAGGACATCGGATCGATCGCGCCACAACTCATGGGCGCGCAGCAACAATTCGGCGAAATCGACGCTGCCGGCACGTCGGCACGCGGCCTCGTATTCGCGGTAGATGGCAATCATCTGCCGTTGATAGGGGTCGCCGTTGGGATCCAAATGGTCAGGGCGCAGCCCCTGGTCCTTTTGTTGATTGATGAACCATTGGGCCTGACGCGGCGGCCATTTGGCATCGTCCAGATTCATTTCGCGGACAATGCGCCTGACCAGACGCTGCTGATCGTCGGAGTCTAAGATCTGAAAACCCTGCGGCAGCTCGGCCTCTTGCCAATGCGCGCGCAGCAAGCGATGGGCCAAGCCATGAAAGGTCCCGACCCACATACCACCGACCGGCTGACCAAGCAGGGCCTCGATGCGATGTCGCATCTCGCGCGCGGCCTTGTTCGTGAAAGTTACCGCCAAAATGCCCCAGGGCGAGAGGCCCTCGACCTGGATCAGCCAAGCGATGCGATGGACCAGGACTCGGGTCTTGCCGGAGCCGGCACCGGCGAGCACCAGCGCACTGCCCAGCGGCGCGGTAACCGCATTGCGTTGCGCATCATTGAGGCCATCGATGATGTGCGATACATCCATAGCACCATCTTACCCTGCGCGGTGCGGCGGTCTCGATCAGAAGACTATGCACGGAGCCGACCACCCCGCGGCCCTGGCAAGCCGATCGGCGGCTGTGTCTGGTGAGCGCTAGGCCCGCTTGATCCAACCGCGGGCAAAACGCTCCTGAGAGGGGTCGCGCTGCATGATTTCCAGATACCTGGCGCCTTGCTGCAGATTCATCAGCTTTACCAAGGCGCCACTGCCGCGGTCTTTTCTCAATAGTGTCTGCAAGGTTGCGAGCGACTTGCTGCCCAACCAACCGTCGACGATTAGGTCGGCATAATCACGCTGATTGCGGTTGAGCAGATTCAGGGCAGCCTGCAAAAAGCGCACGCCACGGCGCACACCCATATTGACCGCGGTGTCGTAGAGTTCATTCGCAACCGCTTGATCGGGCACGTCATCGCCCAAGAAACGATCCCAATAGGATTGCTTGTAGAACGCCAGCACAGCATCCTGCAGCGCTTGATCGCGAGCCAGGTTACCGGGAAACCCTGATCGGCGGCGGCGTGCATCGATCCGCCGCCAGCCCTCCCAGTTCGGATGATGGACCCGCGAGATCCCCCGATAGGTTTCACCTCCCCGATCGACCGGATCTTTGACGTAGCCGCCCTCGTGGGCCGCGGTTAACTCTTAGGCCTGGCTGAAATCGGCCATGTCTATCCCCACTCAGTAGTCGAGAATCTGTTGCGTAAAGGCATCTTCGGGTGCCGGTTCCCGGCCGAGGATGGTGCGCAACAGACTGTTCATGGTCGCGACATCATTGTCGAAGCCGCCGTGTCGAGTGCTCTGCGTCGCGGCGTCTGGCGAGCCATCCGAGTAATGCACCGTGAAGCGGTCGACGATCATCGACATCTTGGGTTTTTGCAACAACTCGTCCATATCGCTCTGCAGGCCCAGAATCGCCTCGGGTACAAGTTCCTCAAACGCGCGGGAGACGAGATAGAGCAGCGATTTGCGGTAGATCTTGGCGACTGTGTCAGCACGCTCCAATCGATCGGTCAAGTTGAAGACCTGCATCTGCTCGATGCCCAAGGCCGCAGGCTCAGAGATCAGGTAAGGAAAATAGTGGGTCTCGAACAAGTCAATGGTCGCGGCGGGGGCGAACAGGGTACAGCTCGCGATACGTAGGCTGGGCGCAACATCGTCCAGGGCATCGAGCAAATACGCGAGCAAGATCGCACCGCTACTGTGCCCGCACAGGTGCACCCGCAGCTTGGTATTCTTCTCACGCGCCAATTCGGTCATCCAGATCGACAGCGCCTCGGTGCCGGCCTGTTGGGGTAGAAACGGCCGCCGCGCCCCACCCTTCATCTCCCGCCACAGGGCACGGCCCGGGACACGAGTGGAGCGTTCCAGCAACCGGTCGGTCTGGTCGGACAGGGCACCGGCGCGCGCCGCGATGTTGGCCTGGCGACGCAGGATGACATCTTTCAGCTCCTCGAGGATCCCGGTGTCGTACATGAAATGATAGGGATAGATGGCGTTGCGCTTGAAGGTCTCCTTCATGGCCGCGATCCGTCGCGCCGAATCCTCCGGGGAGTTGAGACCGCCGTGTGCATACAGCAACAGGTGTTGGTAGCGGTCGCCACTGCCAGCCACTAGGCGAGTGGTTGCGTGCACGTCACTCGCATTGCTCCAGTAACGTCCGCGTTCATGAAAGCGGCCGTCGTCGATATGCACGAAATGCCCCGCAATCTCACTGCGCGCCGGGCTCGGCTCAGAGGTCAGCCCACTGCGGTTGCGCTCCGGGGCCGGGGGCAGGTGCCAGATCTGTGGCGTCGGCAGGGCCAGGGCCACCACCCAGGCATCCATCAGGTTCTCCAACCAGTCCTCGTATTGCCATAGCCCAAGACCACTCTTACCCCAGGACCGGCCCCAGGAGTTCTGGATCCAGAAGCCCTTGGTGGGTATAGCCAACCACCGCGAAGGCATGGCCGCCACCGCGCTCATCGCGGTAGAACGGGATGGTGCCGGTGCGTCTATCGGCGCGCAGCCAACCACTGTGCGTCTTGGCCGTACAGAACACCGCCCCACCCTCATTGAGCGCGGCGTGAAAGTCCGCGATCCGCAGCTGCACCCGATAATAGGCGCCCAAGGTGTTAGTGTGTGCTTCCTTTGCCCTAGGCACCGTCAACTCACCAGGTTTATCGGGCCGATACGGCCATTTGCTATCGCTGCAGACACCCATATTGGCCCAGCCCTTGATCGCGCCACGACAGCTCGAGCCGGGGTACTGCTCACCCGGCCACTCGTCGTGCAGGCGTGCCATC
Source organism: Chromatiales bacterium (assembly GCA_028284585.1). Lineage (GTDB taxonomy): Bacteria > Pseudomonadota > Gammaproteobacteria > Chromatiales > Chromatiaceae > Thiosocius. The sequence goes on from JANQRK010000042.1 coordinate 5,728, forward strand.
TCATACAGCATGCGCGCGCTGACCAGGGTGCGGCTGCCACGCTGCCGATTGAGCAGATTGATCACCGCCGCGAGACCGAAGCCGGTGCAGGCCCCTTCTTGCCCTTGATCGAGGATATGCAGCTTGGCGGGTGCGGGGATTGTACGCCGCAACTGGCGCAAGGCCGGCGTGAACGGCCAATCACGCAGATCAGGTGGGTCCTGAGTGGCTGTGGTCGGCGGCTTGAGACGGGTACCGGCCCGACGGCGCGAAGGCATGGCCGGCTCCTTCCTGGCGACTCGTCGGAAGGAGTATAGCCAGCCGCGATCTCCACAGCAGCAACCTGGATCGGCCCTGCGAGCCGGTTCCGATATGCAGCAGTTTTCGCTACAGGGGAGTCACTGCCAAGGTGCCACGGCGAATCAATACTTGAGTCACACCAGACAGTGTGCGGTGCGGCTCAGGTCTGGCCGAAATCGGCGACCATGGCGTCGTCGTCGGCCTCGGTTGGCTCTAGGCTTAGGCCACTGCCCCAGTCAGAGCTGGCGCTGACCTTTTTGCCCGCACTCTCGGTCTTGATCTGGATCTTGACGTTACTGCTCGAGTCGGCGAATTCGATGGCGGTCTCCTGACTGATACGCCCCTCGCGGTACAGACTGACCAGATGTTGGTCGAATGACTGCATCTTGTACTGTCCACCGCGCTCGATCGCATCCTTGATGCTACCGACCTCCAGCTTGGAGATGAGGTCGGCGATATAACCGGTGTTGATCAACACCTCGACCGCTGCCACCTTGCCACCTTCAATGCCAGGTACGAGACGCTGGCAAATGATCGCCCGCAGATTTTGCGCGATGCGCTTGGCCTGGGCCTCGATGCCATCCTTTGGGTAGAAGCCGAGAATACGCTCCATCGTGGTCATGGCGTTGTTGGCGTGCAAGGTCGATAGCGCGAGGTGCCCGGTATTGGCGAATTTGAGCGCAAACTCCATCGTATCTAAGTCACGGATCTCACCCATCAGGATGACGTCTGGCGATTCACGAAGCGCCGCCTTCATCCCGGAGCTGAAACTCGCCGTATCCGTGCCGACCTCTCGCTGCGCGACGATGGACTGCTTGTGCTCATGCACGAACTCTATGGGATCTTCTAGCGTCAGGATATGACCGCCGCTGTTCTGGTTACGATGGTCGATCATGGCCGCGAGTGTGGTCGACTTACCCGATCCGGTCGCGCCGACCAACAGAATAAGCCCATTGCGCTGCATCACCAGATCGGCGAGCACCGCCGGCATACCCAGGCCCTCGATGCTGGGCACGTCGGTATTGATCAGTCGCAGCACCAATGACGATTCGCCACGCTGCCGGAAGGCATTGCCACGAAATCGACCGATGCCATTGTACGACAGTGAGAAATCGACCTCGCCGTGTTCCTCCAAGTGTTTGAGCTTCTCGTCGGTCAAGATCTCGCGGATCGCGCGATCGGCGTCACCTGAATCGAGCGGCTCGCCGAGTTGGGCAAACCCCTTTGGGGTCTTCATCGAGATCTTGGCACCGGTGTACATAAAGACATCGGCGGCATTGTTCTTGACCATCACCTGAAGAACGCGCGGTACATCGATATGCGGCATTATCACCTTACTCCGTTCGCGTGACCCTGGACCTGGGCTCGGTCCTATGGCGGTCAGCTGACCACTTGCAGACACGGCCCCCAGGGCGGTTACCGTTAGGCGCTGTTATCGGTTTCGGGCGGCAAAACTTTGCCGCCCAGGGTGATCGTGAGAAGTAAATGCATGCCAGGGTGCGCACCAACGAACGCCGAGCTACCGCTCATACCACAAGGGTTACACAGGGCTGCACGCGATCGAGTCGCAGCGCGCTGGGGTCCCGCGATCCCGGCCTACTCGGTAGACTCGAGCAGTGTCACCGGCTGACGACGCGGCCCCCAATCGCCGGGACGAGGTTCGAATATCCCGGCGAGTCGGTGGCCACAATGGCAACATTCCCCGGGGCCTTGCAATTGCCACTCGCCCAACCGGTACCAGTCGCGTTCGATCACCCGGTTGCGGCACTCCGGGCAATAGGTGCTGTCGCCCTCGGGATCGTGCACATTGCCCAGATAGACATGATGCAGGCCGACGTCCAGCGCAATCTGGCGCGCCCGTTGCAGGGTCTCGACCGGCGTCGCGGGTAGGCGTGTCATCTTGTAGTCCGGATGAAAGGCGGAGAAATGCAGGGGCACATCCGGCCCGAGCCGATCCAAGTACCATTCGGCGAGTCGGTGGACCTCGGCGTCGCTATCATTGTGACCCGGGATCAACAATGTGGTGACCTCGAGCCAACAGTCGGTCTCGTGGCGAATGTACTCCAAGGTCTCGAGCACCGGCCCAAGCCGGCTACCGGTGAGTCGGTGATAAAAGTCCTCGGTGAAGGCCTTCAAATCGACATTGGCGGCATCCATGTGGGCAAAGAATTCGCGGCGCGGTTCATCGCACAGATAGCCGGCGGTCACCGCGACCGACTTCACGCCAACTTCGCGGCATGCCTGGGCGGTATCGATCGCGTATTCGAGGAAGATCACGGGATCGTTGTAGGTGTAGGCCACGCTACGGCACCCCAAACGCGCCGCGGTCGCCGCGATCTGCACCGGCGCGGCAGTGGCAGCCAAGGTATCGACCTCACGAGACTTGCTGATGTCCCAGTTCTGGCAAAACTTGCAGGCCAGATTGCAGCCCGCCGTGCCAAACGAAAACACCGGCGTGCCCGGTAGAAAATGGTGCAAAGGTTTTTTTTCGATGGGATCGATGCAGAAACCACTCGATCGGCCGTAAGTGGTCAGCACCATCCGGTCGCCCTGGCGGGCGCGCACGAAGCACAAGCCGCGCTGGCCATCCTTACTCAGGTGGCAATAGCGCGGGCAAAGATCGCACTGGATTCGACCATCGTCCATGCGGTGCCAGTAGCGCCCAGGGACCACACTGCGCACTACTTGCGGCCTCGCGTTTGGGTCGGTGGCTTGCCCTGGGCCATGTAGTCCATTATGTCTGTTATAAAGGTCTGCACAAGGTAGGCAACCATGGTAGAGGTCAAGACACCGGCAGTTGCGGGACTCTTCTACCCGGCGGAGGCGCCAGAACTACGTGAAGAAATCGATCGACTGATGGCCTCGGCGAACGGCGCCGCCGAGGCCCGACCGCATGCTCTGATCGCACCCCACGCCGGCTACTGCTACTCGGGGCCGGTCGCCGCTAGTGCCTATTCGGCCTTGGTGCCCTGGGCCGGACAGATCCGGCGCGCCGTCGTACTAGCGCCAGCGCATCGCTTAGCGCTGCGCGGCATCGCGACCAGCAGCGCCGCTGCCTTCGAGACACCGCTGGGCAGGATTCCGGTCGACCGCGCCGGGGTCGACGCGCTGGCGACGCTGCGCGGGGTATTGGAAATCGACGCCGCGTTCGCCGAGGAGCATGCCCTAGAGGTGCAGCTGCCGTTTTTGCAATCATTGCTAGGCGAGTTCTCCCTGGTACCGCTGATCGTGGGTGATGCCAAGGCCGACCTGGTCAGCCAGGTGATCGAGCGCCTGCACCAGGACGACACCCTGATCGTGGTCAGCTCGGACCTCAGCCACTACCACGACTATCCGAGTTGTCAGCAGCGCGATCGCGCCACCACGGCGCTGATCGAGACCCTGCAGGGCGAGCATATCGGGCCACACGACGCCTGTGGCGTATACCCTATACGCGGCCTGCTCAAGACCGCGCAACACCGTGGTTGGCAGGTACGTACCCTGGATCTGCGCAACTCGGGCGATACTTCGGGCGACAAGTCGCGCGTGGTCGGTTATGGCGCCTACGGATTCTACTGAGCCGACAGCAGGACTCGAACCGGCGCAGCGAACGGCCTTGATCGAGGTCGCACGCCGCTCGATCCAGCATGGATTGGCCAAGGGACGACCAATGGAGGTCGACCCTATGGACTTTCCTCCCGCCCTGCGCGTGTCCCGTGCCAGCTTTGTCACCTTGCACCGGCGTGGCCGCCTGCGGGGCTGCATCGGGCACCTCGAACCCATCCAGGCCCTGGTGGTCGATGTAGCCCAAAATGCCTTCTCCGCCGCCTTTCAAGACCCGCGCTTCAAGCCGCTGACCGGGCGTCAATGGCCGGCGGTGCGACTCAATCTGTCGATCTTGACGCCGGCCGAGCGGCTCGATTGCCGTGATCAAGCGGACCTGCTGGGCCAGATCCGCCCCGGCGAAGACGGCTTGATCCTGCAGGAAGGCACGCAGCGCGGGACCTTTCTGCCAGCTGTCTGGGAAAGCCTACCCGACCCGCTGAACTTCCTGACTGAGCTCAAACGCAAGGCGGGGCTGGCGCCCGATCACTGGTCAGACCAGCTCGCGGTCTATCGCTACCGAACAGAGGCATTCGGCGAATCTGAAGACACCTGAGCGATCGCTGCTCCGGGCGGCAGCTTGTCTCGGAACATGCCAACACGGCCTTGGGCTTAGTCACATGGCTGTCATCCGCCCTGCATAACATTCGCCGCTTTCCCGCAGCGATCTCTGCAGCCCGCAAAAACCGACCGAGTCGGCGACCGGCGCCGACGGTTCGCTATGGGACTCGAATAGTTCAGGGGATGACGACAATGACCTTCCGGGTAGGTATCAACGGCTTCGGCAGAATGGGACGACTCGGCCTCCGCGCCAGCTGGGACAGAGCCGACATCGAGGTCGTCCGGGTCAATGAGATCGCGACCGATGCGGCCGGCTCGGCGCACCTGCTCGAGTTCGATTCGGCGCACGGTACCTGGCACCTTGGGTGCAGCGCTACCAACGATGGTCTACACATCGAAGATCGCAGCATCGCTTACCACAGCCACTCAGAGATCGCGCCCGGCGACTGGTCAGATTGCGCGATCGTAATCGAGGCGACCGGGCAACATCACAAGCACCCCGAGGCACTTCAGGCCTATTTTGACCAGGGCGTACGCAAGGTCGTGGTTGCCGCACCGACCGAGGGCGCGCTAAACATCGTCTATGGCATCAACCATAGGGACTACGACCCGGATCGCCATCATCTGGTGACAGCGGCCTCCTGCACCACTAACTGCCTGGCGCCCGTGGTCAAGGTGATGCACGAGCAAATCGGCATCGTGCACGGCAGCATGACGACCATCCATGACATCACCAACACCCAGACCATTGTCGACAAAGGCCACAAGGATCTGCGCCGGGCACGTGCCTGCAGCCAATCGCTGATCCCGACCACGACCGGCTCGGCGCGCGCGATCACCAAGATTTTCCCCGAGCTGAAGGGCAAACTAAACGGTCACGCGGTGCGCGTGCCGCTACTCAACGCCTCGCTGACAGACTTCGTGTTCGAAGCCCAGCGCGCAATCACCGCCGAAGAAGTGAATGCCCACCTGAAGACCGCGGCCGAGGGTGAGCTGGCCGGCATCCTCGGCTACGAGGAACGGCCCTTGGTCTCGATCGACTACCTCAACGACCCACGCTCATCGATCGTCGATGCGCCCTCGACGCTGGTGATCGACGCCACTCAAGTCAAGATCTACGCCTGGTACGACAACGAGTGGGGCTATGTGAACCGGCTGATAGACATCGTCGAGATGCTGGGACGCTCGTTATAGCTGCGATCAGGCAGATGCCGCCGGCCCGGACTTGAGGGCACCTCTAAAAATTGAGGTGCACGAGCGGCACAGGGATGTGCTGCCATTTTCGATCACGACAAGTGATTGAAAATGAAGGAAAGGCGAAAACCGCGTTTTGGCCTTTCCGTGGAGGAAAATGCCATGGATGGCATTTTTCGAGGTCGCCTTGAGTGGATCCACAGTCGCAGGCACTAAGACTCTAGGTTTGGTGTTTGGACACACTGGGATGGAAGCTAATCATCGCAACTACCTGATCGTTACCGGGGGCTATTGGGCCTTCACGATTACCGACGGCGCGATCCGCATGCTGGTGGTGCTGTACTTCCATCTGCTGGGCTACTCGCCCTTCGAAGTCGCGATGCTGTTCTTGTTCTACGAGTTCTTCGGCATCGTGACCAACCTGGTTGGCGGTTGGCTGGGTGCACGGATCGGGCTCAATCAGACGATGCATATCGGGATGGCGCTGCAGGTCGTCGCGCTCGGCCTGTTGACCGTGCCCGAGGCCTGGCTATCGGTGCCCTATGTAATGCTCGCCCAGGCCCTGTCGGGGATCGCCAAGGACCTCAACAAGATGTCCGCCAAGGCGAGCGTCAAGGCCCTGGCTGGCGTGCATGGCGAGTCGCGACTGTTCCGCTGGGTGGCCCTGTTGACCGGTTCGAAGAACGCGCTCAAAGGTGCAGGCTTCTTCGTCGGCGCCGCGCTGCTCGAATGGATCGGCTTCCGCGGCGCGCTACTGCTACTGGCCGCTGCCTTGTCGGCGGTGCTGCTGCTGACCGCAACCCTGCTGCCGTCCGGCGTCGGGCGCATGCAGGGCAAGCCGAAGTTCACCCAAGTATTCTCGAATCGTGCCGAGATCAACTGGCTGTCGGCGGCACGCTTTTTTTTGTTCGGCTCACGTGATGTCTGGTTCGTGGTCGGTCTGCCGGTGTTCCTGTACTCGGTCCTCGGCTGGCGATTCATCGAGGTCGGTAGCTTCCTGGCCGCCTGGGTGATCGGCTACGGGATCGTCCAGGCGGCCGCCCCGCGCCTTCTGAGACGCAAGCGACAGGACTGCGGTCCGGACGGTTCGAGCGCCCGGCGCTGGGCCCTGATCCTGACGGTGTTGCCGGCCGGTATGGCGCTGGCGCTGGACCTGGGCTGGGATCCGAGCATGGTGTTGCTGTCCGGCCTAACCCTGTTTGGCGTGGTGTTCGCAATCAACTCGGCGCTGCACTCGTACCTGATCCTGGCCTATTCGGACTTCGACAAGGTGGCGATGAACGTTGGCTTTTACTACATGGCCAATGCCGCAGGGCGACTCGCCGGCACGGTCTTGTCAGGTTGGGTCTACCAGTCGCAGGGCCTGATTGGTTGCCTGTGGTGGTCGGCGGCCTTCGTGCTGCTGGCCGCGCTGTTGTCGCTGAAACTGCCGACCGGCCGGCGCAGCCACGCGGCAACTTCTCAGAATTCGACGCTCAACAAGCCACCGAAACGATCCACGTGATCGTAGGCCTGATCATCGTCGTTGGTGGTCAGATCACCTTCGAACTCGCCATGCAGGTACTCCAAGGTCAGGCTGACCTGTCGGCCAATCCGCCAGGTCGCAGCGATTCCATACTGTAGGCCCGGCTCATCTTCGAGTTCCTCACTACCCTCGACGCGCAGGGCGACGGCTAGGCGCTGCTCGGGGAAAGCCCGCACCCATTCCGCGTTCCAGGCAAACGGCCGGTCTCGATCATTGTCCAACTCAACGATCGACCGGGTCGCACCGAGCAACTCGAATGTGGCCTCATAGGTGCCTGGCCAATACCGCACATAGGCGCTGGCCCCGGCCACGCGATCAACATAGCGATCACCGCATCCTCCAGGAAACGGCTGTCCGCATCTGCCAAATCCGACAGATAGCTGGCGCCCAGCGACCACACTGGGCTCAACTGCACCTCGGCCGCCAGCGCCCAGTCCCATTGCCCACCCTCCCTGCCATGCGGCTTGGCGGCACCGCGCTACAGGGTTGCGGAAAGGTCGAGCGCATCGCTTGGCCCGTAGCTGAGCAGCACGGCCTCATTGGAGCGAGTTTCACCGAACTCGATCAACGGGCCCGTGACGAAGTCGCTCAAGAAGACGCCGAACGGCGTGTACTGTCTGCCGATCGAGAGCTCCCAGGGGTCCTGCTCCAGGGTGATGAAGGCCTCCTCGACAAACGACTGCCCGGTATCGCTCTCGTACTCCAAGATCACCTCGGCCTCGACCCATGTGAACAGATCGATCAGTGCGCCGAGCTGCAAGGTGATGGCCTCATCGCGCCCGCTGGCATCGTCTCGGCCTCGCTCGATCGCGAACCTGTCGTAGGTCAGCTCGGCCTCGGCCAGACCGGACACGGTCAACCAATCGGTGATATCGGTCTGCAGCCCGGCCTCGCGCTGTTCTTCGCGCGACCGGTAGAGGCGCATGGCGGCCAGCGTGCTCGCCGGACCCTGTGCGCGGGGGGCCGGGGTATCGGTACCAGACCCGGCGCTGACAACCACCGCGTGGCCGAGCAGCAGCAGTGCGCAGCCCTGCTGCGACAGGCGATGCGGGTGACGCAGCAGTCTGGCGATGAGACAGGACAGGCTACACATCGGGGGTTATCCGCCAGCGGGGGCGCACGATGGCGGGACGATAGCATCGCGCAGACCAGTGCTACATAGAACCTTTGTCCCATGGCCGCCCAATGGCCAGCCCGTCGTGCAATCCAACTAACCGCTCACCGGCCTGGGTTGTGTTAGCTCTCCCAAGTGGCCGCTCACCGAAAATCGCTTTTTCAACAGGGGCTTAATGCCACGGCGCCATTGCCCTATGACACCTGTTGGATGGTCGCCCCGCGACAATCCTGCTTACTTCAACAACGACACCTCGGCGGACCGGCACTATCTCGGCGCATGCAGTCGCTCCGGTCCGTCCCGAGGTCCCAACCGATCCTCCGAGATCGCCACTACCAGGAGCAGAAAATGATTACCCGCCAACTACCCTTGGCCGTGCTCGGCCTTGCCATGGTCCCTCTGCTAACGACCCATAGCGAGCCCGCGGCTGCCGCGAACAGCCCATGTAAACACGCCGCACGCCAGATGCTTCACGCCTGCCGTTTCGACCTGCGCGATAACCTGCGCGAGGCCCATGCCAACTGCATCAACCTCGCCGAAGGCGAAGCCCGCCGGGCGTGCTTGCGGGACGCGCGTGCGGCCCGGATCGAGGCCGCTGAGGAATGCGCCGACCAGTTTGACGCGCGCCGCCAGGCCTGCACGGCGCTGGATGAATGGCGCTACGATCCCGATCCGCTGATCGACCCGGCAATCACCTTTGTCCACCCCGACGAGGTCGGCGCCGCACAAGCAAACCCCTTTGTGTCGATCGTCAGTGGCCACACCTATGTGCTGCGGACCGGGGAGGATGGCGAAGAGACCGTGATCGTGAATGCCACCGATGAGATCCGCGAGATACGAGGGGTTGACTGCCGGATGGTAGTTGATGCGGTGGTGGTCGCCGAGGAAGACAACGAGGGCGGTGGGACCGATTATGTCCCAGTCGAAGTGACCGATGATTGGTTCGCCCAGGACGATCAGCGAAACGTCTATTATTGCGGCGAGATCTCACGCAATTTCGAAGACGGTCAATTAGTCGACCTCGACGGCTCGTTCGAGGCCGGCCAAGAGTTTGCCAAGGCCGGCTTGCTGATCCTGGCTGCGCCCGAACCCGGCCAGATCCACCGCCAGGAGTTCGCGCTGGGAGACGCCGAAGACATCGTCGAGTATCGGGATCTCGCAGCGACCCCGCTCGAGGAGAACCCCAAGTTCCCATGTGCGGGGCGGTGCCTGCAAACCCTCGACTTTGCACCGCTCGACCCGGAGTCGACGGAGTTCAAATACTACCTGCCCGGGACCGGCTTCGTGCTCGCCGAGGCAATGGAGGACGGCATGCTGACCGGAGAACGCGAAGAGCTAACCTGCCTCGGACCTTCGCTGGATATCCTGCGGGATCCAGCCTGTGAGATCGACGACCCGGAGGAGCTCCTGAGCGAACTCTGTGAGCTCTCCCCGGACGCCTTCTGCGAAGACGACGACGCATGAGGCGAGCGACTACGACGTGCTAAGGAGGGACGGCCGGCTCGCTCCGGCCGTCCTGCCAGCTATGTAGGATGGGGAAGGATGAATATCGCCACGACACCACTTAAGCACTGGCGCAATATCGCGGCCGTATTGGCGGGTAGCGCGCTGTTGATTGGCCTAGAGATCGTGGAGGATCCGGGGCTCACTCCCGTCGAGATCCTGCTGGAACTGATTCAACCCATGCTGATCGTGATCATTGCGGTGGGCATGGTGCGGCTCTCCGAGCAAGTGGGGCTGCAGCAAGAAAGACAAAAGCTTCTGGTGCGCGATCTCGAATCGGCGCGCATGGAGGGCCTGCAGTGGCGCAACAACATGCGTGAACTGATCCAGGGCCTGAGCGAGGCGATCGATGTCCAGTTCGACAAGTGGGGGCTGACTGCGGCTGAGCGCGAGGTCGGTCTGTTTATTCTCAAGGGCATGAGCTACAAGGAGATCGCGCTGCTGCGCAGTGTCAGCGAGAAGACGGTGCGCCAGCAGGCCCACGCGATCTTCCGCAAGGGCCGGCTCAGTGGACGGGCCGCACCGTCAGCCTTTTTCCTCGAAGACCTGCTGGTTCCTCCACGGCCCGCCAGCTCAGGGTGAGGAAACGCTATCGACCCTGGTACCCCAGATACCGAGCGAGTTGTGGCGCGCCATACGTTCCAATGCGTGATACTCGAACGGCGCCTCGGGCAGGGCCAAAGCCCAGCCGAGCCTTAGGAGATGGGCCGCCAGGTCCTCGCCCTCATCGAATGCGCTCCGATTGACATAGCACACCGCGTTTAGACTGCGGTCGGCATTGCGGGTCTGCGGAAAACAGTGCACGAAGCCTTGGACCCTAAAATCCAGCGCGAGCGCCGCGTTGGAACCGCAGCGGGCCGGCCGGATCTGGGTACGACAACGTCGCCCTGAGTCCGGCAGATGGATCCCGTGCAGGTGCACCCGCTTGCCTTCAATCAAAAGCGTCGCATCGTCCTGTACCAAAGCATAGCTGTGCAGCGCCCGTCCCGACGCAGCGCTACATAAGATCAGCAGACAACAGAGTAGTAGGATTTTCACGTTCATAGGATTTAATGTAACGGCTGACTATGCCTACCCTTTATATCAATTCAGCACCGGCCTCGGGCTAGCTTGGATACAAAAAAACCCTGCTGAGGCCTGGGTATAGCCGCGGGGGCCAACTCAAATGCCCGCCAGCCGCACGTATACTAGCGGCGTCCGCGGAACACCGGCGGCGGCGTTCGGTCGGCGCCCAGGCCGATCGATCCGCCATACATCGCCAATGCGGTTACCTTTGGGGGCAAATTGCTTTGAGGAGTAGTCATGAAGTCTTGGTCAAGCTTGGACATCGGTGGTGGCGCGGAGGCCAACAAATTCACCGGTGAAATCGAAGAGGCGTTCCTGCCTGTCTATGAGGCTGCCGGAAAGCCGAAGGGTATGGCGGTGTTTTCTCGTTGCGAATTGATGAGTGGCACAGTAACCCTGTTCTTCACCCCGGGGGCCGGTATTTTCAGTGGGGTTTTCGGCGCCAACCCATGCGAAGCGCCTCCCCCGAAAGGATTGGTCTTCTTGGCCGGCGACGCTGATGCCCTAGCAGCGAGCGCCGCTGAGTAGACTGCAATCGCACCAAGATGCCGAAAGCTTGGACCCCTGCTAGGAGAACAACATGGCATGGCAAAAAATCTTGCTCACCGCTGATCGAGAGATCCGCGCTGAAACTGACAACATCATGGCCACCTTCATGAAGACGCGTGAGACCACAGAGCTGCCTGAAGACGCGGCCTTATTCTCGGAATTCAATGCCAATGACGGCTCCACGACGATTTGGGTAACGCCGACGGCCAGCGCTGCCTTGGAAGAGGCTTTGTCGAGTTATTCACCCGTCGCATGTGACCAACCCCAGAAGAGCAGCATTGCGCTCTTGGTGGGTAGCGCCAGAGCTTGGTCATCGTTCCAATAGGACCTCGCTGGTCTGTGGATACCTCGTCCCAGCGCTGTTCAGGCGCCAAGTGGATCCCTAGTGGGCCAAACGGATAATTCTGTAACGCTCAGCCACGGCACAAGCATTGTGGGCAAGGCGCAGTCCGCCGGGAATGGCAGGCCCTTTCCAAGGGCGGCAACACCGCCCA
>JANQRK010000008.1 GCA_028284585.1 Chromatiales bacterium
GCCGCCGCCGAAATCCGGGCCGATACGGACCGTATCACCATCCTCGACCGTCTGTACGCCGGACTCGGTCGTATAGACGTAGCCGTTGGGGATCGCCGCCTGATTAATCAGGTTGAAGACCGAGTCGATGTTATTGGTGACCGCCGAGGAGATGTCGAGCTGACTCTCCGCGATCAGGGTCACCGCATCGTTTGCGGCAACAGTCACGTCTGCGCCGGCATTCACGGTCACCGCTGGGTTGAAGCCAACGAACTCCCAGTCGGGGTTGTTCTGATAGTCCTGTTCGCTGACAGATAAATCGATCTGTAGTGGTGCGTTGGTAAGCTGCCACTGCGTAGCGTCACTGTAATCGATCGCGGTGAGATCGAGACCTACCAGCGCCCAGTCGACGCTAGTGTAGTCCTGGGTGGCAAGATCGAAGTCTACCCGTCTCCATAGATCGTCGTCGTTGTAATCCTGTACCGTCAGATTAAGGCCTTGGGCGTCGTCGCCGAGGTATTCATAGACCTCGGTCGTCCCGGCGAGCTGGACACGGTCCCCGGTGACGATATCGACGTCCGTGGCATTACTCGCGAAGTCGAACAGGTTCGAAAGCGTGTTCCCGAGATAGCGCAGGACCTGGCCGGCAGCCACGCCGCCGACGTCGGTGGCGAGCCGCACCGTCTGGCCGAACTCCAGCGTGTCCGGTGTGTTGTCGGACTGGAAGTCCGCCGTGAGGCTGGCGAAGTCGACGGTGAGCGGATCGTCGCCGATGTACTCATAGATCTCGCCGGCGGCGGCGGACGCGGTATCGTCGAGCAGCTTCACGCGATCGGCCATGGTGCCGAGATCCTGGTCAGCGGGCGAGATAGTATCCGGCTCGGTGGTAGACGCGAATGTGAAGGAACCGTCAACGCGTTGGTCCTCACCGACGTACTCGTAAACCGAGCCGCCGCCCAGGGCGACGCGGTCGCCTTGCTCCAGCTCGCCAACCGTCTCAGACGGTGTGAAGTCGGCGCCGGTGTCAATGTACGCCTCGACCGTCGCGCTGGCGCGATTGCTGGCGAACACGCCGCCGGCCGCAATGCCGTTCGCGCCGTACTTGAGACTGGTGATCTGGCCCTTGTCATTGCGCTTGATGGCCTCGTCGGCCTTGAGGAAGTCGGCGAAGATCCTGTCGTTGATGACGTTCGAGTCGACCTCGTTGCCCACCTGCACGTCGAGGACCGAAGTCAGCGCTACGTTCAGTGTGTCGCCGTCACGGCGTATCACATAGATACTGCCTTCCTTGTCGTCCACCAACCATTCGCTCGCCGTTGCGAGCAGGGTGACCTCGACGTCCTCCGAGAGCGCGAAGCCGGCCGCTTCAAAGGCGCTACGCAGACTGGCCAGGAACTGTGCATCCTGCGCCGCATCGATAGCATCCAGTTCGCCCGCGTCGTCGCGATCCTGGATAGACAGATCGTCGAGCGGCTGCGCGAAATCGTCACTCAGGCTGAACAGCTGCTCGGTGGTCGAGGCGGTGACGGCCACGTCGCCGGTGGCGGTCACATCGCTGTTTTCGATGTACGCCTTCGCCTCGACGGGACGCTCGTCGATAGCGATTTCGGTACCCAGCAAGGTGTCGAACGCATTGAAGAAGATGTTGGCCGCGTTCCAGCCAAAGGAGTTGAACGCTGCGACAATGCTGATCGAGGTAGCACCGTTCACCGAGGTCAGTGACTTGGCATCGAGCACCGAGAGGTTGAATGCCTCGACGCTGATGTCTGCGTCGGCATCTGAGGTAATCAGCTCACTGTCCGTCACATAGGCCCGTGCTGTGCTCAGGAGCTGGTTGTTTGCAATGACCCCGCCCCGCGAGCCCGAACCGCCAGAGCTGGAGGTGTTTTCGACCGTGCTCTCGTCCAGCGCCGTGATGCGTGCCATCTCGGTGGCGGTCACCGTGATGCCGCTGCCGGCGGTGATCAGGCTGTCGTCGATGAAGGCCTCGGTGCGGGCATCGACGTCATTGCGCGCAATCAACCCGAAATTATTCTTGGCGGTGCCACCCGAGAGGCCGACCAGGGTGCGCACTGCTTTACCGATACTGCCCAGCGCGTTGAACTCGTCGACGCGCTGCCAGATGCCGAAGTTCGTGTAGTCCGTTGTGCTGAGGACCTGCGTGGTGCCGTCCGCACCCATATAGCGGAAGATATCGCCCTCTTCGAGATCGTCATTCGGATCGAGGTCGGCGACATTCTTGCCGATGCGCACCTGGTCGCCGAATTCCATCGACGCGGTGCCGGACTCGGTGGTGAACTGGTAGTCCTGGAGTACCGTCGAGATGGCCTCGTCGACAATGCTGAAGCCGAGCGTATTGGTCTCGCTGGCCTCGGGCTCCATGGAGGTGGTCGCATCGATAATCGCGCTGTCGGTCGCCGTGACATTTACGGCCCCCTCCGCGACCGGCGGGTCACCAAAGGTACCCCGCTCATCGACGTTGTCCATGCTGGCCTGCACCTCTGTGGCGAGCAGGTTCGAGGCCAGGATGAAGGAGGTATTGACGCCGTCCGCACCATAGGCCGCCGCGGCCGCAGAGGTCGCCTGGGTATCTACCCGCGCCGTAATCAGCGCTTCATTCATCGCCGTGACGTTCACATCGCCTAGGACATCCAGGTCGGAATCCACGACCGTTGCCATCACCCTGGCCGGATTGGCCGTGCCGATCGCATCGATCAGGGCATCGATGCCCTGTGACAAGACATCCTGCGACTCGTAGCCGATGGTGTTGTAGGCGAGCATCACGCCGACTGACTCGGAGCCGGTCGAGACCGCGGTACTGTTGGTGGCGGTGATGGTCGACGAGTTCGTGGCGCTGACCGCAAAGTTGCCGGTAGCACCGCCACCGGCAACGCCGGCATCGACAGTGCTGTCCTCCACCGTCGCCAAGGCACTGCTAAGGATACCGTTGGTGGCGATGACGCCATTGTTGGCGGTCGATGTGCCTTTGCCGAAGATATTGCCGCCGGACGACTCGGCATCGGTGTCGGCAGTCGCTGTGATCTCGGCGTCGACGCTCGCCGTGACCGCGATATCGCCGGATGCAGTGCGTGCCGCGACATTGCTCAAGCGCGCCTCGACCTCGGTGGAGACTTCGTTGCGTACCAAAACGCCGCCGTAGGACAGCGAATTCGACGGCAGAAAATTATTGCCCTGCGGGATCAGGTCGGTCTCGAGGATCTCCTTCCAGAGATCGAGATTGCCGAAGTCCTCGTCGGCGAGGTCGAGATTGCGATTACTGCCGACGAACTCGTAGACCCGACCCGGCGATCCACCCTCGTCCGGGTCGGCCGCGAAGTCGGTGGTGAGGAATACGCTGTCGCCGAACTCCACCAAGGTGGTGCCGACCAGCTCGTTGCCGTCGGCGTCGAACACCATGGTGCCGTCGGTCGAGAAGTCCGCGTCCTCTAAGCCGGCGATGGCCGTCCCGAGCAGGTTGGCACCGCCATCGCTTGACGTAATCGACGACGAGACCAGCTTGGAGTTGGAGAAGATGCCGGCGCTATCGCTCGCGTTGACCGTGATGCTGCCAGCGGCAAACACGGTCTCGGGCGACGCGGCCCCTGCGGTCTCGATGTAGGCACGCGCCGAGGTGTTGGTGCGATTGGCCGCGATAGAGCCACTGACCGCCACACTGGCGACGCCCGCTGCGCCGAACAGCGCATCGGCAGTCGAAGAGGCTGCGTTGCTGACCGTCGCGTTGATCGCCGGTGAGGACTCGGCGTCGACGACGATGTCGCCACTGGTCGAGACCTCCGTGTCGACGATGAAGGCGCTGGTGTTACCGCCGTTGCTCGCGACCAGCTGGTCGAAGCCGACCACCACGTCACCGAAGCCCTCACCGACGGTCGCGCCGGTGGGGTTCGCGATTTCGATACCGATGGCATTATAGGCAAAGGCACCGCTGCCATTGCCGGTGACCGCGCCCGAGGTCGAGGACCCGGTCTTGGCCGTTGCCGTGATCAGCGCGTCATTGCTGGCCTGCACCTCGACGCCGCCGTCGGTCTCGACGAGGCTGTCGAGGATACTTGCCGTGATGTCACCGCCGATGATATTGGTCGCGATGGTCCCGTTGAAGGTCAGCTCGAGCGGATCGATCTGGGCACCGCCGCTATCAAGAATCTGTGCGTCGGTGAATGCCACTGCCTGGATCGCGCTGACCGCAGTGACGGCGAGCCCGCCGGACGCTACGGAAATCAGGCTGGAGTTGCCGTCGGTATCGTCGATGGTCGCCGATACCGAGCGCACGATGTCGTTGACCGCCGTGGCCGAACCCAGCTCCAACGGAAAGGTCAGCGCGCCGGGATCGAGCTGGAACTCCGATGAGGTGGCAGTGAGCTGGGCGGTGTCGCTGGCGCTGAGGTTGACGCCGGCAGCACCATCTATTTGCACCTCTGAGCCGGCGATGGACGCACTGGTCCCGCCGGTCACGGTGTTCTCCGCGCGCTTGGCCGTCGCCGTATAGGTCGCCATATTACTGGCCTCGACATTCAGGCCATCGGCATTGATCTGCGCATTGGTGATACTGGCGGTTGCGGTGTCGCTGGCCGTGGTGACGTGTTGGCCGTACAGATCGGAAACGATGGTGCCGGCCGTCCCACCACCCGCATCATCGGCAATGCTCGCCGAGACGCTGGTGACACCGGCGTTGGTACTGCTGGTTCCAGATACTGTGGCAATGCCATTGGTGGCGTCACCAATGGCAGAAGTCGCCGAACGGGTCAGATCGATGGCCGAGCTGGCGTCGCTCAGATCGAGCTCGGTCAAATCAATGAGATCGGCGCTGTCCTCGCTCGGGTCGTAGTCGATACGCACCGCAGAGGCGTCGGCGGCGTTCAAGCTCAAGCTGGTGTCGGCCACCACGGCGACGCCGCCCGCGATCGTGGCACTCGCGGTATGCGTACCGGTCACACTGGTGTCGCCATCGTCCAACAGACTGGCATCTTGGACCAGCACAGTGTAGAGACCGGAGACGTCGGCCGTGATGCCGACGACGCCACCGCTTAGCGCCGCATCGACCGCGACGCTCGCGTTGGCCTGATAGCTGAAATCGTCCAGCGTGGACTGACTGTCGCTGATATCGACCGAGGCATCCAACGTGATGTCGCCGGCCGCATCCAGGGCACCATCGACCACGATGGCCGCGTCCAGTCCGGTATCGACGTCGGCCGCGGCAGTGATGCTGACATCGCCAGCGGTCGAGGTGATGCTGGCGGTCTCGGTAAGGGTTACGCTCTCCGCGGTCGCGGAGAAATCGCCCGGCATACTCAGGATGGCATCGATTATCAGGGTATCGGTGCCGGTACCCAGGTCGATCAGCAGTGAATCAAATCCGGTTTCGAAGGTAACGAATTCGAAGGTGTCGGGCGTATCCGTGCTCTCGAAGGTGAAGACATCGCCGGACCTCGTCAGCGTCGCATTGTCGTCGCTGGCCAAGCTCAATAGGCCGAAGTCGAGCTCGATGGCGCTGACCGTCGCACCGAGAGGAATCGGTTCCAAGCCATCATAGCGCAGCGTCGCACCGTCCAAGACGACAACACCGGAATGGGGGCCGCTAAAACCGAAGGTCACGGTGTCATAGTGGCCGTCATTGATCTCCAGGGTATCGAAACCGCCGACGCCGCCGTCGAGCAGGCCGCTCGAGCCGGCACCTTGGTTCAGTACGAAGGTATCCTGGTTGTGCGCGGCGCCGAGCAGATTTTCCACCCCGCGGAAGCCGACGTGCTCGTTGAGGGTCCCGGCGTCGACGCCTGTGAGTTCCCAGAGGCTGTCCGTGGCATCGCCGGCCAGGGCATCGTCGCCGCCCCGGCCGTCGAAGGTGATCACCAGAGAACTCAGATCGTGTTCGAGACCCAGATCCAGGGTCAATAGATCATCGAGCTCAGATCCCGTGATGACGACCTCGCTGACCGCGACCAATTGCCGTTGGGCGATTATTGGGGTCTGGGCATCCGTGTTATCCAGGATTTGGAGCACCGGCGTGCCCGCATGTTCGACCAACCTCAGCGTAAGGTCGAAAGGGTTGTCGGCTTGTGCCGCAAAGCTCAGGGGGTCGGCTGACAGCAGCAGCCGGGGTTCGAGCGCCTCGAACTGAATCTTGGGGTGGCCCGGCAATGACCGTCGGATCGGGGGAGCCACACGCGGCCCTTCACGCCCTTTGATGCCGCCGCCCGGCCTGAGGAAAGGGGGTGTCGCTAGGGTCCGGCGGCCGGTTCGCCACAGTCGACTGCAAGCGGCCCGGAACGGCGTCTTGCCAGTCGCAGACACAAACGGGTGCGCCATACTCTTCCCCCTCGTCAACATTCCAGCCGCAAGATCGAATCCGGCTCAGTCAGCAGCAGCCGGCGGAAGACGCACACCCCGTCATCGACGGCGGGACCGGGCGCACCCAGCCGTCAGCGCAACCTACACTGCAGCGATACTCCGCCCAGACACCACCGCGTCACGCAGGGCTTGACGTGCCATCAGCCGATAGACCGGACAGTTGCAATCTGGCACCGCAAAGGACGGTCCGTTGGGCCAGCTGAAGGTAGAGGGATCGCTATCCTAGTTCGAGGTTATTCTATGCTCAGCTTCCGAATTTCTTTCCTAAAGGATAGCGGCAAAACTATCGAATGCAATCCGCGGGATGCCCTGATGTGCACTCGGACTAGGCGCCGAGTCGAGACCTATTTGAGCAGTGCGGGCTATAAATAAAATCAGTAAAAACTGAATTTTACAGACTACATTCAATGTAACTTAGGAAGAGCTGCACGCGGGCTGCTAATCGGCGACGGTAGGCAGAAAGCGAATACCGCAACGTACACCGGCCGGTACGCGAAACTCGGTATTGGGCAGTACCAATCGAACGCCGAAGGTGTCGCTGGCCGGATCGATCACGTTATCCACCACGCTGACGGTAGCAGTCTGGACCTCGGCACCCGGATAGCGGGGACTTACCTCGGCCTGCTGTCCTGCCTTAACGGCCCCAAAACGCTCCACGGGGAGGAGGACTTCGACATTCAGCGGATCGACTTCGGCGATCCGCAGTATCGTCGTGTTCTCGACCGACTCGCCGGGCGAGAGCAAGCGTTCGACCACGATGCCTGCCACCGGACTGACCAGCGTCCTGCGCTTCAAGATCTTGCGCGCCCGTTCGAACTCCAGCTGGGCCAGCTTGCGCTGGTGTTGGGTCTGACGCAGCCGCAACTGGGCGCGTCGCGCCTCGGTCGCCGCACGATCTTTCTCGGTCAAAGAGATCACCTTTTTCTCGAACAGATTCTCGATCCGCGCGAGTTCGCGCCGCGTCAAACCGACATCAGCGCGCCGCTCGGCCAGTTCGGCATCCATTTGCGCCCTCGCCTCGGCCAAGGCGACGCTAGCCTTCTCGACGTCCGCTTCCAACTGGACCACCACTTGCCCCGACTCGACCACATCACCCCGAGCGGCCAGGATGGACTCGACGATGCCCTCTTCGCGGGTGCTCAGGTCTATCACCGAGCTGGGCTCGATCAGGCACCCGAAGCTCTTATCGTCCGACGCCTGACCGGCCGGCACCAAGACGCCGACGAACAACAGAACATGCCATTTCTTCAAAATTCTAGACCCATGCGTGATTGCCCTTACTCGGCTGTGCCGCCGAAGGCAAGTAACTCATTCAACTGCTCGTCGGCGCGTAACAGCCTTTTGCGAAGCCGCGAGTTGCGTCGCTCCAGTTTACGTTGCAGATGGCCGAGCAGTAGCCGACCCGCGGTCCCCATAACCGGCTTGGCACGCGAACGCGCCGGACCGAACAAGCGATCCAGCCAGTGTTTCGAGCACCCCTGCGCCAACTCGTCCTGCAACGACACCAGGTATTCATGCGATCCAGGGTCACCCTGGCGCCCGCTGCGGCCGGTCAACTGTCGATCGATACGCCTTGCTTCGTGAAACTCGGTCACTATCACGTGCAAACCACCCGCTTTGGCGGCAGCCGGTGACAATTTGATATCCGTGCCCCGGCCGGCCATGTTGGTCGCCACGGTCACGCACCCGGCCTGTCCCGCCTGCGCGATCACTTGTGCCTCTTGCCGGTCCTGACGTGCATTAAGGATTTGATGCGGAATACCCGCCGCCCGCAACCGCTCGCCGAGCACTTCGGATGCACCAAGGGTTCGGGTACCCACCAACACCGGGCGTTGCTCGGTACGCAATTCGCAAACCCGCGCCACCACCGCATCCCATTTGTCATCCAGGGTGCGATACACAGCCCCGGGCATGGCACGGCGCTGCGAGCGCCGATGGGTGGGTACTTCCACGACATCGAGCCCGTAGACCGCCCACAGCTCGTTCACCACTTCCCGTGCTGTTCCGGTCATTCCGGCAAGCTTCAGGTAGCGCCTAAAGAAGCGTTGGTAGCTGATACGGGCCAAAGTGCGTGGTGTGCTGGTGATATCGCATGCCTCCTTCGCCTCGATCAGCTGGTGTAGATTACGCTGCCAGGAGCGATCAACCATCGTGCGGCCGGTGTTTTCATCAATGATTTCGATGCGGCCGTCCCGGACCAGGTAGTGAATGTCCCTCTCGTACAGGTGTAACGCGCACAGCGCCTGGCCCGCCAACTCTTCGCGGCGACGAGTCGACGACCAAGGGCCACCCAGCGATGCCGCCAGCGCTCGCAAACGGGACTTGCCCGCATCAGTGAAAGTGACGTCGCGATGGGCGGCATCGATAGTAAACTCACGCTCCGGTGTGAACTGCTCAGCAACCCAAAGGGCTTGTTGATACATATCCTGATTCACTTCGCCTTGATCACGCCGTGAGATGATCAATGGCGTGCGCGCCTCATCCACCAACACGCTGTCCGCCTCATCGACGATCGCATAACAAAGGCCTCGCAACATCAGGCGCTGTGATCGCGGCTGCTCGGTATGTAGGCCTTCCAGCTCCATTCGCAATCGACCGTGCGACGTATCGGTCACTAGCCGATCCCTTAGATAATCGAAGACCAGTTGCTTGTTGGTGCAGTAGACGATATCGCAGGCATAGGCCGCCTGGCGTTCAGTCGTGCTCATCGCCGCGGTGACGCTCCCCACGGTAAGCCCCATGTAGTCGTAAACGGGGGCCATCCACTGGGCATCGCGGGTCACCAAGTAATCGTTCAAGGTGACGATGTGAACAGGCACACCGGCGAGCGCCGATACCCCTGCCGGCAAAGTCGCCGTCAGGGTCTTGCCTTCGCCGGCCTCCATCTCCGCGACCACGCCGCTGTATATCAGCCATCCACCGAGGAGTTGCACGTCGAAGTGCCGCATGCCCAGGGTGCGAGACGCAACCTCTTGAACCATGGCGAAACCACGCGCAGCGTCTTTGCGGTGGTTGCCGGTAGCGGACAGACGCCGGCGCAGCAAGCTGATCTCGGCCTTTAGGGCCTGATCCGACAACCGACGCAGTTGCTCCGCCTCTTTGTGTATCAAGGGCAGAATTTTGCAATTCAGATCGGCACGGCGACGCATGAGTTGGCGTCTTTGCCCGCTGATCGCTGCGACGGCGCAATCAAGGGCGCCTAGGGGAGTTTCTGGTCGCTGTGGGTAACTGCCTAAGGCGACCCCTGGCCGCAATGCTGAGCTGAACATCGACTTATACCGTGCGTTGGAAATCTGCCAAATCTCGCGGCCCATTCTTCGCTCGGCCCCTCGCGTTGGACTGCCTGCGCGCGATCGCCGCTATACCCCGAAATGGCTCAGAAACAACTGTCTGAGACTGCGGTACCACTGGCGTGCCAATGGCTCGACGCCATGATCAAAGCGCACATAGACGCGATTGCCGATGCGCTCAATCGCCTGTAGACCCGGAACGGCCAAATCGAGCTGAAATACCCTCTGCAGCGTCTTCAATCCCGCGGGATCCTGTGGATCAAGCGCTAACGCACCACCGCCTTCGGTCGCCAAGGCCGCAGTCGGCAGACGATCCGCAGCCCCTGGCACAAAGCGGCTGATACTGGCGCGCATCGGTTCTGCTGTCCAGTCCGCCAAGCGTACATCAACCCGATGGGTTTGCTCGCGAACCAGCCCGATCTGCTCTTGATCGACGACAACTCTCACCGCGATATCTTCGGGTGAAAGAACATAGCCGACCAATTCGCCGCGTCGCAGGAACCGGCCCGGTAGATCTTCGGCATTGGGCACAATGAATACGCCGTCGGTCGGGCTAAGGATAACCAGTGCCGCCAGGCGCTCGCTGGCGCGTGTCAACTCGGCGCGCACGCTCTCGATCTCAGCACGAATGACATCGGCACGGGTCGGATTGGCGAACTCTTGCTGCATATACCTGGCATCCAACTCCTCCAATCGGCTTTGCAGTAAGCGCACGTTCGCTTGCTGCAAAGTCGCTTCACAACGCACCAGGGGTTGGCCCTTGCGTACCAAGTCATTCGGTTGCGTCATCAGCTCCGCTACGAAGCCCTCCGCCTCGCTGCGTACCAGCGATTGTTGAGGCATCCAGACGACGCCTTCCGCACGCGTCCACAAGGGCGCAGGAACGAGCAGCAGCAACCCGAGCATGCCACCCAGGATACACCCGGTCGACACCAGGGCACGTGCCCGAGTACGTTGCAACACCGGGCTATGAAACACAAACCAAAGGCTCTTGAGCGACGGATAGACCACCATCACAACAACAGCCCAAATCGCCAAGATTAGCCCCAGCACAAAGAACTTGCCCGAAACAAACAGGACAATGACGAACACGATAAACAGGCGATAAACGAAGGAGGCGATGCCATAAATCAAGAACCAAGCCCGCTCGCCGGGCGCGGTTACCGGTGAGCTGGCTTGCTCGGCCTTGAAGAGATAGCGCTGCACCAGGTACCCCAAGTACTTTTTGGAGCGCGTGGCAAGATTGGGGATCTCTATGGTGTCCGCGAGGACATAGTAGCCATCAAATCTAAGCAAAGGATTGCCGTTGAAAAGTAGCGTCGAAATACTGCCAATGAGCACGACATTGAAGGCGAAGGTACGAACCAATCCCGGCTCGACCAGCAACCAGATCATCAAGGCCAATGCCGCCAGCAGTAGCTCGACCATGATCCCTATTGCGCCCACGATCATGCGTTGGTGTTTGTCGCTGAACGCAGCCGCCGATGACGCCTCGACATAGGGTATGGGGGCCAGGACCAGCAAGATGATCCCCATCTCGTGTACCTCTCCCCCCCATACCTTGACCGCATAGCCGTGGCCGAACTCGTGCACCATCTTGATCAGGGGATAAGCCGCCCACAGCATCAATAGATTCTGGAACGTCAGCACACGATCCACGACATTGTCGGTCAATTCGCTCCAGTGCATACCGGCCAAGACAGCACCGGCACCGACGACGAGTAGCCACGCAAAGAACCCGAACCAACTAAACAGAGGGCGAACCAACGGCAAGGTGGCGGACAAGAATCGTTCAGGATCGAGCAAGGGGAAGCGAATGGCCAAGGGATTTGTGAACCGCTGCCGCCACTTGGCGCGCCGCTGACGTTGGCCGCGCTGAAATACCTCTCGCGTATCCGGTATCACGTCCGATTGTAGGACGTCGGCCGCGTGTAGCTGGCCTAGCAGCCGCAGCAGTTCATCTTGCGTGGGGGCATGCTCACCGAGTTCGCGTTCGGCCAGTTCCCAAACCTGCTGGAGTGTGCGGTGCCCGTCGAGCAGGCCGATCACGAAGTTGGCCGCTGGGGTGAAGCGGAACGAGCGTTCGTTGGATGGATCGCGCAGCACGTACCAGATTTGGCCTCGGTACTCGTGTCGATCGAACTGCGCATGCCGCCGAATGCTCGGCTTCAGCGCCGCCACGCGGTACCAAGATGTGCTGGTCAGTGCCTCCCGCATGTTGTGACTCCGCGATCTACGGCTTCCAGGACCACAGCCAGAATCGCAGCCAGTGGATCAGCTTGTGGGTCCAGATCCAAACCTGCTTGCGCTGACCGATCTGGATCTTGCCGACGCCCTCCATTCCCGGACGAAGTCGCGACGAGGACCCTTCTAGGTTTGCTTCAACCCTGAAATAGTTGCCCCCTCCCTTAGCACTGGAGATCGGGGTGATCTTGGTGATCCGCATGGGCAAAATCTCGGTGCTCAATCCAGCTAGCACCAACTGACCTACCTGCCCCGGCTGCACCTGCGAGGCATCTCGCTCATCCACGTTGAGAATGACCCGATAGCTGTTCAGGGGTGCGATCTCGAACAAGGTATCGCCGCGTGCCACAGGTACGCCCAGTGACTGACTCATATCACCGGATACCACGACACCGTCGAACGGTGCCTTCAATCGGGTGCGCGCCAACTGCTCGTCTAGCAGCAACAATTGACTGTCGGCCTGGTCGATCTGCGCCTGTAACACACGTACTTGCGCACGATCGCGGTCTGCAAGCGCCTCGCTGTATTCGCGCTGTCGTTGTTCTTTCTGGCTCGCCCACTTGGCCCGTTGTAGGCGCAGATCTTTGTCTTCGAGCGTACACAAGACGTCGCCGGCCTGGACCACATCACCTGCCCGGTAGAACGCCTGGTCGACATAGCCATCGAGCAGTGCGGTGACTACCCGTTGAATCGAACCCTGCAGATGGGCATCAGCGGTAACCCGATAATCGCCTTCGGCGAAGTACGCGTAGGCCGCGACACAAGTCAGCAATGTTGCGGCCAACTTGAGTCCAAGGTGCCGGGGTCCGATCAACCGCCCTCCGAATCCCACTACAGAATCCCAGAGCTTGCTAACGATCCAGCGGTCGTCGCGGCGCTTGACCTCGAGGATTGGGCCGGCCAAGGTCGCAATGTTGCGACACAATTCCACAGTCGCTTGATCGAAAGATTGTCCCAGGGGACGGGCCAAAGTCATTGCGCCGACAAGCCGATCACCGTCTACCAAGGGGATGGTGCAAACGCCACCCAGGGTCGCCTGCTCCAAGAGCTGCGTCTGGGCACGAATCTGGACCAGGCTCGCCTCCGACTGATCGGGTGCTGGGCTGACCAAGACCCTTGCCTGCTCTATGGCTTCGTCCATCGCAGCACCGATCGAACGATGCAAGTTGGTCTTCTCGTTGATTGCCGCACTATGCGACCAGGCTGACACCCGAACTCGTCGGCCCGACCCGAAGCCCAGCGCGGCCCATTCGCAATCCAAATGCGTGGCAAGCTCGGTGGCCAGGGCGGTCACCGCAGCGCGAAAACTTGCTTGCTCCAAAGGCACAGCGATCAGTTCGAGCAGCGTCACCAGCCGCTCCTTGGAAGTGAAGGCTTTGCGCCTGACCAAGGCCTCCAACCATCCGCAGCTCCACTGCAATTGGCGCATGATGGAGCCTAGCTCGGTCGAGTCGCGGTCCTTGACTTCGACGGCGGCAACCCCGTGCAACAGTTCATCGACGACGATAGGGAAAGCTACCGCATCTGGTCCACGGCGATCGCTGACTGTCGTCGAGTCACTACTACGTACGACACCCCGCCGCTCTGCCATGGCCAACTCGGCCGCCGCCACCAACAGAGGACTGCCGGATCCACCAACCGGCCAATAGGCGAGCGGCCGGTACGGGCCCACTCCGGCCTTGCCGAGGACGACAGCTGCATGTTGTACACCGCCGGTGAAGCGGCACAGCAATTCCAACCAGGCGGCCGCGAAGGCCTCGGGCGAAGATGCCCGTTGGAATTCGACCCAAGCTTGTTTATCGATGTAAGGTGCATCCGCCGCCGCGGTGACCTCACCCTCGCACTCGACCGAGGCAGAATCGTGCGACGTATCCTCAAGCCCAGTTGCCAAAGCTTTCCCCCACCCGCCAGCGGTAAACTTTCGTCACTCCACATTAGCGCCAGGTGGCAGAACAGCACGGATCGCGGACGCGGCGACCACCCGTAGATGCGCGCCCGCGAGACCTAAGATTCACCGGCAACTGAATGCTAGAGGAATCCCTGGGGCTTCACCAGTCCGGCAGTGAGGGGAACACTGCCGGCCCAACCTTGCTTGACCCAAGGGGCCTGCTACCGCAACCGGGGGCGTCAGCATCACCTGACGACACATGGGACACCCAGACTTGGATCATTTTGAGAGTTGTCTTTCGAGACAATACGCTAGCGTGAAGAATCTAGCGCCGAATACAGGCGATGGCGCTGAATTGCGGGGCATACTCATGCGGCATGCGGTGAATGTGACCACCTTGGCCGCATGGCCTCCCAAGAGGATTTGCCTCTTGGGAGGGTACGGCCAAGGCATCTTTCATTGCCCTATTCGCAAGATCACGCTATCCGAAACAGGGTCTCAAATGCAGCTGCGTTCGTAGTGACAGGTTCAAGGCGCTGCATCGGCCTTGACATTGTCAATGATGACGACAGTCCTTTCGTCGGAATAGGTCTTTTTGTTGTTGAATCCACCAATGGCGACCCTGTGCTCGCCGGCCGAGAGTTCGCCGAGGTCGACTTGGAACCTCTGCCAACCGGACGTCTTCCAAGGACCACCGTTTCCGTCACCCCTGATCCGCTTCAGAAAGCTACCACCAGGTGCACCAATCAGGTTTCCATCGACAGACAGAAGTGCATCACTGTACTCGTCGCTCTCATAACCTGGGGCCTGGGCTATGCGATAGTCAAAGGATAGGGTTACCTTGCTCGGGCTACTCAAGGAAAAGGTCCTCTGCCATCCACCCGACATATCCTGGACTGCGCGGTTGTCCCGGCCGCCCAGCACCACTGCTAGGAAGCCGTCGCCATTTCGCCAGGCGGCATGTCTTCCCGAGGCGTAACGCGGGTGATTGGTATTGCGGAAAGCATCAGCGACGAACTCGAAGCCCTCGGTGTCTTCAGTGAAGTCCGAATGAAAAATTGCCGGCCCGTCGTCACCGCGGACGTTGATTCTTACCTCTGCCGTATTGTTCGAAGGATTGTCGTCATTGTCCGCTGCCGAGTTCACGGTGCTTGTCAGCGTATCCGCTGCCGGCCCGGCTTGTAATCGCATGACGACCGTCCGTGTGGAACTGCTGTCAATGTCGCCAAAGTCACAGCTCACCTCCGACTGACTCTCAAAACACTGCGCCCCGCCGTCGGCGACGTCGATCATCGCCAAACTCTCTGGTATCGAGATCGCAGCCGTTACATTTGTCGCGACGGCCACACCGCTGTTTCTCACCTCCACTCGATACTCGAATTCGCTCAGGACCGTCGTTTCGATCGGGTTCGTCGGAATGATCACTCGAACGTCCGTGGTCGCAGGAGGCGGCTGATCAGGGTCGTCAACTTCTGTGATACAGACCGCGCGATCAATATGCGGTTGCATCTGGTCCAAACTGCACTGAGAGAATTGATCGCTGCCATTGCCGAACGGATTCATAATGAAGTTCCCTGCCGTATTCGCACAGGGTGAGCCGCCCTGATTATCGTGCGGCGCACCGAAGTTGTGGCCCATCTCATGCGCGACTATCAAGGCTCCCGCCGTGCCTCTACCAGTGGTTTGACTCAGCCCGACACCAAAGGCCTCGCGACACAAGGTGCCGACGTAGGCAATGCCGACGACGCCACCATTTAGATCTCTCCCGGTAAACAGGTGCGCCAAACCAGGATTGACAAAGTCGCTAGCGGCCACAAAGTCGCTGAACTGGTCCAGAAGAGTGCCGGCTTGCGAGGAACTCAATCCTCCGTTGCTCCGCAATGCACGAATCTCAGTGACATTGATTTGAACACCCACCTGCTCAGAGTAGATGCCGTCAACAATGTTCATACGGGCCACCACAGCGGCATCCGGATTGCTGGGATTGGCGTCGACAAACTGCCTGTCCGCGACCACGGCGATGTCGAGCTTTCGAGCCGCCGCCGGGAGAGCCTGTCTCAATGTACGCAGCTCGTCCACCAAGCCTTGGTAATCATCCATAGGCCTCGCGCTTGGATGTACCGCACAGCTTCCCGTACAGGACTCGGTATCTGAAAGCCGATATATCACTGGATACGGCTGGCGCTGTCGTGCCTTTGGTGCCGCAGCGCCTTGCTGATCATCCAGCATCGGTTCCACTCGGTCGGATGTATCGATGATGTACAGCTCCTCGCCATCCCACATGGTTCCGGAGATCTGCTCTCCCGCACGATTGATGCGTACCCAAGACCCATCGATGCCTTCGATGTAGCCCTCGTAGGCCGTCATGGATTTTTCGAGTCGCTGTCTCTGCTCTTCGGGCAGATCAGCAATCAACCGGGTATTCGGCTTGAGGACTACAGCGAACCGCTTTCCAAAGGCCTCGAAAGTCAGCGTGGCCTCAGATGCCTGCTCGGCTTGCTGCGCCGCTTGGGCGTTATCAGTTGATAAGGAGGGCGGTAGGCCGAACTCCACCGATTGCATGGGCTCATGATGGAGTATGCGGAAATCTTCATCGACGGTGAGGGCACCTTCGTGAACACCATGAGCGAGTGAGGCTCGCCCTTGAATACCGATACACAGTATTGCTAACAAAATATACGTTGTAGATCTTCTCATTGGCACTCCAAGTTGGTGGATTGGGAAAGTGAGATCCAGTCATATTTTTATTTCATTTAGATAGCTCCACGGCCGACCAGATACGTCCGAAAAATTGATTTCCACAGCTCTGCTTCACGGCCACCGATGGATAATTCGCCAATTGGCAACATTGAGATATTGGAGAGTCATGCCACGGATAAGCGAAAAACCGAGATAATTGATAGTTGCTAGGAATATGGACTAGCGAAATCAACGAATACTCTCCACATCGATGTCCAATAAATGTCGTTCGGCGTCATTCAGATCGATCGTCGAAAACAAACCCAGTTCGAACATCCAGTTAGAGGTACCGCGGTCGTGCGCCAATGCATCACGCTCGCTTGGATGACCCATGGGTCAAAGCGACCTTAGCGCTTCAACAGGCATTCGGTCTGTTGGATTTTTGTAGCCTATTTGTAGCCTTTGTTTCATACATGGATACCTTGTCTAAGGTTTCATTTCATGCACTAGGCCGTTATAAACAGTAGCAATCCGAGAACTATATGAACGAGAAGCTCGATCTTTGACGGAAAGCGACTAGGTCGCTTACGGCACAGCGAAATGCCGCAAGAGAATGGGGGCTGACGATTGTCAATTCGCCCGAGAGATCAGTGGCATCGGTTATAGATCCCTAAGGAACTTCTGAAAAATCAGAGGTTCCTTAGGTGCCTTTGCCGGAGTGCGCCACCTGAGCTTCGGCGGAAGCTGTGGCCAGGGGCCAGTCCAGGCGAAACCGCGCACCGCCGAGTGGGCTATCCTCGACGGTTACCCTCCCCTTGTGCTTGCGAGCAATGCGGGCAACGATTGCAAGGCCGAGTCCAGTGCCGCCGGAGATACGAGAACGGCTTGGATCCAGTCGGGTGAAGGGTTCGAAGATACGTTTGTGTTGGTAAGTTGGAATACCTAGGCCGTCATCGTCAACGGCTAGCCAGAACTCGTCGCCCCGTTTTTCCCAAGCAATCCGTACCCGACCCTGCGCAAAGCGAGACGCGTTACTGACCAGGTTCGATAAGGCGCGTTGAAAATACACCGGATCCACCTGGGCGCGCAGCGGAATGGTCATAGCTGGCTGGGTAGTGAATTCAATATCCGGGTTCGACTCTCGCTGATTCTGGACAATCTGCTCGACCAGCGGGTCCACTGCAACCCATTGCAGGGTAAGCAGTGGCGTGCCGGGTTGGAGACG
Source organism: Chromatiales bacterium (assembly GCA_028284585.1). Classification (GTDB taxonomy): domain Bacteria; phylum Pseudomonadota; class Gammaproteobacteria; order Chromatiales; family Chromatiaceae; genus Thiosocius. Next base: position 17,669 of record JANQRK010000008.1, read on the forward strand.
GACATAGCCCAGCACCTCGGCCACGAGGTTGCGCAAATCGTCGATTGCTTCGTCCATGTCATTCCAGGCCATGCCACGGGGCTCATTCACGTCGACAGCAGCGATCTCGACAGCAAAACTCAAGCGGGAGAGCGGTGCCCTGAATTCGTGAGCCACGGCTTGCAATAGTTCTTGCTGTTCCTGCAGTAGCTGCTGGATCTCCGCAGCCATTCGGTTCAATGCCAAGGCAAGATCACCGATGGCATCGGGATAGCGATCATCGGCGCGCACATGCCAATTGCCTTGGCCGATAGCGCGCGCTGCCGACTCCAATGACTTCAACCGCCTTACCACAGGTATTGTCAGGAGGACACCGAACAAGCCGATGACCAAGGTTGCACCAATCGCAGCAGTCAGAATGTCCGAGGGATAAGGGTCTGCCAATGGCTCGGGCGGCATAATATGGGCCACCGTCGGGGTACCAGGGATCTTTAGAGTTAATTTGGGGCCGCCCTCGTTCTCGGTTACTACCAGGGGCTCACCCGCTGCAAGCACCGCCCTGATATCTTCGGGCCAGTCAGCTTCATCCAGCGGTGCCAGAGAGACCTTGAGACGAGACTGCTTGAAGTAGCGCTCTATCTCCTCGCTCCATTTGCCGCGATCCGTCGCAGCCAGTCTCTGCACCATACTGTGTCCGGTTGTTTGCAGTTCTGCCAGAAGTTCCTCAGTGTCTGGCCGGCCGGGCGGGTAACGTAACAACCAGTACACAATCGCGGATGCCGCCAGCAAGGCAAGCAGCATGCCGGCGAAAAACCGGAAAAAGAGCTGGATCATTGCATCAGAATGTAACCCACACCGCGCACGCTTTTGATTAGCGCGGGGTCTCTTGGGTCGTCGCCCAGCTTCTTGCGCAACTTGGAGATACGCAAATCGATCGTTCGATCCTGTCCGTCATGTGCTAGACCGCGCGTATGCCAGTGCATCACATCCCTACTCAGCACATGGCCGGCGTGGCGAGCCAGCAGCCACAGCAGCTCGAACTCGGCACTCGTCAAGAAGACAGCTTGACCCCGCAAGAACGCGGCACGTGAGCCTGCAGTCAGCTCCAAGTCACCCACTCTTATCGATCGCGCCCCCTCCTTCCAAACATCGCTTTTCGCGGGCACTCGACCGATCCGGTGTGATTCTTCAGTAGCGTCCTCCTTACAGCGGCGCAGTAAAGCTCGCACCCTGGCCAGCAGAACACGTGGTCGAACTGGCTTGGCAAGATAATCGTCAGCACCAGTTTCAAGCCCGGCAACTTCGTCAACGTCGTCACCCAAGGCTGTCAGAATCATGATCGGGCCAGCATAGGAGCTTCGAACGCTGCGACATATAGTGAGGCCGTCTGTGCCCGGCAGCATGACATCCAATATGACCAATGTCGGCTGCTCGCGAGCAATGCGTTCCAACGCGCGCGCCCCATCTGCTTCGGTATCCACTTGGAACCCGTTGCTCGTGAGGAACTTTGCAACCAATCTTGTGAGTTCAGCATCATCGTCGACCAAGAGGACCGGTGAAGACTGTGGATTCGACATAGCTGGCAAGGTCACCCTTCTTTGCTAACCGCAGTCATCTCTACAACCAAAGCGCTACGGACTTTAGGGAAACTTTTGGGTCCCGTTTGGATCGCAAAGAAGGCTAACAAACGAGTATCCCGGGATGTTGGGCAACTGATCACAAAAGGTGGCGACGCGCACTGCTGCGGAGTTGGCCAACGACACCGGTCAATAAACCAACGAGGCCATCGCAAAGTGGAGCGTGGCAGCGGGCAGAAACCCAGAATACGGAGCAACCGTGACGGGCAGTCTGCAACGCAGCAGTCACAGCATATCGGCAGCCGCCTTAACGGCCGTTTCCTCGGTCGGCATAGCTCTGTGAGCTCCCTATCCGAACTGCGGATCCCGAGGGTGAGATTTCGTGCCCAGACTTTGTGATCGAGATCTGCTAACACTTAACCGCTTTCGGACCCTTTTCATCCGCTGACCTAGAGCAACAATCAGTGCAGAAAATTCGAAACATTGATCTGTATACCCAAGACCAGAGGATAGATATCAGGATTCCCGGCATGCGACGCGAGGTCACGCCGGAGGTGGTGCGACACGTCGACACTTCGTCCCTGGGTGAGGGCATCATTACGTACAGCCAGCTAAGTGGGGTTGATGTTTCGAATGCAATTCGCGAGCAGATTGATTACTTCGAAGCCATAGTTCAGGACTTTGAATGGAAAGTCTTCGACTATGATCGACCGCTAGATCTGAAAAGGCGGCTGGAAGCATTCGGATTCAAGGTAGGAGACGCTGAGGCGATCATGGTCCTCGACCTCGAACATGCTCCAGAAGCGCTTTGGTATCCGGTCACCCATGATGTGCGGCGCATCACTGATGATGGACGTTTAGATCATGTTCAGGCCATCGAAGAACAAGTCTGGGATGAGGATTTTTCGTGGATAGACGATCATTTGCGCTGTCTGTTGACCGAGCATACTGAACGGGTAAGCGTGTACATAGCTTACGTCAATGGGCAGCCAGCGAGCGCGGCCTGGGCGTTTTTCCCTGAACAGAGTCGCTATACCAGCTTGTGGGGAGGAGCCACAATAGATGCCTTTCGTGGGCAAGGATTGTATACCGCGCTCTTGGCGGTCCGTGCCCAAGAGGCCAAAGCGCGCGGAGTACGCTATCTAACAGTGGATGCGAGCCCCATGAGTCGTCCCATATTGGAAAGGTTTGGTTTTGAATTGCTTGCCAGCAGTCACCCCTGCAAATGGGTGACCAGTGCCTAGTCGCTATTTGTTGTTACGATGCGCGGACGCCACGCTTGGTGAAACCTGTCACATCCAACCGATTGACGCTAGGGAATATGATCTCAATCTTGTCCTCGTACCGTCGCCTCATAAGGCGTCGCGGATCGACGGATTGTTAAACAGATATCCGATACGTTTGCTGAACTCTTGTGCCATATGCTGAGAGTTGCGGATTCCTGTCAGCTTGCCACCACCGACCGCGCTGTCACCCTGCATGGCTTTCTCGGCGAGCAGTTTGCCGTCGGCGTCCTGTACCGTTAGCTGAAGGTCGTACTGCAGACTTATCCCCATGAAGATATCGCTTCGCCACTCCCGCACCTTCAGCCGAATGATCCGCGTGGCCTGCTGCTGACGAGCGAGGTCGATCAGTGCGCGCGGTTCCAACCCGGGGTTCGCACCGACGACCTGGTACGCGGCATTGCTCAGGCCGCCGGCGACGGCAACTTGCATGTCTTCGGTCAGCGGCTGACCCGATGCCGTCGTAACATCGAAGGGGTTTCCCCAGCCGCCGCGCTGCAGCCCGACGAACTCAGCATGCTTTTCACCGTTGAGTACATAGGGCCGTTGCTCTTCGATAGACAACACTACAGTTGTCGGTTCGGTGACACGCAGCGGTAGAGTCACGGCCTGAGACCGATAATTGTAGCGATTACCAGAGGCACATCCGACAATCACCGGGCACAAGGCCAAGATGGTGGTCTTCTTCCACATAGTTTTATTCCCGTCTGACGAGGCTATTCTTCCGACATCGGGGACTTACGCAGCATATCTCGTAAGACTTCCTCGATCATGTATTCCTTGGATTTTCGGACCAGTGAGGTGCGGTAGCTGTTTCCGCTGGCGAACACATAGCGTGTTTCCGGATCGCGGAACTCGATGGTAATTTCTAACATGTACATTGTGATGTCCCACATCCAGCGGTCGACATAGGTCACCACTGCATCGACCGGATCGGGTGGCGCTTCGGCCGTACCAGAGGCGACTTGATAACCGAGGGACTCCAATTTTGCAGCGAGAAGAAGGTGCAGATCGCGCCCATCAGGCTCAAACTTTTGCACGTAAAAGGTGTTGAGTTCACTTAGATCGACGTTGGGGTCGCTATCGGATTTCAACACCGTCTTGGCACAGCCCGATAGGAGTACGACCGCCACCAAAAGAACGGCAATTCTTACGATTTTCACAACGCTAACCTCCCTGTGTTAGTTCGACGTTTGTGCTCACTCCGCGATAGTCCCGCGCGAGGTCTTTCGAAGGTCCGCGCGAATCTCCTTGAAGATTGTCTGTAGTGCATCCAGCGACGACTGGCGCATCGCCGATTTCATTCCAAATGCACCGCCCCAGACCATTTTTGATCCCTGGCGCTTGCCCTCCGAGTCGTATCGACGATCATGCACTAGGACCATGTCCTCATCATAGACCTGGGTGCGGACGCTGAAGTAGGCGTGGAAGTCCTTGAACTCATAGTTGGGCACGGTCATCACGACGATCAATGCGTCCTGTTTTGTCTCCAGGGCACTAGCCGTATGCGAGAAACGGTAGTGGCGATACGTCTGGGGAAACTCGATATCCACCACCTGCTTCAACATCTCACCTGGGTAGGCATCCCAGCTATGCGCGATACCCGTGGCCCAGGACTTGATCGGAACCGCCTGCTGCATAGTGCCCTGGTCAATGACGGCGACCAGCGTGGTTGGTGACTGCTCGGTCGCCACCTCGTAATGCAGTTCTTGGAAGGACACATGGTGAGCGCACCCGTAGAACTGGGTTGCGAGGATCAATACGAAAAGCGCTTGCCAAAATTTCACACGCGCAACCGAGGTAATCAAGTGCATGTGGCTGCCTACGAAGTTAGTCTCTATGATCGGATGGGGGGGGGTAGGAAACCCCTAAAAATGCCATTATGATTATTGCGCTGTTGCGCTTCGGCCACACGCAACTGGTCGCCGCATCAATGAACGCCAGACACTATAAGTCTGCTAACCGGCTTAAGCCTTTGCGATATGACCCTCCCTGCTGCTGATCAACGCGCGCTCGAAGTCGCTTGCCAACGGCTGGAGAACCCTTCCCTGGCCATCCGCCTGAGCTCGTCGATCGGCGTCCCAGTCGAAGCGATGATCAAGCGGGTCGGCGAGAAAGTCCCACCAGCGCTTGCTGATGCGGTCGGACAAGCGACCAATGACGCGCTCGAGTACGTGTTACTCAATACCGCAAGGACAGTGAGCGACCGCGGGCCCTCAGGGGCAAAGGCCGGCCTGCATAAGGCGGCGGCCACGGCAACAGGCGCTGTCTCGGGTTTCTTCGGCCCACATGCACTGATCGTCGAGCTACCAGTCACTACCGCAATCATGTTTCGTTCGATTGTCGACATCGCGCGTGCCGAGGGTGAGAACCCCCAAGATCAGGCAACCATGCTGGAGGCAATGCAAGTATTCGCGATGGGCAGCGGCCATACTTCTGCAGACGACGCTGCCGACACCACCTATTATGGGGTGCGCTTGGCGCTTGGCAAGGCAATGAACGACGCGCTGAAGTACGTTGCTTCTCAGGGTGCGAGTAGTGCCACCGCGCCCGCACTCGTGCGCTTTATAACCGCCGTCGCCAGCCGCTTTGGTGTCGTCGTCTCGCAAAAGGCGATGGCCCAGACACTTCCCGTCATCGGCGCCGTTGGCGGAGGACTGGTCAACACCGTTTTTATCTCGCACTTTCAGGACATGGCGCGTGGCCACTTCGCGATTCGCCGACTCGAGCGCAGCTATGGGGAAGAGGAGATTCGCGAGGCCTACCGCCGACTGGCCGAAAATGCAGCACAGGTCTAGGCGCGCCGGCAGTCGTCCATCCACCGTGGAGAGGCCGTGTCACCCGATATGACACTTGTCTCTTCTGCTTGAAGATGACCACATCGCCTTCAGCGAACTCCACCTCAGTAGGCCGGCACGCCTCGAGTCTGGGCGTGCCGAACCACGCGCCTAGGAACCTCAGGGCATCCAAATCGACTTGAGCACGTTGGCGGCTGCGTCTGCGGTGGGGACGTCGGCGTGCAGTCCATCGCTGATCGTGTTGTAGACCCCTGTCCACGGCTGCACAGTGTTCCCACCGAACGTGCTCAAATAATCGGTCGCATTACTGTAGTAGCCCTGACCCTGACCTGGACAGGTGATCAAGCCCAAATTGAAGGTCGTGGGCAAGGGCCCAAAGTTCGTCATATAGCCCGAGACGGTTGGCAGTGCCAGGCCGTGGTTGTGGAACAGCTTGAGCACGCGGTTCACGTTGACCTTTTTCTTGGTCCAATTTGGGGAGGGACACAACACCTCGGCGCTCAGGCCTACGAGCACTTTGTCGATATTGTCCATTCTCTGCACGGCCGGCAACATCCAGGCGGCAATGTCAATAAAACCGTTCGAGCCAGGACACCAGGCAAGCACAATATTATGGGTGGTGCCGCTGATGTTGCTCTTGCGCATCGACTCAGCAAGGCGGGCATCAACGCTAGCACCGACCACCATCACGGTCTTTTTGTTCTGGTCAATCGAACTGATCCCACTGGGGTAGAAGGTGCCGTTGTCATTCCAGCCCTGGGTCGAGCCATCCCAAATGGCCGCGGTGCAGGGCGGCGTACCGTTCGGGTACACCGAGCTCTTGACATAGCCCTGAAGACCTTCCAGAAAGCAGCCCTGATTGAGTAACGATTGCCTTCGGTGCGGGTCGGCGGTGCTGATATGGTTGGTGTTGGCCGGGCACCTCACTCGATACATTTCCCTCCAGCCAGGCTGGTTCACGGTCGACACGAAGCCGATCGGGTCCCCTCCCGCCTCCTCATGCCACAGCGGGTTGCTTTTCAGCGCCTGGCGTTCGGACTCCGACGTGGTGATCAAGTGGTCGCTGTTGCTCGGGGAGAAAAACCGGTAGATCGCGGCGCGGTCGTCCCCGCCCGAAGTATAAACGTAGCCGTCGACTCCGAAGTATCGCCACGACAAAGAATCAAGCAACGTCAACCTCTCGGCCGGTGCCACTGAGGTCAGCGAATCTGCCCCTGATTTCAGGTCGAAGGCCCAGAGTGGCTTGGTAGCGTTGGGGTCGGACGACACCTCGTGGCTGGTGAGAAAACCAGTGGCCAACACAATGGCAAGGTACGCAATCAGACTCTTCATGGTCGTTGTCCTTAACGGTGGCGAGAGTAGTGTAAACATATAGCACAGCTCGGCGTGATGAGACGTGACCCGCGTTGTCTGGCAGCCGACTCACTGCGACGGGCAGGGCGCTCAACTCGCCCCGGGTGATGCGCCGACCAGGCCCTCGATCAGCACGCCGTGAGCGGCCGCCTCGCGGCGGGTTGCGGGGATTACCCATGTAGCATCTCGAAACTCTATCGATTCATATCAAGTGATGCGCCCCGCGAACGGTGCCCGTCAATCGAGTTCCACCGGCTCCTCCAAGCGGTGCAGCACGAAGCCACAGGGCACATCGAGGCTGCGACAGATATCCCGCAGAACCTGGAGCTCCGCAGCGGTGATCTCGCTGTCGGCGCGCGCCACTACACAGAGATCGCGCATTACCTGCATGCGCCGAGTGACACTGGCCTGCGACTTGACCGCCGCGATACGTGCGGGGAGCATCTGCCGCAGGCGCTCAGGGTTGAGCTTGCCCACATCCAGCTCGTCATCGAAGAACTTCTTTAGCACTGTCGTCTCGTCAGCGGCTAGCTCGCCGTCGGCAGTCGCAACAACCATGGCACCGGCCACTAGTAGGTCGCGCATCGCTTTCGCCTCGGCTGTCGTGCCTTTGATGTAGCTCGGCTCCATGAGGCTCATTGCCTCTTGCACGCTGAGCTCGAGGTCTTCCTTGGTCGTACCACCGTCCCGCATGAGTACAGAACGCTCGAAATACACCAGCGCCTTGACCCGAAGTGGGCTGAACGGATGGGTAGAGAACCAGTCCTGGGTCGGCGCGCCCTGTCCCGGCTCGCCGTCGACCACCGTCATGTCATCCACCTGACTCAGAAAGTTATCGAGATCGAAGCGCACCACGCGATCATCGGTGAGACCCGAGGCCAACTTGAACAGTGCCCGTGCTACCGCCGACTTGTTTTGGGCACAGAACGCACCGGCGCGGTCGGCAGAGATTTCCGCATAACGCGACCAGGCGAACAACTGCAAGGCCAGCTCGGCCGATGGCTGCTCGCGGCCGCGCAGCAAATAGCCGATGGGTACCGCGTGATGATCGTAGACATGATGTCCCAGCTCATGCCCCATTACGAACAGCAGCTCATCGTCCTGGAAGGCCTCGAGCAGACCAGATGAAAACATGATGAAGACCCGCCCCGCTTCCGGCTTGAAGCAAGCAGCGTTGAACTGCGGGCTGTTGTACGCGTAGAGCTCGAGCGGTGTATCTATGCCCAGGCGCCCAACACAGTGATCGGCCATTGTATGGAGGGGCTCGGCCATGCTGCGGTCTAGACGCACCGAGGTGGCAAGGAGATGTCGCCGCGTACTCGGACCGCTGCCGTCCTCGGCACGCTCGATCTCCTCGCTGACACGCTTGACCAAGCGATCCTCGCACAGCGAGCGGTATAGTTCGAGGTCGTTGACACAGCGGATCTGCTTAGCGTTCATGGATAGCCCTCCACGGGTAGAAATGCACACGTTCGGCTTTGTTGGCAGTTCGGATCCTGATGTTGATCCTCGCGCTGACGCTGCATACACTCGAACCGGACACGCCACACACGCCTGTCGGTGCACGGGCCGCAGAAATGCCCGTAATCCTGATCAGCACTACCTGGTAGTGTAATCGGGCCAGGCGCAGAAAAGACCGCAGAGGGCCACTGATTATTCAGTCTTCCCTTGCCGTCGATGGACATTTCTTGGCCGACATTTCTTGGGTCTACCAAAAGGGTATCCATGGTAGCCTTTTGGCCTACTAACCGTGATGCGGGAAGAAAAATAATGAAATCCGCTCGTCGCTTTCTTGGGTCAAAACTGCTACCGGGAATCCTGATCTTGCTGGGCGGGCTCGCGATGTGGGCCGCTATCGGTAACGTCTTGGACGGCTGGTCGAGCGATGATTGGCCGTATGTCGAGGGTGTGATCACCGCCTCGGAAGTGAGTTCGTCCAGTCAGAGTATGGGTTCATCCACCAGGTCGCGGACTTCTACGTCGTACTTTCCGAGCGTCGAGTATCAGTACACTGTCAATGGCGCGCCGCAAGAGGGCTATGAAATCGTGTTTGGTGGCTACTCGTTCAGCAGCCGGCAAGAAGCAGGGGCAATACTGCAAAAGTATCCTCTGGGCCAGAAAGTCAGGGTGTACTACAAACCCAGAAAGTATCACAGATCAGTTCTTGAACCAGGATTACATGGACTACCCTACATCTTGCTGTTTGGCGGCACGATATTTGTCGGTGCCGGTTTCCTGATGATCAAGCTCTTCCCCAAAAAATAATACACAGAAAGCAGACGTTCGACTGACTCGGTCTTCTCCCGATCGTCGCGATAGGTCCTGGCTGGAGAGTTCGCCTCGCTCCTAATAATCGAGTGCTATGCCCTGTGGCATCTAGCGCGGAATACAATAAAGGACCGTGCTCAAGCCCATATGCGAGTGCACCCGCAGGTACATGTGGTAATTGGGATTGAGTTCGGAGATCAGTATCGGCAGGTCCCAGAGATCTTCGGGCTTGTGGTAAACGCAGATCGCCAGAATGGGGGACGCTTCGGCAATGAGCTGCCGAGCCCCGAGAATTGCCTCTCGCTCCACGCCTTCGATATCCATTTTGATGAAGTTGGGCGCGGCAGCCATGAACATGTCGTCGAGACACACGACCTGGATCGTGCTTGCAAACTCATCGACACACTCCCCCGTCACAATGTTGCTGGAACTTGTATTGCCGGCGTTGAAACTCAGAACGGCGTTCTCTGACCACACCCCCTGGCAACAAGCGAAGAGGCGGGAACCAGGATGCACACATTGCTGTCTGGCCAACTCGCGGGTCAGTTTCCGGTAGTTTTTGGGATCGGGTTCGAAAGAAACCGCATACTCCAGCGGCACCCCCTTATTTGATAGAGCGCCGCTCAGCTCCACGATTGTGTCTCCCACATAGGCGCCACAGTCCACGAAGCGCAGTGCATCCAGGCCATGGAACAAATCAATATCATCGGGAAAGTACTCTAGCTGCCCATCCGGCGGCACATAGGTCATCCCTGACGGTGCTCGCCTGAAAGCGATAATGCGCTCCAGCAGGTCTCGGCTCTTGTCATCAGAGAGGAGCTCAGCGACATATGAGAGCCTCTCCTCGTCAAGCATCTCGGAAGACGCTGAGCGCATCCACAGATGCTGCAGGTTGAACAAGCCTGGGACGATACCCGAATAGTCATTCAGTGATTGTGCAAAACCAACGACATCTGTGAAACCGGAATCACGAAGGTTTGAGAGAATGTCTGTGCTGGGATCCGATGGTAGCGGCACCAAGCCGACAGAAATGTGTATCCTGGCATCCCGGTTAGGGACTTCATTCGATCGAAATACCGGGAGCCCTTCGACTTCCTTGCTACTGCAATACTGATCGATGAAGAAGTCGGGTTCGACACCTTGCTCCCGCATCGCTTGGAGGAACACTCTTCCGTACCCGCCAGCACCGTAGATCCCAATTGCAGACATTTCATCCCCTCGCAAACCGTTTGTCGGGCTGAGACTAGGGAATGTAGCGGAGGAGTCAGTGAGAACTTAAGTCCCAGAGCCGCTCGTTCGGGCATGCCACCCGGGAGGGCACATGTGACCAGCTATCCCACCCTTGGGACACTCGGTCGGTATTGTTCAGTTCGCCAGAACCCAAACCAGCCTGCCGATCCAGACCATCACTAGCGTGTACAGGATCCAAGCCCCCAGCAGCACCCCTGCACGATTACGGAGCGCCCGCTGATCGAGTGCACTCACCATCATCGGGACAAATCGTGTTATCGCAGCCCATGGTCCTAGGACGAACACACCGAGCGCAGACAGCAGTAAGGTCATTGCTAGCTCGGGATCATCGGTGTTGTGGGCGACGAGCGCGAGTCCACAACTGATGGCCAATGACCCGACGAAGAGCAAGGCGCTGAACCCTGCACGCTGGATCAGCGCGTCGACAAACCCGGGCGCGGCGCCGCGCCAAACATGCTCGAGTCTGTGTCGGAAGCGCTGGATCAGTGTCGCCCTAGTCGCCGGCAAAACCAATCGAGGTAAGGCGCAGGCCCTGTAGATCTATACCTTTCTCGAGCAGATTGGCCTGCGTCGCATCAGCCAGCTCACGCTGGCGTGCCCGATCGCGGCGGCGCTCGGCGTCCGCCCGCTGACCCAGTGCAAACATCGTTTCATACACCAAGCCTTCCGCCACTTCCTGCCGCTGTCTTGGCGATGCCTTCGCGAGCATCGCATTGTCGAGCAGGTTGGTGGCAACCTGGCTGCGTACAGCGGCGACGCGTTTGCGTGTCGGTGCTGCCTTTTGATGCGCGATCATCCACATCGTGATCCAGTAGGCACTCATGGCATCGGCGACATTGTTTGAGCGCAACCCATAGGGCGCCATATCACGGTCGAAATCGACGAGCACGTTATTCGAGGCCATCACTGCTGCGATGTGACCGGCCTTGGCGGGATCTGCCTTCTGCACAGCCGTGGTAAATTTCTGTTTGACGCGCTTGGAGACGAGCGGATCTGGTGTATAGGTGAGGGCTTGTTTTGCCCGAGCATGCAGCGCATCACTGGCCTGACCTTGGCGGCTACTCGCAGCATCACCCGCCTGTTTCTTGATTGCCGCATTGACTGCAATCGTCCCCGCGATATTGACACCGGCGGTGTTCGAAGCATTGAACATCCCCAGGTAATCCATGGCAGCCGCATGCTGCACGCAGCCGATCAGAACCAGCGAAACCCACAGTCGAAACATCATCGTCATCTCCTTGTAGTCCTGGCAGCACCCGCTTCGAGAGTCGAGAACAACGCGGCTTAGCAAGCCCGTGAGCAGATCTGCCACTATCGAAGTGCCTCTTAAAGATACAGGGCACGGAACACGGGCGCAGGGTACTGACGCACAAACGCGGTTCGATCGGGAGAGACAGTCGAAGATGGGCGCCATGTTGATCTCAAGTCGTCCCAGAGTATGACTGAGAGACCATAGAGGCCTGCCCGTCGGATCGCAATATCAACGCCTTGGTGACTAATCCCACATAGGCGAGGCGCTCAGTGGGCTGTAATTCACTTAGGCGCCAATGCAACGGTCAGGTGTACCCGCGACAGCCGCGCGTCCCGGTATGCGGCATGAGATAAGGAGACAGGCTGATGAAGACCTCTGTCGACGCGACCCGTAGGTCGAGCCGCCTACGCAACGCTTCCGTATCAACCAACAGCGCACTGTGCCTGCTCGTTGGAGTCGCTTTGTATTTTCCTGATTCAATGGCCGACAATGCCTCAGGGTCGAAGCTCGCGACACTGCCCAGTGCGCTACAAGTCTATTTTCCCCCGCCCGGACTCCTCCCGCCGTGCGAATGTCTGGATGTCACGGATATCGATGTCGACGGCAAGAGAGACGAGTGGCGCCCCTGCGCAGACATTAATGGCTACAACGAATTCCTGAGCGGTTGCATCACCATTGATGGCCTAAGCCGTTCTGATTCGCCGCACGGTGTTGGGCCACAATCTCATCAGTTATTCTTCCCACCACCGGGTTTTCTTCCCTCATGCAAGTGTCAAGACGTTACGGACTTGGACAGCGACGGCAGTACCCAGGAGCAACGCGCCTGTGCCGTCATCAACGGCTATAACGAATACCAAAAAGGCTGTATCCAGATCGACACCGGCGACCATGGTCCAGGATCACTGACTAGCCGTTGACCCAATGATGCGCAGCCGGCCTGCGGTGTCCTAACCTGGGACCGAGTTGAGGCAGATGCCAAGTCGCCGACAGAGCAACCGGCGCGACAACAGATCGCAGTTCAAGTTGGGCCTGCCCTGGGAACCCAGTGCGCGCTGATTTGTCGCAACCTAAGGTGCAGCGTGGTCGTGTGATCTCGACTACGACGAACCTGATCTGCAAGCTGCCAGCCTAGGATTTTCCCTCGGCAGCGGCCAGCCCCCTAGTAGCTGGTAGCATAGTAAGGAAATCAGCAGGTAGCAGCATGTGTATCTCGGGTATGGGCCCGAGAGCCACTGAGTGAAATTTCGCATCGGTAGAGTTGAGTCGTTGAATGAGTAGCGCAAAATCGGCCAGTAGCGACTGTAGGAGCTCGACCCGCAGGCTAACGGGCACACAGCGTAGCGGCTATCTGGCGCGGCTATGCTCGATCGCCTTGTTCGCCGCATCACTGCAGGCCGCCGCACTACCGCCGAATGAACCGCTTGGGCGACCAGTGAATACTGGGTTGACGCTTCATTTCGATGACCATGGTCTCGACATCGATGCGCGCAATGCGGAACTGTCCGAGGTATTGTCGCAGCTAGGCGAACAGGCGGGCATCCGTATTCGCTATAGCAAACAGCGGCTGGGACAAACCACCGTCTCGCTGTCGTTGAATGACACCCCTTTGAACAAGGCCATTGCGCTCATCTTGCAGGGCCACTCCTATCTTCTGAATCTCGATGACCAAGCGCGCACCTTGGTTGTGCTGTCGACCGGTCGCGGGACGAAGAATAGGTCCGTCATTCCAAAGAGCATAGGTGTACGTAACCTCAAGACCAAGGCCAGCACAGCGCCATCCTCAACCAAGGATAAAAAAAACCCGGATAGCACCACTGCAACCGCCTCAGAACCGGCCTTGGAGTCGGTAATCGAAGACGCGGCGAACAGCTTGTATGGCGAGGACTCCGATGAAGTGTCGGCGTTGGAGCCATCGATGGCCATGGAGCAACTCGCTGCAATCGATCACCCCGATGCCACCGAGCTGATCATTCGGGCAACGTCTGACAATAGTAATGTGGTCGATAGGGCACTGGCAGCAGATGCACTATGGCAGCATGCATCGAACCAAAGCTTCGCCGACCCCGAGGTGAACCAGGCCCTTGAAAGACTGGCCGCCGATGCCGATGCGTCGGTGCGCAACATTGCCGAGCAGGCGCTCAGCGATATGCAGGCCTATCTCGACAAGGAACAATAGGTCACCGCGTAGATACGGTCCCAGTTGCCGCGCATTGTGGAGAGATGATGGGCACTTCCCAAGATGGACGTGCCGGTCAGTCGCCGATCCGCCGAAACTCGCGTTCCAACCGGTACTCCTCCGAAGCGACGAACGCTTCGATCCGCTTGGCACGTCGCTCGAGCTCCGCGAAGCGCTCTCGTAGGTCGGCAGCGGCACTCGGCCCGGCGGGTGGCACCTGAGATGATTCGTCCTGGTCGAGGTTGGAACCCGGAGTAGCCGTGTCAGAAACCCGCTCAGCGGACCGACGCTTCCTCTCTGTACGGCCGTTCCAGTACCAGAAGGCCAACAGGGCCGGCACGGTCAATAGCGGTGCCAAGATTAGGCCGATGACTAACAACGCGATGCTGGTCCCACGGCTGCAGCCGAAGGTGTCGGACAGTCGGCGGATGGCCTGCTGGATCGCGCCATCGCGATGGGGGTTGCGGCCTGGGCCGTCGTGTCGATATCCGCTCACTTGTGCCTCCAGTCCGGGGCGTCCGCGTCGAGTATGGTCTCGATGGAGACGAGCCTCTGCTCGAGCCTGTCCGCAAGCCCACGAAGCTCATCCAGTTCAGCGCTCGCAGTAGGATCCGCGCTGTCTCCCGAACGCATCCGCATCCATAGCGTGATGTAGTGAAAGACGATCCAGGTCGGAATGATGATCCCGAGAAAAATGATCACCGGAATCATCAGGGCCCAGAAGATGCTCATCGTTTGCTCCGATCGGGGTGATGGGATAGGCAGGCCAGGCTATGACGCTGCAACTTACCCGGCGTCCATGGGCTCACCGGCGACGGCAGTGCGCCGGCCGACGCTTTCGCATGCCACATGGACTTCAACGAGAAATCCATTGGATAGCTGCCTCCCGATCAATCGCGTACCTCAGTGCCTACCTGCGCCTTGAGGCGCTCGAGGTCGGCCTCGATCTCCGCCTCGGCCTCGAGATCTTCGAACTGTTCCTCGAGGGTCTTGGATTTCCCGAGATCATAGACCTCGGCGTTGGCTTCCAAGTCGTCGATGCGCCGCTCTAACGACTCATAGCGATTGAGTGCGTCGTCGACTCGACCGTCGTGCAGCGTAAGGCGAATTTTGACGCGTTCCTTGGCACTCTTCATCCGCATCTCGAGACCCTTTTTACGCGCCTTTGCCTCGTTGAGCTTGGCCTGAAGTTGCGCGAGGTCGGCATCGTGGCGCTGCAGACTCTCCTCGACCAGCATTAGCTCGTCGCGCAAGGTGCCCGCTTGCTCCTCCAGCTTGTGCTTGACCACCAGCGCACTCTTGGCAAGGTCCTCACGGGACTTGCGCAGCGCGAACGTCGCCTTCTCCTCCCAGTGCGCTTGCTTTGCGACCAGCTTTTCTAACCTGCGCTCCAGCTCCTTCTTGTCGGCGATGGTCCGCACCGCCTGCGAGCGGACCTCGACGAGGGTGTCCTCCATTTCCTGGATCATCAGCCGGATCATTTTCTCGGGATCCTCGGCCCTCTCCAGAAGGGAGTTGATGTTGGCGTTCACGATGTCGGTGATGCGCGAAAAGATACCCATTGCCTGCTTGCCTCTCGGTAGAGTGATTTGCCTATCTCCACCATTGCGAACAGCATGCCAACCCCTAAGGCGTTGATTCCTGGTGCGTGAACCCGGCCAATCGAAGAAAAATGGCGAATTACACTACCCATTATCGCTAATTAGTAGCTAAAAAAGTATTATTAGGCGATGGAGACCCTACCTCCCATCCATGGTGAAGACCCCGTATTCCTGGAGGTGGTCGAGGAAGTCTCTCGCATCGCGGCACTCGACCGGCCCTGCCTGGTGGTCGGAGAGCGCGGCACCGGGAAAGAGCTGCTTACGTCCCGGCTGCACTATCTTTCGCTGCGCTGGGACGGCCCGCTGATCAAAGTCAACTGCGCCGCGCTGAGCGAATCCTTGCTGGAGACTGAGCTGTTCGGCCATGAGGCCGGCGCCTTCACCGGCGCGCAACGGCAGCATATGGGACGCTTCGAGCGCGCTGACGGCGGGACGCTGGTGCTGGACGAGATCGCAACGGCGTCGGCCGCGGTGCAGGAGAAAGTCCTGCGCATCATCGAATACGGCGAGTTCGAGCGAGTCGGCGGTCGCGAGACCATAAAGGTGGACGTAAGGGTGGTCGGCGCAACCAACGTCGACCTCCCCGGTCTTGCGATCGAAGGCGAGTTCCGGCCAGATCTCTTGGATCGCCTCGCGTTCGAGGTAGTCACCGTGCCGCCACTGCGCGCCCGCCCGGCGGACGTGACGGCGCTCACTGACGAGTTCGGTCTAGAGATGACTCGGACATTGGGGCGCGACCTCTATCCGGGTTTCAGTTCGCGCGCCCGCGCCGCGCTGCTCTCCCACGATTGGCCCGGCAATGTGCGCGAGCTCAAGAACGTGGTCGAGCGCGCGGTAAGTCGAGCAAGAAATCTCCAGGCGCCGATCGACGCCTTGGTGATCGATCCCTTCGACAGTCCCTGGCGGCCCGGTATCGCCACCCACTCGCCCCCAGCCGCAACACAGGCCCGAACTGCAGCCTCGACCGCCGCAGCCGAGCGCCCGACGGCCACCGGATTCTCGGAGCGAGTCGCCGCCTTCGAGCGCCAACTGCTGGTAGACGCAATGTCTGAAACGGGCAATAACCAGACCAAGACCGCTCGCCGTCTCGACCTCAGCTACCACCAACTGCGCCGCCTTCTCGCCAAGCACGACTTGCGGAACTGACAACTTATCACCAACGTGCCTCCCGCAAGGTCGGCCAAGCGGCTTGTTGGCAAGGACAGCGCATACCAATCAGCCCAGCAAGGCCGAATGTGGACGATCCCAGGGCAGCAAGTGCAGTCACCGACTTTTGGAAATCATCTTGATCCGCAGCCGCCTTTTTTGCACTGCCCCGCAATGGCTCTAGACATCATGTCTAGTTGACCTGGTGCCCTGGACCATCGTTTTACGCGGCAAAGAGCTCCCGCGCCAACGCGCGCACACCGGTTATTTGGCCACTCAGTTGATCGCTGACTGCATCGACATAGGGACTCATCTTGCCATTGCGCAGTGCTTGGTGCTTGGGCGCCTGGCGTGGTGCCTCTTCATCATCAAGCAGGATCGAGGCCATGGCCATGGCGGCCCGGACCACGCTGCCGATAGGCGTTGGTGCATCACCATCCTCTGACCCACCATGCGTCATCGCGTCAAGGATGGGTTCGGGAAGCCCCCAGGCGCGCCCGAGATGGGCACCGGCGAGTACATGGTCGATTCCCAAACGGTCACGCAGCAAGCCGCCAAGCGAGCGCTCAGCGTCGGCCTGCTGCAACGCAAATATTGCATCCATTTCGCGCGGCAACTGGCTCGCCAGCCAGACCAAACCGATGTTGTACAACAAGCCGGCCGTGTGTGCCGCTTGCGGGTCGACGGCCGCATCCATCATCGACCGGGTAGCAAACGCCTGTGCAGCCGAGGCCGTCAGCATCGCATGCATCCAGTAGCGTTCACCATCGAAACCGGGACACCGCCGGAGATCGAATGGAGCCGCCACGGTCAAGGCGATCCCCACAGTGCGTACGATATCCCGACCCAGTCGTGCACAG
This sequence comes from Chromatiales bacterium, assembly GCA_028284585.1. Lineage (GTDB taxonomy): Bacteria > Pseudomonadota > Gammaproteobacteria > Chromatiales > Chromatiaceae > Thiosocius. The sequence goes on from JANQRK010000008.1 coordinate 35,213, forward strand.
GCGCCGGTAAGTGAATCGATCGGACTGGCGGGCGACGACCAGCCGGAATTGGCCAAGCTGACCAGGCGCAGGGTGACCGAGGGAAAGCGCTCCACCACCTCGACCAACTGTTGCAGATCATTGTCGCCGCTGGAAAGTGCCTGCAACAAAAATGGTGCACCCGGTGTCAGTACGGGCAGACCGTTCGCGTTCAGGCGATCGAGCACATCGTCTGTTGTCATCGGGAGGTCGCTCACAACAAAAACCCGCCGCTAGGCAGAGGCGTTGAGCCCCGCCATCGCAGTCGAGAGGAAGTCTGTCGTGACCAACCCAGGTATCGCTGCGGGTTCAACCGGCGCACTGAAGTAATCGCCCTGAGCATCATCGCAACCGATCCCCGATAGCGCAGCGACCTCGTCCCGGGACTGAACGCCCTCGGCAACGACTCGGCATCCCATGGCGTGGGCAAGGCCGGTAACCGCCCCCACCAAGGTCGCTGCCGTCGGATTCTTGAGCATGGCGTTGACGAACTGCTGGTTTACCTTTAGACAATTCACCGGCAGATAAATAATCGATGCCAGCGAAGAATATCCGGTACCGAAGTCGTCGATCACAATATTGATCCGATGATCCCTGAAATCGGCGAATATGGCCTCGTGGTCATCACCGAACTGCATGGTGCTCTCGGTGATCTCCAATTCCAGATCCACTGCCGACAGGCCATTCTCGTGCAGGGTACGCACGAAGAACGCGAGCAGATCCGGATTGCGGAAATGCATCGGTGAAACATTCACCGCCACGGTAAACTCGGGCAGATCGCTGCGTCGCCACTCCGCCAATTGCTGGCAGGCGGTTTTAATTGCCCACTCGCCGAGCTGATCGATGACACCGGTCCGTTCGGCGATCTTGATGCACTCGTCAGATGTCAACAGGCCACGTGCTGGGTGCCGCCATCGCAGCAGGGCCTCGACGCCGCTGACACGACCCTGCTGAAGATTGACCTTCGGCTGGTAGACGAGTTCGAGTTGCTCGCCCTCGATCGCAGCCTTCAAGTCGCCTTCGATCTGCAAGCGCTGCGAGGCATGCAAAGTCAGTTCGGGGTGATAGAAGGCATAGCGATGCTTGCCAGCCTTCTTGGCTGCATACATGGCACTGTCGGCTGCCTTGAGCAAGCTCTGAGCGTCTGCACCGTCGTCGGGGAATCGCGCGATCCCGACACTGGTCCGCGGATGCCGCAGTGCACCACCCAGCTCAAGCGGTTCCGCAACCGCCTGCAGACAGCGCTCGGCAATGTTCGCCAGGGCCTCGTCATCACTCCAGCCGTCGATCAGCACGCAAAACTCGTCACCACCGAGGCGGGCGGCAAAGTCCGACTCGCGCAGCAGTGCCTTGAGCCGTTGTGCCACGGCCTTCAGCAACTGATCACCAACGTCGTGCCCAAGACTGTCATTGACGTCCTTGAACGAGTCCAGATCCAGATAAAACAGGGCAAACGACTCCCCGCGCCGTGCGGAGGCCTTCAGTTGGTTTTCGAGATGTCGATGGAAGTAGGCCCGGCTGGCAAGGCCGGTCAGGGTATCTTCGTATGCCAACTGGCGGATGCGCTCCTGGTTTTCCCGCTGCCGCGTGACGTCCTGGACAGTACCCAGCACCGTCTGTGGCTCGTCTTCCGGGCGGCCGATCTCCTGGTGGATGACGATGACCTTGTTGACATCTTCGAGTAAGCGATAGTCCATGACCCGGTTCGCGTCCCGGTCGACAGAGGCCCGGATATGTTGGCGTAGGTAATCGCGGTCTTCCGGATGCACATGCTCGAGATAGCCATCCAGCGTAAGATCGCATTGCGTATCGCCGATACCACACATGCTGGCCAGCTGCTCTGAGACAGTGAATACGTCTTCCTCCTCGCTCCATCGCCAGTAACCCAGCTTTGCCATGCGTTGTGCAGCAGAAAGCTGTCGCTGCGACTCGCGCAATGCGCGGGCATCTGCTGCGGCGCGCAGCTGGAAGAGTATCCGCTGGGCGGTCGCCGCATAATTGAGCGGCTTAGACTCGAAGCCATTGGCACCGGCGGCGAAGGCAGAACGCGCCGCGCCCACGTCGTTGAGCCCGGTGACCATCAGGATCGGGACGTGTTTCATCGACCGTAGCTGGCGCAGTCGACGACAGGTCTCGAAACCGTCCATGTCGGGCATCAGCCCGTCGAGCAGGACCAACTCGGGTGGATTGTGTCGACAGATATCGATCGCCTCTGCACCGCCCGTTACCTCCCGCACATCGAAGCCCTCGACGGCCAGTGCTTCGGCCGTTGTGGCACGAAACGCGGCATCGTCGTCAACCAGCAGGAGGGTCGGCCCGTCCACCGCGCTCGCCGCCGGCAGCGGTGTCACCGACGGCGACGTCTCACGCTGGGCCCTGAGTGCCTGCAGGACCGCCGGGATGGCATTGCATAGCTCGCCAACCCCATGCTGTGCCTCATCCAAGCGCCCCGCCCGGGCACTGGCTTCGGTCATGGCGCACAATGCCGAGAACGCCGCGGCACCCAGGTTGGCACTGCCCGACTTGAGGCTGTGCGCAAGCCGCCGGACCGTCTCGGCATCGCCTTGGGCGCAGGCCTGGCGCAGTGCGTCCAGGTCGTCCGGCACGCTCTCCAAATAGCGATCAATCGCCTTGCCAAGCACATCCCTACCGCTATCGGCGCCGATTGCACGCAATTGTTCGATGATTTTCTCATCGAGCACATCGGCCTCGGCGGCCCTGACAATGGTGGCTGGCGGCGCTGTGGCGTTCGGGACGGTCGCGACCGCTGTCGCCGCGGGCAGCCATGTGTTCAGCAAGCCCGCCAATGCCCCCTGGCTGAATGGTTTGCTCAGGTAGTCGTCCATGCCGACCGCCATACAACGCTCCTGCGTGCCTTCCTGGATGTCGGCCGTCAGCGCGATGATGGGCACGCGCTGGCGTTGCTCGCGCTGTTCCCATTGGCGAATCGCCTCGGTCGCGGCGAACCCGTCCATCTCCGGCATGTGACAGTCCATCAACACCAGGTCATAGGTCTGCCGCGCCAGCGCTTCCATCGCAAAATTGCCGTTGTCCGCGACATCCACGCCAAACCCCAGGCCCTCGAGCATGCCGACCGCCACTTCTTGATTGACCAGGTTGTCTTCGGCCAACAGGATGCGGAGGTCCCGTTGCGTTACCGGCGGCGTTGTCGCCGGCGGTTCACCCGGCTGCTCACCCACCAACCGCAGCAGGCAGCTGCGCAATCGCTCCTGGCGCACCGGCTTGTCGAGATAACAGTCGATGCCATATTCCTTTGCCTTCGCCGCTTGGTCGGCCAACCCACCCGAACTGAGCAGGACGAGATGCATCCGGGGCATGTCGGATGCTGCGCGAATCGCTGATGCCAGTTCCATGCCGTCCACGTCCGGCATGTGCAGGTCGAGCAACACCATGTCGAACGCCGACCCCGATGCCGTCGCACGGCGCAGGCTCTGCAATGCGTGGAATGCCGAGCCGACGCATTCGTCCGACATGCCCCAAGCGGTGACTTGCTCGTGCAGGATCTGCCGATTGACCTCATGGTCATCGACCACCAGCACACGCACCCCGTTGAGACGCTCGGTCGGTGGTGCCGGCTGCGCCGGCGTCAAGGCCTCACGCAATGGGATGCGACATTCGAAACAGGTGCCCTTCCCCGCGTCGCTGTGCAACTCGATCGTGCCTTTCAACAATCGGACCAGCTGTTTGACGATGGCCAGTCCCAGGCCGGTACCGCCGTACCGCCGGGTCGTCGAGGCATCGGCCTGGGTGAAGGCCTCGAAGATACGCGAGCGCAACCCATCGTCGATGCCCGGCCCGGTATCCATGACGCTGAAATTCAACCAGTAGCCACCCGATGATTCGGCGATGACCTGGGCCTTGAGGCGCACCTCACCCTGCTCGGTAAACTTGACCGCGTTGCCTAACAGATTGACCAGGACCTGGCGCAGCCGGACCGGATCACCGCGCACGTCGCTGTGCATATTCGGCGGTAGGTCGGCGAGCAGCTCCAGACCCTTGCGGTGGGCCGATTCGGCAAGCAATTCGAGCGCATCCTCAAGCAGCTCGCGCAGGTCGAAGTCCTCATCGACTAGTTCCAGTCGACCCGCCTCGATCTTGGAGAAGTCGAGGATGTCGTTGAGGACGGTGAGCAGTGATTCGGCGGAGCGATGCGCCGTGGCGGCCAGGCGTTGCGCACGCTCGCTTAGACCGGCGTCCAGCAGCAATTCGGTCATCCCCAGTACACCGTTCATCGGGGTACGTATCTCATGGCTCATGGTCGCCAGGAACTCACTCTTGGCACGACTCGCGGCCTCGGCGGCCTCTTTGGCATCGACCAGTTCCTGGGTCCGATTCTCGACCTCGGTCTCCAGATTCTGCTGGTGCAGCAACAGCCTTTCCCGGCTGGCCCGCAGGTTTGAGCTCATTTGCGCAAACACCTTGCCGAGCTCACCGATCTCGTCGTTGCGCTTAATTTCGATCGCAGCTGTGTCGTCACCGCGGCCGATCTGCTCGGCATGACGGGACAACTGCTTGATTGGCCTGACCAGGTTGCGCGACACCAGAAAGGCCATCAAGAGTGCGATAAACAACATCCCCAGCAGGGCCCAGGCGGTGGTGATGAGACTGCTACGCACGCCCTCATCCCTGATCCCATCCAGGCGCTGGCGCACCTCGCTGACGTCGCCTTCGATCGTGGTCAACGACAGCCCCAGACGCAGCGTGCCGATTCGCTCATCGCCAATGTTCAGGGGCAAGGCGATATCGACAAGACCCGGCGCCTGCTGGAACAACAGGCTCTCAGCGGCAATGGCCGCCGCAGTCAAGCCGTCGTCACTGACCTTGCCAAAACCCCTTAGCTCTTCGGTACCGTCATGGATGAGCTTACCGTCTGCTCCGATAATGTAGACATACAACACCTCATCCAACGCCAGTGCGGTACTGATGAGCTCATAGATGCCCTGCATGTCGTATTCGTAGAGCGGATTCACCAGGTTCTCGGCCAGTAACTTGACCATGCTCTCACCACGGTCCCGCAACTGTGACAGCAGACGCTGCTCCATCTGTTCGGCCGTGATCGCCGACAGCGCTTGTGCACTGCGCTGAAATTGCGTGGACAAGGCCGTGGCCAATGTCACCACGGCCACCATGACCAGGGCGAGAATGGTCAGGGTATAGCGTACCTGGAGGGGTATCCGCATTATCAGAGGTCGGCCCTGATGGCCTCCCTGATCTGCCGTGCCCGTTCGATCCCGGCTTGTACCTCGGCGTCGATTTCTTCGAATCGCTTGGTCCGCTGGTAACTGTGTAGCACGGAGTTCGCCGCCGGGTCGTTATGCGCAGCCAAGAGCGCCGCTTTCAGGCGCTCTTTGACATCGGGCCGCAGACCCTTGCGCACCAGTTCAAGTGCCCTTGGGAAGGGCTCACTGCGGTGAAAGATGTGCATGGAATCCCTGAAGGTACTGGGCAGGTGATCCTCTTTTTCCCAATCCAGGTTGGCAAAGGCACCGGCATCTACCAGGCCCTTGTGAACCCAGGTGGACATATTGATCTCCTCCTTGCCGAACACATAGCCGACCATACCGCTGGTCGGCACATCACGTGGCGTGTCCAGGCGTTCGAGCTGCAGGCCAGCATCGAGCAGAATCGCTGCAGGTACGAAGAAACTGGAAGTTGAGCCGGCATCCTCAAAGGTGATGACACGCCCCTTGAGGTCGGCCAGCGTCTTTATGCCTCTATCCTGACGGGCGAAGAAGACGGTATGGTACCAGGGCATGCCTTTTTTCTGTTTCAATAGCAGGATCTCGGCGCCCGCCTTCTCTTCAAATTCGATCGCCGAAAAGACCGTCTCGGTCACCCAGTCGACCCGCCCCCGTTTCAGATAGCGGACCATCTGGCGGTTGTTGCGCGCCATCAACACCTTGACCTGGTCGATACCGAGGTCGCGCATGTGCTCGACCGCATATTGGGCCATCGGCTTCAGGTAACGGTAGTGTTTCTTTGGGTTGCTGCTGACTTTGCCGATGATCAGCGTCCGGTCGCGGTCGGATTCGGCAGCCGATACGCCGCCACAGACCACCACCAGCGCACAAACCAGCAGCATCGGGAGTGCCCGATCGACCGGCATGGCGAAGTATCTAAGCAGGCGCATAGCAGCTGCCCTCGAAATCAAAAATCGAGCTGCGCGCGCAACTGAAAGATGCTGGGGTCGTCGTCTCCGGCCAGATCACCGGCGTCATCCGCGGCAGCATCGTTGTCGACAATAATGTAGTTGGCCATGAACCGAAGGTGTGGATTGACATACCAATTGAGTCCCAGCGTAATCTGTTCGGCCTCGCCGCCAGAGATGTCATTGTCACTCAGGTCCAGCGAACTGTAGCGTAGCGCGAGTTCCCAAGCACCGCTGTCAGTGACCGGGTTGATACGCCCGAACTTACCACTCTTGGGCTTGTAGATACGCGATTCACCAGTAAGAAACCAGCTACCGTAGACATACCAACCGTCGAAATCGAGGCCGGACTGACCGGCATGACGATCGATGGTCGCGGCGACATATTCACCCTGCAGCGAAAACGGCCCCTCGACCCATGCCGCCTCCAGCCCGACCAAGTTGATATGGCTCACGTCGGCGATGTCGTCGGTATTGAGATACTTTACATCGGTGACATGGCTCTCGGGCCGCGCATTGAACTTGATCTCGTCGGTATCGTCCGGCTCGCGGTGTGACACTGCCGCCCCCAGGTGCAAGGCGCGACGGTCGTCGCGCAAGGGCGCATAGGTCACACGGCCCGTCACACCCCATCCCTCATCACCCTCATCCTTGACATCATCATCGAACGACTCGCCGAACAGCCCAGCGGCTGCGGTCCAGCCGTCGCCACGCGACTGTACGCCGACACCGACATGCCGACCTGGCGCAAACTCGTTCGGCAATGCACGTTCCATGAACGTGATGTATTTGGAACTCGTCAGCTCTTCTAAGCTGAACGGCTCCTTGAACTGACCAATTTTCACTTTCGTTGGCCACCAGCCCCGATACTCGATAAAGGCATCCTTGACGTCTGCGTCGCCACCACCGAAATCCACGCCAAACTCATACCCGTAGTCGGAGAACAGCACCCCCTCCACATCCAACCGGGCACGGCGCAACTCTGTGCCGTTACCCAAGTCGTTCTGGTCTTCTTGGTAATAGGCGCTGTCCACCATCAGCCGTCCGCCGAGCTCGAAACTAAAGGCGCCGTCATAAGTACTGGCCTCCAGACCGCCTTCGGTCTTCACTTGGACCTGCTGGTCTCGATCCGCCGCGGCCGCGCTGTCGTCCAGTGCCGCGACCAGCGAGTCGTATTGCTGTTGGGTCAGAGTGCCGTTCTGTAGCAGGATCTCCAGGAGCTGGTAGAACTCCTCCTGACCGGCGAACACAGGGGTGGCTATCAGATAGGAAAAAAAGCAGGCAGCGACCACCTGCTTGATGCGCGAGTTGGGCATGAATTGCTCTCCAGGGGTGGGTGCCACGATCTGGCACACTCCTGGCAGCTATCGGCTAATCGGCTTGGTTTCTTTAGGAAGCAAAAGCTACTCCGCGACCGGACGAGGCGATGCAGCTCGGCATTCAAATCACCCGACCTCAGCAGCCGCACCAGCTTCAGCACATCACGGCGGTCCGTCTTGACCCGCTCGCTGGCCTTCTTCGGGATCAACGACGGGGCCACCACCTGGCAATCATGCCCGGCCGCGATCAGCTGCCGATACAACCCGTAACTATACGGCCCTGCCTCGTAGCAGAACAGCAGCAACATGCCGCCAAATTCCTCATGCAACCACTTCAGCCAGCGCCTCACGGCTTGCGGTTCGTTATAACCCACGTGCGTTGAGGCTGGGCAGGTCAAAAGAACATCATGTCTAGCCCGAATATCTCAGTGCGCCGTGAAAAGGCGCGTTCTCTCAGTGGGTGAGATTCCCACCCGGCAACTATCGCTCCAGCCGGTAGCAATCGGAGCGGCTGTGGAGGTAACGAAGCAGTCGAAGCCTCTGGTGTAGAGGGTCATTTTGGTGACTTGGCGAGCATGCAGGCCGAACGAGCAGTGAACGCTGAGCAGGCCTCGAAAAGGGTAATGCGGAAGCCGACCCGCCTGACATACGGGGAAGGCCGCCGTTGCTGGGGAAGCGAGCGATGAGCGCACCCAGCGGTTCCGCCGGGGTAGTGGCGACGGCATGCATGCACAAGGGAGGACGACGCAACACGGGAAGCCCCAGGCGGTGGTGGGACGTGCCCGCCAACCGGTCGCCCGCGAGGGCCAGTCCGGGCTGCTTGAGGTGGCGGGAGGCCCGTAGTACCGATGAAGCCGGGTAATGTCGGTAGAGGCAAGGGGCCTCAGTTCGAGGGCAGTGTTGAAAGAAGTGAGGACGAGGAGACTGGCATGGGCCTACAAGCTCCAAGCAAGGTACAGAAACTTCAGCAGACACTTCATGCGAAAGCGAAGGAGTTGCCCGATTTTCGCTTCTACGCCCTGTACGACAAGCTCTACCGGGAAGACATGCTCACCCATGCCTACTGGCTGGTCCGCCACAATGCTGGCAAGCCGGGAGTTGATGGTGAGGATTTCGCGGCCATCGAAACGTACGGGGTGGAGCGGTGATTGGGTGAACGGGCGCAAGCCTTGAGGGAGAAGCGCTACCGGGCGAGTCCGGTGCGCCGGGTATATATCCCCAAACCGAATGGCCAGCAGCGCCCGTTAGGTATACCGACGATCCGGGATCGGGTGGTCCAGACGGCGGCAGTCTTGGTACTGACGCCGATCTTCGAGGCCGACCTGCAACCGGAGCAGTATGCCTATCGGGAAGGACGCAATGCCCATGACGCAGTACGTCAGGTGCACAAGCTGCTCAACACAGGTTACACGGACGTCATCGATGCAGACCTGTCAGGCTATTTCGATTCGATACCCCATGCCGAGTTGACGCAGAGCGTAGCGCGGCGGATCAGTGATCGCTACGTCCTTGCGCTGATCAAGCAATGGCTGGTGGTATCGGTCGAGGAGGAGGACGGGCGTGGCCGGCGGAAGCGGACGACGGTGGCGAAGGACAGTAAGCGCGGTATCCCGCAAGGGGCGCCGATCTCGCCGCTGCTAAGCAACCTGTATATGCGCCGATTCGTGCTGGGGTGGAAAACGTTGGGTTTGGAGGCACGCCTGCAGGCCCGGATCGTCAACTATGCTGATGATTTCGTCATCTGCTGCCGAGGGACGGACGAACAAGCCATGGAGGCCATGCGGGCGATGATGCAAAGGCTCAAGCTGACGGTCAACGAAGAAAAGACCGGGCGCTGCCGGATCCCGCAAGCGCACTTCGACTTCCTGGGCTACACCTTCGGGCGGTGCTTTTCGGCCAAAACGGGGCGAGCCTACATTGGCACAAGTCCCTCGAAGAAGAGCATCAAGAAGGTCTGCCGTACGATCAGCGAGGCGACCAGCCGTCGGTGGCTATTGAAGGACGCCGAGGAGCGAGTGGCCACCCTGAACCGCATCCTTGTGGGCTGGGCGAACTACTTCCACCTTGGGCCTGTCAGCAAAGCCTACCGGGCGGTGGATAGCCACGCGAGCGAGCGGCTGCGCCGGTGGTTGCGTAAGAAGCACCAATGGCCGGGGCAGGGTACGGCACGATACCCTGACGAGCATCTTTACGAGGAGTTGGGGTTGCAACGGCTGCCGGTGCGGACACGTGATCTTCCGTGGGCGAAGGCATGAGACCTCGTCCGAGCGCCGGATGCGGGAAATCTGCACGTCCGGTGCGACGAGCGGCGACTGGAAACGGGACTAGGGTACGGACTGAGGCACCGGCTTCTAGCGAAAGCTGCCGGCAACGGCTACTCCCCTGTACCTGTGGTTACCGCGCCAGTCGTCGACTCTACCTAGCCGAACCACGCCTGCCTCACAAGCCGCTGCGCGTAAGAGAGAAAATCACAGATTAAGGACGAGTTCGCCAGTCACAGTTTGTACCCGGCGTGGTATTATCCCGATTCCGAACGGTTTCTCGCTCGCCATGGCTTGGTTTTCACGCAAGCGATAGCCATGGCTATCACTCTTGCTCCAAACCGGCGCCACAGCGGCTGCAAATTCCGCCGGCTCTTGGGATGCTGGTGACATGTTGGGGCTATTGGGTTCGGATCGCCGTACAGAAATGCTGTTGCCGAGATCCTAGGAAGTCTATCCGGCCAGTAGTAGCGCGTCTGATCGGTCGAGCGCGCATTCTGCTTCTTCGACGATCGTAAGGCTGAGCTCGGGTGACGCGGCCCTCATCCCGAGCCGGCCGAACGCGGGTATCTCTTCGTGCGGCGGGGGGCGTCGGTACTGCGAGCCAATCGTGGCATGCCACTCCGCGACCAAGAGGATATCGGTGTAGTCCGCTTCTCCAGGGTGTTCATAGCTCCAGTGTCCACACAGTGCAGCGGCCTGGACTGCCGCCCGAGGCAGGTCCCACATGGTGAGCAGGATACGACCCAGTTCGGCGCGGTTGCCATGGATGACGTTGTCTAGCGCCGCGGGGTCGCCGAGATCCGAATGCTGCTCGGTGTAGCTCAACAGGACGGGTTCCGCGATGCCGTGCAGTAGGCCGACTAGGTGCGCAAAATCGGGATCGAAGTGTTCGCACTGGCGGGCCAGCACTCTACTGATCGCGGCCACCCGGCGGCTGCGCTTTCCCCATTCAATTACGCGCTGGCGCACAATCGGTGACTCGCAGCGCAGCGTTTCACGCAATACGCAGTGCGCGGCGAGTGCGTAAGTGTGCTCGTTACCTAAGCGGATGACCGCCTCGCGGAGGCTGCGCAGTGGAACACGCTGCGGGCCCACACCTTTGGCAGCGCGCAGGATTTTAAGGGTCAATGCTGGACAGGCCGCAAGGGCGTCGGCCATGGTCGACGGGTTGTTGATGTTGGCTGCGAGTGAGCGCCCAATGCGGACGGCTATCTCGGGGTCGGATGGTACCACTATGCGCCCACCGTTGAGGTCGTGAAACACGTCGAACAGCAGCGGATGGGTCGCACTGTCATCGAGTAGCTCGTTTGGCGTATTTACAGGTAGGTTCTCTTCGACCACCATGGTTTTGGTTGGTTTAGGCGTGGTCAGGTCGTCAAGTAACTGCTCATCGAGAAGTAGATAGCGTACATCGCTGCGTGCACCCACTCGGTAGCGCGATGGGCGTAGGCGTGAGACGGGCCCGGCGGCGGCTTTATCTGTGTCGCGAACGCAGTGGGCGATACCGTCGGCCGCGATCAACTCCAGCTCACCCTCCAGTAGAAACAATTGGCGTGGCTCGCGATCACCGAGTTCCAGCACGCATGACCCGCTTGCAGCTTCGTGCACTTGGGCCTGTTCGGCAATGCGATTGAGTTGCGTCTCGTCCAGGCCGGCCAGGCGATCGAAACGCCGCAGGGCATCGTTGATGAGGGTTTGCTTTGGCACAGACATTCAGTTCACCCCCGGTGCCCCATCTGGCATCGGGTCGATGGGAATCGATGTTATCGCTGTGCCGGTGGAATGGCTACGCTTCGGCCGGCTCAAGCGGCCCCCAGCGTGCCGGAAATCACGCGTTTAGCTGGCGCCGCGCGGTCTCGATCTCTTCCTGGGCTTCGTTCAAGACTTCCAGGCCACCATCGATTTGCTCCTGAGTCAGGCCTAGCCTGTCCAAGGCGGGCACCTGAGCGGGGTCGAGATCGCCACCGATGCCCTCGTGCAGTTGGGCAACGATCACCAGGTCCGCAAGGTCGGCGGGCCCGGATTTAGCGCGATACCAGTTCTCGGCCTCTTTGGCGGCGTTGACCAGGTCAGAGGGGAGCTGCCATTTGGACAGGATCATGCCACTGAGCTGGGTGCGCAACGCTTGGATGCTCGATTCCAATGCCACCGGATCGCCTGCGACCTCAGGGAACTCGCGCGCATAGCCGATGACTGCGACCACGCCGATATCGTGTACCAACCCTGCTAGCAGCGATTCATGGCCATTGAAGTCGCCCACTTTTTCACCCAAGACTTGGGTCAGTACGGCGATCCGACGACTATGCTCCCACAGCTCGAGCATGCGCTGTTCCAGATCTTTAGAGCCAGTCCGAAATAACTCGCGCAGTGCGAAGGTAATAACCAAGACCTGGGTATCTTGCAGCCCGACCCGGGCCACCGCCTCGACCACGGTCGAGATGCGCGAAACACCGCCATAGCGAGCGCTGTTGGCCGCTTTGACGATCTTCAGCGCGATCGCCGGGTCGGTCTCGATCACCTTCGCGACCCGACGCGCGTCGGCATCCTCGTCATTGACTGCTTCTCCGATGCGCAGTGCGACCAGCGGTAGGCTGGGCAGTAGCAGGCGATCTTCGTTCAAGTCTTCATAGATTTGCAGTGTCAGTCGGTTCTCTGCGGCCATGTGGCCGAGATCGTCTTCCTCCTCGACCTGATAGGTCTCGAGAGTCAGCGACGAGGTCGGTTCGAACTTGCCGAGCGACTGTTCGAGCATGGCATTATCGATGCGCAGATAGCGTATCGAGGTCTCGGCCACCACCTGATAGTGGCTGGGACGCAGCCTAGCCAGAGGCGCTAGGGCTGAGGGATCGGTGTGGTTGACGATCTTCTCTCCCCCGTCTTCGGCCACGAGCCGGCAGCTGCCCTCGAGCAAGTACAGGGTGGTTTCATCGGTGGCACCTAGTGCCAATAGCTCTTTTCCGGGCTGTTCTTCGCGTATTGAGAGCTCCTGTCTGAGCCGTTCAAGGCGGTCTTGCGGGATGTCACGCAGGGTACTGAGGCGCCGCAGGACGGCAAGGGAAGGGTGGTTGGAGCTATCTGTCATCGCGGCCCTGGCTGTTTCATACTTCTCGTTCCCTAGGCATCGGCGAGAGCTTGAGAGTCTTGAACCTGCGATGTGCACTAGGCATCGGCCGTAAGGCCTAGGCTAGAGCGATTTCGGGCGGGGTTGGCGCGCGGACCGAGCGGCAACTCGGGCGGCGGCCCCATCAGGCGGATCGCTGTGCATTCTTCCCGCTGACCGGCGAGGTCAACCGCTACATTCGGATGCCCTCTCGGGTGCATTCAAGCGCAGCGCGCCGGTGATCTGCGCGACCTGATGGAGGCCGTGGCGGTCAAGGTAGTCGAGGATGCCCTGATTGATCTTGGGCAAGATCAGCGGGTCGTAGAACAGCGCCGTGCCCACGCCGACCGTGCTGGCGCCGGCGAGCAAAAATTCGATCGCATCTTCGGGTGTCGTAATGCCACCTTGGCCGATGATGGGGACGCCATGCGGCTTGCTGACCTGATAGACCTGGTGCACCTTGAGCAGAGCGATTGGCTTTATTGCCGGTCCCGACAGGCCACCTTGGTTGTTACCGATCCAGGGCCGGCGTGCCTCGATATCGATCGCCATCCCCATGAGGGTATTGATTACCGCCAGGCCGTCACTACCGGCCTCGATGCAAAGCCGTGCATTGCCGGCGATGTCGGTTTGATTCGGCGATAGCTTGGTGATCAAGGGTTTGCGAGTCGCAGTGCGGCATGCCTCGACCACACGTGCCGACATAGCCGGGTCGTTGCCGAAGGCAACACCGCCTTCCTTGACGTTTGGACAGGAGATGTTGATTTCAATCGCATCGATCGGGGAATCGTCAAAGCGTTTGGTTACCTCGATGTATTCCTCGAGTGTCGAACCCGAGACGTTGGCGATGAAACGGGTTTCCTCGAAATCCAAGGTCGGTAGGATCTCGTCGACCACGGTGTCGACCCCGGGGTTTTGAAGACCGATGGCGTTCAACATGCCGGCTGGGGTCTCGTAGACACGATGCGGCGGGTTGCCCAAGCGACGCTGGTCGGTCGTCCCCTTCAGACAGATCGCACCGGCATCCCGGTTGGAGAAGCCCGCTACTCGCGTGTACTCTTCGCCGAAACCCACGCACCCTGAGAGCAGCACCAGGGGGGTCGCGAACGGCATCCCGCAAAATTCCAGGGCCAGGCGCGGGTTGCGGTCAGCCATCGAGTTCGAGTTCCTCGTAGTGTTTCATATCGTCCTGTACCAACCGGAGATACCGCCTAACACCGGCAACATCATACGCCTGTGTGCCAACACCGGCAGCACCCTGCATCTGATCCATCCGTTGGGATTCGAGCTCGACGACAAGCGCCTGCGGCGGGCTGGGCTGGACTATCGTGAAGCTGCGCGGGTTCACCAGCACGACGATTTCAGTGCCTTCCTCGGTGCGGTGGCTCCGCAGCGTTGGTTTGGTTTCTCTACCCGCAACCGGCAACGCTACGATGCGATCGACTACCAATCTGGGGATGCGTTCGTCTTTGGACCAGAGACTCGAGGTCTACCGTCGGCGCTTCTCAACGGCCTACCCGCTGCACAACGTATCCGCCTGCCGATGCTCGCCGGCCAACGCAGCATCAATCTTTCGAACTGCGTTGCGGTGGTGCTGTTTGAAGCCTGGCGTCAGCACGGGTTTCCAGGGGGGACCTGAGGTCGCCTGGATACCTGGCTGCGTCATATAGCTTGCCGGATTCGGGACTATTGTTGCTGCTCGCATTGCCGGTGCAGTCAAGAATGGTCAGCTAGCGCCGATTTATGCTGGAAGGGATCGCATGCCCCTCGCCGGCTGCGACCGCGCTCATGGAGACCTCATGCAACACCCCAGTGGCAGGATGAGCGACCTGCACACCAGTTCGCGATTCGAACCGAGTGACGCGCTGCCTCGGCCACGCCGACCTGCTCGTCGTGGCCTGCTGCGATCGATGTTTTTCCAGGCAGAGGCCGAGGTGACGCAGGAGCAAGGACAGGCCCTAGCTCGGATCGTACTGGCCGCCTTGGGCACCCTACTATTTTTTATGGCGCGCCAATTCGGCTATGGGGATCAGCCTTTGCTGGTGGCATTGGCCTACATGCTGGCGAGTTTTTTCTATTTGTCGTTCGTATCACGCAACAAAGAGCGCTATCTATGGCGGCGCTATGTACTCATCTTGCTCGATCTGGCAGTGGCGACGTACATCACGGCCTATTTTTCTTCGGCCGGGCTGGCTTTCTACCCGCTGTTCCTCTGGGTGATGATCGGTAACGGGATCCGCTACGGCGAGCGCTGTATGCAATTTGCGACCCTGTTCGGCCTGCTGAGTTTTAGTGGCGCAATGGCTATCAGTGGGTTCCTCTGGGAGCACCCGGGCACCTATCTCGGGTTGATGATCGGGCTGGTACTGATGCCCAAGTTCTTCATGGTGATGATCGACCGGCTCAGTGCGGCCAATATCGAACTCAAGGTCCAGAAAGAGCAGGCCGAGTTCATGGCCACCCATGATGTGTTGACCGGATTGCCGAATCGGGCCTATCTGCATACTCGAATGGAGCAGACCTTGGCCGACGCCAAACGCACCGATACGCAGGTGGCCGTGGCCTTCATCGACCTGGATTCGTTCAAGTCGATCAACGACAGCTTTGGCCATGAGTATGGTGATTTTCTACTTTGCCAGGTGGCCGATGCGATGCGCGGGGTGCTGCGTGCCGGCGACACCGTATCGCGGTTGGGCGGTGACGAATTCGTGGTCGTGGTCGAGGATTCAGACGACGGCGTACGAGTCAGTCGGGTGATCGAGCGCTTGTTTTCCTGCGTCGGGCGCTACTACACGATCGGTGAATATGAAACCTATGTCACCTGGAGCTGTGGCGTGGCTGTGTATCCACGTGATGGCACGGATATTCACAGCCTGTTGAAGCATGCCGATACCGCAATGTACGCCGCCAAGTCTCAGGGGACGAATCGATTCGCTTTCTATGATGCGGCGATGTCTGCCCGAGTCGGGGAGCAGTTGGCCTTGCGCGATGATTTGCGCCAGGCACTGGATCGCGACCAGCTTGAGGTCTATTTCCAGCCGATCATCGATGTCCACACGGGCCGCGTAGTCTCGGCCGAGGCCCTGTTGCGCTGGCATCATCCGCAAAAGGGGACCTTGTCACCCGTGTGTTTCATCGAGGTGGCTGAGCAGAGTGGCCTGATCAACCCTATCGGTGAATGGGTGCTACGTGAGGCGCTGCGCATGGCGGTGCGCTGGCGCGCGCAGAGCGCTTCCGATTTCAAAGTGCATGTCAATGTCTCAGCACATCAGTTAAGGCAAGCTGGTTTCGAAGGTCTGGTTGCATCTTCACTGCGTAGTGCCGGTCTGCCATCGCAGACACTGGAGCTGGAAATGACCGAGAGTGCGTTGATCGAAGACAGCGCACGCACCGGCGCCTTGCTCGAGGCCCTGAAGGCGATAGGCGTCAAGATTGCACTGGACGATTTTGGCACCGGATTCTCGTCGTTGTCCTATTTGAAATCGCTACCGGTCGACTCGATAAAGATCGACAAGTCGTTCATCGACGACCTGCCCGCGGGCGGACGTAGCGGGGCATTGGTCGAGTCGATCCTGATGCTCGGCAAGCGACTCGACAACCACATCGTTGCCGAGGGGGTCGAGCGGCAGGCGCAGTTGGAGTGGCTGATTGCGCATGGCTGCCGCTACCTGCAGGGCTTTCATTTCAGCCCGCCAGTCCCCATGGAGCGTTTTCTGGCGCTGGCCGGCACCCGCTTCGAGATTTCCTCTGCATACCAACCGCCGCGCCGTGCCGATTGGGCCCAGCGTTCCCACTGAGTCGTGCGTGCCCCCAAATTGGCCACGCCAGGTCGTGTTGTGTACGCCGGTATCTGCTAGCTTTGGCCTCTCACACCAAGTAATACCAACAGCGTAGAGGAGCAGCCGATGTCAGTGGCGAAAGTAACCGAGATCATCGCTTCGTCAGAAACCAGCTTCGACGATGCCGTCAAGCAAGGTATCGAGCGTGCGACCAAGACACTCAAGGGCGTCAGCTCGGCCTGGGTCAAGGATCAGCAGGTCGTCGTGAACGACGGAAAAATCACCGCCTATCGAGTCAACCTCAAGGTGACCTTCGTGCTCAACGACTGAGCTGCCGCCGATGCGATGTCTCGTTCACGCTAGCCGCTGAAGGCCTCGGCCGAAGCCAGATAGTCCAGCTCGTCGGGCGTACTGGCCCGGCCGAGGATCGCATTGCGGTGCGGGAAGCGCCCGAAGCGTCGAATCAGATCGCGGTGATGCCGGGCGAATCGGGCGTTCGCCACGAGCCCTGCGGCCTCGAATAGCTGCACCGCGCGGTCCTGATGCGACCGGTCTTCGCTGTGCATCAGCGGCATGTACAAAAACGCCTGGTGGTCGTTCTCGAGCTGCTGGTCGAGTCCGGCATCGACTGCGTCGAGCGCTATCTGCACAGCCTTTGCCTCGGTTGCGAAGGCCTTGGGAGTCCCGCGATACATGTTGAGCGGCAACTGGTCGAGTACAACCACCAGGGCCAACGCACCCTCGGCGCTCGCCGACCAGTGGTCATACTCGCCGTTAGCCGCCCGATGCCACAATGACTCAAAGCGGGTGCGGATTTGCTCATCAAGTTCCGGCGTCGAGCGAAACCAGCGTTTTTGCATTCCGTCGGCAAACCAAAATGCCAAGACGTCTTTGGGATCCATGGTGCAATATTCGCACAGGTTGTCCGCGGGCACGCAGTGACCTGGCGGGGTGCTGCGTGCTACGCAATAGGTTTGTGCAGGTGCGCCGGGCGTTGTTCGAGCACCGGGTGGTGTCGCCTCCAGAGCAGGTAGACGCTCGGGATCACGAACAAAGACAACAAAGGAGCCGTGATCATTCCGCCGATCATCGGCGCCGCGATCCGGCGCATCACCTCGGAACCGGTGCCTTCACCGAAAAAGATGGGTAGCAGTCCGGCGACGATCACCGCGACCGTCATCGCCTTGGGTCGTACCCTTAGCACGGCACCCTCGATGATCGCGGCCCGCAGAGCCTTTTCATCAACTGGGCCCTGAGCGGTGCGCTCGCGCAAGGCGGCTTCCAAGTAGACCAGCATTATCACGCCGAACTCGGCAGCGACCCCGGCCAGCGCGATGAAGCCGACGCCGACGGCGACCGAGAGATGATAGCCGAGCAGGAAGATCAGCCAGAAGCCACCGACCAGCGCGAACGGCAGCGAGGCCATCACGATCAGTGCCGGAGTGACTTGGCGGAAGGTCAGATAAAGCAACACTAAGATAGTCAGCAATGTCAGCGGTATAACTTGCGCGAGCTTGGTCTGCGCGCGCAGCATGTACTCGTACTGCCCCGACCAGGTGATCGAGTAACCGGCCGGCAGGTCAATCCCTCCGCGCACGGCGCGCTGGGCATGCGCTACATAACTGCCCAGATCGACGTCTCGGATGTCCACGAAGGTCCAACCATTCAGCCGCCCGTTCTCACTTTTGAGCATCGGCGGGCCGTCGACGATCCGGACCTCGGCGACCTGGGCCAGCGTGATTTGCGCGCCCGTTGGCGTGGCCAGCGGCAGGGCGCGCAGCCGTTCGAGGTTGTCTCGCCGCTCGCGTGGAAAGCGCAGGTTGACCGGATAACGCTCCAAGCCTTCAACTGTCTGGGTGATATTGATACCGCCGACCGCGGCCGCGATGACCTGATTGAGGTCGTCGATACTAAGCCCATAGCGCGCCGCGGCCAGCCGATCCGGCACGATGTCGATATAGCGTCCACCGGTGACCCGCTCAGAGTAGGCCGAAGCGGTGCCCGGCACGTCGAGCAGTACCTGCTCGATGGCACGCCCGATACGCTCGATCTCCGCCAGATCCGGGCCGGCGACCTTGATCCCCACCGGGGTCTTGATCCCGGTGGCGAGCATATCGATTCGGGTCTTGATCGGCATCACCCAAGCGTTGGTGACACCGGGATACTGCACTGCGGCATCCAGTTCGGCGATGATCGCCTGGGTGGTCATGCCCGGGCGCCAGGCAGTCCTCGGCTTGAGTTGGATAACGCTCTCGATCATGGTCAATGGCGCCGGGTCGGTGGCGGTGTCGGCCCGCCCGATCTTGCCGAACACTTGGGCGACCTCGGGCACCTGCCGGATCAGGCGATTGGTCTGCTGCAACAGTTCCTGCGCCTTGCCGATCGACAGCCCGGGCAGCGTGGTCGGCATGTACATCAGGTCGCCTTCGTCGAGCGCGGGCATGAACTCCGAGCCCAGCCCATCCGCAAAGCGCGCCAACCAAGGTGTTGTCCGAAAGGTATGTTGCCATCGCGTAACCAGGCGCCGCTGCATGGCCTCCATCCGGGCGACGCCTGGTTGGTCGTCCCCGGTCAAGGTCTCGATGGCCTGGAACGGCCACTTGAGTGGCGCCAAGAGCCCGCCGATGCCGCCGAGCGGGATCGCCAGGCTCAGGGTTGTCAGCAGTGCGATCAGCAGGGCCGTCTTGGGCGTGTTCAACACGCGGTTCAGCAGCGGGCGATACAGCCAAATCAAGACACGATTGAGTGGGTTTCGGTGTTCATCGGGTAGGCGACCGCGGATGAAGTAGCCCATCAGTACCGGCACCAGGGTGACGGCGAGGCCGGCCGAGGCCGCCATGGCATAGGTCTTGGTATAGGCCAGGGGGGAGAACAGCCGACCTTCCTGGGCCTCGAGGGCGAATACCGGCAGGAAGCTCAGAGTGATGATCAGCAACGAGAAGAACAAGGCCGGCCCTACCTCGCAGGCGGCGCGCGTGATCAATTCCCAGTGTTCATTACCGCGTGGATTGCACCCGTGCCGCTGGCGATAGCGTTCGAGGTGCTTGTGAGCGTTTTCGATCATCACGATAGCAGCATCGACCATGGCACCGATCGCGATGGCGATACCGCCCAGTGACATGATGTCTGCATTGATGCCCTGCTGGCGCATGATGATGAATGCAGCCAATATGCCAAGCGGCAGGGTCACGATCGCGACCAGCGCCGATCGCAGATGGAACAGGAAGGCCACACAGACCAGCGCTACCACGAGCAGCTCCTCGACCAGCTTGTCTTGCAGGTTGTGCACCGCGCGCTCGATCAGTGCCGAGCGGTCGTAGGTGTCGACGATCTCGACTCCAGGTGGCAGGCCCTGGCGCAACTGGTCGAGTTTGTCTCGCACCCGTGCGATCGTGGCCAGCGCGTTCTCACCGGAACGCATCACGATGATCCCGCCGGCCACCTCGCCCTCGCCATCGAGATCGGCCACCACTCGGCGCATCTCGGGCCCGATCTGCACTCGCGCGATATCGCGTAGCAGCACCGGGGTACCGGCTGCATCGACCTGGACCGGGATGTGCTCGAGGTCTTTGAGGCCGCGCAAGTAGCCACGGGTGCGCACCATGTACTCGGCCTCGGCCAACTCGATGACCGAGCCGCCGACCTCGCGGTTGGCTGCGCGGATCGCTGCCGACACGCTGGCAAGCGCGATGCCGTAGGCACGCAGCTTGTCCGGGTCCACGACGACCTGGTACTGGCGCACCATGCCACCGACGCTCGCTACCTCGGCGACACCGGGCACGGCCTGTAGTTCGTATTTGAGGAACCAGTCCTGCAGGCTGCGCATCTCGGCCAAGTCGTGCCGTCCGCTGCGATCGACCAAGGCATAGCTGTATACCCAACCGACCCCTGTCGCGTCCGGCCCGAGACGGGGCTGCACGCCGTCCGGTAGGTCGGCGGTGGCCTGGTTGAGGTACTCGAGCACGCGCGCCCGTGCCCAATAAAGGTCTGTGCCGTCTTCGAAGATCACATAGACATAGGAATCGCCGAAGAAGGAATAGCCGCGCACGACCTGAGCGCCCGGGACCGCGAGCATGGTGGTTGTGATCGGGTAGGTGACCTGCTCCTCGACCACCCGTGGTGCTTGGCCTGGAAACCCGGTGTGGATGATGACTTGGACGTCGGACAGGTCGGGGATGGCGTCCAAGGGTGTCTTGTGCAGCGCAAGCCAGCCCCACCCAGTGATCACCAGCGCGGCGAGCAGGACCAGGAAGCGGTTGTGTACGGACCAAAGGATGACTCTTTGCAGCATGCTATGGCCCTCAGTGTCGATGGCCGCCGGCCGGCGAGTTAGCTTCTTGCATGCGTAGGAAGCTGGCCTGCAAGCTGGATTCCGAATCGATCAGAAACTGTCCGGAGACCACGACTTGGTCACCCGGCGCCAGGCCGCTGAGGATCTCGACCTGCCCGTTGCTGGTCATGCCGGTGGTGACGTCCATCGCGCGGAAGCGCCCATCACCCAGTGCGCGTACCACACTCGATCGCCGGCCGGTTTCGATCACCGCCTCGGCCGGGACTGCGAGTACCTGGCGTTTGGGGCCTCCATAGATCACTACTCTGGCGAACATGTGCGCCTTGAGTAGTCCGTCCCGGTTGTCGAAGGCCAAGCGCACCTTGAGCGTGTGCGATCTTGGGTCGAGTTCCGGGTAGATGTACTCGACTGCGCCTTTCCAGACCCGTCCCGGGTAGGCCGGTACCCTGATCTCGGCACGCGCCCCGCTACGCAGCCAGTCGATCTGGTGCTCATAGACGTCGACCATCACCCAGATTCGCGTTAGGTCGGCGATGGTCAGAATCTCCATCTCCGGGGTTACATACATCCCCTGGCGCACGCCGAGTCGGGTGACCACGCCACCGGCGTTGGCGACGATGGGTACGCGATTGAGCGACTTGCGGCGCCGCTGGATCGAAGAGATGGTGTCCTCGGTGACCCCGAGCAGGCGCAGGCGGTTGCGTGCCTTGTCTATCCTGATTCGGCTTCCCGACTGGTCCAGCGCGATCAGAAAATCGACCTGGGCGGACAGGATCTCTTCGGAGTACAGCTCTCCGATCGGTTGACCGCGTTGTATCGGGTCGCCCTCGGCGCGCAGCTTTAGGGTCTCCATCCAGCCGGTGGCCCGTGGGTGGACATGGGCCAGCCGGGTCTCGTCATAGGTAACTCGTCCGACCGTCTCGATGTGGCGCCACAGCGTCGTGGAACGCGCCGGCGCGGTGCGCACGCCGAGGCTGTTGATCACCGCGTTGCTGATCTCAACGGTCGGGGTGTTGCCGTGCTCTGCATCGATGATCTTCTGCACCAGGTCCATACCGCAGATCGGGCAACTGCCTGGTACCTCGCGCACGATGTGGGGGTGCATTGGGCAGACGTATTTGGCGTCACCCTGATGGGTGGCTTTGCCTAAGGTGTTGTCGCCCGCAGGCATGGTAAGTAGATCGGCTAGGGGTGCAGTGTCGGGTGCCGATCTGCCGTCTTCACAGCCGGACAGTAGAAGCGCTGCACAGGCGGCGCATACAAAATGTGTGTAAGTGTTCACTTTTTATATCTCCAAACAAGCAATAGGCATACATGCCAATGGCCCCGCTGTGGACCGGAAGGCTCGGCAGCGGTGGTCGGATGGCTAGCCGGTGCTTAGCTCAGGAGATGAATCGGGGGACGAAACCGGCCCTCGCCGGGTGATTCGGGCAGGCGGGTAGTGAGGCCATCGCGCAGCGGAGCCCCAGACGGCGTGTTATCGACCACCGACTCGGGTGGGCCGGAGATACCGGCGGGCACCGACTGAGCCGGGCAGGGACAGTGCGCCGCCGTCGCATCGCCAGTGCAATGCGGGGTGGTTGGAGGCGCCTGAGACGTGAGGTCGCCCATCGAGTGGCAAGGTGGTGTGCTCAGGGCCGCAGGATCGGAGTCTGGCAGGCAGGTCTTCGCCAGGGTTTGTGTGGCCGAGAGCAGCGGTGACAGCGCAATCAACAAGGCCAGCGCCATGCTGAGACAGCGCGTTGCGGAGTGGCTAGGTCGTTGCTTGCGGTACGGATTCATCGCTCGTTGCGCGACAGATTGGGGGAGGGCCCCCGGGTTGGATGCCTTCGGCCACGGCTAGCCGCCAGGGTTGCCGGCCCGGTCGACTCGACCGATTGCGCAACTCACGAATGATTTGGCCTTTGCGGCAGCAGACTTAAATCCCTCGACTGAACCCACCTCGGGGTAGCCCAGCGCGGTGAGGGCCTGGACCGCCTGGGCGCGGCCCGCCGGGTCGCCCTGGATGCGCACCGCACCCTGTTCGACATCGATCGTTACCGCCTCGACCAGCGCATGATTTAACAGACGGTGGCGAATCGAATTAGCGCAGCCGCCACACTTGATGTTTTCGACAGCGATGCTGTAAGTCATGGTCGTCCCCCAGTAAATTGACTGAGTCGATACTTCCTATGATGGCCCCGGCGTTATATTGGTTCAATCGGGGCCGGGATTGGCGTACCTGCTGACCCAATGCTCATGTCGCAACACTGCTGGCTGCCGCGCCAAGTCATTCGCTCTGTTAGGTGCTGCTGGGTCTGGGGCCAGGGCGCTACTCCGCTTTTGCCTGGCGACTCAGTAGGTTGTGCACGGCCGTCTTCGGCCGAAGACCCTCATAGAGCACCTGGTAAGTCTGCTCAGTTATCGGCATCTCGACGCCAAAGCGCTGCGCCAACATGCGCACCTCGCGCGCGGTCGCTATCCCCTCGACCTCTTGCCCGATTTCACGTCGTGCGGCGGCGATGTCGCGGCCATCGGCCAACGCCAGGCCTAGGCGTCGGTTACGCGACTGGTCGTCGGTACAGGTGAGGGCCAGGTCGCCCAGTCCGGCCAGACCCATGAAGGTGTCATGTCGTCCGCCCATCGCCAGGCCGAGCTGGGTAATCTCATGTAGGCCACGCGTTATCAGCGCAGCGCGTGCATTGGCACCGAAGCCCAGACCATCGGATATGCCAGCAGCGATCGCCATGACGTTCTTGGTGGCGCCGCCGATTTGCACGCCGATCAAGTCGTCGCTGGTATAGGCGCGGAGATTGTCGCCGTGCAGGAAGGATACAACGCGCTCAGCGTGGCTCGGGTTGTTCGCGGCGACCGTAATCGCAGTGGGTAGTTTTCGTGCGACCTCATTGGCAAAGCTCGGGCCGGACAGTGCGGCAAGTTCGCAGCTCGGTAATTGGCGAGCCGCGACCTCACTGAGCAACTCGTGGCTGGCCGGGTCGAATCCCTTGGTGGCCCAGGCCAGCGCCGAGAGTTGCGGCCGAGCCACTGCGATCTGCTCGCAGATCTTGGCAAAGGCGTGGCTGGGCACGGCTAGCAGGATATCGTCGGCGCTGCACACGCATGCCGGCAGGTCGAGCGACGGCGCGATACCTTCGGGTAGGGGTATGCCAGGCAGATAGCGCCGGTTTTCCCGGTCGCGGCACAGTGCCTCGACCTCGTCGGGATCGTGGCCCCATAAGACGACTTGGGCCCCCTTGCGAGCCAGGTGAATCGCTAATGCGGTCCCCCAGGATCCGGCGCCTAAGACTGCCAGCATACGGGCTGCGGTGGCCAAATCAGTTCAAAGCTTCGCCCTGACCGGCTGCTGCCCGGTCCGATTTCTCTTGTCGCGTGCGCGCGAACATGGCTTCGAAGTTCACCGGTTGTAGAACCAGCTGTGGGAAACCACCACGGGTTACCAGATCGGTTACCACCTCGCGGGCATACGGGAACAGTATGTTAGGGCCGGCGATGCCCATCAGTGATTCTTGCTCCTCCTCGTTGAACCCAGTTACGGTGAATAGGCCGGCGTGTTTAACCTCGACCAAGAAGACCGTCTTGGCGTCGTGTTTGGCATCGACACTGACGGTGAGAACCAGCTCCATCAAACCTTCACTGAAGGATTTGTGCTCGGTGTTCAGGTTGATTTTTATTTCCGGCTTCCAGTTTTCTTGGAAGATTTGGGGGGTGGCGGGGGACTCGAAAGAGATGTCTTTCGTATAGATTCGCTGCACTAGAAACTGCCGTGCGGGCTGCTGTTGTTCGCTCACTGTGCTCTCCTAAAATTTAATGCGCTTAGGTGCGTTTCACCGGCAGATTGGCGCTTTCCCAGGCCATCATCCCGCCGCGTAGGTTTTTGACGTTTTCAAAGCCGTGTTTGCGCAGTCGGCGGCAGGCGCTGACAGACCGGGAGCCTGACTGACACACGGCTAAGATGGGTTTCTTTCGATGTTTTTCGAGCTGTTTAAGGCTATTGCCGAGCCCATTTAAGGGGATATTGAGCGCGTTGACGATATGGCCGCGCTTGAACTCGGCCATCGAGCGTACGTCGACCACCACGGCGTCTTGGTGGTTGATAAGGGTGGTCGCACCCGCCGGGTCGACCCCGAACTTGCCACCAGGATCGGCGATCAAGTGGATGATCAGGGCCAAGAGCACGGCGACGAAGGAGCCAACCAGGATGTAATGGTTGGAGGCGAACTCGATGATTTGATCCATAGATACCCCGCCAGAGCCGGCGCGCGGGCCGACATGGCAAACAACGGATGGGCGGCATGGGCCTGCCCTCAAGGTAAAAGACGACTGCCCGCAGGCACGCCACCGGGCGGGTGGCTGTCAGTGTTCCTGTGTGCAGAACACCTCGCGCATCATGCAGATCAGGCGCAGCGTGCGGCTGTCACTAACGCGATAAAATACCCGGTTGGCATCTTTGCGGGACGTGAGGATACCTTTATCGCGCAAGATCGCAAGGTGTTGCGAGATGTTGCTCTGTGAGGTCCCTACCTTGTCGACGATATCCTGCACACTCACCTCCTGGTCACCGAGCGTGCAGAGGATCTTAAGGCGCAGCGGATGCGACATGGCCTTGAGCGAGCGCGAGGCGCGATCGATGTCCTCGTCGCCTTTCAGCAGTGGGAGTTCTTTGTCAATTCCGTCATGCATGGCTACAACTGACTTTTCTTGAAGACTCACTGGGATTCTCCTCCATCGGGCTATTTCATTAGCCTCTGATCTAATGATAGATCGCTATTGGAACAGTAATTTGAAGCCGAGGGCGAGCTTTTTCCCAACGAGGTAGTTTTTTTAGCGCGCGGCGACAGTGGGCGATCGTGCCTCCCCCGGCTGGTGCGCCTTCAGCTAAGATGGTTCAATGCGGAACATCGGACGAATCCCGACATTCCGCTTTAGTGCGGCAAATCATCTAACATCTTAGGGTAATTGGTCGCTGCCCATGCAGAGCCGGCTACAGCGAAGTGCAAAATGAGTAATCGGGTACGCCCAGCGTCTCTCCTGATCCTCGACGGCTGGGGCTTGAGCGAAGACGCCGATCACAACGCCATCATGGCGGCCGAGACACCTGTCTGGGATCGTCTCTGGAATGATTTTCCTAGTACAGCCATCCGCACCTCAGGATCGGCAGTAGGGTTGCCGGCTGGGCAGATGGGCAATTCCGAAGTCGGGCATATGAACCTCGGTGCCGGCCGGGTGGTGTACCAAGAGTTTACGCGCATCAGCCGATCGATTCGAGCCGAGTCGTTTTTCAGCAACCGCACCCTTACCGACGCAGTCGATCTCGCCGTGGAGAACGGCAAAGCGGTGCATATTCTCGGCTTGCTCTCGCCGGGCGGCGTGCACAGCCACGAGGAACATCTCCACGCCATGGCGCAATTGGCGGCGCAGCGGGGTGCCCGGCAGCTTTACATACATGCCTTCCTGGACGGTCGCGATATGCTACCCAAGAGTGCCGAGCCGTCATTGGTGGCGATGGAGGAAGTCTTGGCGCGACTTGGCCACGGCCGCATCGCAACGCTGATCGGTCGCTACTATGCGATGGATCGAGACAACCGGTGGGACCGCGTCCAACAGGCCTATGATCTGATCACACAGGGTCGGGCGAAGCACACGTCGGATGGTGTGGTCGAGGCCCTGCAAATGGCTTATCGGCGGGGCGAGACCGATGAGTTTGTCGCCGCCACGTGTATCGGGCCGCCGGTCACCGTCGCGGACGGCGATGTCCTGATAAATATGAATTACCGGTCTGACCGTGCCCGCCAGATAACGCGTGCCTTCATCGAACCGGACTTCTCAGGGTTCGAGCGCCAATACACACCCAGGCTAGCGGGATTCGTTTCGCTGACCGAGTACAGCAAGGATTTCGATATCCCAGTCGCCTATCCGCCGGAGCGGCTCGAAAATACCTTCGGCGAGTACATCGCCAACCTGGGTCTGCACCAACTGCGCATCGCCGAAACCGAAAAGTATGCCCATGTGACTTTTTTTCTCAATGGCGGAATAGAGACCCCGAACAGGGGAGAAGAGCGAATTTTGGTCCCCTCGCCGCAGGTCGCCACCTACGACTTGTTGCCGGAGATGAGCGCAAGGGAGGTGACCGATCGTTTGGTGGAGGCGATCCGAAGTGACCGTTTCGACGCCGTGATCTGCAACTATGCCAACGGCGACATGGTGGGCCATACCGGCAACTTCAGTGCCGCAGTCCAGGCGATCGAGGTGTTGGATGAGTGCATCGGTCGCGTTGTCGAGGCGGTGCGCGAAGTCGGGGGCGAAATGCTCATCACCGCCGATCATGGCAACGCAGAGCAGATGATGGATCCTAAATCCGGTCAGCCGCATACCGCACACACTACCAACCTGGTCCCTCTGATCTATGTCGGTGATCGGGCCCCGGCCCTAATGGAGAACGGGGCCTTGTGCGATGTTGCGCCGACCTTGCTCCAGATCATGGGACTGCGTCAGCCGGCTGAAATGACCGGCCGTTCGCTTTTATTGAAGGCCGACGCCGACGCTGCTTGACCCATTCGCAAGCGCGAATGCGCTGCCAGGCTCCAAGATGCGGTTTGTGCCGAATTCTATGCACTGCTCATGGCTCGCCGTGGCGATCTTGCTGGTCTTGTGTCCGGCCCTGGGTTGGATTGAGCACTCGGCTGCGGCAGAGAACACCGAACATCGTCAACGACTGGATAGCTTGCGCACCCGAATCCGGGGACTGCGCGAGCGCATGGAGGCCAATCGCGGCGAATCGAATGAACTGTCGCGCCTGCTAAAGGCGTCGGAACAGGCGATTGGACGCTTGGCACGATCGCTACGCTTGCTCGACGATCGCCTCCGTCGACAGCGTGCTGAACTCGGCCGACTGCGCAACGAACAAACCACGCTGCGTGCTTCGCTCGACTCGCAACGGCAGGTCTTGGCGCGCCAGGTGCGCGCCGCCTATCTGATGGGACGCCAGGAGCGACTAAAGATCCTGCTCAATCAGCAGGACCCCGCTACTGTTGGCCGCATCATGGTCTATTACGATTACCTCAGTCGGGCACGAGCGCACAAAATGCTTCAGATCCAAACAGATATGCAACTGCTTGCGGAGACGGAGGAGGGTATCCGCGACCAAGAGCGCAAGCTCAGCGGGCTGCAGATCGCTCAACAAAAAGAGCTGGCCGAGCTGCGCCAGTCTCAGGACAAGCGCCAAGGGGTGCTCGTCGTATTGGCCCGTGAATTCAACGATCAAGGTCAGCAATTGAGTCGGCTGCAAACCGATGAGCGGGAATTGCGTACCCTGCTCGAGGGAATCGAGGAGGCCTTGGCCGACATCGCAGTCGAACACCCACAACAGCTCGCCTTCGCCGATCAGCGCGGGCGCTTGGCGTGGCCGGCCCGTGGGCAGGTTGCCAATCGCTTTGGCGCCGCGAGGCTCGGAAGGCTAGTCTGGGACGGTGTTATGATCTCGGCACCCGAAGGACAGGAAGTACGGGCCATCCATCATGGCCGCGTAGCTTTCGCTGATTGGCTTAGAGGGTTCGGGCTATTGATGATCGTTGATCATGGAGACGGGTTCATGAGCCTGTACGGCCATAATCAGAGCCTGTTCAAAGAGGCTGGGGATTGGGTAGAAGTGGATGAGCCGATCGCGCTGGTCGGTAGCAGCGGGGGGCGTGAACGCTCGGGCGTTTACTTTGGCATCAGGCATCACGGTCGCCCGGTCGACCCAGTCAAGTGGTGTCGCCGGCTCGCCGGTAACAAGGTTGGTTGAAGAGATCTCCGCGCCGGCAGGTGGAGTTTGAGGTTGTTATGAAGCAGAGATTGGTCGCATTGCTGGTGCTCGCGAGCTTGGTGTCCGCTAGCCCGCTGGCGGCGGATACGACACCGGCCGAGGATCAAGAGAAGAGCCCAGGTCTTCCGCTCGACGAGTTGCGGGTGTTCGCCGAGGTATTCAGCCGCATCAAAAATGATTACGTCGAGCCGGTACACGATCGCAAGCTACTGAACTTTGCGATTGAGGGCATGCTCAGCGGGCTCGACCCGCATTCGGCTTACCTCGACGAAGAGGACTACCGCGATATACGGGTAGGCACCAGCGGCCAGTTCGGCGGATTGGGTATCGAAGTCGGCATGGAAAACGGCTTCGTGAAAGTCATATCGCCGATCGACGATACCCCAGCACAACGCGCCGGAGTCCTGGCTGGCGACTTGATTATTCGACTCGACGAGAAGCCGGTGAAGGGCATGGCGCTGGAAGATGCGGTCAAATTGATGCGCGGCAAGCCCGGTACGGCGATCCGTTTGACCATAGTGCGCGAGGGCCAGGACAAGCCAGTCGAGATCAAGGTGGTACGCGACATCATCAAGACGGTCAGCGTCAAACAGCGCATGCTGGAACCTGGCTTTGCCTATCTGCGGGTCTCGCAGTTCCAGGCGCGCACGCCGGAGGACTTGCTGAAGAGTATCAGCAAGCTGAAACGCAGCGCCGGTGGCTCGCTCAAGGGCTTGGTGTTGGACCTACGCAACAACCCGGGTGGGGTGCTCAATGCCGCGGTGGCGATCAGTGATGCCTTCCTCACCAGTGGCACCATCGTCTACACCGAAGGCCGGATTCGAGATTCCCAGCTCAAGTTCAAGGCCGCGCCGGATGACGTACTCGAGGGGGCGCCGATCGTCGTTTTAGTCAACAGTGGCTCGGCCTCGGCCTCTGAGATCGTCGCCGGTGCATTGCAAGACCACAAACGGGCCGTGATCATGGGCCAGCAGACGTTTGGCAAGGGCTCGGTTCAGACCATCGTGCCGGTTAACGAGCGGACTGCGCTCAAGCTGACCACAGCCCGCTATTTCACCCCTAACGGACGCTCCATTCAGGCCGAGGGCATCGTCCCCGACATCGAACTCGCTAACCTGCGCCTGACGCTGCGCGAGGAGGCCGGCGATCCACTCAAAGAGGCGGATTTAGCCCGCCACCTCATCAACTCGGAAGATGATGATAAGGGCGACGCCGAAGAACCGGCCGCCAAGAAGCCCAAAAAAGATGATGGTGAAGCCCAGACTGACTATGCTCTTAGCGAGGCGCTCAATCTGCTCAAAGGGCTGGCCATACTGCGCCCGGGTGACGAGGCCTGATCGGCGGATCCGCATGCGGTTTTTGCTACTCGCGATTTGCTGCCTGCTGTCGATACCATCGATGGGCGAGTCGCCGGAGGCCAAGATCGCCGTTATCATCGATGATCTTGGCAACAATTGGGAACTTGGTCGGCAGGCTGTCGACTTGCCCGGGGCGATAACCTATGCCGTGTTGCCGCGGCGGGTCTACAGTGTAGCGCTCGCGCAGCGCGCCCATGTCGCCGGTAAAGAGGTCATGTTGCACCTGCCAATGCAGGCTTCCGATGGACGAAGGCTCGGCCGGGGCGGCTTGCACCTGGGTCTGAATCGCGCCGAGTTCGCCCGTCAAGTGCGCCTTGGACTCGCTGCGATCCCGCACGCGGTCGGTGTGAACAATCATATGGGTAGCCTGCTCACACGCCATCCAGGGGCGATGCGGTGGCTAATGGAAGACCTAGGTTGTTTCGATCGACTGTACTTCGTAGACAGCCGCACCCATGTGCTCACCGTGGCCCGCGATTCCGCTCGTGCGGCTGGATTGTCTAATGCGCAGCGCGATGTGTTCCTAGACAACCGCCAGGAGCCGGAGTACATCCGAGTGCAGCTGCGTCGCTTGGTCGCCAAGGCGAAACAGCATGGCTCGGCGATTGCGATTGGCCATCCTTATCCCGCAACCTTGACGGTGCTGGCCGAAGAGCTGCCGGCGTTGGCGGCTCAAGGTATCCGATTGGTGCCGGTCTCGCGACTGGTAGAACGAGAAAGGAATGACAAGCTATGGCACGCGTCCTCATCCCCCTTGCCGACGGTTGCGAAGAACTCGAGGCAGTAACCCTCATCGACCTGCTGCGACGCGCCGGTGTCGAGGTAATCACCGCCGGCCTCGGCGAAGGTCCGATCCGGGCCAGTCGTGGCGTGATGTTGGTACCGGACCACCCGCTGGATGAGGTGCTGGACGACGATTTCGACATGATCGTTTTGCCAGGTGGCCTGCCGGGTGCGGACCACCTGGATGCGGACCCGCGCATCCACGCCGTACTACGCCGCATGGCCGAGCAGGACAAGTACACCGCGGCCATCTGCGCCGCGCCCAAGGTGTTGCTGAATGCCGGCCTGCTCGACGGTCGCCGGGTCACTGCCTACCCGGGTGTCATCGAGGGTCGACTTAGCGCAGGCTCTCAGTTGGTCGATGATGCCGTTGTGACCGATGGCAGAGTGGTCACCTCGCGTGGACCAGGAACTGCCATGGATTTCGCACTGACCCTTATAGAACGGCTGTTAGGTGTCGATAAACGCCAAGAAGTGGAAAAGCCGCTACTGCGAATTTAAGGGAGCCACCGATGACCTTACGCCCAAGCAACCTACTGCTTGTATTACTCGTCCCTGCCCTGGTGTATGGGGCCTTAAAGGGTTTCGCCCACTACAAGGCCAAGGAAACCGTCGATGAGATCGTAGAACTGGCGTCCAGCACGGCAGATGTGCGCTATGCCGGTATCGATACTGATCTGCGGGGTGCAGTGACGGTCAAGGGGATCAGCATCCAGCCGCGGGGCTACCAAGACAGCATAGAGGTCGAGGCCGTCCGCATCGCCGGCGATGATCCGCTGTTCCTGCTTAAGGGGGTGAGTTGGGGCGAGGGCAATAACCAATTACCACCGAGCCTTTCGTTGCTAGTTGACGGGGTCCGCCTGCCCTTGGGCTCGGATTTGCTCGTCGAGCCAGCCGGCGCCGCCGGCTTTTCGCCGGATGACCCTTGTGCCAATGGGCTATCGACGCATCCTGCATTCTTGCAGCAGCTGGGCTTCACCGAGCTCGAGCTGAGTATCGATGGCTTCTATCGCGTCAATGAAGCCCAGCAAACGATCGAACTAGGGATGGATGTGGAACTACATGATGTACAGTCGACGCGGGTGTCGGCGACCCTGGCCGATGTGGATCCCCAGGCCTTTGCATCCGGCGGCGCCACTATGCCCAGCTTGGCCGATGTGCGCTTGAGCGCAGCCATTCCGCCGCAGTTCGGCCAACAAGCGCTGAAGGCGTGTGCGGCCGGCACTGAGGATAGTGTCGAGGTCTGGAGCGAGCACCTCGCAAACCAAGCCTTACAAGGCCTTGAAGGCATGGGACTAATGCTAGGTAGTGGCTTGACCAGCGCGGTACGCGACTTCTACCGCACCTGGGGTGAGTTCGAAATAGTTGCACGTCCCTCGAAACCGCTCGGTATGCTCAGCCTGATGTTCGTGCCGCCGGACCAGTTGGTCGACACGATCGGTCTGCGCGTGCGGCTCAACGAGCGTCTGATCACGGATACGCGGTTCACCTGGGTAGCGCCTCAGGGACAGTCCGGGCTGTCGACCCTATTCGGTAATCAGCCTTCTGAGATCGAGTCGACCGAGGCGCAGCCCAATCGAATCTTCGTGCGCCGCCAGTTTGAATCCGTGCCGGTCGCCGAGCTACCACGCTACGTCAATCGCGAGGTCCAGATACACCCGCGTGGCCAGCCAATGCGCGCCGGCGTGCTCAAGGGGGTTGCGCAGGGTGAGGCCGAGGTCGAGCAGAGCCTGCATGGTGGGAAGTTCACCGTCTACGTGCCATTGGCCCAGATTGTGTCGGTCGAGGCGCTATTCGAACGTCAGCTGGAGCCGCACTAGCTCGAATATGTCACCAGCATCCCGAGAGCCGTCGGAATTCGCAGCCGCTGTGGCGCCAGTTTGGAACAAAAGCGATAGCCGTAGCTATCGCTGGCGTGAAAACTAAGCCATGGCGAGCGAGAAACCGTCGGCATCGGGATAGAACGACGCCGGGCACAAACTGCGCCTGCCGCATTCATTCTTCATCTGTGATTTTCTCTCTTACGCTCAGCAGCTTGTGAGGCAGGCGTTGGTCGGCTGATGACATGTTCGGGCTAGCCTGCATGTTGCACCAGTATCCGGGATGATCACGCCGCCCTGGAGCGAAAACCATAGTCATAGCTATGGCTTGAGTGAAGGGAAAGTACAAGCGCGACTGGACAAGTGAGGGCCCGGATCGATCGGGAACGGGGCACAAACTGTCCCTCAAGAATACGCCCTCAATAGGGCATTCGTCGCCTCTCTGACCACCCGGTCGTGCCCGTTCGCGATCGACTGGTGCAACATGCAGGCTAGAGGCCGTGACTGGTGTCGGCTTGGCGAGGGGGCGGTCTGGCGATCGGATCAGCTGTCTTGGTCGCGCCTTTTGCGCAAGGCCTGCCAAGAATCGTAGCTTGCTAGCGCAGATACCAGACCGATCACGATGATTAGGTCGACCTCGGGCACAAACCAGGCGACGACACCGAGAAAGCCAATCATTGTCGTGAGTGCCAGGATGGCCATGATCTTGTCGGTCATACGCCTGTGCCTCGTCTAGAGTCGCGTACACGTCGCTGCTCAGCGGCCATTCGCCCATCCGAATGCAGATGATGCAACGAAACACCTGCGCGATCCCTTGAATAAACAGCAATACACCGGCGACGACGATCATGCCCTTGAATTGGAATATCGGGATGCCGGCAGGGCTACTGATGCTGACCTCCAGATAGCACCAAGACCGCTCGGCGTATTTGCAGCCGGCGACGATCAATGCAATCACGCCTGGAAGGCAGAACAACAGATACAAGACCAGCTCGACCCATGCTTGGGTGCGCGCCTTCCACAGCCGATACAGGAAGTCGGTGCGTACATGGCCACCTCACGACAGGGTGTAGGCGCCACCCATCATGCACAGCGCGCCCTAGTGGGCCAAGCGGATAATTCTGTAACGCTCAGCCACGGCACAAGCATTGTGGGCAAGGCGCAGTCCGCCGGGAATGGCAGGCCCTTTCCAAGGGCGGCAACACCGCCCA
>JANQRK010000075.1 GCA_028284585.1 Chromatiales bacterium
TTGCCCACAATGCTTGTGCCCTGGCCCTTTGGGAGCCACTGTGCGAGCGCGACTCGGTGTTGCGTTTCTTGCCAAGGGCGCGGCCATTGCCTGCGAAACGCGCCTAGATTCGCGCTCGCACAGTGGCTCTGAGCGTTACAGAATTATCCGCTTGGTCCACTAGCCGGTGCTGCTTAGGCGTGCGCGGATGTCGGCCTTGGCTTGGTCGACGATGGATTCGCGATCGAGGCTGTCGAGGATCTCGCGGATCGCCAGCTTCGGACCGGCATCGCCCCATGACTTGCCGTTGGCAAGGTAGCGCTCGGCGGCGCGGCCGACCACATAGGTGCTGTAGTAGGCGACGACGCCTTGCGCGCCACCTGTGACCACGGTCGAGATACCGCCGGTGCCCAGCTTCAGCGCCGATGCAACGAAATGCACGGCCCAAACCGTTCCCATCAAGAGCACCATTTGGGCACCAATCGTCGTGACCAGGCCGCCGGCCTCGGTACGACTCAGCGGCAATCCATAGGCACGTGATAGATGAATCACCATGCTGACATCGACCGCCGCGGCCGCGATCAGGTCGGCTACTGGCACCGGATTGATCGCCACCGCGACACCCTTGGCGATGCACCAGGTGCGCACAACGCGCTCGCCCAGGGTACGCCGCGCAGCCAGCACGCGTGTTGCGACCTGGTCGGTTAGCTCGCCGGCAAATAGCGAGGCATTCAATGCGGCCAGGGTCTTGCCCTCGTTGTCCAGTACGTACCACAGTCGCTCCTTGAGCGCGCTGATCTCAGGCGGTGGTTGACGCTGCTCCTCGACCTCTTCGCCGCGCTCGTCCAACCGTACTACCCATTGCGGTGCCGGCTGGGCAGCCGTGAGCACCAGGTTTTCGGGATTGAGTAGTCGTTTACTGTGGCTGCGCAGTGCGTCCAGTAGCTGCACCCGCTCCTCGGTGCTGTAGCGGTCGCTCTTGTTGAGGACCATGATCATCGGTCGCCGAAGCTTCGCCAGCGTGCGCAATGCCTCTATCTCGATCTGTGTCAGGTCGCCATCGACGACGAACAGGATCAGATCGGCACGGCCGGCGACCTCTCGGGCGAGTTGCTCGCGTGCCTCACCTTCGACCTCGTTGATACCTGGGGTGTCGATCAGAAAGACATTGCCATCGCGGTATTCGTCCCACTGGCCGCTCTGGATACTGCGGGTCTCGCCATGCAATGGGCTGGTCGAGAAGCGCTGCTCACCGAGCAGAGCATTGACCAAGGCAGACTTACCCACACTGACGCGGCCGAACACCGCGATATGGATATGGCCACGCTCGAGTTTCTCGAGCATCGACTGCACCTGTTTGTAGTCATCTTCCAGGGCAGAACGCACTTCACCGGGGACTCGCTCGTCGTGTAGCAGTTCGCGCAGGCTCTCGCGCGCCAGCTCTAGGTGGGTATCGCCACTGGGCTCAAGATTTTTCGCTCGTGCGGACCTGTTCCACAACCAGTCGGGCAAGGTTTCGCGCAGGCGATTCCATATCTTCACCAAGTTTCTCCTCAAAGAGTTTTGCAGTCTGGCGCGGGCGCAGTTCACCGCGCGTCGCCAGGGTCGTGACCAAGGCGCGGCCCAAGGTACGGAAGATGATGCCGTAGGCGACCGCATGCATGGCACCGCCGGCCAGCGTCCCGACCCCGGGAAAGGCTTTGAGTGCATTGCCAGCGACTGCCAGCAGCAAGGTGTGGGCACGCCCGACGTGCTTCTGCACCAGCTTCAGCAGTAGCTCGGTATCCATCTTCGAGACCTTGACCTCATACAGCGCCGACAGTTCACGCACCATCTGCGTGCCGAGGTAACCCTGAATGAGCAGGTCCGACCCGGGCGCGATGGCAGCCATTGCACCGATCACTGCCTTGGTGGAGTAGCTATCGACCAGTTGTTCGCCTCGCTCACGGCGCGCGGTGGCGATCGCCTGATCGACCTGCTGGGCGGCGAGCACGAAGGTTGCGCTGTCGCGTAGGCGGTCGAGAATCTCCTGGTTGCCGTCGATCAGGCGTTGCAGTGCATTAGTGAGGGGCTTTACCTTGGGGGTGATCGGACGTGTCTCGAGTTGTTCGCGGCCGTCGGGGAGTTGGCGTACGATTTGACGCGTAGTCGTGGCCGAGACCTGCACCAGTTGGGCGTATTCATGATCGGCAATTATGTCGCCCAGGCGTTTGGACAGCAGGGCGATGTCGTCGGCCTGGTAGCGATCCGCTTTGTTGAGCACCACGACCAGCGGTTTACCCAGTGCGAGCAGCCCTTGCAGGGATTTGTGCTCGTTACGGTTCAGGTCACCATCG
Source organism: Chromatiales bacterium (assembly GCA_028284585.1). Taxonomy (GTDB): domain Bacteria; phylum Pseudomonadota; class Gammaproteobacteria; order Chromatiales; family Chromatiaceae; genus Thiosocius. The sequence goes on from JANQRK010000075.1 coordinate 2,316, forward strand.
GTCACAAATATTACAATATGCGCCCGCTGTGCCTCATCGGCAGCCATCTGGTCCAGGTCGCCGTCGGCCTCGGCGGTACCCGGCATATCCGTGATCTGCAAGGTGTCGCCACCCGGGCTGACCCAGCGATAGCGCATCAGGTCGCGGGTGGTGCCGCCGCGCACATCGCTGGTAGCTTCGCAATCGGGCAACAGTGCGCTTACCAGCGCCGACTTCCCCGTCGAGACCTCGCCGAACAGCGCGACATGAATGTCACCGCTGGCGCGGCGCCGTTTGAGTTCTTCGAGTTCGCGTTGGGCGGCACTGACATCGGTTCCCAAGGCCTTGGCCTTTTCGATCGCGGCGTCGACCTCCTCGGCGGTGGGTGCTTCGACCTCTTCGTCCTCGATCACTTCCCGCCGCGGCCGGCTCGGTCGCAGTAGTCGCCAGACGATCCAGGTGATCACCAGGGCCACTGTCCCGACCAGGCCCCACCAGGCGTAACCCAACCAGCCTACAGTTTCTTGCAGGCGGGCCTGCACATTGAGTGTGGCCTCGCTGATGATCAGGATCAGCAGCAGTGCTCCAAGGCCGAGCACCACCACGGCCATAGCGATCAGCAGACGAATACTGCGAGGCAGATCCATGCGGGATTCTCCGGCGCGAGTTGCTGCTTAAGCTACCGCAGTGTGGGTTGGCCGACAATGCATGTCGGTTGCGCCTGTAGCGATTAGAATGGGCCGATCGGGTGGCTGTCTCGACAGAGCTCAACCACCCGACCAGGCGTGGCCGCTCAGGCCGGGGAGTAGATAGAGCGGGCTGGGGACTTAACCTTGCCCTGCCTTTTGAGGTAGGCGAGCGTCTGGGCGAGATTGTTGGCTACAACGCCGCGTTTCTCGAGTGCCGACTTGATCTCCTTGGTCGACACCTTTTTCGACTTGTGGACGATCTCGAGGACGTGTTCTGTCACGCTACCGTCACCAGACCCACGCCGCTTGGCGCGACGAGTGCGTCCGCCGAGGGCGCGAATCTCCGCGTCGACTGCAGACAGTTCCTTACGATGACGGGCAACGATGTCACGTCGGGTTTGGCGCAAATCTTCAAGTTGCGCTCTAGTTTCTTCCTTGGCCTCTTCTTCTTCTTGCAGCTCGCGCTCTTGGGCAAGCCTGTAGAGTTCGTCTGAACTCAAATTCGACAACTGCTTCTTAGCCATTTAAATCGGGCTCCATCAAGAAAGTGTTACTGGTACTTTAGTGAAAAACCGGAGAGCAGAATGTAAATACTCTCGAGGATGCGAAATATAGCGATATTGTTGCAGCTTTGCAACGATTATGAGATTCGCGCAAAGTCATATCCAGACTCTTCTTGAGCGATATCAATTGACGCTGTTCGTGCTACACACAAGCTATGCCATCGCCTTCAGGTTAAACGATGGACAATATTGCTTTCTTTTGTAGCAGTTAAATGGGGCATTGCCTGACGATAAGAGGTCTTTTCTGCTCCCGTCGATGGGCAGTTTAATTATATGTGATCACCTTCCGAATTTTCCGGATGTATTGCGCGATGGCGGCCGGATACTAAACAAATGACCCTTGGGGATCAGGAGACTGGGACACCCGCAGCGTGCCTGGCGGATAGGTGGGCCGGTATAGGTTCGCATCCGCCATTCGTGGAGCAGGTGTGCCAAGCGGTGGGGATACAGTGTCTCTTTAACGCATCCGGATCACCCGACGCACAGTGAGTACTGTTTTGTGTACTGGAGCGCCGTTCATCCGAGGTCGAACATGGCTCATGACCGCTGAACCGGACCCTCGCCCGAATATGTCACCAGCCGAACAAGGTCTGCGTCGCAAGCGGCTGAGCATAAGAGAGAAGGTCGCTGATAAAGGATGGATTCGGCAGGCGGAATTTGTGCTCGGTGTGGTGCTAACCCGATAGCGGCTGTTTCTTGCCCGCCGTGGCTGGGTTTTCATGCAAGCGATTGCAATGGCCGTCACTTTTGTTCCAGACCGGCACCACGGCCGCTGCGGATCTCGCCAGTCCCTGGGAAGCTGGTGACATATTCGGACTAGGGGTTACAAAAACTGCCGAAGTCATCGCGTCGGACAAACTAGTCTCGCCAGGCATTGAGGCGATCTCCTCGCATCTTCGAGGGTCGGATGCCAATAGTGGATGCGACGCTAGGCCTCAGAACTCTCTGGGGCGAAAGTGATAGGGCTGGCTAGCGGCGGAGCTGACGTGGTTCCATTGTAGCGGAACCTCGCTGTCGAGCGCTCCTCTAAGGGCCTCTGAGAGCAAGCAGGGCACAGCTGAGGGTTGTTCTAGGATCATCGGAACCTGAGTTTGGTACCTTGCGCTGTGCCGTGGATGTGGCGAGGCCGCGGCTGATCGTTGTCTCGCCTATGCTATTTTGATCTCTCGAAACTAAAGATGGCGACACAGGCCGAGTACGCCATCACACGCTCTGGTTCAGGCGGGGCCCTTGCTGGAGACGCCGTACTCGTGGTTCAAAAACGCCAGGACCTCGGCACGGTTTCCGCGGAACACGACGCGTTCCGTCTTTTTTCTGAGCTGATACTCGTACATACCGTCGTAGTAGTCACGCAGTAGGAAACCGACCCATGCACGATGCGGTTCGATCTCACCATCCTGTGCGTGCCGCTCGATCGCTTGGTCCAAGAGTTTGCGCACTAGTGCATGACGTTCGCCGCCGAGACGACGCTGGATGCGATCGGTGCTGGTGCGCAAAGAGTCGGCCCAGCGTTGGAACCCGTGGGTGTCGCCATACTTGTTGCGGAACTCGGCCAGGGCATCCTGTGCATACTCCTGCAGCGTGATCTCGACACGTTCCTCGTGGCTGGCCTCGAGCAGGACCAAGGGGGCCGTCTCAAGGCGCTCGAAAAATACCTTGGGGACATGGCGGCTGCCGATGTTTCTGCTTTCGTCTTCGACAACGAAATGGGGATTGTCTCCTTGGGTGTGTTTGAGCAAGGTGATCGAGAGCGCGTTCTCGAAATTGATCTGAGTCGGCTGCGGCGCAACATGGCCACCGTACGCTGAGCCGCGGTGATTGGCCAGGGCCTCCAGATCGATGTGCGTCGCGCAGTGTGTGAGCAGCCGCGTCTTGCCGACACCGGTTCGACCACCGATCACCACCGGCCGACTGGCGGGGCTATTCTGATCCAACTGTTCGAGTAGGAAGCGCCGCATTGCCTTGTAGCCGCCGCGTACGCGCGGGCAGTGGATGCCACGCTCTTCGAACAACCAGCGCTGGCTGATCTCGGAGCGTTTGCCGCCACGGAAGCAGTACAACGCAGCGCCCGGATGGCGCCGTAAAAATGCGCTCCAGTTCTCGATGCGGGCTGCCTTCAGGGTGCCGCTGACTAGTTGCTCGCCGAGTGCAATCGCCTGTTGCTGGCCTTGGTCTTTATAGGTAGTTCCGATCCGCTGGCGTTCCGAATCGTCGATCAGTGGATGGTTTTCTGCACTGGGGAAGGCGCCCTCGGCGAACTCGACCGGGGCACGCACATCCATCAAGGGAGTGTCGTCGAGAAATAGTGCGTGCAGGTTGTCGATCTGTTCCAAATCGCGCGAGGATATCGATGGAAGCTCTTTTGGCACGGTGTCTGGATCGCTTCTGTGCAGGTCGGTAGGCACCCAGGAGGCAGGTGTGACCGTCCCGGCCGCGGCTATTGGCCTTTACTATACAGCGCCCGGGGGTCGGCATCTGCCACAGGTGACTGCATTCAACGGATACTGGGGCGGGAATTGGACTATCAGCGACGATTTGGTGGCTTGGCGCGACTGTATGGGGAGACCGGCTTGGCGGCCCTGGCGGCCGGCCAGGTTTGTGTGATCGGCGTTGGCGGCGTCGGCTCTTGGGTAGTGGAGGCTTTGGCACGCAGCGCGGTCGGCAGTATCACGCTGATCGATCTGGATCATCTGAGCGAATCCAATATGAATCGCCAGTTGCCGGCGATCGAGCCGGATCTGGGCCGGGCCAAGGTCGATGCGCTACGTAATCGGGTTGCACAGATCAACCCAGGCTGTGAGGTGCAGGCCATCGAGGAGTTTGTTTCGATCGACAATGTCAAAACCCTGGTGACGCCGGACCACAATTGGGTAATAGACTGTATCGACGATGCGCGTGCTAAGGCCGCTTTGATTGCCTGTTGCCGGCGACGCGGCCAGGCTGTCATTACGGTTGGTGGAGCTGGTGGGCAGCGGGATGCCACACGGGTTCGTGTGGGCGATCTGTGCAAGACCGAACAAGATCCGTTGCTGGCACGAACGCGTCGGCTATTGCGCCGCGAATACGGCTTTCCACTCGATTTGAAGCGCAGGTTCCAAGTGCCTTGCGTGTGGTCAGACGAGCCACAACGTGCGCCCCCGAGCAGTGGCGAAGGGCCAGTCGCGGGTTCGTTGAACTGTGCAGGATACGGTGCCTGTATGCCGGTTACCGCGACCTATGGCTTGGTTGCGGCCGGCTTCGTGATCATGCAACTGAGTGAAGGCCGCGATACCTCCGCGCCTTCGTATTGATATACAATCGTGGTGATAACAGATGTGGAGGAAAATCTTGTATTTTCCTGGCCTATAAAGATTTCTTTACTGGCGTAAATTGACGACAAAGCTAACTTCAGTCTTTCAGAAAACCGAATACTTTTTCCCTGTTATTTTTTTTGTATGATCTATTGCTCTACGAATAATGCTTCCACAAAAGGCGGCTGCCATAAAATCATCGTCTATGCCGTCGAGCGCGTCAATCCTGTTTTGTATTTCTCTGATTAAAAGCTCTGCTTCTTTTGCTTGACCAGGTGATCCAGGCCTGTATCTGGTCTCAAAAAAATTTTGCATGAGATCAGAGTAGCCCTCTAGAACAGTTTGAATTATGTCAGGCCTCTGTTTAAGTGTTGGACTGTTCGGATTTTTTTTATCTATTCGCCAGGTTTTCAGCTCTTGTTCGAAGAGCTTCTTTCCTACCAGTAAGGTACTTTTTTGTATTAAGTTCACTTGTTACCTTACTGTTATTCGTTATATATGATGCGTGAGCTATATCTAGATTTCTTCAGTTTGGGAATCAAAAAGCCCTATATTTTTCTAAAAGCTATATGCATTCGGTAAAGAACTTATGGGCCTCTTGATGCAATGCCTCTTTAAATGATTAAACTAGCCATTGTGGTCCCATTTACCAAATCAGACAGCACTAGTTTATGCGCCAAGTCTTCTGATTTTGGTATTTCTTCTTGACTTAAGACAGCATTGTAGCGAACCTTTTCCAATAGTAAAAAGCGGGCTGTGGGCACCTCAAGGATGCCCCGTTTCGGGCAGAGTCGCAGTGAACGGCCACTCACCGGGGCGAATCCCATGCGGCCAAGGTTCTTTGACGACGAGGGTCGACTGGTTGAGCTTGAGAATCTGGGTGGCCCGCTACCCTGGCCGGGCAGTATTGTAGACTAGCAGGAGTTCCGTCCGTTGTTGAAGGACATCCGCCCGGGGTAGCGAAAAGCAGTGCCGCGCGCTAATAGGGCAGCTCTTAAAAATGGAGGTGCCCGAGCGGCACAGGGGTCGTCGAGAATAATGCCATGGATGGCATTTTTTGGAGGTCCGCAAGACTCGGTGGCTGCTGTGTGAACATCTTACCTGACATGGCTAGGTCGACGTGCTGACCCGGCGCTGTGCGGTCACTGATGCTAGTGGGCCAAGCGGATAATTCTGTAACGCTCAGGGCCACTGTGCGGGCGCGAATCAAGGCGTGTTTCGCAGGCAATGGCGCGCCCTTGGCAAGAAACGCAACACCGAGTCGCGCTCGCACAGTGGCTCCCAAAGGGCCATGGCACAAGCATCGTGGGCTGTGTTGCCGTCCTTGGAAAGGGCCTGCCATTCCCCGCGGACTGCGCCTTGCCCACAATGCTTGTGCCGCGGCTGAGCGTTACAGAATTATCTGCTTGGCCCACTAGGCCGGCATTATCCCTCGTCCGGTCGTCACCGACCGGGCGAGCGATCCCTATATTGATCCAGGTCATAACGCCGCCTCGCCGACATCACACACCATTACTCCAGGTTGTTCCGTATCGACCAGCCGTGAGTTGGGACTCAAAGGGATGTCCAAGATCCGGCCGGTCGATGATTCGCGATGTCGCCGCGCTGTCAATGGCCCGAAGCGGTGGCGCGCCCTGTCTTAACTAGAGAGCCGGGAGTCAACAATGCGTATCCTTTTTGTCCACCCCAACTACCGATCAGGCGGCGCCGAGATCGCCGGCAACTGGTCGCCGGCATGGGTTGCCTATATCGCGGGGTATCTGAAGTCGGCCGGCTACGAGGACTACCGCTTCGTCGATGCCATGGTGGATGAACTCGACGAAGATCAATTGCGCGCGTTGTTCCGCGAAGAGCAATGGGATGTCATCGGCACCACGGCGATGACGCCGTCGATCTACGCGGCACAGCGCCTAACCGAGATCGCCAAAGAAGAACGACCCAATGCGCTGGTCTTCCTCGGCGGTGTGCACGGCACCTTTATGTACGAGCAAGTCCTCGAGGAGGCGCCCTGGATAGACGCGGTAGTGCGCGGTGAGGGTGAGGCCATCGTGCTCGACCTGGTGCGCGCGGTCGACGAAGGCCGTTGGCCGGCGGACCGTGATGCCGTCAAGGGCATCGCCTTTGCTGGCAACGACGGTGCGGCGGTTGCGACCGAGGCCGCGCCCTCGATCAGGGACCTCGACTCGATCTGGCCGGACTGGAGTGTGCTGGATTGGAAGAAGTACATCTACATCCCGATGAACGTGCCGGTCGCGACACCAAACATGGCGCGCGGTTGTCCCTTCACCTGCAGCTTTTGTTCGCAGTGGAAGTTCTGGCGCGACTACCGGGTGCGCGACCCCAAGCGGGTGGTCGACGAGATCGAGGAGCTGGTGAAGGTGCACGGCGTCGGCTTCTTCATCCTTGCCGACGAAGAGCCGACCATCAACAAGAACAAGTTCGTCGAGTTCTGCCAGGAGCTGATCGACCGTGACCTGGGCGTGCTTTGGGGCATCAATACCCGGGTTACCGATGTGATGCGCGACGAAGACCTGCTGCCGTTCTACCGCAAGGCCGGTTTGGTGCATATCTCGCTGGGGACCGAGGCCGCCGCGCAGTTGAACCTGGATCGCTTCGTCAAGGAGACCACGGTCGCGCAGAACAAGCGCGCGATCCAGTTGCTGCGCGACAATGGCATCGTCACCGAGGCGCAGTTCATCGTCGGCCTCGAGAACGAGACCCGTGAGACCTTAGAAGAGACCTACCAGATGGTGATGGACTGGGGTGCCGACATGGCCAATTGGTCGATGTTCACACCCTGGCCGTTCTCCGATCTGTTCAGCGAGATGGGCGACAAGGTCGAGGTCTTCGACTATTCAAAGTACAACTTCGTCTCGCCGATCATGAAGCCCGACAAGATCGACCGCGCCGAGTTACTCGATGGGGTCATGGCCAACTATCGTCGCTTTTATATGAAGAAGATGCTGCTTCAGTATCCCTTCGTGAAGGACAGGGTGCGCCGTAAATATTTGATCGGCTGCATCAAGGCCTTCTTCCGCAGTGCGGTCCAGCGCCGTTTCTACGATCTGGGCAAGCACAATTACTGGGGCCCGCAGTTGAAGAAGCTGATCCGCTTCGACTACGACAAGAGCAAGTTGCAGATCGTCGAGCCGGACCACAATGCCTGGAAGAAGGCGCCGCCGGCCAAACGCAAGGCGCCGCAGGTGGCAGTTCCTGCAATCAAGGCCTGTGGTGGCGGTGGTGGGCATGTCTGCGAGGGCGGCTCAAAGCCGATCGACGTGGCATTGCCCCAGTCGGTCAATGTGGCCATACCCGGGGTCAGCGTGGCTGTGCCGCCGAAACAAGTTAACGTGGCGCCGCCGAAGCCGATGGGAGGTGCTTGATCGCGCACCCGCTGTGCGCTCGGCCAAGGGGTCTCTGGCAGGAACCGATTGGCCGGCGCCTGGTGAGGGCCGGGCCGATGCCGCTCCGAGCACCGGCCCGCGCGCTTAGATCAGCCAGTCCCTAAGGCTTCGGCGTCGCGCCACGTTCGTTTGCGGCGCTCGCGCCCACTATGTCCGACATTCCGTCTTTTGCTGAAATCGAACTGCCGCCGTTGCGCGCGGCCGGCCCAAGGCGCGCCAAAGCACTGATGATCCAGGGCACCGCCTCGGATGTCGGTAAGAGCCTGTTGGTCGCTGGCCTGTGCCGCGCCTATCGACGGCGTGGTCTGATCGTGCGTCCTTTCAAAGCGCAGAACATGAGCAACAATGCGGCGGTCACCGAGGACAGCGATGCACCGCCCGGCCCCGACGGCGCAACGCCCCGCGGCGAGATCGGGCGCGCCCAGGCGCTGCAGGCAAGGGCCTGTGGCGTGCCGCCCTCGATCCATATGAACCCGGTGTTGCTCAAGCCGCAGACCAATGTCGGCAGCCAGGTGGTGTTGCGTGGGCGCGTGCTCGGTAACTGCCCGGCACGGGTCTACCACCAGATGCGCCAACGGCTGATGCCCGCGGTACTCGACAGCTTCGAGCGCCTGTGCGCCGAGGCCGACCTGGTCTTGGTCGAGGGTGCCGGGAGCGGGGCCGAGGTCTACCTGCGCGACTGTGATATCACCAATATGCATTTCGCTGAGCGTGCCGAGGTGCCGGTTGTGATCGTCGGCGACCTGGACCGGGGCGGGACCATGGCGTCCTTGGTTGGGACCTGGCTGCTGCTCGACCCGGCCGACCGCGCGCGCGTGGTCGGTTATCTGGTGAACAAATTCCGCGGCGACTTCTCGCTGTTCGAGCCGGCCTGCGCGACCATCACCGCGCACACCGGCTGGCCGTTCCTCGGTGTGCTGCGTTGGTTCGCCGGTGCCCACCGCCTACCGGCCGAGGACTCGCTGGCGCTCGAGCGACCGGCTGAGAATACCCAAGGTAGCTTGAGCATCGCGGTGCCGCGCTTGTCACGGGTCGCAAACTTCGACGACCTGGATCCGCTGGCCGCCGAACCGTCGGTCGATCTGCGCTGGGTGCAGCCCGGCCAACCCATCCCGGCCGAGACCGATGTGGTCATCCTGCCCGGTTCCAAGGCCACGCGCGCCGACCTCGACTGCCTGCATGCCGAAGGCTGGGCGACCGACATCCAGGCGCATGTGCGGCGCGGTGGACGGCTGCTCGGGCTGTGCGCCGGTTTTCAGATGCTCGGCCGGGTGGTGCGCGACCCGCATGGGATCGAGGGTCTGCCGGGCGAGACTTTGGGCCTGGGTCTGCTCGATATCGAGACCCAGATCGGCGCCGACAAGTGTCTTACCGAAATCAGTGGCATTGATCGGCGCAGTAATTGTCCGGTGACCGGCTATGAGATGCACATGGGCCGCACCCAAGGGGCCGGCCTTGGCCGGCCCTGGCTGCTGCTCGATGGCGTGGCGGGCGGCGCGCGGCCCGAGGGTGCCATCTCGGCCGACGGCCGGGTCATGGGTGGTTATCTGCATGGCATCTTCTCCGACGATGCCTTCCGTGCCCACTGGCTTGGTCAGGTGGGCGCCCAGGCCGCCGGCATCGACTTCGAGGCGCGTACCGAGGCGGCGCTCGACGACCTCGCGGATCACTGCGAGGAGAATCTGGATCTGGACGCCTTGTTGCGTCTGGCGCGCTGACCGGCGGCGACCTGGTTCAAGGATTTTTGCTATTGTCCGCCTGTTGTATTCCGGCATTCCGGCCCGCATTCCCGAAAGAGTCCCAGACTGATTATGAGCGACCGATCCGCGCTGTTACGCGAGCGCCTTGAGCAGACCATCCTGATTCTCGACGGTGCCATGGGCACCATGATTCAGCGCCTCGACTTGGAAGAGGCCGACTACCGCGGCGAGCGCTTTGCCGACTGGCCGAGCGACCTCAAGGGCAACAATGATCTGCTGGTGTTGACGCGCCCGGATGCGATCGCTGATATCCACGGTGAGTACCTTGAGGTCGGCGCCGACATCATCGAGACCAATACCTTCAATGGCACGCGCATTGCCATGGCCGACTATGGCATGGAGGACCTCAGCTATGAGATCAATGTCGCCGCGGCACGCCTGGCGCGTGAGGCGGCCGAGCGCTATTCGACCGATGACAAGCCACGCTTCGTTGCCGGTGTTATCGGCCCGACCAACCGCACCGCCTCGATCTCGCCGGACGTCAACGACCCGGGCTTTCGTAACGTCGACTTCGATACCTTGGTCGTCGCCTACGCCGAGTCGACCCGTGGTCTGATCGAGGGTGGTGCCGACATCTTGTTGGTCGAGACGGTGTTCGATACGCTCAACGCCAAGGCCGCGCTGTTCGCGATCAAACAGGTGTTCGATGAGGATGCGGACGAGCTGCCGATCATGATCTCGGGCACGATCACCGATCAGTCCGGTCGCACCCTGACCGGGCAGACCACCGAGGCCTTTTACAATTCGTTGTGTCATGCCGAGCCGATCAGCATTGGGCTGAACTGCGCGCTGGGGCCACACGAGCTGCGCCCCTATGTCGAGGAGCTGGCACGGGTTGCGGCCTGCCAGATCTCGGTGCATCCGAATGCCGGGTTGCCGAATGAACTCGGCGGCTACGACCTGGGGCCGGACGATATGGCCGATGAGGTCGCCGATTGGGCGCGCAGCGGCTGGTTGAATATCGTTGGCGGCTGCTGTGGCACGACGCCGGATCACATTCGGGCAATGGCCGAGGCGGTTGCCGGCCTGGCGCCGCGCAAGACACCCGAGATCGCACCGGCGTGCCGGCTGTCCGGTCTCGAGGCGTGCAACGTCACTGCCGACAGCATCTTCGTCAATGTCGGTGAGCGCACCAATATCACCGGCTCGGCGCGCTTTCGGCGCCTGATCAAGGCAGGCGATTACGACACCGCGCTCAGTGTCGCGGTCGAGCAGGTCGAGAACGGTGCCCAGGTGATCGACGTCAACATGGACGAGGGCCTGCTGGACTCGGTCGAGGCGATGCATCGCTTTCTTAACCTGGCGGCTGCCGAACCCGACATCTCGCGCGTGCCGGTGATGATCGATTCCTCGAAGTGGGAGGTGATCGAGGCCGGGCTCAAGTGTGTGCAGGGCAAGCCCATCGTCAACTCGATCTCGCTGAAAGAGGGTGAGGCCGCGTTCATCGAGCAGGCCAAGCTCTGCCGGCGCTATGGTGCCGCGGTGATTGTGATGGCCTTCGACGAGGAAGGGCAGGCCGATACCCAGACGCGCAAGGTCGAGATCTGCACCCGCGCCTATCGGGTCCTGACCGAACAAGTCGGTTTTCCGGCCACCGACATCATCTTTGATCCGAATATCTTTGCGGTCGCGACCGGGATCGACGAGCACAACAACTATGCGGTCGACTTCATCGAGGCGACGCGCGAGATCAAACAGACCCTGCCGCATGCGATGGTGTCCGGTGGGGTATCCAATGTGTCTTTCTCGTTTCGCGGCAACAACCCGGTACGCGAGGCGATCCACTCGGTGTTTCTTTACCACGCGGTGCGTGCCGGCATGGACATGGGCATCGTCAATGCCGGCCAGCTCGCGATCTACGATGACCTCGATCCCGAGTTGCGCGAGGCGGTTGAAGACGTGATCAACAACCGTCGCCCGGATGCTACCGAGCGGCTGTTGGAGATGGCGCCGCGCTTCAAGGGCGACGGTGCTGAGCCGGAAAAGGCCGAGGATCAGGAATGGCGCAGTTGGACGGTCGAGCAGCGTCTCGAGCACTCGCTGGTCAAGGGCATCACCGATTTCATCGAGGATGACACCGAGGTCGCGCGGCAACAGGCCGACAAACCGCTCGAGGTGATCGAGGGACCGTTGATGGCCGGCATGAACGTGGTCGGCGATCTGTTCGGTTCCGGCAAGATGTTTTTGCCACAGGTGGTCAAGTCGGCACGGGTCATGAAAAAGGCCGTCGCCTATTTGTTCCCTTACCTCGAAGCCGAGAAAGAGGCCTCCGGCCTGGCCGGAACCAGCAACGGCAAGTTCCTGATCGCCACGGTCAAGGGTGATGTGCACGACATCGGCAAGAACATCGTCGGCGTGGTCTTGCAGTGCAATGGCTACGAGGTGATCGACATGGGTGTGATGGTGCCGGCCGAGGCCATCCTGCGCCGTGCGCGCGAGGAGGAGGTCGACATGATCGGACTGTCCGGTCTGATCACGCCGTCGCTGGACGAGATGGTGCATGTCGCCAAGGAGATGCAACGCCAGGACTATGAGATCCCGCTGCTGATCGGTGGCGCGACCACCTCGAAACTGCACACCGCGGTCAAGATCGCACCGCAACGCCAGGCGCCGACCATCTATGTGGTCGATGCCTCGCGTGCGGTAGGGGTGGTCTCGAGCCTTTTGAGCGAGCAGCAGCGCGAGTCCTACGTCACCGATATCGCGGCCGAGTATGCCAAGCTGCGTGAAGAGCGCGCAGGGCGTGGCGGCGGTCGCAAGGCATTGCCCTTGGCCGCCGCTTGCGCCAACCGCGTGGCGATCGACTGGGCCGCCTACACACCGCCTTGCCCGGCACTGCTCAGCGATGGCTTTACCGCTGATGACATGCCCGGCGTGCAGCTAGTACATGAGCCGCATGGCGGCGGCGAGATCGCGGTGCTGGACGACTATCCGCTGGCCGATCTGGTCGATTTCTTGGACTGGACACCGTTCTTCAAGGCCTGGGAGCTGGCCGGTAAGTTTCCGGCCATCCTCGAAGACGAGGTGGTCGGTGAACAGTGCACGGAGCTGTTCGGCGACGCCCAGGCCATGTTGAAGAAGATAGTCGAAGAAAAGTGGCTAACTGCCCGTGCTGTATTCGGTTTGTTCCCTGCCAATCGGGTTGGTGAGGACGATATCGCGGTCTGGACGGATGCCGGGCGCGACACCACCCTGGTGACCCTGCACATGCTGCGTCAGCAGATGGCGCGCCGCGCCGGGCACAATCAGCCGAATCGCTCATTGGCCGATTTTGTCGCCCCAGCAGACGCCGCAGTCCCGGATTGGGTCGGCGCCTTTGCGGTGACCGCCGGGATCGGCATCGACGGGCATGTCGCGCGCTTCGAGGCCGATCACGACGACTACAGCGCGATCATGCTCAAGGCGCTCGCCGACCGTCTTGCCGAGGCCTTCGCCGAGCGCCTGCATCAGCTGGTGCGCACGCGTTATTGGGGCTATGCCACGGACGAGGACCTGGACAACGACGCCCTGATCGCCGAGCGCTATCAGGGTATCCGCCCGGCACCCGGCTATGGCGCTTGCCCGGATCACACCGAGAAGGGCACGCTGTGGCGCCTGCTCGAGCCGGACCGTCGGATCGGTCTGACCTTGACCGACAGCTTCGCGATGGTGCCGACCGCCGCGGTCTCTGGCTGGTACCTCTCGCACCCACAGGCGCGCTATTTCGGCGTCGGTCGCATCGAAAAGGACCAGGCCGAGGACTATGCCGCGCGCAAGGGCATGACGCTCGACCAGGCCGAGCGCTGGTTGTCGTCGGTGTTGGGCTACGATCCCTAACAGGCAGTTGAAATTCTACTCATGCGGCACGATACGGCGTTAAAACTGGGCTCAAAATGCTCATTTGCTCGCTGTAAACTGCGCTTTCTCGCCCCGTTTTGCCTTGTCTCGCACTCGCCTGAGCGAATTTCAACAGCCTGTCGAAGGCAGCAGCTGTTGACGGCAGCATCTGGCCTCCTCAGGGAGCGCCATATCACCGGGGAGCATTGGGCATGGCCGCCGACAATACCCATCGCACACCGCGCGTCTTCATCTCCTCGACGGTAAAGGACCTCACCGAGCACTGGCTTGCTGTCGAACGCGCGGCGAGCAAGGCCGGTTTTCTCGCCCAACCCTGTGAGGATTGGGAGGCCTCGCCCAAGCAACCGCTGAGCAATTGCCTGGAGCGCGTCGACCAATGTCATGTGTTGGTCGCGATCCTGGCCGATTGGCACGGCTGGACGCCGGATGATCCGGGCAATACCGAGCATAAGAGCATCACCCGGCTGGAGTGCGAGCGAGCGGCGCTGAACGGCTATGCAGTGATCCCTTTTCTGCTCGATCCTGAATTTAACACTTGGCCGCTCGAGCACCGCGAGTCGTATCGCATGACCGAGGCGATGGATCGTGATTTGACAGAAGAACAACTTCTGGCGCTGCAGCGCGAGGTCAAACGCAACAGGAATGCACTGGACGACTTTCGCACCTGGTTGCAGACCGACCGCACGCGCAATCTCTTCACCTCGCCGGGCGATCTCGAAGAAAAGCTCGGCCGGGCATTGCGCACCTGGCTGGATGAAAACCCGGCGTTCAGGCCAGCGCAGAAGGCGGCGGGATTTGATGCCGCAGCCTATCTCGATTGGGTCCGTAGACAATGCGAATCGGTCGAGCTGCTCGGGATCGATCAGCGTGAGGCCAACAATGTGCGTCTGCAGCAGGTCTATGTGCCGGCACGGGTCGCGGCCGAGCGCGATGAGGCTGCCGATCGCGAGCGGCCATGGGCGCTGTTGATCGATCGCATCGGTGCTGCGTCGCTGTATGTGCCCGGTGCCCCGGGTGCGGGCAAGTCGACCTTTTGCCGCTGGCTCGCCTTGATCCTGGCCGCGGGGGAAGTGCCGCCGCACCCGGTCGCGGTCCCCGATGAGTACACCGAGCGATTCCCGGCCGCGCTCAAGGGGCGCCTACCGATACTCTGTTACCTGCGCGATCTCAACGACCACCGATCGCTGCTGCGCGGTGGCGGGCGCTGGTTGCGCTGCGAGCTGGAGCAGGCGCTGGCCAACTGGTTCGACAAGACGCAGCCGGGGGGCTTGACCGGGTCCGCCTGGCGCGCGTTGTTGGAACAGGGTAGCTGCCTGCTGATCCTGGACGGTGTCGACGAGCTGCAGGCGTCTTTCGAAGAAAACGGACAGCGCCATCGGCCGCGCGCCAATCTGCTTAGCGGGCTAGCCGATGCCTTGCCGCATTGGCAGCCGCAGGGCAATCGCCTGCTCTTGACCAGCCGCCCCTATGGCCTCGGCGTGGCAGATCGGCGCAAGCTGGGATTGGCCGCGGCCGAACTCGAGCCGCTGGATGACGCCCTGCAACAGGTCTTCATAAGGCGCTGGTATGCAGCGGTCGACCCGGCCCAGGCAGAGCTCAAGGGCGATGGCCTGATCGCGCACCTGGCCGAGCGCGACGATCTGCGCATGCTCGAAGACAGCCCGATGCTGCTCACCGCCCTGTGCGTACGTTACGACGAGGGTCGCCGGCTGCCACGTGATATCCATGCGCTGTACCACGCGATCATCAATCAGGTGTTGCATGGCCGCTATCCAGATCCCGTCGAACAACAAGCGGTCCGCCGCCGCCTGGCCGCGGTGGCGCTGGCGATGCACACCGGCACGGCGATCGGCCAGACACGCCGCTCACCCGAAGCGGCCGTCGGCTATCATGAACTGGATGCCATCCTCACCGACTACGCCGGTCAGGAGCGGGCCAGCGAGGTCGGAACGACCGACGCCGCGGCCAAGCGCCAGGACCTGATATCATGCTCGGGACTGCTGCTGCCGCGCGGCGACGAACAGGCCGGGTTCTATCACCTGAGCTTTCAGGAATTCCTGGCCGCCGAGCGGCTGGATATCCTGCATCGCGACTTGGCCAGCTACTTGCGCCGATGTGCGGCCATCCCCGAATGGCACCGTACGCTAGTGTTTCTGTTCTGTGCCGTCGCCGAGGATCGCCCGCAGGTCGCGTTGGATGCCCTGCGCGAGGTCTTGTTGCCTTACCTCAGCCTGAAGGCGTTGGCCGAGGACCCCAATCCGGCTGAATTGCTGCTCGATTGCCTCGACATCGCCCAGGCACGGCGCTTGACGCTGACGGAGTTCACCGATGACCTAGCGCGAAGCTGTGAGGCGAGCCTGCAGGCCGAACTGGAACCGACAGTGCGCAACAGGATCTGGCTCGCCGCCGGCCGACTGGGCGCTGACCGGCGGCCTGGTGTGGGGGTCACCGACGGCATCCCGGACATTGCCTGGTGCGAGGTGCCTGCCGGCCCTGTGATCCTAGAGCATGGCGCCGGGGAATACGCTGTCGGCGCATTCTCGATGGCACGCTACCCGGTCACGCATGGTCAGTTTAAGGCCTGTGTCGACGCCGTCGACGGTTATCGCAATCCGGCTTGGTGAGCCGATGAATGGCTGGAGCAGGGGTGGGTCGATCCGCAATCGCCAACCGCCGTGCACTGGCGCGAGGCCAATGCGCCGCGCGAGGGTGTTGCTTGGCCCGAGGCAGTTGCCTTTTGTCGCTGGCTGGATACGCGCCTGCGCAACCAGGGCCACGTTGTGTCCGATCGGCAGCTGCGCCTGCCGACAGAACTTGAGTGGCAGCAGGCCGCGACCGGTGGCGATCCCGAGCATACTCATCCCTGGGGACCGGACTGGGCAGCGCACGCACTCAACGCCGAGGGGACGATCGGCCGAACCTCAGCGGTCGGTATTTATCAACAAGGTGTCTCGCCAGTCGGCGCGCTGGACATGGTCGGCAACTGCTGGGAATGGTGCCTGAATCCCCATGACGACCCCACTGCGTTCGCACTGGAAGGGGACGATAAGCGCGCGCTGCGCGGCGGCTCCTGGATCACTGATCAAGTCAACTGCCGCGCGGCCTGCTGCCTCATCGCCGCGCCAGGCTACCGCAATGACGACGTCGGTTTTCGCGTGTGTTTGTCGTCTCCCATCGCGGGCTACTGAGCACTGCGGCACTGAGTTGCTGAACCGGCGGTCTCAGGCTTGCGCTGCCCTCGACGAATCGGGTGCTACTGTCGCGCCGAATTGCCAGGTGCTCCGCAAATCGCGGCTTTCAGAGTCCTTAACGGCATCGCCATCTTTTGATTATTCTTTCGGTCTTAGAAGGCTTGTATCGAAGCCATGTATCACCAATCACTTGGCAAGGATTTCTGCTGGCAGCGAGCAACTCGACTACCGAAGAGGAGACAACGCAATGAGGACGCGCGTGGAGATGCTAAAAGAAATGGGCGTAGCGACCGAGGATGCGGAGCAGTACATCGGAGACCTGGAGGAGGTGCTCCCGAAGTACGGCATTGCTGATTCGAAATTGCGTTTGGCGCATTTCTTCTCCCAGGTGCTGCATGAATCGGGCAGCATGAAATACGATATGGAGAATCTGAACTATTCAGCCAAGGCCTTGCGTGCCGTGTTCGGCAAATACTTCAAGACCAAGCGCGAGGCAGAGGCCTATGCGCGCCAACCCGAGAAGATTGCCAACCGGGTGTATGCCAAGCGCATGGGAAATGGTAGCGAGGCCAGCGGTGACGGCTGGCGGTACCGTGGGCGTGGCCTCATACAGCTAACAGGCAAGAACAACTACCAGGCGTTTGCCGCATGGATCGAAGACGAGCGCGTGCTCGAAGATCCGGATCTTGTCGCCACCGAGTATGCAGTGCAGTCGGCGGTGTTTTACTGGGACAGACACAAGCTCAACAAGATCGCCGACCGGGATGACGTAGAGCGGTTGACCAAGCGCATCAATGGGGGTCTGAATGGTCTGGCGCACCGCAAGGAGTTGCTGAACAAGGCGAACGGGCTGCTGGCCATGCTCGAACTCGACCTCAAACCGGCGAGGAGAACGGCCTAGACGGCTTGTCGCCATGTGGGCAGCTCCTACATCGGGTTTATGCAGGCCCCCATGAGTAACAGCAGCGGGTTCGGTTTAGGGTTGGGCCGCCGATAAACCGACAAGCATCCGATCGAGGACTATGACGCTCGACCAGGCGGAGCAT
This sequence comes from Chromatiales bacterium, assembly GCA_028284585.1. Classification (GTDB taxonomy): domain Bacteria; phylum Pseudomonadota; class Gammaproteobacteria; order Chromatiales; family Chromatiaceae; genus Thiosocius. The sequence goes on from JANQRK010000075.1 coordinate 20,075, forward strand.
TGGTTGTCCTCAATGTTGGGTTAGGATCCCAAAGATAGCCACCCGTAGGAACTGAAAATGGATCTGCGTAGTGCCCTTATCGCCGTCACCATTGTCATCGCCATGGCAACGTATGCCGTTGCCCAGGGGTCGGCGTGCCCTGCAGACCTTCAGAGCAGTGTCACGCCACTGTCCGAGGATGGGGAGATGATCGGCAGACCCACACAGCCATCCAGTGAGGCAGCGCCGGGCACGCAGCCTGGCTTTGGTGTGAATCGACCTGGCCAGCTACCGCTTACGGTCAAGCCGAGCGGGGATGGTCGCTACAGCATCAACAGGCCCGGCCAATTGCCCGACTCGGTCAGCGAGAGTGCACAAGGTGGCTATACCATCAACAAGCCGGGGCAGATTCCTACCCGGCTGACTCCCACCGGTGACGGTGGCTACAAGATCAATAAGCCGGGGGAGCTGCCGACCTTCGTGACGCCGATCAAGTAGATTGGGTCCTCGTTACCTGAACCCGTATCTCGCGCGTACCGCAACCGGATTGCCAGCCATGCATGAATGTCCACATTGCCATGCCGAGATCGGTGCAAGGGCGCTGAGCCAACAAGCGGTGTTCGCGCGCTATAGGATCTGTCCAAGTTGCAGTGGCAAGTTTACTGTTGATCGGGCTACGAAGTATCGTCAGATAGCTTGCATCGTCCTTGCCATGTTGTCTCTGGTGCTTAGCTTGCTGCTGATCTTCGATGACTGGGCTTGGCTAGGTCTGGCGGTCTCGAGTTATCTGGCCCTGGGTGTGATGATCTACTGGGGTAACAAGCGACTGTTATTTGTGCCCTATTGAATGACAGGGGCACACCCTTGAAGAAGGGGTATGCTGAGTCCAAGGCAGCGACGCGCTGCCATGAACATTGCACCAGCAGTTACTACTCGCACAGACGTGGCTAGCGCGCAAATGTTTCTTGCCTACCTTGATTGGATGTCCATCGGCGTCCCCGGACAACCTGCGCGGATCGGCGAATGAACCGCTAATCGGCATGCTGCTGAAGAATTCCGCCGTTCTGTTTTCCGCCCAGGTACTCAGCCGGTTCATCCGGTTTCTCTACCTGTTGATCTTGGCCCATCTGTTGGGCCCACAGGAGGTCGGGCTTTTCCTCTATGGGATTGCGCTGTACCTCAGCCTCCTGGTGGTTGCCGAGTTCGGGCAGCATGTCTTTCTGTCGCGGCGACTCGGCAAGACCACCATCGCGGTCATTCCGATATTGCGCAATAGCCTGACTATCGTGGCTGTTAGCACCTTGCTCGCGTGTGCGGGTCTTGCGCTGTTCATCGTGCTGAGTGAGCCCCCGGATACGCTGTGGATCGTCATGAGTTTTGTAGGCGCCTTGGGGGCACGGGCATTGGCCTCCTGGGTGCGATTCGCATTCATTGCTGTGGAAGACCCCGGTTGGATTCCGCGCGTCGAACTGGCATTCCGGGGTTTGGAGTTAATCCTCGGCAGCCTGCTCTTACTGTCGGGAGGCGGTTTGGTGGCGATCTGCCTGGTGCATTGCTTGGCTTGGATGGCCGAGGCGGTGTTTGCGCTGTCTCGAGTAGCACGCCGTTTTCCGAGGGTGTTGCACCTGGGCGGTCAAGCCAGGTACCTGCGGCTGGTCACAGCCGAGTCCAGTGTCTTTCTGGTCAGTGCAGCCGCCATGATGGCATTCAGTCAACTTGCTGTACTGCTGTTGCGACACATCCAGGACGACTTGGCGTTCGTGGGCCAGTTCGGAATCGCAATGCAGTTTCTGACCGTCATGCTGATCCTTCCGATGGCGATCGGTGCCGCCTTCCTTCCCCGCTTGTCGCGCGCCTACCTTCGCGGCGACGGTGGTTCGGACTTGGTCATTGGAGCGAAGCTACTGGGTAGCGTCGCCGTCCTGATCGGCATCCTCGCGGCCGGCTACGGGCCTGCCATCATCGAGCGGGTATTGGGTGAGGCCTATGCCCCGACGGCCGACACCTTCGGCCGTTTGAGTTGGGCCTTCATGCCCTACGCCTTAGCGGTTTTCGTCGGCCAGTCCCTGAATGTCATCGATCGACGCTATGCTGCTGCCACCGTGGCGCTCTTGATGGTGGTGACCCAAGGGGGGTTGCTACTCGGGTTGTTCCCGTTGCTCGGCGAGGCGGCAATCGTGCTGTCGATTCTAATTGGTAGCCTGGTCGGGATGGCACTGTCGTTGCGCGTCGTGCATCGACAGATCCCATTCTCGGATACGACTTGGCCACTCAAGTTGCTGGCGACGACCGCGCTTGCTTACACGGTGCTGCACTCGGGATATTTTGCTCCCTGGTTGCTGCCACTGGTGGCGCTGAGCGTGGCGGTCGCACTGATTGCTGCCCTGGGTGTGTTGAACAGCCATGACCTGCAGGCCCTGCGTAGGATTGTGCGACAGTCGTTGCCCGTCACGCGCTGAGCGCTGTCACCTCGACGGTGAGTCAGGTCGATTCCTGGGGTTGGCCCAGCAGCTGTTTGAACAAGTCATCAAACGCGGCCGCTGACCGTTCGCGACTGAATCTGTCACGCGCGTGTTGCTCGGCACTGGCGAGCATCGATTGTGTCCGCTCTGGGTCTTGTAGCACCCGCCCGACGGCATTGGCGATCGCTTGGGCATCGCCCTCAGGTACCAGGAGGCCGGTCTCGCCATCGATGATCGAGTCGACGATGCCACCGGAGCGCGTCGCCACTACCGGTGTTCTGGCGATCATCGCCTCGCTGAAGGTAAGCCCCTGCGCCTCGACCCAGCCGTTGCTGGCGGTCTTGGAGGGGCCGACAAAACAATCGGCGGCTGCGATATAAGTAGTGACCTCATGCGATTGCACCCAACCCATGAAGTGCACCTGGGCGTCGAGGCCCAGCGCTGCCACTTGCTGTTCGAACTCCGCTCTGTGCTGGCCTTCACCGATCATCCGGCATTGGATGTTAGGGAAGTCGTTGCGTAGCAAAGCGACCGCCTGGATCAGGTCGTCCACACCCTTTTCTGTCACCAGGCGGCCGACGAAAATCAGGTTGGGTGCACCATCGCCGGCCCAACGTGCGCGTAGCTGGTCAACTGCTGACGCTGGTGGGGTGGCGACATCGACGCCCATGGGGATGCGGTGTGCAGTACAGCGATCGCCGGCGAGCGCCTTGACTGCCGCTTCGGTGAAAGAGCTGTTCACACTGACCGCATCGGCACTGGCGAGCACCAGCCGCTTGAGCGGTCGGAACAGCCGACCCTTCAAGCCGAACAGGTCGCCACCATGCACGGTGACCACATGCGGTACACCCAGGAGCTTACTGCCGGGTAGAGAGGCGAAGCCCTGCGGAAGCATCCAGTGCGAGTGAATCAGTGCATAGGGCCGCTTTCTAAGCTCGCTCCGCACTGCCAGAATCTCCGCAGCGACCAGCGCCGGGAGCTTGAGATAGTTGGACGGTGAGCGGCGTAGGTTGATCAGCGCACCCCCTTGGTAGCAAACGGTCTGTAGGCGCTCGGGCAGGAAATAGCGAAAGCGTCGTACATGAATGCCGTCGATCACCTCGCGCAGTGCGCTGCCCGGGGCGTGCGGCGCGAGCACATGGATTTCCCAGCCCAAGGTCGCAAGATCGCGTGCTAGGTTGAAGACAAACGGGGTCGTGCTGTCGCCTTTCCAGCGCGGGAAACTGGATGTCACGCAGAGTATTCGTTGATTCACGTCGCAGCCGTCAGGGAGTGTTCGAGTTTGCCATGCAGCCGCGGCCTAACAGGCTGCTGAAATTCTACTCATGCGGCACGATACGGCGTTAAAACTGGGCTCAAAATGCTCATTTACTCCCTTGTAAACTGCGCTTTGTCGCCCCGTTTTGCCTTGTCTCGCACTCACCTGAGCGAATTTCAACAGCCTGCTGCACACCACTGAATCTTTCGTCTCAAGCAGCGGGCGGCATCAGAACATTTTTTGTTCACCCAGCTCCTGTCCCGCTAGACCGTCGCTTAGCACGCGCGTATAGAAATCGCGGAGGGTCTCGCTGCCGTGACTGGGTGTGGCGTCTGCGTCATAGGCCTGCGCCTTCTCATCCCATAGCAGCATGGATTCAGTGGCATAGTAGCGGCCGATGCGTGCGAACTCGGCCTTGGCGGCCAGCGGTGGAATGATGCGCGACAAGGGGGCGAGCACAGCGATCGCAGCGTCGAAAATCCGCGGTGAGACGCGACGGATGCGCAGCGGCTGACCGGCCAAAGTGCACAGTAGCTCGCCTTGTTCGTGCGGCGTGATCGCTGGTCCCGGGCCGCCAATCGGCAGTGTGCGATTCGCCAATGCCGCGTCTTCCAGGCAGTCGACGACGAAGCTGGCGAGATCGGCCTCGCTGATCGGCTTGCACGCGGTCGCGCGCCCGTTGCCAAACACCAGAAACGGCTTGCCGGCCTGTACCCGCTCGACCTGACCGGCGAGCGACTTGAAGAACGCGGTGGGCCGGATAATCGAATAGTCGATGCCGGATTCCTTGAGTGTTGCCTCGAACGCCAGCTTGGCGTGCTGGAAGGCAAGGCGTGGACGCTGCACACAGATCGCCGACAACAGCACGAAGTGGCGTGCGCCGTTGCGGCGTGCGCCGTCGAGTAGATTGCGGTTGGCCTCGCAGTCGACTTGCCAGGCGTCCTTGGGTGCGCCGTTGCGCGAGGCGATACAGGAGATCACCGCATCGATCGATACACCCGCGAGCGCGGCCGCGAGATCCTCTGGGTCCGTGATCTCGGCCATGCGTACCTCGCAGCCGGGTAGGCTGGCGCGCAGCTCATCGGGTTTGCGTGGTGCTTTGCCAGCCGTGGCTGCACGCACCAGCGCGATGACTTCATAGTCGCGGCGCACCAGTTCGCGTGCCACGCAGCGACCGATGTAGCCGGTCGCTCCGGCGAGCAACACACGCTTTATCGGCGACCGTTCGTTCGGTGCATTTTCCAATGTCTAACCCCGTCTGCCTCGAGTCACTACGGTTGCCAATCGGCGCCAGCGACCTAGAACGTTAACCCAGCTACGGGTTCCCACCTTACACGCGGGCCCGGGCCAATCCTATCGCCCCTGCATAGTTTTCGTCTCTGGTTCGCTGCGCTGCATTGCCATGCCGGGTGCAGTATGTCCGAAGGATCCCTGGGTGGCTCGCTACGTTGACTTTCTGCAATACGGTGGCAGACTCAATTCTCGCTTTATGACCATCGTCCTATCCTGATATGTTGCAGCGCCTTGCAGGGCCCTTCCGTCGCTTCGGCTTCTTTCCCGGACTCGTCTTGGCGATACACAGGGTGCTCAGCAGACGCTCGCCCCGGCTTGGCCTGCTGTATCACGACTGGATGGTGCAGCCGATCCCCGAGAAGCCGCTGCTGTCCGCTCGTCGCAGCCAGGCTTACGAAACCCGAGAGATCCCCAAGGGTGATCCCCTGATCGACCGCATGCCGATAAGGCCGGAGATTCGCGTCTCGCGGTTTGCGCAGGATGCCATCTGTCTGGGAACCTTTCGAAACGACGAACTGGTCGGCTACATTTGGTTGAGCTTCGGGACCTACGAGGAGGACGAGGCACGCTGCACCTTCATCCTCGAACCCGAGTCCGAGTCGGTTTTCGATTTCGACCTGTACATCCCGGAAAAGCACCGCATGGGGATGGCGTTTGCCGCAGTCTGGGACGGTGCATCCCGCTACCTGCGGGAGCGCGGGGTCAGGTATTCCTATAGCCGCCTGGATCACTTCAATCGTAAATCGGCCGCGGCGCACGATCATTTTGGTTGGAAGCAGGTCGGGCGCGCGATCATTCTGCGCCTGTGGTCTGTGGAACTCATCGTAGCCAATGTCCACCCCCATGTGTCCTTACTCTTGACGACCTCACAGCGGGCCCACATCAAGCTGGTCCCGGATGCGCTGCGCGAGGCGGGTTGAGCGAACGCCCGGCAGCGCAAGCCATGTCCTGAGGCCTTTCGGTACAATCCGTATTTGCCGTACCGGCTGGCATCACATAATTCGAGCAAAAGAAGATCTGGCCCTTGCCGATTAGGTTAGGGTCTGTTCACACTGCGCGAGGCGCAGCGTTGCTGCCCCAAAACCTGTCAGGCAAGGCGCGAGGAGAGCGATTTAGTGAGCCTAGATGAACGACGAGCAACGCCGCGTGGCGCGTTTTGGGGCGCAACCCGAAGGGACGGGGTCGTTTTTCCGCCCAACTTCGTTGCTGCTGGCTCATGTACAGTGAGTACATCACGCTCGCAGCGTTTCGGTTGCCGAAAAAACGGCCGCCGTCGCAGCGGCTCGGGTAGTGTGAACAGGCCCTAGAACGCGAGCAACGAGCACGACACACACGCCGGCCGGTGCGCGCTCAGACCGAGTTCTTCAACATTAGGTTTTTGATATGACCAATCGCCTGGGTCGGATTCAGGCCCTTGGGACAGACCTCGACGCAGTTCATGATGGTGTGGCAGCGAAACAGCTTGTAGGGGCCTTCGAGGGCGTCGAGCCGTTCGTCGGTTGCTTGGTCGCGGCTGTCTGCGAGGAACCGCCACGCGGTCAGCAGCGCCTGCGGGCCGTGAAACTTCTCCGGGTTCCACCAAAACGACGGGCAGGCGGTGGAGCAGCAGCCACACAGGATGCACTCGTACAGGCCATCGAGTTTGTCACGCTCTGCGGGCGACTGCAGTATCTCTTGCTCCGGCATCGGATCATCACGCACCAACCAAGGTTTTACTGCCTTGTATTGCGCGTAGAACTGGCTCATGTCGACGACCAGATCGCGAATGATCGGTCGGCCCGGAAAGGGTCGCACGGTAACCGGTTCCTTGAGTTCCGACATCGGCGTAATGCAGGCCAGCTTGTTCGAACCATTGACGTTGACCCCATCTGAGCCGCAAACACCCTCTCCGCAGGAATGGCGAAACGCGAACGACTCGTCCTGGCGCTTGATATCCAGCAGGGCGTCACGCAGCATCATCCCGCGGGTCATTTCCACGTCGTAGCTTTGTAAACGAGGCTCGGCGTCGGTTTCCGGGTTGAATCGCGATATCAAGAACTTCATCGACACAGGCTCCTCAGTACACGCGTTCTTTGGGTGGGAAGGTCTCTACGGTCAGCGGTTTGGTACGCACTGGCTTGTATTCCATGCGGTCGCCTTCTCTGTAGTACAGGCTGTGTTTCAGCCAATTGACGTCATCGCGTTGCGGGTGGTCCGGGCGTGAATGGGCACCGCGGCTCTCTTGGCGCCGCAACGCCGAGCAAGCGATCGCAACTCCAGTGTCCACCAGGTTCTCGAGCTCGAGGGCCTCGACGCGCGCCGTATTGAATATCTTCGAATGGTCGGTCAGTCTGACCTCCGGCAGTTGCGCGCGCAGGGCCTTGAGTCGCTCGACACCCTCTTGCATGATCTCCTCGGTCCGAAACACGCCGGCGTGATCCTCCATGGTCTTGCGAAATTCATTGCGCAACGCGTTCACGGAGATGCCGTGTCCGGTCTGATCCCAACGAGTCAAGCGCGCCATCGCCGCATCGACGCTGGTCTGGTTCATTGGCCGATGGTGCTTGTTCGCGGTGAGGTTCTCGATCACGTCCAGACCCGCGGCCCGACCGAATACCAGAATATCCAGCAGTGAGTTGCCGCCTAGACGGTTGGCACCATGCACGGATACACAAGCGCACTCACCCGCCGCGTACAAGCCGGGCACCACCTCCTCGCCAGTACCCTGCGGCACAATCACGCGGCCATAAGGGTCGGTGGGGATGCCGCCCATCACATAGTGTGCCGTGGGAAAGACCGGCAAGGGTTCCTGTGCTGCGTCAACACCGGCGAAGATCCGGCCGCTCTCGCGGATCCCCGGCAAGCGCTTGCTGACAATCTCTTCGCCCAGGTGGTCGACCTTGAGCAACACATGATCGGCGTCCGGGCCGACCCCGCGGCCCTCCTTGACCTCGGTGACGATCGCACGCGACACCACATCGCGACTGGCCAGGTCCTTGGCATTCGGCGCATACCGCTCCATGAAGCGCTCGCCGTCTTTGTTGATCAGATAACCGCCCTCGCCGCGCACCCCCTCGGTGATCAACATACCCTTGCCAGCGATACCGGTCGGGTGGAACTGAAAGAACTCCATGTCCATCAGCGGTACACCGGCGCGCAGCGCCATCGCATTGCCGTCACCGGTATTGATATGGGCATTCGAGGTGGTCCGATAGACCTGGCCGCAACCGCCGGTCGCCAACACCGTTGCCTTGGCCTCGATCAACAAGGGTTCGCCGGTCTCGATCTCCAGCACCAGGGCACCGAGGATGGCACCTTCGTCATCGCGGATCAGATCGATTGCGAAATACTCGTCGAAGAAGTGGGTGCGGGCACGGACATTCTGTTGATACAGGGCATGCAAAATGGCATGCCCGGTGCGGTCAGCCGCGGCACAGGTGCGGGCCGCTTGCGCGCCGCCGAAATCCTGGCTCTGCCCGCCGAAGGCACGCTGGTAGATCTTGCCGTCGTCGAGGCGCGAAAACGGCACGCCATTGTGCTCGAGCTCATACACCGTGGGGATTGCCTCGCGGCACATGAACTCGATCGCATCCTGATCGCCCAGGTAATCAGAGCCCTTGACCGTGTCGAACATGTGCCAGTGCCAACTGTCCGGCAACACGTTCGCCAAGGCGGCATTTACGCCGCCCTGCGCGGCCACCGTGTGCGAGCGGGTCGGGAACACCTTGGAGACCACGGCAACGCGGGCCTCGCTATGCGCGAGCTGGATCGCCGCATTCAGGCCGGCACCGCCGGCACCGATGATCAGTGCATCAAATCGTCGTTTGTTCAAGGCCATGCCTCATCCCGTGCCGCACAATGCATCCATCCAACCTGCCCTCTTAGTTGAGCTGGCGCTACCCCCCGGCACTAGGCGATACCCGCCTTGATCAGCGTTTGCGCCGCCCAGAGGCCGAGCCCGACCAACGCCAGGGCGATCAGCCCAAGCAAGGTCGCACGAATGGCAATGGGTCTCACATAGTCGATCAGCACGTCACGCAAGCCTATCCAGGCATGCATCAACACGCTGACAACCAACAGCAGCAGCGCCACACTGAGGATCGGGCCGCCTATCCAGGCCCGCCATGCCGCATGATCGGCGGGTGCGGCAAACAGCAACACACTTAGCAAATAGAGCACGAGCAGCCCAATGTAGATTGCCGTAAGGCGTTGCATCGCCCAGGCCTTCAGTCCGGACGCTTTACGGCTCACAGTACACCCATGGTCAGCGACAACCCGAGTATCAGACCCATGACCAGAATGGCCGAGGCACTGCGTCTGGCCGGCCCCTTTTGCACGCCGACGTCGATGTCGATCAGCAGATAGCGGATACCCGCCAACAGATGGTGTGCTAGCGACCACATCAGCAGGAACACGAACACCATGCCGATCGGGCTATGCACCGCCTCCTTGGCCTGCAGGTAACCCGCCGCATCGGACAATGACAGGTCTAGCAGATAGATCAAGTAAGGAAGCGCCAGAAACAAAAACACGCCTGTCGCACGATGGACGATGGACGAGATGGCCCCAATCGGCATCCAGATCTTGAGCAGATTGAGATGGACCGGGCGGCGTAACCTGTTTGCCATAGGTGCTTCAGCGTCGCGCGAGGGTGGAGTTGGCACTAAGTCTATCGGGCGGACTCACAAACTGGAATCAGTTATTCCATCCTCCACTGGCCACCCATCGCCCCATTCAGCATTGGGCGCAGCAAGGTGCCTTTGCTCAGGACTCCGGTGCCGGTTCCAGATGCTCGATGCGCAACTGCAGGCTCAGCCTGCCCTGCCACTCGTTCTGATCGAGACGGTAGGCCGCGTGGACCGCCGCCGGCATCACCGGCAAGCGCTCGACCGCGTTGAACGCGATGGCATCCAGACCCAGTTCGGTGCCGAACGGTTGCAGTACCAGCTTCCAGTGGCGCTCGCCGACCACTCGACTGCTGAGCACCTGAAAGCGATCGTCGAATAGGGGTTCCGGGAAGGCCTGTCCCCAGGGACCGCCGGCAAGGATCGCCCGCGCGGTCTCCAGAGACAGCTCGCTCGGTGCGATCGGGCCATCCGAGCGGATCACCGGCTGTAGATCTTGGGCCTGCAAACGCGAGCGCACAACCTGATCGAATACCCCCGAGAAAACCGTCAAGTCCGATTCCGCCAGGGTCATACCGGCGGCCATCGCGTGCCCACCGAAGCGCTGCAGGACGTCGGGCGCGCGGACCGCAACCTCGTCGAGGGCGTCGCGTATGTGCAAGCCAGGTATCGAGCGCGCGGAGCCCTTGAGCAGACCGTCACCGGCCGCCGCGAAAGCAATCACCGGGCGATGGTGGCGATCCTTGATGCGCGAGGCGAGGATGCCGATTACCCCCTGGTGCCAATCCTTTCGATAGAGACACAATCCCCAGGGTAGCTCGTCGGCAGCCTGGGGTTCGCAGGTGGCCAGCATCGCCTCGGCCTGCTGCCGCATGCCGTCTTCGATAGTGCGGCGTTCGCGATTGAAGCGATCCAGTGTGCCGGCCAGCTCGCTGGCCTGGTCCGGGTCCTCGGTCACTAGGCAACGGATCCCCAGCGCCATATCGTCTAAGCGGCCGGCGGCATTCAAACGCGGACCGACCGCGAAGCCCAAATCGCTGGCCTGCGCGCGGGCCGGGTTGCGCCCGGCAATCTGCAACAGCGCGCGGATGCCGGCCCGACAGCGCCCGGCACGGATGCGCTGCAGGCCTTGGTGGACCAGGATACGATTGTTGCGGTCCAAGGGCACGACGTCGGCCACCGTCCCCAGTGCCACCAGGTCGAGGTAATCGGCCATGTTGGGTACCGGCAAGCGTTGGCGTTCGAACCAGCCGGTTTCGCGCAGGCGGGCGCGTAATTCCAGCAGCACATAGTAGATAACGCCGACCCCGGCAAGTGCTTTCGACGGGAAGGAGTCGCCCGGCAGATTGGGATTGACCAAGGCATGCGCGTCCGGCAACTCCGCCCCGGCCAGATGATGATCGGTAATCACCACCTGCCAACCGAGGCGGCGTGCCGCGGCCACGCCTGCCAGGCTGGAGATGCCGTTGTCGACGGTGACGATCACATCGGGTTCGCGGGTGCGCGCGACCTCGACGATCTCGGGGGTCAGGCCATAGCCGAATTCGAACCGGTTGGGCACCAGAAAATCCACTGCGGCATGTCCAAAGGCGCGCAACACCAGCACGGCCAAGGCACAGCTGGTCGCACCGTCGGCATCGAAGTCGCCGATGATCAAGATCCGCTGTTTGTTGTCTAGCGCTGCGGCCAAGACATCGACCGCCTTGTCGATACCGCTCAGGCGTCGTGGCGGCAACAGGGCCGCGAGACGCAGGTCAAGCTCGTCGGCACTGCGGATACCACGCAGCCGATAGATGCGCCACAGCAGCGGATGGACACCGGCGGGCGGCGGATCATCGCCCGAATTGGTTAGACTATGCTGGACGATAGCAGTGGACATCATGTGCTCGCGTTACTCCAGACGGGCAGGCCCCAGCTAAGCTCACCAGCATAGCAGTTGGGACTGCTATCATCCGCTCGCACCCGCCGCTTGCGGTCACAGCATGCATCACGCCGTCACAGCACACTGGCGCCAACCGCCCACCAGACTAGATCTGCAACCCGAGCGGATCGATGTATGGCGAATCGATCTAGACCGCGCGGGTCGCCGACACCACCCCGCTAGCGCAGCGCAAGCGTCGCGACGCGGAACCGCCCGCCAAGTCCTGTTGGATATCCTGGCGGCCCACCTCGGGGCAACCGTCCGGCCACTGCGCATCGCCTTGCATCCCGGCGGCAAGCCCTACCTCGCAGATCCGGCAGGGGTGATTGCGTTCAACCTCTCCCATGCTCAGGAACTTTGCCTACTAGCCGTAGGCTGCGATTGCGATCTTGGAATCGACGTCGAGCAACGGCGACGCATAGATAATCCCTTGCGTCTGGCGCAGCGTGCCTTGTCGACGGCCGAGCTGTCGCACTTGCATAGCCTCCCGGACGATCAGCGCAGCACCTGCTTTCTCGACCTATGGACCCGGATGGAATCTCGCCAGAAGGCGCTGGGCAGGGGCATATTCTCAGAACCTGCCGATCCCGAACGATTATCGAGCATTAGCTTCCAACCCAGCCCCGGGCAATTTGCCTGCGTATCGGTCAGCCCGCCATGCCGCGAACTGCGCCTGCGCTTCTTTGACTATCGTGCCCGGTGAGCAGATCGCAGGGTACCCAGGGTGCGGCTAGCGGTTATGATTGGCGGTCCGATACGTTCACTTAACCCCATTCAGTTTCAAGGACCACGATGTCTGGCAATGCGATCCTAGTCACCGGCGGTGCCGGCTATATTGGCAGTCACACGGTACGTCAGCTCGGCGAGCGCGGTGAGCGGGTGGTTACCCTCGACAACCTCTCCAAGGGCTTTCGTGAAAACGTGCTGTACGGCGAGTTCGTCGAGGGAGATACCGCGGACAAGGTGCTGGTTTCGCGTCTGCTCGACGAGCACCGCATCGATACCGTGATCCATTTCGCAGCCCATACGGTCGTGCCCGAATCCGTAGCCGATCCGCTCAAGTATTACCGCAATAACACCTGTGCGACACGCAATCTGCTTGAATGCTGCGCCGCGGGTGGAATTCGCCAGTTCGTCTTTTCCTCGACCGCCGCCGTCTATGGCATCCCCGAGCAAGAGCGCTGCTCGGAGGACACCCCGACCCGCCCGATCAACCCCTATGGGATGTCGAAGTTGATGAGCGAGCAGATGCTACGCGACCTCGGCGCAGCCAGCGATCTGCGCTATGTAGTGCTGCGCTATTTCAACGTGGCCGGCTCGGATCCAGAAGGCCGAATCGGCCAATCGACACCCGATGCCACCCTGCTGATCAAGGTAGCGGCCGAACTGGCCTTGGGGAAGCGCGACGTCTTGAGCATCTTCGGTACCGATTACCCGACCCGCGACGGTACTGGCGTGCGTGACTATATCCATGTCGAGGACCTGGCGGATGCCCATTTGAAGGCACTGGATTATCTGCGGACGGGCGCCGAATCGCAGATTCTCAACTGTGGCTATGGGCAGGGTTACAGCGTACGCGAGGTCTTGGACACTATGCAGCGAGTGCACGGTGCACCGCTCAACATCATCGAGCAGGACAGGCGTGCCGGCGACCCACCGGCATTGATCGCCGGCGCCGACAAGATACGCCAGGTACTCGGTTGGACCCCGCGCTTCGATGATCTCGAAGAGATCACACGCAGTTCACTCAATTGGGAGCGTAAGCTGACCGGGCGCTCCAGATGAGCGAAGTCCAAATCCTGGTCCTGGCGTTGGTCCAGGGCCTGACCGAGTTCCTACCGATCTCCAGCTCGGGCCATCTGATCCTCGCACCCTACCTGTTTGGCTTTAAAGACCAAGGGCTCGCCTTCGACGTTGCCGTCCATCTCGGTACCCTGGTCGCGGTCGTCGGCTATTTCCGTTGCGACGTCACCCAGATCGTGCTGGCCTGGTTCGGCTCACTCGCGCCCGGCCGACAAGCAACGCCACACAGCCGACTCGGCTGGGCGATCATCGTCGGGACCCTCCCGGTGGTGGTCGCCGGGCTGCTGTTCAAACCCTTGGTCGAGGGGGAACTGCGTGCGCCCTGGGTGATTGCGCTGGCGACCATCCTGTTCGGCCTGCTATTGGGCTGGGCCGATCTGCGGGCACGTCGGCGGCGCGACATCGATGGCTTGTCGATCGGTGACGCCTTACTGATCGGAGTCAGCCAGGTCCTGGCGTTGATCCCGGGGACCTCGCGTTCCGGCATCACGATGACCGCAGCACTGTTGTTGGGATTCACCCGCGAGGCCGCGGCGCGGTTCTCGTTCCTACTCGCGATGCCGACCATCCTGGCCTCGAGCCTGGTGATCACCCACGACCTGCTCGAGTCCGATGGCCCAGTCGACTGGGCGGCGCTTGGTCTGGGGGTAGTGTTGTCCGGCATTGCCGCTTACCTGGCGATCTTTCTCTTCCTGCGCCTGATCGAACGGATCGGGATGTGGCCGTTCGTGCTCTACCGCCTGCTACTGGGCGGACTGATCCTGCTGATCGTTTACTGAGGTGCCTTCTCGAGCAATGCGTGGACGAAGCTTACCGGTATCGCATAGCTGATGCCCGAGGGGTCCGCGATCGCCGCCTCCTTGCTGCCCTTGACCAGCACGCTGTTGATGACGCCGACGACTCGGCCGTTCCGCCGGTCGAGCACCGGGCTACCACTGTTGCCCGGATAGGCGGTGGCATCCAGTTGCAAGACGTCGTAGGGGTCGCGCATCGCCCGAATCATCTTCGCCGTCAGCACCTTCGACCCGGCCTGCGGCGGCGCCATCGGGCTGATCGCCGAGACGATTCCCCGATGGGTCACCGGATAGAGTCCGAGCGCCATACCGATCGGGAAACCGGTGAACACGATTTCGGTGCCGGCGCGCACCGGTCGCGCCTCCGCCAATGCTAGCGCTGGTAAGGGTGCAGTGATGTACAGCAGGGCCAGGTCGTGTACTGGGTCGCGCGCGACGATCTTTGCGGCATGAAAGCGCGCCTGGCGACCCCGTCCCGAGAACACCGCTAGCTGCTCGCGTCGAGCGGTATCGAGGTTCGTCGGTAGCAAATGATGATTGGTCACTACTAGATGACCATTGCCCACCACGAAGCCGGTACCGCTGAAGCGTTGGCGCGGGCTGCCGCTAGGTCGATAGGTACCGACCGCGACCACCGAGGGCTGAATACGGCCAATGAGATCGGGCAATTCCGCCGCTGCAACCGAAAAGGTATTCAGGGCAACACCAAGCAACATCAGGCCGAAGCCGAGCAACCCGATGCCCCTGCCTGCAGCAGGCTTCGGGGTATACTTTGCGACCGAGGAGATCTGCTGCATGTCGATGGCTTTCTTGCTACACCAGCTCATTGTGGATTCCGCGCGCCGCACGCCCGATGCGCCGGCATTGTTGTTCAAGCAGGAGACGCTAAGCTACGCGGCGCTGCAACAGAATGTCGCCCAGGTTGCATCTGGGCTGAAGGCGCTTGGCATCGCCTGCGATGAACGGGTCGCAGTATACCTGCCGAAACAATTCGAGATGGTCACGGCCCTGTTCGGTGCGGCAGCCGCCGGTGGGGTCTTCGTACCGGTCAACCCAATACTCAAACCGGCCCAGGTCGGCCACATCTTGCGCGACTGCGCCACACGGGTCTTGATCACCAGTCCGGATCGGGTCGAGATCTTGCGCGATACCCTAGCCGACTGCAACGAGCTGACGCACATCGTCGTGACCGGCGCCGAGTCGGCGCCGCCCGCCGGCCTTTCCCAGACCCTGATCCCATGGCAGACGATGTGTGGCCCGGCTGAATTCCCGCCACTACGCCGCATCGATGCCGACATGGCCGCGATCCTATACACCTCGGGGAGCACTGGCCGTCCCAAGGGCGTCGTGCTCTCGCATCGCAATCTGCTGGCTGGCGCACAGAGCGTTGCCAACTATCTCGACAATCGTGCCGAGGACCGCCTGCTCGCGGTGCTGCCCTTCAGTTTTGACTATGGTTTGAATCAATTGACCACCAGTTTCTTGGTCGGGGCCTCGGTGGTGCTGATGGATTATCTATTGCCGCGCGACGTGATCCGGGCGGTCGAACGCCATGGGGTTACCGGCCTGGCAGCCGTGCCGCCGCTTTGGAACCAGCTCGCCGCCTTGCCCTGGCCCCCGGCCGCGGTCGAGAGCCTGCGCTATCTGACCAACTCGGGCGGGGCGATGCCGGTCAAGACGACCGCGGCACTGCGCGCTGCCCTTCCCGACACACAGGTCTTTTTGATGTATGGATTGACCGAGGCGTTTCGCTCTACCTACCTGCCCCCGGATCAAGTGGCGCAGAGACCGGAATCCATGGGCATGGCAATACCCAACGCCGATGTCATGGTGGTTCGACCGGACGGCACCGAATGCGATCCCGAAGAACCGGGCGAACTGGTCCACCGTGGCGCCTTGGTGGCACTGGGTTACTGGGGTGACCCGGACAAGACCGCGCAGCGCTTCAAGCCGGCACCCGGACAGCCCGCCGGTCTGCCCAACCCAGAGATCGCCGTCTGGTCAGGCGATCAAGTGCGGCGCGACCAAGACGGCTTCCTGTATTTCATCGGGCGCAATGACGAGATGATCAAGACCTCCGGCTACCGGGTCAGCCCGGGTGAGATCGAAGAGGTCGTATACCAACTACCGGCGGTGAAGCAGGCAGTCGCCCTGGGTGCGCCGCATCCCCAGCTCGGTTACGGGATCGTGCTCTTGGTACAAGCCGATGGCGACGGACTGGATATCGAGGCCGTTACCGCCCATTGCCGGACCCATCTGCCGCTGTACATGGTGCCTGGGCACCTGGAGCACCTATCCGAATTGCCGCGCAATCCCAATGGCAAGATTGATCGCAAGACGCTTGCGACGCGCTTCGCCGAAGTCTTTACCGGAGCCGAGCAGCCCGCATGAGCAATCGACCCCAGCATGCCCCTCTGACCCAGTTTCCCGTTGTCGACGATGCCTTGCAGATCGGTGGAATGCCGGTCACCCAGCTAGCCGCTCAAGTGGGGCAGACGCCTTTCTATGCCTACGAACGCGCAGCCATGACCCGCCGCGTCGCCGAGCTGCGTGCACTCTTGCCGGACGGCGTATCCATCCACTACGCGATGAAGGCCAACCCAATGCCGGCCGTGGTCGACCATATGGCCGGTCTGGTCGACGGACTGGATGTCGCCTCCCTGGGCGAACTACAGACTGCCCTGGGCAGTGGCATGGCCGCCGCCGAGATCAGCTTCGCCGGGCCTGGCAAGGCCGACAAAGAACTGCGCGGCGCGGTGGGCGCGGGTATCACCTTGAACATCGAGTCGGCCGGCGAACTCGAACGCCTGGTCCGCATCGGTGAAACCCTGGGTATCGCACCGCGCGTGGCAGTACGCGTGAATCCGGATTTCGAACTCAAGTCGTCTGGCATGAAGATGAGTGGCGGACCCAAGCCGTTTGGCATCGATGCCGAACAGGTGCCCCAAGTACTGGAGCGGATTGCCACCTCGGGTGTCCACTTTCGGGGCCTGCACATCTTCAGCGGCTCACAAAACTTAAAGCCCGACAGTCTGATCGAAGCCCAGGATGCGACCTTCGAGCTGGCCTACCGATTGGCCGAGGTTGCGCCCTCAGCCCTCGAGACGCTGAACATCGGCGGTGGTTTCGGCATACCCTATTTCCCGGGGGAGCAACGCCTGGACCTGGCGCCGGTCAGCGACAATCTCGGCGCGCGCCTGGCAGAGTGCCGGCAACGCCTGGGCGAGGTCGAGGTGGTCATCGAACTGGGCCGCTACCTGGTCGCCGAGGCCGGCGTCTATGTGTGCGAAGTCATCGATAAGAAGCAATCACGCGGCACGACCTATCTCGTAACCAACGGCGGGCTGCATCACCACTTGGCGGCGTCCGGTAACTTCGGCCAGGTGATCCGTAAGAATTATCCTGTGATCACTGCCCATCGGGTAGCCTTTGGCCCGCGCGAGCTGGTTAGTGTGGTCGGCCCCTTGTGCACACCGCTCGACATCCTGGGCGAGAAGATGGAGCTGGGACAGGCCGAGGTGGGTGAACTGATCGTGGTGTTGCAGTCCGGCGCTTATGGCTACAGCGCCAGCCCACACTTTTTCCTGGGACACCCGGCGCCGCTACAGGTCTTGGTCTGAGCGATCAGTCAAACCGAACTGGCGCACCAACCAGTCCCGCGAGCAAGTCGCGACCCGGTCGCGCCAAACGGCCCGCGAGAAGGTGTGGTCGGCCTCGTTGAGACGCTCTACTGTCACTTGCTCCGAGGCCATCCAGCCTTGCCACTCGGCAGATTCGGTAACCCGCATTTCGTACTCCTTGGCCGTCAGGTCTTGCCCACTGAGGATCAGCAGCGTTGGGTTGTCATAGGCAAGTTGGGCCTCACACAGCCGCACCGGTAGCGGTCGGTCGTCGCGCCCTGCGGTGGCACTCGAACCCGAGGCGCGACTCTGCGCCAGCTTGCGCAGAAAATCACGCATGGCCCCGGCGATATCGAACTGACCTGTAACGACCTTGCGCCAGAAGGCCGGGTTCAATACACGCTGCCGGTAGTAGTGCTTGATGTAGGCCTGGGCTTCCCCCTCCTCGGTGCGCACCCAGGGGTTGAGCGCAATTTGGCCGACCACCCGCGGATCACCAACCGCGTAGAAGGCGTTCGCTGTTGCCGCATCGCACAGGCCCCACAATACCGCCCGACGCACCCCACCCGAGTGCTCCAAAAAGGTCTGCAAAGCCGCTCGTATGTCGTCCGAGATTTCTGTGAAGGTGCGCCGCTCACCGCTGCTGTCGCCCATACCTCGGTAGTCAAAGCGAAACACCGGGATGCCGGCCGCGGCCAACGCACGGGCGAGCAACACGAACTGGCGGTGGCTGCCTATCCGGTACTGCGGCCCACCCACCACCAACAGCACCCCGACATCACCACTCGGATGCGCAGGGCTGTGCAGGATTCCAAGCAGACGCTGCGCGGCACAATCAAAGCTCAGCGGCTGTTCAGTCGACACGCTAGGGCCTGTTCACACTACGCGAGGTGCAGCGACGGGGGCCGTTTTTTCGGCCAACAAGGCGCTGCGAGTGTGATGTACTCACTGTACATGAGCGAGCAGCAACACAGTTGGACGGAAAAACGGCCCCGTCCCTTCGGGTTGCGCCCCAAAACGCGCCACGCGGCGTTGCTCGTCGTTCATTTAGACTCACTAAACCTCTCTCCTCTCGCCTTGCCTGGCACGTTGTGGGGCAGCAACGCTGCGCCTCGCGTAGTGTGAACAGGCCCTAGTCAGTTCCCGAGTCGATCCAGGACCTTGGCCACCATGGGCGCGCAATCGGCGATCTCCTGGGTGGCCCAGAAGGCATCACAGGCGACGACCTCGGCGTCGACTCTGATGCCGCGTGCAACCCAGGCGTCTACCAGGCGACGGCTGACCGGCATCAAGGGTCTATCGGTCTGGGGTGCGGCCTCTAACCAGTGGATGTGGTCGATATCTGGCAGTGTCATCTGCCCCATCGACAGAGATTCGATACCGGCAGCTAGGGTGCCGGAGAGGCAGTAACCGGCAATTTCTAGGTCTTCCCCGTCGGCAAGGCGCTGCCTTAGCGAGGCTGCAGTCTCTTTCTCAGCACTGCCCGTCAGACTGGCGGCGAGGCGCAAACGCAGCATCTGGGTGAGCTGCTGGCGACCCTCGCTGACCGGCTGGAGCAGGGTCAGTGAGCGAACCGGATGGCGCTGCACTAGGTCGGCGGCCAACAAGGTACCGAAGCGCAGGCCGACTACATCCAAGGGCAAGGCGGCATCCATCTGCGCAATCGCATGATCGAGGTCTGAGCGCCAAGTCGCGAGCGTCGCCTCGCCGAAATCACCAGCGCTATCGCCGGTACCGAACAGGTCGGGCAGGATCACCTGTTGGCCAGTATCGGCCAGACCCCGCAGGATTGCCGACAACAGATGCCGCGACTTGTTCATCTCCTCAGCAAAAGGCGGCACCAACAGAACACGCCCTGTGGTCACAGCGGCATGTCGCAACGCACCAACACAGAACAAGGGGCCGGCCGATCCCTCGGCAAAAAAAGCGACCGACATAGACGACCCCGGGTTTAGCGTTTGCTTTGCACGAACTCGGTTAGACTGCCGAGCGTCTCGAAGGTCTCTCCTGAGATATCATCATCTTCCACGAAGATACCCAGTTGGTCCTCTAGCGCGGTAATAACGCTAACCACGGCCATGGAATCGAATTCAGGGATGTTGCCGAGCAGTGCGCTGTCTGGTTGTAGCGCATGGGTGCGGTCTCCAAGCTGCAAGACGTCGCCGACGATCTGCCGCACTTCTTCGAAGGTTGCCATCAGAAAACAGGTCCCAGGTTGGTCGAGGCGAAATGAAGCAGGCAGTATACCAAAGCAGCACTTCGCGTTGCGGTTGGGGAGCGTGGGCCTGTCATGCATAATCCCGTGCCACAGCGTGCGGCGCTGCAACGCAGTACCCGAGGCCGAGGTGGCAAAAGTTTGAAGATTCCAGGAATAGTGGGCCGGATCTGGGGCGATCCGGGCAGACCCAGTCAAGTCGAGGACATTGCTTCCTTCGCCGCAGCATCGTCAGCCTTCGATACCGGCGAGCAGCTCGATGCACCAGGCCTGAGTGCCGCCGCGCTGCGTGGCTGGTCACTGCAAGATAGCGGTATCTGCTGTGCTATCTCCGGCCGCGTTGACTGGCTCGACTACGAACTTGCCGACCTGCAGATCAAGCAGGGCACCGCCTGCGCCTTGCTGCAGGGGTACCGCCGCCATGGGCTCGATCTGTTGTCGCGCATCGGCGGTCGATTCGCACTCATGGTTTGGGATCATGGCCAACGCAGGGGGTTGATTGCCAATGATCGCTTCGGCCAGCTACCGGTGTTCTGGGCACATGACAACGCTGGTGATCTCCTGTTTGGCCCAACCGCCATCGCCGTTAGCCGCCTACGCGGGACACAGGTCCGGTTGTCCGAGCAGGGGCTTTTCAACTATCTCCACTACCATATGGTGCCGGGACCAGGGACGGTGTTCGAGGGCATCTCCAAGCTGCGCGCGGCCCATGTACTAGTGGGTGAGCAAGGGCGCTGGCATGTCGAGCGCTACTGGCAGCCCGATTTCCGCGAAGCCGCGGATGGTCCCTTCTCCGACGCCTCCGAAGAAATGCTCGGTTTGCTCAGGACCTCGGTGGCGAGGCTGGCCGACGGCGCCGACACCGGCGCGTTCCTGAGTGGTGGCCTGGACAGCTCGACCGTGTCTGGCCTGCTGGCTCAGCATACTGCACGGCCCAAGACTTACTCGATCGGCTTTCATGCCAAAGGCTATGACGAGATCGGGTTTGCACAAATCGCCAGCCAACACTTCGATACCGAGTTCTGCACCTACTATGTGACGCCGGAAGATGTCCTGGCTGAATTGCCGCGCATTGCCGCTGCCTATGACGAGCCTTTCGGTAACTCTTCGGCACTGCCGGCCTATTTCTGCGCCCGGTTCGCGGCCAGTGACGGCCGCCAGCGGCTGCTCGCAGGGGATGGCGGAGACGAATTGTTCGCGGGCAATGAACGCTATGCGAAACAGACAGTGTTCGAGCGCTATGCACAGCTACCGGCCTGGTCTCGGCAGTGGCTACTAGAACCTGTGCTGTTCGGCTTGCCGCCGAGTATGCCGTCGATCTTCGGTAAGGCGCGGCGCTACATCGAGCAGGCCAAGGTGCCACTGCCCGACCGCTTGCAGACCTATAACTTCATTAATCAATTCGGCGGTCAGCAGATTGTTACCGAGGAATTCTGGCATAGCATCGACGCCCAACAGCCCAGCATGCTGGATCGCGAACTCTATGGCGAGCCCGAGAACGCTTCACGGCTCAATCGCATGCTCTATCTCGACTGGCAACACACCCTGACAGACAACGATCTACGCAAGGTGAATCGCATGTGCGAACTGGCCGGGATCGAAGTCGAGTACCCGATGCTAGACGATCGCCTGGTGGAGTTCTCGACGCGCGTATCCAGTCAACGCAAGATGGCGCGCAATCGCTTGCGTGACTTTTACAAGCGTGCAGTCGACGGCTTTCTACCACGCAGCATCATCGACAAACCGAAGCACGGCTTCGGTCTGCCGTTCGGCGTGTGGATGGCAGAACATGCCGGTCTACAGGAACTCGCACTGGACAATCTCTCACGGATGAAACGCCGTCCCTATATCCGTAGCGAGTTCATCGACGAAATCATTCGCCGGCATCGCGATCAGCACGCCGGCTATTATGGCGAATTCATTTGGGTCTTGATAATGCTCGAGCTGTGGCTGACTGCACAGGGTCACCAACCCTAATTCAGAACACTAGCCGCACTGCTATCTCGGTGATGTTGCGGATTCAGACCCCAAGAAGCCCATAGTGACAACGCGCCAGATCGATCGAGAAACGCGAGAGATTGCGGTGCCAGGGGGTGAAGCGAGGAATCCTAAACCGATCGGTGTTCGCATCCAGTGTGCCCCAATCGGTCGCCACGGCGGCTTGAAAACCGGCCTGGCGCACCAATTCGGCATGCTCCAAGCGGAAATCCACGACTTGCTTGCCATTGGGGTATGCGAACAGGGTTAGCTCCTGTTGCAACAGATCTTCGAGGTCGCGCTTGCCGTTCTCGATTTCACTGCGTGCTTGAGCAGCGTCGAGCTTGGCCAAGATCGGATGGCTGCGGGTGTGACCGCCGATGGTCACGCCTGGCGTGTTCGCTAGTGCGCGCAACTGGTTTGAGCTCATCATCAAATCGCTGGGTAGTTCAGCGACTTTAGCCGCCAGTTGGTCGACGCAGGCCTGGCGATCGGCCAGCGGCAAGTGTTTCCAGGCAATAATAGTGCTTGCCGCCGCCGTGCGCCTGGACTCCCAATCCGACAGTTCAAAGGCAACCGGCGTTGGCCCGTCGATCGAGTATCGGCCTTCGGGAAGGCGCCGAATTGTCTCGATGATGGTGTCATTCCACATGCGCCCACCGTCGAGAAAACCACTGGCTACAAAAAAAGTTGCAGGCGCGTTGAACTCGGCGAGGATCGGCAGCGCCACGGTCTGATTGTCAGCGTAGCCGTCATCGAAAGTGATGCTCACCGAGCGGCCGGAGAGCCGGCCTTCGACGGCACGCTGTACGGCAGTCGACAAGCTGAGTAGCTCGAAGTCGTTCGCCAACATCTGGACCAAGCCACGGAACCAGTTGGTCGTCGGCTCGCTCGGGCTCATCGGATCCGGTTGATTCCGGACCCGATGAAAGATAAGGGTCTGGTGGCGCGGTCGACGCATCGCCAAGGCGGCCAATCGTCGAATCATGCCCGGGCCCTAAGCGTCGGCATCGCGTACCTCGCGAAGCACCAGCTACTGGTTGAAGCGAATGCCAGTTGATTCCAGTGAGTGCGCAGGTGCCACTGGATGAGCGGGAGGAGCGCCCCAATGGAAACCAAGAACAAGGCTACATCGCACATGCTGAGGTCCTACTATCAACGGCGTAATCAAGATTGGCTTACCCGGCTATTCGCCAAACTCTTTGGTGATTTGGTCGAGGCTGGTGTGGCGTACATCCTTGCCCTCAACGAAATAGATGACGTACTCGGAGATATTGCAGCATCTATCCCCTATGCGCTCGAGTGAGCGGGCCGCCCAGGTGAGATCGAGTACACCTGGGATCGAGCGTGGATCTTCCATCATGAAGGTCATGCTCTGACGCATGACACTTTCGTACTCTCGATCAATCTCCACGTCTTCGTGTGCGACCCGGATCGCCGCGTCGACATCCATGCGCGCGAATGCGTCCAGCGCCGCGTGCAACATCTGCTGCACCAGGGTGCCCAGGTGCGCAATCCGGCCGAACAAGTTGCGTCCATAGTCGACTCCGGCCGCGCGGATCGCCATTCTGGCGACACGTTTGGCTTCATCTCCAATCCGTTCGAGATCCGCCGTGGTCTTGATGACGGCCAAGACCAAACGGAGGTCACTCGCGGTAGGTTGGCGCAAGGCCAGAATCTTGGTGCAACGCTCGTCGATGTCCACATCATAGGCATTTACCTTGTAGTCGTTCGATACGACGGCCTCCGCGCCCGCCGATTCGCCCCGGTTGAGGGCATCGATCGCCGTTTCCAGCTGTTGCTCGACCAGACCGCCCATTTCCAGCACACAGGTCCGGATCTCTTCGAGCTCAGTATTGAACTGCTGTGAGTAATGATGTTTGAGTTCGGAGGTATCCATAGCGCCCTCGAGTGGACAATGCAGAGAGTTGTCGGCAGAAAGTTCCCATCTCCAATGGCTTCTGCTCGCTACTAATTCTATCAGCCAGCCAGGCGCGGTGCGGGGAAGTAGCACAAAAATCGGCTGCCTTCCCCTAGCCGGCTTTTGATCTCCAAGCTCGCCCCATGTCTCTTCAAGACGTGCTTGACGATCGCCAGCCCCAACCCGGTACCGCCGCGCTCGCGCGAACGCCCTGCATCGACGCGGTAAAAGCGCTCGGTTAGGCGCGGGATATGCTCGGGGGCGACACCCTCCCCATCATCGCTCACCTCGAGCAGACAGGTGTTGCCTCGATCCTCCCAGGTCAGGGTGATGAGTCCGTCGGCGGTAGTATGGTGGACCGCGTTGACCAACAGGTTAGTCACTGCGCTACGCAGCTGTTTCTCGTCACCCAGCACACGCCGCATCGAGCGAATGTCGCACACGATTTCGGCTACCTCCGAACCCAGGGTCCGACATTCATCGGCAACCAGGTGCAGCATAGAACCGACGTCGACCTCCGCATCGCGCACCTCGGTCGAATCACTCTCCAAGCGGGCCAGAAGCAGCAGATCCTCGACGATCTGGCGCATGCGCGCCGCCTGCTGGCCCATGAGCTCCAATGGCCGGCGCAGTCTTGGATCCTGCAAATTCTCGTCGGTCTGAACATTTTCGATGAAACCGCTCAAGACCGTTAGCGGGGTTCGCAGCTCGTGCGAAACATTGGCAACAAAGTCCTTGCGTACTCGCTCAAGACGCAAGCGGTCACTGATGTCCTGCGCCAGCAACAGTGTCTGGCCCTCACCATAGGGGGCTAGCCGGACCTCGAGCTTGCAATCGTAGTTACCCGGAGCAACCGTTTGCAGCGCGGTGCTATGGTCACCGCTGCGCAGAAAGGCACCGATCTCGGGATTGCGGAAGAAATTGGCCAGCGGTTGGCCAATGTCCTTGGCCGCCTGCAGCCCTAGCAATCTGTTTGCAGCCTCGTTGAACCAGCGTATTCGACCTTCCGAATCGAGCGCGACAGCGGCATCGGGCAGGGCCGAGGTCGACGCGGAGTATTCATTGAGTAAAGTCGTGAGGCGCCTCTCACGCTGTGCCTGATGTGCAGACACCCGGGCGATGCGCGAGTAAATGTCGCCCCAGAGACCGACATTGACGGGGATCTCTCCGGTCTTCTGATCCCCTAGCCAGTTCGCAAGGCGCTGCAAGTTGAAGAGGTTGTAGGCCGTGTAGGCGAGTAATGCCAGTAGCAAGAGCAACGTGGCCTGCTGAAAGAGTGATCCAACGGCCCAGGCAACGAGAACGATGAGACCGATTCGCCAGGCCTCTTGGACCCAACCGGACCTCGCGTTCAACTCGGCCTCACAGAAAACCTATAGCCGACACCACGCACTGTCTGTACCAGATTCTCCAGGGCATAGGGCTCGAGGGCCTTGCGCAAGCGCCGAATATGGACGTCGACCGTCCGTTCTTCGATGTAGACATTGCGGCCCCAAACCAAGTCAAGTAGCTGGGCCCGAGAATAGACGCGCTCCTGATGGGTTAGGAAAAAATGTAGCAGCTTAAATTCGGTCGGGCCAACCGACAACGGCTGATCGTCCGCCAGCACGCGATGTTGTACGAGATCCATCTCCAGTCGGTTTCCTACCCGGATCAGCTCGCTACTATCGCTACCGGCACGCCGTAAAACGGCCTTGATGCGGGCCAGCAGTTCGCGAGTGGAAAAAGGTTTGGTGACATAGTCATCAACCCCGGCATCCAGGCCCTGAACCTTGAAATTCTCTTCATCACGGGCCGTCAGCATGATCACCGGGATCTCGCACAATCGCTCGTCGCGCTTCAGCCATTTGGCGAACTCCAGGCCACTCATGCCGGGCAACATCCAATCGAGCAGTATGAGTGCGGGATCATCATCGCTGACTAACCGCTGTGCCTCGCTGCCGCTGGCCGCCTCGAGCACCTGGTATCCCGCCCCGACGAGCGTTGCTGCCAACAGCTCGCGCACTGCAAGCTCGTCCTCGACCACCAAGATCGTTGTCATTGTCACCGTCAAGTCACCCGCGTCAGATCCAACCCCGGCGAATTACAGAGGGCTATTGTGACAAAGACGTGACTGAATTAAGAATCAGCGGAATTGAATCAGTCCCGAGATACCGATGACATGGGCAATACCCTCACCGATGGCGGCGCCAAACCGATGCGCCAGACGCTCGAAGGGATCGGCTTTGGCGGTGAAATCGACGATCTCCTCCTCACCGACGATCTCGCGGGCCACATAGCCTGTGCTGCCAATGCGATCTGCCAGGCCAAGGGTAATACCCTCCGCGCCGCTCCAGTAGAGACCATTGAACAGCTCCTGGTCCTCGCCCTTCAGACGGTCACCACGTCCGACCTTTACCGCATCGATGAAGGCCCCGTGCAGGTCGTCAAGCAAGCGTGCTGCATGCTCGCGGTCAAACTCGCTGAGTGGGCTGAAGGGATCGAGGATGCCTTTATGGGTACCGGCGGTTAGCAGGCGGCGTTCGACACCCAGTTCGTCCATCGCATCGACGAATCCGAACCCATTCATCAACACACCGATCGAGCCGATGATGCTCGACTCATTAACGAATATCTCGTCGGCCGCCGAGGCGACGAAGTAACCGCCCGAGGCGCAGATGTCGCTGACTACCGCATACAGCGGGATATCCGGGTACTTGGCCCGCAGGCGCAAAATTTCCTTGTGAATATCGCTGGATTGCACCGGCGAACCGCCAGGCGAGTTGATGCGCAAAACGACTGCCCGGGTGCCCGCATCTTCAAATGCATTACGCAGGCCGGTAACCACGCTATCGGCCGACGCCTGACTGTCCTTGGCGATCACGCCATCCAGCTCGACCAGCGCGGTATGCGCCTTGGTGCCAATCGCCTGCCCAGACCAGTCCTTGGGCAACAGCAGCAACAGCACCACGAGCAAGTAGGCGAAGGTGAGCAACTTGAAAAAGATCCCCCAACGCCGCGCCCGCCGACGTTCGACCAAGGCATCGCCAGCTAATCTTTCCACCAAGTCTCTGTGCCAGTTACCGGTCGATTCCTCTTTGCCCATCACTGCTCAAACTCCTGCCTGCTGCTCTTGAAACGGCACGCTCAGCCAGCGCGCCAGCGTGGTCAGTTCATCGAAGCACGCCAAGGCGCCCGTAGCGAGCAACCGCTCGCGAGAGTGCACTCCGTGCGTCACGCCAACGGCATCCACCCGTGCGCTGTGCGCCATCTGCATGTCATACACAGTGTCCCCGATCATCAGCGCCTCCGCAGCAGGGGTATTCAGATCGGTCAGAATCTCCTCGAGCATCTGAGGGTTTGGCTTGGAGAAGGTCTCATCCGCACAGCGGGTGGCACGAAATAGGTCGGTCAATCCGCTGTCGCTCAAGGATTTGTCCAGGCCGCGCCGACTTTTTCCGGTCGCTACCGCTAGAAGATAGCCTGCGGCGTGCAGATCGTGGATCAGTTGCTGGGCCTCTGCGAACATGTAGGCGGGCTCCAACCCCTCGCCCATCCAATGCGCCCGATAGCCTTCGATCAGGCGTTGCTCGGCGGCCTTGTCTGTGCCCGGAAACAACCGCTGCATCGCCTGCTGCAGGCCGAGGCCAATCACATCGCGAGCTACGCCTGCAGTGGGCACCGGGCACCCCGAATCGCGCGCTGCATGCTGCATGCAGGCGACTATCCGCGCCTCAGAGTCCATTAAAGTGCCGTCCCAGTCGAATACGATCAGTGAGTAGCGCATGTTTAGTTTAAGTCCTCGATCAACTTCTGTAGTAAGGCGTCCAAAGGGGCCTCAACCTTTACCCGGCTGCCGTCCGGCCATTTGAAGCGCAAGCTGGCGGCATGCAGGAACAGGCGTCGCAGTCCCAGCGCCCGAAATGGCCGATCCGCTGCCGCGTCACCGTATTTCGGATCGCCACAGATCGGATGGCCTTCCGTCGCGGCGTGCACCCGGACCTGGTGGGTACGGCCGGTCTCCAGGGTCGCCTCCAGCAAGGTCGCTGCATGGAATCGCTGCGCGACCTGGAACCGAGTCCGCGATGGCTTACCGGACGGATCCACCCGAACAACCCGCTCGCCGCCCTGCAGTGTGTTCTTGCGCAACGGCCGATCACAGGTCCAGGCCCGAGACCGCACCCGCCCGTGTACCAACGCGAAATACCGCTTTTCGATTTGCCGCGCGCGCTGAAGTTCCTGCAGCTTGACCAGGGCACTGCGCCGTTTGGCCAGCAGCAGACAACCTGAGGTCTCGCGGTCGAGCCGATGTACCAGTTCCAGATACTTGGCCTCTGGGCGGGCCGCTCGCATGGCCTCGATCACGCCATACGAAAGCCCGCTGCCGCCATGTACCGCCAACCCAGCCGGCTTATTCACAACGATTACTAAGTTATCCTCATAAATTATTGATTTATTTATTTTATGAATTACATAATCAGGCTGATTTGAGGCTGTTTTTGGTGCCTGCCGCAGGGGCGGAATGCGCACGACATCGCCGACTTGCAGTCGGTAGGCCGGCTTGCTGCGACCCTTGTTGACCCGTACCTCACCCTTGCGCAGGATCCGATAGACTAGGGTCCGAGGTACGCCTTTGAGGCGTCCGAGGAGAAAGTTGTCGAGGCGTTGACCATCGTGGTTTTCGTCGACAGTGACCCACTCGACACTTCCGATGCGCTCTGCCATGTCAGGCTTCACCTCAGTAAAAAATGATGCATCTGTCTGATAATCTGATATCTTTTGCGGCACACATGGTGTCTGAGCGCGGGTAATACAGCGTACCGACAAGCCGACATCCTGACTAAGTTTTGTTGCCCTGGGAGGATCCCAGCGCAAATATCGACAAAGGTGCATGCGACGCCTTTGTCTCCACGTAGCCCCGCAGATCATGGTGAGCAAAATGCATCCGGAGCGCAGAAGTGGATGCTAACTGACCACATGCATCGCGGGCCAGAGTTTCGCGGCATGACCGCTTGGTGAACTTGGCTGCGACCGATTTTGAGTCCGCCAACCCTCACCACGGATGCCTAAATTGAATTTGTTCTCGTTCGGTTTCGGGGCCGGCAGCCAGCGCAGCGATCCAGCCCGCGCGGCGCACGCCCAGGGGCACTGAGGCGAGCGAGAAGACAGGGAATTTTGCATGAAGCGAATGCTGATTAACGCGACTCAGCCAGAAGAGTTGCGCGTCGCCATCGTAGATGGCCAAAAACTGTTCAACCTCGATATCGAATCTCCCGGCCGGGAGATGAAGAAGGCCAACATCTACAAGGGCCGGATCACCCGCGTCGAACCCAGCCTTGAAGCCGCTTTTATCGATTACGGCGCGGAACGCCATGGCTTCCTGCCGATGAAGGAGATCGCCCGCGCCTATTTCAACGCGGCGGCGTTCGACAACGGCAAGCGCAACATCAACGACTTGCTGAAGGAGGGCCAGGAGCTCATCGTCCAGGTCGAGAAGGAGGAGCGCGGCAACAAGGGTGCCGCCCTGACCACCTTCCTCTCGCTGGCCGGGCGTTATCTCGTCCTGATGCCCAATAACCCTCGCGCAGGTGGGGTATCGCGGCGCATCGAGGGTCAAGACAGGTCCGAGCTGCGCGAGGCCATGAGCAACTTGGAGATCCCCGAGGGTATGGGGCTAATCGTGCGCACCGCCGGCGTAGGCAAGGTCTCCGAAGAACTGCAGTGGGACCTCGACTATCTGCTGCAGCTATGGCGGGCAATCGAGCAAAGCGCCGCCGAACGCAAGGCCCCGTTTTTGATCTACCAGGAAAGCAACGTCATCATCCGCTCCATACGCGACCATTTGCGCGCCGATATCGGCGAGATCGTGGTCGATCAGGCCGATACCCACGAACAGGCCCGTCAGTTCATTGAGCAGGTGATGCCAAAGTACCTGCGCAAGCTCCGGCTCTACGACGACGAGGTGCCGCTGTTTTCGCGCTACCAGATCGAATCCCAGATCGAGTCGGCCTTCCGGCGCGAGCTGCGGCTGCCATCCGGTGGGTCTATCGTGATTGATCACACCGAGGCCTTGACCTCGATCGACATCAATTCGGCGCGCGCCACAAAGGGCTCGGATATCGAGGAAACCGCGCGCAACACCAACCTCGAGGCAGCCGAAGAGATTGCGCGCCAGCTCCGGCTGCGTGATCTCGGCGGACTATTCGTTATCGACTTCATTGACATGACGCCCTCGCGTAATCAGCGCGAAGTCGAAAACCGACTGAAGGAGGCAATGAAAGAGGACCGCGCCAGAGTCCAAATCGGCCGCATATCCCGGTTCGGCTTGCTGGAGATGTCGCGCCAGCGATTGCGTCCCTCACTTGGCGAATCGGCGCATCAAGTCTGCCCGCGCTGCGACGGACAGGGCCACATCCGCAGCGTGGATTCGCTCGCGCTGTCGGTCCTGCGGATTATCGAGGAGGAGGCACTGAAGGAGAACACCGGCCGGGTCTCTGCGCAACTCCCTATCGAGGTCGCTACCTATCTGCTCAATGAAAAGCGCCAGATGATCGCTGATATCGAGGCCAGGCACCAAGTTGCCATTGTCCTGATTCCGAATCGGCAGCTCGAGACCCCAAAGTACGAAATCGAACGCGTTCGTCGCCAAGATACGCAGGAAGAAGACACGCGCAGCCATGAGCTGGAGAAGAGCTTCACGCCGGACAGCCAACCGCCCGTGGAGCGTGCGCCTACGCGCACTGAAAGACCCGCAGTTGAGAACATCGCGCCAACCTCGCCGGTGCCGCAGCGCCCTCAGTCGCAACATGTGTCGCCAGATCAAGCGATGCTGCCGGGCAGCAGCGAGAGCGGCTTTATCAAGCGACTGTTCAGTGGGCTATTCACTGGGCGCGAGGAAGCGGCCGCACCGACTGAGGAATCCGGCGCACCCAAACAAAGTGAGGGCGAATCATCGACGACCCCTTCGTCTGCCGGCTCGCGGCAGCGCCGCGGTGCCAACAGTGAGCGCCGCTCCCAGCGCAGCAGCACAAAATCCGGCGAATCTCGTCAGGGACGCTCGAGTCGACGCGGCGGGCGATCCAGCCAGTCGGTCTCGAAAGCCGCTGGTCCGGCAACCGACAAGGGCGCCTCAGAATCCACCGATGACAACAAACCGAGCAAGGAGAAGGCGGCACAGGGTACGTCCCAATCCGATGCGGCCACTTCCGGCGAGGCTCCGGCAAAGCGCAGTTCCCGGCGCGGCCGGCGTGGTGGTCGCCGGCGACGCGGCGGTGGTGGCGACAAGACCCCAGCTGCCGAGCAATCGACGGGCTCCAGCGGCTCCCCCAACCAGGAACAATCCACGACGCCATCAAAGGACGTCAAACCGGCCAGCGAGCAACCTCAGGCTGACGAGTCCACGACGGCATCGGCGCAACGCAGCCGCAGGCCCAGGCGGTCTGAACCCTCGTCCGCCGAGTCGTCCCAGGCGCGGCCAGTTGCCGAGGCATCCGACAAGGCACTGGCCGACGCCCGTCCTCAATCCGCACCTGGGCCCAAAGCAGCGGCGCGCTCTTCAGAATCCGCGCCCGCCGCAGAAGCGAAACCCGCTCCCGTCGAGAGCAAACCCACGGCCCCAGCGCGCAATGCGGAGCAACCGCCGGGGCCTGTGTCGAGCGAGCCGCCACAGCCCTCCTCGATCGAGCGAGCGGTGTCCAGCACGCCGCAGAAAAAAACCGCGGCCAAGCCAGCGCCGCCCCAGACCGAGGCCGATCCGGGTGAGAACTGACGCTTGGTGACTGCGGAGAGGCCTCAGCTCGCCTAGTGGGCCAAGCGGATAATTCTGTAACGCTCAGAGCCACTGTGCGAGTGCGAATCAAGGCGCGTTTCGCAGGCAATGGCCGCACCCTTGGCAAGAAACGCAACACAGAGTCGCGCTCGCACAGTGGCTCCCAAAGGGCCAGGGCACAAGCATCGTGGGCTGTGTTGCCGTTCTTGGAAAGGGCCTGCCATTCCCCGCGGACTGCGCCTTGCCCACAATGCTTGTGCCGTGGCTGAGCGTTACAGAATTATCCGCTTGGCCCACTAGCAGTGGCGTCGTCGGATGTCTTCGAGCAGACCCTGAGCTGCGGCCTCGATCAAGTCGAACGCACGTTCGAAACCAGCCGACCCGCCACTGTAGGGATCCGGGACCTCGCGGGTGCGCACATCCGGTGCGAAATCCATGAACAACTGAATCTTTTCGCGATGCCGCTCGTCACACAGCTCGCCCAGATCCATAAAGTTTTCCTGGTCCATGACCAGCACATAGTCGAAGGCATCGAGATCCTCTGCCGACACGCGTCGCGCCACCAAATCAGATAGATCTATGCCACGCTTAGATGCTGTGGCCTGGGCGCGATGGTCCACGCCACTGCCTTCATGATAAGCGTGGGTACCTGCTGAATCGACCTCGATCAGGTGTGCCATATCCTCGCGTTCCGCCAGAGCACGAAACACGCCATGGGCAGTAGGCGATCGGCAAATATTGGCCGTACAAACGAAGAGTACGCGGGTCTGTTCTCTCATTGTCGATTCGCCAGGAGATACCGGTTATCCACCGGAAAGTTTTCGAGGAATATTCAGATCGAGCGCAGTGTCAACAACTGCCCTAGCAGTGTCAATCCTTACTCGAATCCAATACCCGTGTGGGTACGCGGAACTGCCCGAGGCCGCAGGAGTCGCGGCCTCTACCCACCGACGTGCCATGGCGGCTATGCTTGGTAAACGCAGTGACACGAAGCATGTGATGCTGCCGGCAGGTGCCAAATCTAGGAACCGGGTCTTTTCCGGTCTATGGATATTGGCACGAGGCAGCAACGGACGCAGGGGTCATGGGCAATCGGCGCAAGCTGAAGTTGTTCATTAGTTATAGGCGTGCCGATGCAAGCGGCAGCGCCGGGCGGCTGTTCGATTGGTTGACACGCCAGTTTGGACGCCGCCGAATATTTTTAGACACCGACAAGATCGCCGCCGGGGACCGCTTTCCCGAGGTACTCGCACAACGCATAGCGAACGCCGATGTCGTGCTTGCTGTAATTGGCCCAGGGTGGTTGACGATCGCCAACCAAGACGGCCGACGTCTCGATCAGGTCGACGACTATGTCCGCATCGAGATTTCTAAGGCGTTGGAGAGCGGCAAGCGTGTCATTCCGGTGCTGGTCGGTGGCGCAGAGGTGCCCGACCGTGCGGCGTTGCCGCCGGCCCTGCAAGGGCTCGCCGATCGCCATGCGATGGTGCTGCGCGATGCCTTCTTCGAACAAGACTTCGATCTGTTGATAGACGATCTGCTGGGCCGCCAACGCGGCTATGCCAGGACAGAACTGGACCGACTACAGCGTCTACTTCTGGCCATAAAGCTGTCTTCACTGCTGGTGCCCAGTCTGACGCTGCTGGCGGTACTCGGTCTCTGGCTGGGACTGCTCGACAAACTGGCACTTGGCACCGGGGTATCCAGCCACCTGCTCGCCCTGGCCAACGAGGTATCTCCGCCACCGAGCGACCCCGGTGTTATCTTGGTGGCGATCGACCCAGCCAGCGAGCAACAGCTGCAGCGACCGTTTGGTGGCTCTCCGGCTTGGCGTCTCGACCACGCCCGGCTGATCGACCGCGCTGCGGCCGCGGGGGCACGCGCGGTAGTGTTCGACCTGTTTTTCGAACAGCCCACCACGGCCGATGCAAGCCTAGCGGCCGCCGCATCGCGTGCCGGCGAATCACCGGCCAGGACCCGCGTGGTGTTCGGGGTGCGTGCCCTCACAGATGATCAGCCACGGCTGTTGCCGGTCCTGTACGAGGCCGCCGCGTGGGGCTCGCTATGTCTGCGCCGCCCGTTCGGACACCACAGCTATGCGGCACCACTCGCGGTGCTCGGTGACCGACGTCTGGGTCCCGCATCCAGGGCAGCCCACACCCCGGCCCTGGCATTGGCCGCTCTGGGCGGAAATTTGCAAGCTGTCGATTCAGCACGGCGCACTATCCTCACTACCGACCCTGCAAACCAGGTTGGCGCGCCGCGCTTTTCGCAGATCAGACGCATCCGGGGTAGCTGGGGCAACTGCGCCACCCTCGCCGACGGCGATGACGTGGCGATGCTGCTGATCCAACCGGCACCCGATGGCTATTGGGGGCAACCGGCGCGACGCATCTCCTATGCGGATGCCGTCCATGGCGATGGCCGATCCACGCAAGCCCTGCGCGACCGTATCCTGCTGGTCGGAGTCACACTCCCTGGGCTGGACCAATATCCAGTGGTCAGCGGCTTTTTACGCCGCCAGTCATTCGGCGTTGAACTGCACGCCGATGCGATCGCGGCACTGCGCAACGGGCGCGAGATCGTGACGCCGTCAGTCGATCGCGGGGCTATCATTCTGCTGTTAATGGTTAGCACCGGGGCAAGCATTGGGTTTCTCACCGCGACCTGGGCGCGCGCCCGTCGGAGTTTTGCATTAGGCAGCCTTGCCCTGACCTACCTGCTGATCGCGCTCGGCCTAGCCAGCCAGGGGCTGCTGCTCAACTTGGTGTACGATGCCACGGCGTTCCTGGTTGCCTATGCAGTGTTACGCCGATTGCGGACTGGCGGCTTCACATCCAAGGCAAGCACTTTGACGGAGGCATGTGAATGAGATCGGCACACGCGCAGCGCTGGCGCCTGGCTCGGCTAGTCATCGGGCTCTGTTGCTTATGGCTGGCCGGCTGTGCCGGTACCCAGTTGAAGAAGGTCGTTCACGAAGATGCCGCAAGCCCCAACGGCTATGTCGAGGTCAGCACGCCGCACCGCGGGCTGCTGACAGTCTCGCGCGCTGGTGAGGCGCTGCCGGTAAGCACCCCACTACAGCTGCGCGAGGGCGACGAAATCGAGACCGGCCCTGATGCCGGGGCGGTGATCCGCTTTGACGATGGTAACCAAGTCGTGCTCGGGCCCAGCACTAGGGTCCGCCTGGGCTCCCTTGAGGTGCTGTTTGGCCGGCTGCTGGCCGAGGTACGTGGCCTGTTCAGCGTCGAGGACGACACCCTTGTCGCCGGCGTCGAGGGGACCCGCTTCTTGTTCGAGTCCAAGCGCGGCGGTCCTACCAAGGTTATGGTACTGGAGGGCGTCGTGCATTGCAGCTCCAAGACCACGAGCTGGCCAATGATCCGACTGACCGGCGCGCAGGCATTGAGCGCAGCCTACGGCAGCGCTGAGCCGCGTATCGCCCAGGTGAGCCACGCCGAGCTGTCCGAGATCGAGCAATGGGCAAATGCCATCCGAACCGCGCCACGTGCTGGATTTTGCTGCAGCGGCGGTGCGGTGGCAGGCGCCTATTCCGATGCTTGCCGCGGCCGCTTCTTCACCGACGAGGCCGCTGCCACAGCGGCCTGTAAGCGGGTCGGGCATGCACCACCCCCGGCAATCACCCCTAGCCGTATCCCCGCGCCGCATCGGGTGCCAACCGATGTGCGCAGGCTGCCGCCGCGGCCGGCGATCGAGTAAGCACGGCATCATGGGTAATACAAACCTGCATCAGCGCTTGCAACAACTTCTGGGCGGCCGTTTCCACTATCTCGGCGAGCGCTGGGTGCTGATCGAAGTCCTCGCGGACACCGACAGCGTGGTCCTGCGCCGCTGCACCCAACACCCAGATTGGACGGTCCAGCGCAACGCCTATGGGGTACCGAATCGTCGGGTCGAAGACACCCTGACACTGCGAATCTCCGACGACGACGGCGGATATTCTCAAGACCTGTTGGTCTTACTCGAGGGTCATCAGCCCGACTCCGACTCAACTTCAGGCTCCAACTCTGGCTAAAACTCAGGCCCCGGCTAGGATGGCGTCTACGCGGGCCAGATCCTCGGCGGTATCGACGCCCGCTGGTGGCGCTGCATCTGCCAGCTCAACCGCGATCTTGCCACCGTTCCAAAGTACGCGGAGCTGTTCTAGTGATTCCATGCGCTCCAGCGGCGAGATCGGCAGCGCCGCATAGCCGGCGAGAAAACCGGCACGGTAGGCATATATCCCGAGGTGGCGATGCACGCCCTCCAACCAATCGACGGTTGGCGGCCGCGTCGAATCGAACAGGTCGCGCTTCCACGGGATTGCCGCCCGGCTGAAATACAAGGCATGTCCGCAGCGATCCATGACTACCTTGACCACGCTGGTGTCGAACAGTTGTCCCGAATCACACAAGGGTGTCGCCAGTGTCGCCATCTCGGCGGCCGGGTGAGAAACAAGCGCCTCGGCAACTTGCGACAACAAGGACGGTGGCATCAGTGGTTCGTCACCTTGCAAATTGACGACCACCGTATCGTCGGGCCATTTGAACAGCCTCACGACCTCGGCGATTCGATCGGTCCCGCTGGCATGCTCGGCTGCGGTCATACACACCTGGTCGGCAAACTGCCGGGCCGCAGCCGCGATCCGCTGGTCATCGGTTGCAATAACCACTTCCTCAGCACCGCTGTCGCGAGCGCGCTGATATACATGCTGGATCATCGGTCGGCCAGCGATCTCGCGCAGCGGTTTACCCGGCAAGCGCAGCGAACCGTAGCGCGCCGGTATGACGACATTGAAGGCCGCCACTGTTCAGTCCACAACCTCTTCATCGGCGGGTAGCTGTCGTGCCTCGTGCTCGAGCATGACGGGTATGCCATCGCGGATCGGAAACCCCAGCCGATCCACCTTGCACACCAGCTCAGCGATATCCGACCGATAGACCAGCTTGCCCTTGCAGATCGGACATACCAGGATTTCAAGTAATTTTTTGTCCATCAACTATGTCCTGTAGTGCCGTCTCTAGACGGCGAATGAAGGCGTCATCCGGTTGCACTGAGATGTCCACCACCCAGCAATCCCGACAAAGGATGCGCCGGCATTTTACGGCATCTTTGGCGGTCATCAGAATCGGTAGTCCGTCGTCGAACACGAGATCGGTTGCCCGAAACACATGATGGTCTGGAAACGGATGGGCCTCAATCTGGACACCCGCATCGGTCAATAGCTCAAAAAAGCGCAGTGGATTGCCGATCCCGGCCACCGCGTGCACTCGGCATCCAGCGAACTCCGCCAGCTGGACCACTCGGTCAGCGCGTAGCTCACGCACCCGAGGCCGTTGCAGACTCATCGCATACTCGCCGGGTCCGACCGGTCCGTTAGCAACCACCAAATCCGCCGCACGCAGGCGCGATGCCGGCTCGCGCAGCGGGCCTGCGGGCAACATGAATCCATTGCCCAAACGCCGCCGCCCATCGATCACGGCAATCTCTAGATCACGGCCCAAGGCGTAGTGCTGCAAACCGTCGTCGGACAGCACCAGGTCAATGTCAGTATGTTCGAGCAGCGCAGCAACCGCCGCTGGCCGGTCGGGGCCGACACAGACTGGACAACGAGTAGCTGCCGCCAACAGCACCGCCTCGTCACCGACCATGGCCGGATCGCTGTCCGAGCGCACCTGCTGCGGCCAGAATCGCGCCCGCCCACCGTAACCACGCGCCACGATCCCGGGGCGCCATCCGCGACCGCGCAGATAGTCAGCCAACCAGATCACCAAGGGTGTCTTGCCTGTACCACCCACGGTCAGGTTGCCGACCACCAGTACCGGGGCGGTGCTGCGCTGCACCCGGCGCAGACCCACACGATAGAGAATGCGGCGAACTGCGACTGCACTTGCAAAGAGCAGGGACAGCGGCAGCAGCGCCAAGGACACCGGATTGACCGTATCCCAGAAGGATTCCAAACGCGGCACTGCGACGGTCGTTTAGTCGCCGTCCGGTGTCGACTGGCGCGCGACGAAACTTAGGCGCGTCATCCCGATCTGGCCGGCGACGTCGAGCACGCTCATCATCGATTGCAACGGTGCGTTGCGGTCACCGGAAACGATGATCGGCAAATCCTTGCGGTCTTTGGCGATCTTGAGGAGTGTGCGACGCAGCGTCTCGGCATCGTGTCTCACCAGTTCGCGCTCGTTGACATAGAATTGCCCTTTGCGGTCAATCGTGATCTCGATCTTCTCTTCGACCTGCTCCGCCGGCGCCTCTTTCTCGGCCTGCGGCAAATCGACCTTCAATTGAGTCTGTTTGTCGAAGGTGGTCGAGACCATGAAAAAAATCAGCATCAAAAATACCACGTCGATCAAGGGCGTGATATCGACGCGAGGCGGTTCAGCGCGGCGCGGCCGTAGGTTCATGCGCTCAGCGCTCTCGCTCGCCGTGCATCACCTCGACCATCTTCAGGGCCTGCTCCTCCATGCGCACGACAATCCGGTCGACCCGACCACTCAGGTAGCGATGAAAGATCAGCGCCGGGATGGCGACCGATAGCCCGGCCGCTGTGGTGATCAGGGCTTCGGATATTCCACCGGCGAGGACTGCGGGATTGCCGACGCCGGAACTGGTGATGGCACTGAACACCTTGATCATACCGATGACGGTCCCGAGTAGCCCGAGCAGCGGCGAGATATTGGCGATCGTACCCAGGGGATTGAGATACTGTTCCAATTCGTGCACCACCTGGCGCCCCTCTTCCTCGATTGCCTCTTTCATGACCTCGCGGGAATGCGCACGGTTGACGAGTCCGGCGGCGAGGATTCGGCCCAGTGGTGAGCTACTGCGAACGGTCGCAACGTGCGCAGCGGTGAGCTCACTCTTCTGATGGAGTTGCCAGATCTGGGCGACCAGGTTGGCCGGCAGCACCTTGCTGTGCCGATAGGCCCACAAACGTTCGATGACGATCGCCATAGCGATAACAGAACAAGCGATGATCGGCCACATCAGCCAGCCACCGGCCTTCACGAGTTCCAGCACGTCGGATCTTCCTCCCGAGGGAATTGCCGGTGGGCAACCGCCTACTGCGATCGCTCATTCGGCCTGCCTGCGATCGACGGATGATACTGCATGCCAGGGTGCGGCCGAAATACGACCATGCCACCAATAGCGTGCGGAGTTGAGCCGATGGGCCTTGGGTCCGATCAACCCGTGCTCGAGCGCTAGGCGAAAACCGATCGTTCCCAGCCGAGCTGTATTGAGTGTGATTGCACCGGCATCACGCCAGCGCTGGTCTACTGCCGGGTGCGGAAAACCATAACGATTGGCCCAGCCAGCGGTATAAACAACAAAAACCGGGCGGGTCGCCTCGATGAGTTCCGCGGTCGAAGAGCTGCTACTACCATGGTGTGGTGCCAGTAAGATATCACTGCGCAAGCGCTTCCCATAAGCTGCTACCAGTCGCCGTTCGAGCGCTGCCTCGATGTCGCCCGTCAGCAACACCGCGCCGACGCGATTACTGACCCGTAACACGCAGGACGCGTTGTTACCGGTATACCGGGCATCGGCAGCAGGGTGCAGGAACTCGAAGCTGACACCGTCCCACGACCAGCGCTCGCCGGCCAGGCAGTAGCGAGCGCCAAAACCAACCCGCTGCGGTTCGCCCGACTGCACCAACCCCACGCTCCATCGCCCGATCAGAGATGCCAAATCGCCAGCGTGGTCACGGTCGCCATGGCTAAGCACCACGCGATCGATGCGCGCGACCCCGCGCTGACTCAGAAAAGGTGCGACGACCGCCTTGGCAGTGGAGAAACCAGAGGGGTATGCCGGCCCAGTGTCGTATAGCAGGGTGTGCTGGTGGGTCTCGATGACGACGCTTGTGCCCTGCCCCACATCGAGCACATGCAGCACGAAGTCGCCGCTGGCCACGCGCGGCACCATCGGCAACCAGGGGACCAGCAGCAGTGGTAGGGCCGCACCACGGATCGGCACACCGCGTGGCGCGAGCAGCAGCATGAGACCTGCCGCGAAGGCCAGCAACGCGGCACTACTGGGAGGCGAATGCATAACCTCCGTCCATGGGCCTTGTGTTGCCAGCAGCAGCCCCTGGCGTACCAAATCGAGCAATTCAGCAAGCCATTGCAGCCCCCAGGTAGCGAGTGACGCAGATACACCCAGCATCAGCGAGCCCAACAGGCTAAGTGGGACAATCACCAGGCCGAACAGCGGGACCAACAGCAGATTGACGAGCGGCGCGACCCAGCTGGCCGGCATCGCAAACGCGGTGAGTATTGGCCACAACGCCAGACTCAGGGCCAGCTGGATCCGGATCGCGACCCGCCAACGGGGCTTGCGAGGGCTGAGCGCCAAAACCGCCAAGATGGTCAACACGGCGCCGAAAGACAACCAGAATCCAGCGGACACGATCGAGGGCGGATGCCACACCAGCACAACCACTGCGGCCAAGGCCAAGGTATTCAGCGAACAACTTTCGCGGCGCGCCACCAGGCTGAGCGCAAACACCAGCAACATAGCCAAGGCACGCTGGGTCGGCAACGACATCCCAGCGATCAGGGCGTAGCCCAGGGCCGCGCCACTACCCGCGATCGCCCCCGCCAGACGCGCCGGAAACCGCTCGCACAGCGGCGGGATACGTCGCCATAGCCAGGTCACGGCCACCAGCCCCAAGCCAGCCAGCAAACCGATATGCAGCCCCGAAATCGCCATCAGATGGCTGCTACCTGTGGCCCGAAACAGCGCCTTGTGCTCAGGCGCCAACGCCGACTGATCTCCGACTACCAGCGCCCGGATCACACCGCGCGAAAACGCCGAGGTCGGTAACTCGCCGATTGCCGTGGCCAAGGCCGCGCGCAGCCGAGTTAGTGCACAACAACGCCGATCGCCGAGCCTTAGTGCCTCAGCAGAAGAGCGGACATAGCCGGTATAGCGAATACCCTGCCAATACAGCCATCCCTCGTAGTCCCAGGCGCCAGGACTGGCATACCCATGCACGGGCTTGAGCCGTACTGGCAGACGCCAGGCCTGCCCGGCAAGCAGCGGCGGTGGATCGCGCCAGCTCAGGCGCAAACGCCAGCGGCCCGGGTGCGTGGCACCCTGCCCCTCGAGGTGCTGCACCTCGAAGACAAAGCGGCTGACCGACGCGCCATCTTGCACCAGCGAAACTATGTGCCCGGTCGCAAACCACTCCTGCACCCTGTCGCCGTCGGGCAGGGCGGGCGGCACACTGAGCAGTGCATACAGGTACGCCCAGGTGCAGCCAATCGCCAACGCGGACATTGGGCGCAGGCGCTGCACTCGCCATGCCAGGATCGCAACGA
The DNA here is from genome assembly GCA_028284585.1 of Chromatiales bacterium. Lineage (GTDB taxonomy): Bacteria > Pseudomonadota > Gammaproteobacteria > Chromatiales > Chromatiaceae > Thiosocius. The sequence goes on from JANQRK010000075.1 coordinate 60,995, forward strand.
AAACTGGGAGTGCCAGCCAACCAGGACCCGGCAATGCCGGCAGTTGCTGGAAGGCCCATACCCCAAGGCCGAAAAACAACGCGAATCGCAGCACTTTCCCTCCCTGGAAGGTGATCCGAATCGACCGCGCCGGGCGCGCTGCCGCACGCTAGCGGAGGCAACTGTGCGTCGCGGGACGGTCGCTGCTCGGGTAGCCATGTCAACCCGACCGATATCTTTATTCTGTCACAGCAGGCTGGTTCAATGCGGAATGTTTCGGATTTCGGAAAACCGGACGATGTAGTCAATTATCGGCAAGCATGCTTCAATTGACGCGCATCTCAACGCACCGTGGTTTATGCCCAGACGCTTCATCAAACGCTATACGCCGGACCGCACGGCACTGAAAAGGCACAGATATCTTCGACACCTGGGCACCCTGCTACACGATGAGAATCTGTGGCATCTAAACCGTCGCTCGGTATCCGGTGGCGTGGCCTCGGGCCTGTTTTGGGCCATGATCCCCCTGCCAACACAGATGATCGCCTCGGCGCTATCGGCGGTGTTTTTTCGCATCAACCTGCCGATTTCAGTTGCGCTGGTCTGGATTACCAACCCAGTCACCATCCCGCCGGTGTTCTATTTCAACTACCTAGTGGGGACCTGGCTGCTCGGCACGCCGACGGACATCGGCAAATTCGAGCTCTCCATCGACTGGATCACTACAGAGATCGGTGTGATTTGGAAACCGCTGTTTGCCGGCAGCCTGTTGATCGGTACTGCGCTTGGCATCACCGGCTATGCGGCTACACGACTGTATTGGCGCTGGCACGTTCTGCGCCGCTTCCGGGACCGCGGTGGCAGGCCTAAGGCGGTACGTTCCTATAATTCCTAGTCGTTAGGCTGTAGACGGCCATCGCGCAGCGTGAGGATTCGATCCATTCGCGATGCCAACTCCTGATCATGGGTGACGATCACGAAACTGGTACCTTGTTCGCGATTCAGTTCAAGCAGCAAATCGTACACCGACTGCGCATTCTGGCGGTCCAGGTTCCCGGTCGGCTCATCAGCGAGCACGCAGGCGGGATTGGCGACTAGCGCACGTGCAACCGCGGTGCGCTGACGTTCACCCCCTGACAGCTCCGAGGGTTTGTGCCGGACGCGTGCTCGCAGCCCGACGCGCTCTAGTATCGCAGCTGCCCGCGCGCTCGCCTCGGCCGCGGCAACACCGCGAATCAACAACGGCATCGCGACATTCTCTAAGGCGCTGAACTCGGGCAACAGATGATGAAACTGATAGACGAAGCCGATCGCCCGGTTGCGCGCGAGTCCGCGCTGCCGCTCGTCGAGGGTGCTGAATGGCTGCCCCATCAGCAACACCTCTCCAGTGCTGGGAAGATCAAGTCCGCCAAGGCAATGCATGAGGGTGCTTTTACCGGATCCCGAGGCGCCAACGACCGCGACCTGTTCGGCGTTGTCGAGCACGAAATCGACATCACGCAGTACCTCGACTCGCGCCGGGCCGTTGTCGAAGGCCCGGCTCAGGCCTCGACAAGCCAGAACCGCCTGCTCACTCATAGCGGAGTGCCTCGGCCGGCTGTGTCCGATAGGCGCGCCAAGCCGGCGCCAAGGTCATCAACAAACTGAGAAGGAAGGAGCCGATACCCACCATGGCGACATCGGCACCCTGGACATCGGACGGTAGTTTCGCGATGTAATAGACACTCGGATCGATGAACTGCACACCGAACAGGCGCTCTACTGCCGCAACTGCGGATTCGATATTCAAGGCCAGGGCCACGCCCAAGACCACACCGATCAAAGTGCCGATCGCGCCCAGTGTCGCGCCCTGGACTATGAACACGCGCATCACTTGGCCGGGACTGGCACCGAATGTCTTCAAGATCGCGATATCGCTTTGCTTGTCCACGACCATCATGACCAAAGTGGACACGATGTTGAACGCGGCAATCACGACGATGAAAAACAACAGCAGGCCCATCATCCGCTTTTCCATCTTCAGCGCAGCGAAGAAGTTGCGATGGTAGTCGGTCCAATTCAGCACCCGATAGCGGCCGCTCAGCGACTCGGCCAGTTCCAGCGCAACCCTGCGAGCCTCCCATACATCGTCGATCCGCAGACGGACACCGGTCACCGCGTCACCCATACGCTGCAGTAAGGCAGCATCGGCAATGTGCACCATGGCCACGCCGCGGTCATACTCTCCCATGCCTACCTCGAACAGGCCAGACACCGTGAAGCGTTTGAGACGCGGCAGACTGCCGGCAACCGTGACCGCGATCTGCGGCACGATCACCGTGACCTTGTCCCCGACCGAAACACCGAGCACATTTGCCAACTCGCTACCCAGGATGATTCGGAATCCCTCGGGTTCCAGATCAGACAGCTTGCCAGCCACCATATGACTCGCCACATCGACGACCTCCGGTTCCAAGCTCGGGTCGATACCGCGCACGATCGCTCCAGTCACCTCCCGCTTGTGACTGAGCATCGCCTGGCCTTCCACATACGGGGCCGCACCCAGTACGCGCGAATGCTGGCGCGCTTGCGCCATCGCATCCCGCCAATCTGTCATCCGGCCATCAATGGCCTGAACGTCGCCATGCGAGGCCATGCCCAGGATGCGCTCGCGCACCTCCTTGTGAAAACCATTCATCACCGACAACACAGTGATCAACACCACGACCCCAAGTGCGATACCCAAGGTGGAGATCAGCGAGATGAAAGAAATAAAGTGGTTGCGTCGGCGCGATCGCGTATAACGCAGGCCGACAAAGAGCGACAGCGGGTGATGCATACCCGGATTAAATCACAAAGCGGCCGTTGCCGGCCGCGAGATGTCTGTCGCTGCAGGTTGTGCGTTGTGGTTTCGTGGGTAAACTCAAGCTATCGGACATTGACGGCGAGTGGATGGGCCTTGCCGATCGCGAGACTATCTTTATGGGAGGGTTATCGATGAGTCGACTTGGTTTGACGCTGGTGCTATTGATCGCTGGCGCATTTCATGCCCACGCTGACACCCTACTCATGGATGCGGTCTCGGCGGCACCACCAAACAGCACTGACGGGATACCACGCCCGGGCACAGGGACCAGTATGTCCGCGGTGCAGGCGCAATTCGGTGAACCCGATAGTCGGCACGATGCCGTTGGGACACCGCCAATTAGCCGTTGGGTATATCCGGCCTACACGGTCTATTTCGAACACGACCGGGTAATCGCCAGCGTGGTGCACCGCTGACGTGCCACAAACCACCCGGCCCCGCCTGCCGGCAGAGTGGGAATCGCAAAGCGGTGTGATGCTGACTTGGCCACACGCCGAGACCGATTGGGGCACCAGGCTCGCGATCGTAGAGCCGCTATTCCTCCAGATCGGCACCGCAATCGCCGCCCGAGAGACCCTGCTGTTGGTCTGCAACACCATCGCGCATGCCGAGCAGGTACGCAGCCACTTGCTCACCCAAGGCGTACCGGCCGGCCGGCTGGTCTTCGGAATCGCTCCGAGCGACGATACCTGGGCGCGCGATCACGGGCCGCTGACCACGCTGCAGGGCGATCGTGCCCGGCTGCACGACTTCGGCTTCAACGGTTGGGGTAACAAATACCCGGCGCACAAGGACGCGGCGATATCAGGAGTGATCGCTGAACAGCAGGTCTTTTGCGGCTGCGATATGCAGGCGCACCCCTTCGTGCTTGAGGGTGGTGCGATCGAGACCGATGGCAAAGGCACCTTGCTGGCCACCCGGTCGTCGCTGATCGGCGAAACCCGCAACCCGGGCTTCGATCAGGCTCAAATCGAGCAACTGCTGGCCGAATGCCTGGGTTTCCAGCGCTTTCTCTGGCTCGACCATGGCGCGCTGTATGGTGACGACACCGACGGACACATCGACACCCTGGCCCGATTCGCCGATCCGCAGACCATCCTGCACGCCAGCGCACCGCCGGGCGAGCCGGAGCACGCCGAACTGGCCGAGATGGCACGCGAGCTAGGTGCCCTGCGCACCCCAGACGGACGGCCCTATCGACTACACGCGCTACCCTACCCAGGCATCCATCGCGACGGCGACGGTCGCCGGCTTCCGGCAAGCTACGCCAATTTCCTGATCCTTAATGATGCTGTACTGCTGCCGACCTACGGCGTGGCCCAGGACACGGACGCGATTCGATTGTTGGACCTTGCCTTCCCCCAGCGCCAGATTGTGCCGATCGATTGTCGTGAGCTGATCCGGCAAAACGGCAGCCTGCACTGTCTGACCATGCAGTTTCCGGCCCAGGTCGGACTGCGCGATGGCCAGCAGTTCGCCGCCGCATGACGACGCGAACCCTAACCGCCGCGCTGATCCAACACGCCGATCAAGGTGACGCCGCGGCCAATCTGGCGTTTATCGAAAACGAGGTCGCAACGGCTGCCGCCGCAGGTGCTCAGCTCGTCTTACTGCAAGAATTGCACAACAACGCCTACTTCTGCCAGCGCGAGGATCCGGGCTGCTTCGACATCGCCGAGCCCATCCCGGGACCGAGCAGCGCCCGACTGGCCGGCATGGCCGCCGACCACGGGGTAGTGATCGTGGCCTCTTTGTTCGAACGTCGCGCAGCCGGCGTGTACCATAACACCGCATTAGTGTTCGAGCGCAACGGCGAGCTGCTGGGACGCTACCGCAAGATGCATATCCCGGATGATCCAGGCTACTACGAGAAGTTCTACTTTACGCCCGGCGACCTGGGTTTTCGGCCGGTAGACAGCTCCCTAGGCCGGCTGGGCGTGCTCATCTGCTGGGATCAGTGGTTTCCCGAGGCGGCGCGTCTGATGGCCCTGGCCGGCGCCGAACTCTTGCTCTATCCGACGGCGATCGGCTGGGACCCGCGCGATTCGGCAGCCGAACGCGACCGTCAGCGCGATGCCTGGCACACCGTGCAACGGGCACATGCCATAGCTAACGGGGTGCCACTGCTGAGCTGTAACCGGGTCGGTGATGAGGGCCTGGCGTCCGACGATGGCCCCGGAATCCACTTTTGGGGCAGCTCGTTTGCCTGCGGCGCACAGGGCGAGTGGCTGGCCTGCGCCGGTGAACAAGGCGAGACCCTGCAGGCCGAGATCGACCTCGCCCGTAGCGAACAGGTACGCCGGATCTGGCCCTTTTTGCGCGATCGCCGGATCGATACCTATCAGGATCTGCTGCGCCGCTTCATCGACTGACCAAATCGCCGCCGCCGGCCAAGCCGCTCCGAGGCGTTTCCTATAGCCGACTCAACCAAGCCGCTACCGCATCAACCAGCGCCGCACCGCGATCGACAAAGTAATGCTCGGCATCTGGAATAATCTGCTGATCACTCAAGGGGTTGCCGGTACGGCGCAGCGCGGCCAGGCGTTCAGCCGCCAGGCGATGTACAGACGGGAAGTCGCGCTCGGCATACAGATCCAGCACCGGCATGGGCATATCCTTCAGCGCAAACGGCTCGCGCATGCTTTGCCCGCGATCCGTCGCGCCCATCCCGATGCCGATGTAAGCATCGAAGCGTATCAGCGCCGCGTGCCCCTGCTGGTGAATCCAGTGTTGCGCCATATGCGACCCGCAGCTGTGCGCCAGCAAGACCCGCTTACCGCCTGCCGCCAGCCCGATCCGATCGAACGCGGCCTCGATACGTGGCATCGCGGCACCGAACAGCGGCACATAGTCATAGTAGCTGGCTGATTTCCCGAGCACTGGGAGCTGGATAGACAGGGTGTTCCACCCGTGGGTGGTCAACTCAACCCGCAAAGGTTGGACCACGTCCACCCAGTCCGGATGCAGCCCTCGACCATGCAGGATAACCACAATGCCGCGCGCGGGTGTGACCGCACTTTCCGTAAAGATGGCGAGGAAACGCTGGCCGTCTCGGGTTTCCAGCTGCTCCGGCTCGCCGTCCAAAATGGCATCACTGATCTCGGCGGCCATTCGTTGTTCACGCGCTAGATCAGGCACGCCTAGTGGTCCCTGTGCCAGCGCCATCAACGGGCTGACAAGGCAAAATAGTGCCAGTTGGATTCGTTTCAAAATCAGCATTTTGAGATATGTTCTGAAAGTAGGAATGTAGACTTTTATGCGCTATATTCCAGTGAAGCTAGGTGTTTCGCCGGGTCTGGGGGTCATCGCGACGCCCACTGAACGCCAACCCGATAGGGGCCGTCAAGAGCTCCGCAACATGGCCATCACAGGCCCGATTGAACGCGGGGGTACTTGAAGATGCGGCTGATTTTGATCCTTTTGATCGCGCTAGCGCTTACTATTGCTTGGCAGACCAGCGTCATGGCCGACCTGACGCTGGAGCAGGCGCGGACATGTAGCGAGCCCATGGTGGGTGACGTCGAGGGCCAGGCACCTGAGGACGACAAACCCAAGTGCGGCTAGCCATGGCAGGCCATAGAGCCCGAAAAAGTCGCCTGCACAACGACTCGAAAATCAACCATAAAGCCACCTGAATTTAAACTTGGAGGACAACGTGGGAATAAGGTTCCACAACACCCGACGCCTCGCAGCGGCGATCGCCGGTCTCACGCTCAGCGGCACGATCGTCGCGGAGGACTTGGCGGTCGGCATCAGTCCCTCGATGGACAAGTTCGAGGGAACGGTGAACGGCGAGTCCGTCACCATCATGCGCGACCAGAATCAGAACAACACCGTGAATCCGGCATTCGCCAAGACCTCACGAAAATGCCCACCGTTTTGCATCCAGCCAGTCAATCTGGCCCCAAGCGTCGAAACCATTGGTGAGCTAGAGCTGATTGGCTATGTAGAAAAGATGGCCGCTGGCGACCAAGACATCTTATTGATCGATTCGCGCACGCCGGACTGGGTCGCACGCGGGACCATTCCAGGCGCAATAAACATTCCCTGGACCAAGCTGAACCCGGCCAAAGGTGCCGACCCGATCTCAATAGGCGAGATCCTCACGACTCAGTTCGGCGTCCACGAGCTGGAAGGGCTTTGGGACTACAGCGATGCCAAAACGCTGGTCATGTTTTGCAACGGCATGTGGTGCGGCCAGTCACCGAACAATATCAAGAGTCTTCTGCGCTTTGGTTACCCTGCGCACAAGATCAAGTGGTACCGCGGCGGCATGCAAGACTGGGAAATCCTCGGGCTGAGTACCCGCAAACCCTAATTCAGTGGATGATTAGGACCCGCCCATCGCGGGCGGGTCTGAGACCCGGACCGCCCTGCTGCGTCGCCTGGGTCACCCTCACTACCTGCTGAAGACGCCGCTCTGTGCGACAATCCCGGATCGCCAGTTGTCGAAGCAGTCGCCGTGAGTTGCGCCGTTCCCCCGCTCCCCTCGTCCAGTCAAACGCCTGTCCAGTGGGGTAGATGTAGCGGGGCCGTAACCGGCTATGCGATCGCCCGCGCGGTCGGCGGCGCCCAAGCACCGCTGCTGGTGATAACCGCTGATGTCCAGGCCGCAGCACGCCTCACCGAAGAGATCCGCTTCTTCCGCGATGATCCGACACTCGAGGTCCTGGGTTTCCCAGACTGGGAGACCCTACCCTACGATGTATTTTCACCACTGCCAGAGTTGGTCTCGCAGCGCCTGCTGACATTGCACCGGCTGCGGGGCCTGCACCGAGCGGTGCTGGTCGTGCCAATAGCAACCCTGATGCAGCGTCTGCTGCCGGCGAGTTTCCTCGATGCCAGCAGCCTGGTCCTGGGCATTGGCGACCAGCTCGAACTCGATCCGTTTCGACGACGGCTCGAATCAGCCGGCTATCAGTGCGTATCGCAGGTCATGACGCATGGTGAGTTCGCGGTACGCGGCTCATTGATCGATCTGTTCCCGATGGGTAGCGACCAACCCTATCGCATCGATCTGTTCGACCAAGAGGTCGATTCAATCCGGACCTTCGATCCGGAAACGCAGCGCACCGATCGCAAGTTGGAACGCATTGCGCTGCTGCCGGCACGTGAATTTCCGCTCGATGAGGCCGCGATCACCCGCTTTCGCCAAGCCTACCGCGAGCACCTCGAGGGCGACCCGCAGCGTAGCCTGATCTATCGCGGGGTCAGCGAGGGCCAAGTGCCGGGCGGGATCGAGTACTACCTACCCTTGTTTCACGAGGCGACCTCAACCCTGTTCGACTATCTCCCGGACGGCAGCATTGCGGTGTTCGACCAACACCTGGCCGGGCATGCAAGCGAGTTTTTCGATCGGGTGTCCGAACGCTACGAACAGCGTCGCCACGACATTGAGCGTCCGCTGCTGGCGCCAGCAGCCCTGTACCTCGCGCCTGATGAACTGCATGACCTGCTGGCCAGACACCCCAGGGTCGAGACCCAGGCCGGCTCGATCGCCGCAGAGCAGCAGGCGGCCGACGCTTGCGATTTGCCGTCACGCCCAGTCCCGCCGGTCGGGATTCAGGCCCGGGCAGCCGACCCAGCACGGGCCTTGAAAGAGGCGCTCGATCAGACCGCGGCACGTACGCTTTACGTGGCTGAGACCGCCGGGCGCCGCGAGGCCTTACTCGATACCCTGCGCGGCTTCGACATCCATCCGGCGCAGTGCACCAGCTGGCATGATTTCGTGGCCAGCCAGGTCAGCTCGGCGATCACGGTCGCATCGATCGAGAACGGTCTTTGGCTCAATGAGCAGGGCCTGCTGTTGCTTCCCGAGGCCCTATTGCTCGGTGAACGGGTCCGGCAGCGGCGCCGGCGCAAAGGGGTCGATGCCGATCAGGTGCTGCGCAACCTCGCGGAGCTGATGCCGGGCGCCCCGGTAGTCCACGAAGAGCATGGTGTGGGCCGCTTTCTCGGCCTACAGACCCTGGATGTCGCAGGTCGCAGCACCGAATTCCTGACCCTCGAATACGCCCGCGGCGACAAACTGTATGTCCCAGTTGGCGCGCTCGATCGGATCAGTCGCTATACCGGCGCATCACCGGATGCCGCCCCACTGCATCGTCTGGGTAGCGACCAATGGGAAAAGGCGCGGCGCCGTGCCGCCGAGCGGGTACGCGATGTCGCGGCCGAGCTGCTCGACATCTATGCACGACGCGAGGCCCGGCAAGGGACGCCGCTACCGACTCCGCACGACGAGTACCGCCAATTTGCCGCTGACTTCGAATTCGAAGAAACCCCCGACCAGGCCCAGGCAATCGAGGCGATTAGCGAGGATCTGACCTCGCCCCGGCCGATGGACCGAGTGATCTGCGGCGATGTCGGCTTCGGCAAGACCGAGGTCGCGATGCGCGCCGCCTTCATTGCCGCCAACGCCGGCAAGCAAGTTGCCGTGCTGGTCCCGACCACACTGCTCGCCCAACAGCATTACCAAAACTTCTCCGACCGCTTTGCCGACTGGCCGATCAAGGTCGAGAGCCTTTCGCGCTTCCGCTCCACGAAGGAGACCGGTCAGGTGCTGGCAGGCCTGGCGGATGGCCGCATCGACATCGTCGTGGGTACCCACAAGCTGTTGGGCGATGCGGTCCGTTTCAAGGACCTGGGTCTGGTCATCATCGATGAAGAGCACCGCTTTGGTGTACGCCACAAAGAACGCCTGAAGGCACTGCGTGCCGCGGTCGACATCCTGACCCTGACCGCCACCCCGATCCCACGCACCCTCAATATGGCTATGTCCGGTCTGCGCGATCTATCCATCATCGCCACACCACCGGCCGCACGACACCCGATCAAGACCTTTGTCAGCCAATGGAACGATGTGCTCATCCGCGAAGCCTGTCAGCGCGAGATCAACCGTGGTGGCCAAGTCTATGTGCTGCACAACGAAGTCTCGAGCATCGAGCGAGCGGCACAGCAAATCGCCGAGCTCGTGCCAGGTGCGCGAGTCGAATTGGCGCACGGCCAGATGCGCGAACGCGAGCTCGAACGCATTATGCGTGACTTCTATCACCAGCGCTTCAACATCCTGGTATGTACAACGATCATCGAGAGTGGCATCGATGTACCCAGCGCCAATACCATCATCATCGACCGCGCAGACAAATTGGGCCTGGCCCAGTTACATCAACTGCGCGGGCGGGTCGGGCGCAGCCACCACCGTGCCTACGCCTACCTGCTTACCCCGCCACCCAAGGTGATGACCGCCGATGCCCGCAAACGCCTGGAGGCAATCGAGGCACTCGAGGACCTGGGCGCTGGATTCACGCTCGCCACCCACGATCTGGAGATCCGCGGGTCAGGCGAACTGCTGGGCGAGGAGCAGAGCGGCCAGATCCACGAAATTGGCTTCACCCTGTATACCGAGATGCTCGAGCGTGCCGTTCAGGCGATCCGCGCGGGCCGCCAGCCGGAGCTCGACCGGCCACTCGACCATGGGACCGAGGTCGATCTGCATATCCCTGCGCTGCTGCCGGACGACTACTTGCCCGACGTGCATGTCCGCCTGATCCAGTACAAGCGAATCGCATCGGCCGCGACGATTGACGAGCTGCGCGACCTCAAGGTCGAAATGATCGACCGCTTCGGCCTATTGCCAGTTGCCGCGGCCAATCTGTTCGACGTGACCGAGCTCAAGTTGCATGCCCAACCGTTTGGGATCCGTAAGATCGAGGCTGGGCCTAATGGTGGTCGAATCCAGTTTGATGCCGAACCTAGCTTCGATACTGGCCGCCTGATCAATCTAATCCAGAGCAAGCCACAAAGCTTTCAACTCGACGGCAGCGACCGACTGAAGTTCGTTGCCGACCTCTCCGACCCGGGCCGTCGTACCGCGTCGGTCAGCGCACTACTTGACCAAGTGCTCGGCATCCAGTGAACTGCGCCCCATGATTTCGCTCTGCACAACCGGCAGGCGCATGATCGGCGCACTGATTATCGGCCTGGTGTTCATCGGCTCGGCCGATGCCGCCGGCCCCGCCTACCGCTTCGAAATGATTATCTTCGAACGGCCGGGTGGCGCCATCGAACCCCTGCCCCAGTCTGCCGAACCGGCACCGGACCGGCGCATCGTGGGACGCCTGGACTCGCTCGCCGCCGGTTCCAAAACATTGGGGCCGGTCGCCTATACGCTCAAGCAAAAGGGCTTGATCGTGCACAAGCACTTGAGCTGGGCCCAGGTACCCAGCGGCCTGGAACGCAACGCCTGGTATCAGCTCGATGGTGGACGCATCGGCGGCTTGATCCGCCTCACACGTGGTCGTTTCCTCCACATCGATGCCGATCTGGTGATTCGCGACTCAGGCACCAGGGCCCGGCTATACCGGCGTATGCGTAGCGGCGAGTTGCACTATTTGGATCATCCCAGACTGGGCATCCTGATCAAGGCCACTCGCCTCGCCCGCCGCTCTGCGGCTGGCGCCGATAATGACAAGCTCGGCGAACCTAAGCCGGTCCGACCCGGCGCCACCTGAGGCAGACCCGGAAACCCTCGCGAGCGCCTCTCGCAGCTAGGTTCTTCATACTGATCGCTCCGCTGATGCGGCACGGCCCGGATCGGCAGCAAAGTTGCCTTGTAATCCACATCTGCTGGTCACAATTGTCACGTAGATTTCGCGATTGCCTCGATTCAATAGCGAGCTGCCATGGCCAGTCAGAAACTGACCCTCGCCGACCACCTGGACCAAAAAGTATTCAACGCCATCTACTCGCGCGCCTTGGTATACAACACCTGCTGGGAAGATCCGGCCGTGGACCGCATCGCCCTGAACATCGGGGCCGACGACACCATGCTGGTGATCACCAGCGCCGGCTGCAACGTGCTCGACTATGCACTCGCCGGGCCCCAACGCATCCATGCGGTGGATGCAAATCCGCGCCAAAACGCTTTGTTGGAACTGAAGCTGGCAGGTATCACTCGTCTGGAGTTCGAGGACTTCTTCGGCGCCTTCGGTCGCGGCTTCCACCCGTATTTTCGTGAGCTGTACTTCGACGCCCTACGTAGCGAACTGTCCACCTTCGCACAGGCTTTCTGGGATAGGCGCGTCGGCTGGTTCGGCAACCCAAGCGGCAGTTTCTACTTCCACGGCCTGTCTGGGATCGTCGCACGTCTCTTCCGTACCTATCTCAGCATGCGACCACGCCTCGCGCAGAGCATCGTCGATCTGTTCGAGACTCGAACACTGGACGACCAACGGCGCATCTATGACAGCAGGGTACGCCCGCTGATGTGGACGCCAGCACTCAACTGGGCACTGTCGCGTCACATCACGATGAGCATGCTCGGTGTCCCCCACCCGCAACGCAAACAAGTGATCAACCAGCACCAGCGTGGGGTCGCTGGTTTCGTGCGCGAGTCCGTCGAATATGTCCTGCGCCAACTTCCAGTCTGGACCAATTACTTCTGGTCAGTCTATCTTCGTGGTCATTACACAGAATCGTGCTGTCCCGAATACCTCAAACGGGAAAACTTCATGGCACTAAAGGCGGGCCTCGGCGATCGTATCCAACTGCACACGGCCACGGTGACTGAATTCTTGCAAGATACCGACGAGCACATTTCGAAATTCGTGCTACTCGACCACATGGATTGGATGAGTTCCTACTATCCCGAGGCACTGGCCGAGGAGTGGCGTTTCATCCTGCGGCGGGCAACCAGCGATGCACGGATCATATTCCGCACGGCGCATTCAGCGCCCAGCTATCTAGAAAGCCTGAAGCTCGGATCAGAGCGCAGCCAGCTGCGCGATCACCTGGTTTTCCACGACGATCTCGCCACCGAATTGCAAAGCCTCGACCGGGTCCACACCTATGCAGGTTTCCACGTCGCCGAACTGCGGGCGTGATCCTCAGCGACATCCCGATGCTGGTGCAGTTGCTGCGCGGGCGTCCGCGTAAAGGGACCCACGCACAGCGCCTGCAGAAATTCTACAGTCCACAGGCCCGCAGCTATGATCGGCATCGCGAGCACCTGTTGCATGGTCGCCACGAATTGATCGAACGCCTTGACCCACCGCCGGGGGCTCGGCTGGTCGAGCTCGGTGCGGGCACCGGGCGCAATCTACTGTTTTTCGGCGAGCGCCTTGCCCGCCTGGAGAGCGTCGAACTGGTCGACCTCTGCCCGGCATTGCTCGCGGAGGCGCGCCGGCGCGCCGCGGCCAGTCCGAACATCCATGTAATCGAGGCCGATGCCGTCACTTGGCGTCCAGCGCACCCGGTCGACTGTGTCTACTTCTCCTATTCGCTGACCATGATTCCAGACTGGCGCGGTGCGATCGACAATGCGGTGTCCATGCTCAAACCCGGCGGACTGCTGGGTGTCGTCGATTTTGGCATCTCTGACTCACCGCCCACGCCCGAACGGGGTGGCCGTGGCCGCTTTGCGCGTTCTTTCTGGCCACGCTGGTTCGATTATCAGGGCGTCCACCTCGACCCAGGCCACATCCGCTATCTCCAAGCATCGTTACCGGATCACGAGCTGCAGGAACGCTATGCCCCTGCGCACGCGCTGCTGGGGCTGCGCGTGCCGCACTACTTGTTCGTCGGTCGAAAACCCCGCGAAGCTTAGTCCGGCCGGACACTGTTGGTCTGAAGGAAGCAAAAGCCGGCCAATGTGTTCGGCGCTTTTTTGACAGTCTGACAAATTTGTACGGTCTTGGCCCCAAGCCGGCCTTTGCCATATACTAAATCCTTGAATCAAAATGCGTTGCAGATCACAGTTTGCGATAATTTGTCTTAATGGGCCTCAATTAGTTGATTAAAAAGCTTTTTTTCTCTTCTATCAACATTCCTAAGGTGACGATATTGACCTCCCCCGAGGCCGACATCGTCGCCTCAGCACGAGGCAAACCCCGGGTCTGGCCCAAATTCTGCAGGTAGAGGCAAAGTGTGAAGAAAATGACAGCAGTGCGCACCAAGGGCGGCAAATCGACCATTAACCGCCAGTGCTGTCTCCAGTGGCGATCACCCCGCATGCGGTGGGATCGAAACGCGGCACCGCCGCTAGAAGAGGTGAACTCGTGAAGACAATCTGCTGCGCATTGGCTGCTTTCGGCGGTGCCTTGCTGGTCACCACGGTGGCATTAGCCGAGCAATTCGATACCGCGGTACCCATGCGGTCCGGTGGTGCTGCGACGTTTTACGTTGACGGTCACCTGAGCGGCGCCGGCGATGCGGAATTCATGGTGGACACCGGCAGCGGCTTCGTAACCATCAACGAGGTCACGTTGGCCTCACTCAAGCGCAATCAGCGCGCCCGCTACAGCCGTGAGCTTCGCGGCGTGCTCGCCGACGGCCGCGAGCTGGTCGTTCCGGTCTACGTCATCCACAGCCTGACTATCGGCAAGAGCTGCCGGCTGCAAAATGTCGAGGCCGCCGTTTTTCCAGGTAAGACTCGGCAGATCCTCGGCCTGAGCGCACTGAAGAAGGCATCGCCTTTTATTTTCTCGTTCGACCCACCAAACCTGCACCTCAGCAACTGCCCGGACACAACCAAACTGGCCGATGCAACCGAAACCTTATTGTCCGAACAGCCAGTCGATTGAGATCAGCCATTACGCCTCGCGAAAGGCGTTTGGTTCGAGCTGGTGACGGCGTAGCAGCTTGTAGAGTTCCGTTCGGTTGCGCTGTGCCAATCGTGCAGCCTGGGTGACATTACCATCGGTCATGCGTAATAGACGCACCAGATAATCGCGCTCAAACTGCTCCCTCGCCTCGGTAAGCGACTTGAGATTGTCCGCTCGGTCACGTAATGCCTTGCGTACCATTTCTTCGGTAACCAACGGCACGGTCGAAAGGGCGACGCACTGCTCGACCACATTGCGCAGCTGTCGGACGTTGCCAGGCCAGGCGGCACCCATCAGGACCTCCATCGCCGACGCTGTAAAACCGCTCAACTCCCTGTCGTTGCGCTGGCCTTCGCTGATCAGAAAATGGCTTGCTAGCAATGGTATGTCTTCGCGCCGCTCGCGCAATGCTGGCATGTCCAGTCGTACCACGTTCAGCCGATAGTAAAGATCCTCGCGAAATGCCTGATCCGCGACCAGTGCATCGAGGTTGCGATGGGTCGCCGAGACCACCCGCACATCGACTTCGATCGGCTGGATGGCACCCAGTGGTCGCACCGCCTTTTCCTGCAATGTGCGCAGCAGCTTGGACTGCAAGCCCAGCGGCATGTCGCCGATCTCATCGAGCAACAGGGTGCCCTGATGTGCTGCTCTGAACAGACCAAGATGGTCCCGAGTCGCACCGGTAAAAGCACCTCGCACATGGCCAAACAGCTCGGATTCCAGCAATTGCTCAGGTATTGCACTGCAATTGACGGCAACAAACGGATGGGCCGCGCGCGGGCTGGCCTCGTGGATCGTCTGCGCCATCAGCTCCTTGCCGGTACCGCTCTCGCCTTGGATCAAGACGCTGGCTTCACTGCTAGCGACCAGTCGGGCGTCCTGCAGAGCACGCGCCATCAAGCTGCTCCGGTACAACAGCCGACCGGGCGCAGCCTCAGGATCGGCCGGCGTATGCAGCTCGAGCGCTGCGCGAATTCTGCCAAGTAGTGCCTGGCTGTCGAAGGGCTTGGTTAGGTAGCCAAACACACCGCGCTGGGTCGCTTGCACCGCATCGGGTATCGTCCCATGAGCAGTCAGTATGATCACCGGCAAGGTGGGATCCTGGTCACGGACCGCATCGAACAAGGCCATCCCGTCCATGCCGTCCATTCGAAGATCGGTCACTACGACATGCGGGTGAAACTGCGCTATTTGGTCCAGCGCGCGACGACCCTCATCCGCGGTCTGCACCTCATATCCAATCGCCCTCAGACGGATGCTCAGCAAGTGCAGCAATCCCGCGTCATCATCGACCAGCAGTATGCGCGGTTGCAAATTCAATGCGTTTGCCTACTCCTTATCAGCTACCAGGCAGCGGCAGCTTGCCGCGCGTATCGGCATCGTTCATGCGCAACTCGATGGCCTTCAATGCCTCGAGTTTGTGCTCCAACTGGAGACGGTGGCGCCGCGCCTGCCGCCGTTGCTTGACGCATCGCCCACGCTCCTCGAGCAGAGCCATTTGATGGCGCGCGAAATCATGCCGGGCCTCGCCCTCGGTACCGCCCGCCATGTAGGCCGTGAGTAACTCGGCGGCTCGCGAGCGCTCGGCTTTGCCGGCGTCAGGCCGATTGAACAATACCGCGAGATGCAACATTGCGCAGCGTGCTTCCAGCGGGTCACCCAGCCTAACCTGCCACAGACGCACTAGGTCGTCGCGTTCACTGCGCGATCGTTGCCGGCTCTCATTGACGAAGCGCAGGATCACCGGTATCGCGTCGCAATTCGAGCTCCGAGCCTGCGACGTCGGCATTTCCAGAGGGGGCGACGACTTCGGAGCGGCGCAGGCTACCAGAATCGAGGCAAGACCCATCATCACCAGCAGTCGGCTGCGTCTCCCCCAATCCGATCTCGCCGGACGCCGACGGTAGACGCACTTGGAGGAGTGCTCCCTTTTCACAATCAAGAACATCGATTGCCCCTCCATGAAGCCGGATGAACTCCCGAGCAATGAACAGGCCCAGCCCACTGCCTTTCACGTAGCAGTCATATTGCGCCTGTCCCTGCGCGAAGGCTTCGAAGATCTGCTCTCGTTCTGATTCGGCGATTCCAGGACCAAAATCCCTAACTTCCAAGTTTGCCCAGTCTGCGTCTTTTCGCAGCTTGATGTGAACTTCCGAGTCTGACGGTGAGAACTTGATCGCATTCGAGACCAGGTTGCCCAAAGCTGCCTTGAGCGTCATCGGATCACCGCGAACTGTGACAGATGCCAGGCTGGTTGCAACGGTGATCCTCTTGGCTCGGACTGGCAGCTGCTGCTCATCGAGCACCTGCCGCACCAAGTCGGCGAGCGACACCGACTGAACGGTCCGGTTAAGCAAAGTGGCCTCGGAATTGCTGAAACTGAGCAGGTCTTCGATCATCGTCTGCAGCCTTATCGTATTCTGGTGCAGCAGTGTTACCACTTCGCGTTGATCGCTTTTTAAGGTTCCGACTATCTCCTCCTTGAGCAACTGTGTACCTTCACGCAAAGTCGTCAGCGGCGTCTTCAACTCATGCGACATGTTGCGCAAGAACAATGCCTTATGGTCTTCGAGTTGTACCAGACGCTGGCGCATCCACTCCAGCCGCTTTCCAAGATGCTCTAAGTCATGGGGGCCGCGGATCGTTACCGGTTTACCCAAATCGCCCGAGCCGAGTAGATTTATCGCACGTTCGAGTCTGCGCAGCGGACGCACAATCAGCAACACGAAGACGCCACCCAGTGCGACTGCAGCAGGGACGAGCGCAATACTCTCCCACATGAGTAGGCTCTGTACCCACTGCGCACTTTCGCCTAGGGTTTTGATGTTTTTATTGATGAGCTGGCCGCTTTCATCGAGCACGCCACGCGCCAGTGTCACGAGCTGTGAGAACTCCTGGGGATCGAGCACTGTGGAGCCATCACCCCGTTGCAAGGCATTGAGGCGACGATGCAAGGTTTCGTCGAGCGCGCCAAGATCGGCCAACAATGACCGCTGCCGGTCAGTCAGGTCCAGTCGACGTAGACCACTGACCGCATCATGCAACTGCGCACGGCGTTGCCGGTAGACATCGAGAACGCGGCTATCCTTGAGAACCAAATATTGTCGGCCGTTGCGCTCCATCGCATTCGCCTCCTCCAACAACAAACGGCTTTCTTCGACGACCTTGGCGGCGCGCAGTATGGCCTGTTGACCGGTATGGCTGAGATCGCTGACCAGCAATGCCGTACCGACAAATGCCAGAATCAGCGGCAAGGTCACGATGCAGAAACCAATGAGTACCAGCTGCAAAATCGAACGCGGTCGCAGCACCTGGAGGCCTCGGCTATTGGCTTGGGAGATTACTAAGGATAGTTGTCTAAATTAGCTGCCGGGGCAGCGCAATGGCGCACAGTCTGCGCTATAAAGACGCACAACGCGCCGGTGAAAAGACGACGCCCGGTCAGGAGCAAGATCGCTTCGGACGACCAATTCTGCTGCAGGCAGATCGTACTACCGACGCCATGTCCTAGTCGGTTTCGAACGCGCTGAACTCCGCTTTGACCTCCTGGGGTCCCACATCGAGCGTCAGATAGTCTCCATCGCGCTGCCAGTGGACACGTGCCCAAGGGACTTCATAGCGATCTTGGCCCCAGCCCATCAGGCCACCCATGGCCAACACAACGGACTGGACCCGTCCATCGGCCGACACCAGCACGCCATCGACCTCGCCCAACAACTGACCCTGCAAATTCTGCACCGGCCGGCCGACAATCGCTAAACGTTCCGTCGATTCAGCATCCGCAGTCGGGGAGTCACCGACCGGTGCAAAATCGGGCGGCGTATCCAAAGCCTGAATCTGCACCGCAGGCCCAGTTGCGGGCGATGGCGGGCGTGGCACAACCTGCTCGGCCCAGGCCTGGCCGCTCAAAATGGTTGCCATAAGCAGGTAGTAAGCGTGCTGCAATTTCATTGTTGATCCCTCCGGTTGCGTGGGCCCAAGGACGCAACTGCGCTGGCCATGTGACCCGTTGGGGGAAGCGGCACGGCGGGCCATCGGCCCACCGCACCCTAACAGAGGATTACTCTTGGGCCGCAGGCTCAAGCGCCTCTAGGGCACTGAACTCGGATTGGTCCACCACCCCGTCCGCATTAGCATCCGCACGCTCCCACGCGCTCGATAGAGTCTGCGAACTCTGGGCTTCGTCAGGACTGATCAGCCCATCGCCATTGGCATCGATCTCCTCATAACCCATGGTCTCACCGGCCACGGCGGTCCCGGCTACAAAGGCACCTGCGAGCAATAAAGTAATGGTTTTTTTCATCAGTCAATCTCCTAATGAATCTAGTAGTAGAAAGGTAAATTCCCCTCTCGTCAGACTAATGCAGCTCACATGCCAAGAAATTATTTTTTAATTAAAACAATTATTTAAAATTTATTTTAAATTAATTTTCTAGAATTTTAGGAAGTAATAGTGTCGCTGATCAGCGACGCATTAGCGGCAAGATCAGCCGATTCTCCAGCTAACTGCTGGGCCTGGTTGGTGTCGTGCATTGCCGACATCAATCGCTTGGCGCTGCCGACTTTTGGGTAGCGTCAGTCGCTATGGGCAATGTTTTGCGAACTGCACCTGACGGAAACTTTTACACTTGGCGGTGCAGTACGCGATAAGTCGCCTTTAAGTTATTGATTTAATTATCGTGGTGCGGTTTTTGCTAATGCACTAGTTAGTCCCCCACGTAGGCTAGTGGAGCGCAGGATGTCACAAAATCTGAAAAAGCCCTGGTATGCAGGCAGTCAACCCTTGTTGAGCAAGGTCGACCGTTGGGTTTCCCGCAACAATCCTCCAAGTGATGCGGGACCGGAGGCCGACTGGCTGGGCTGGGACGGCTGGGTTCGCACCGATGGTGGACCCGGCATCCTGCCTGATAAGACCGACATCGGCTGAGCCTCCGGGGCCGGTTCCCAGAGCCACCACGCAGGCCAACCGCACACGGGCCAAACCGCACTTTCGAGACGGTAAAGCGGTTTGCGCAAACACCTTGTCGCTGATTGCACAGGTCAAGAGATAGCCTCTATCCCACGAATGCGAAAAAAAGCCGGACCCCGAAGGGCCCGGCTAATAGTTCCTCATGCGACGAAAGCTAACTGCGTGGAATCTCGAATCGCGGGGCAGGTCTTATTTGCAATGGAACGCTCAGGTAATCATTTATAGATCGCGACACTTATGGCCCCACCGACATCGCCCAGGTTGCCCTCTACCTTGCCGGCATGAATGGCCTCTCCGGCGGCTCCACCATGGCAGCCCATGCAGCCCTCTTTGTAATACTCAGGCAGGATCAGACGATAGGCGCTTTTGCCATCGTGTTCGGCCATCTCGGCAAAGGTCTCGCCCTTGGGCCAATCGTCGCTCACGAACTTGCCTTCGATGACACCCCTCTCCCAGTCATCGGCCTTGTTCGCCTCATTAACGAGGTACTTGTCCTGCGTGGTGAGCTTCAGATACATCTTTCCGCCCGAACCCTCGCTAAAGCGGGTCGCCGCTTTGCGTGCGAAAATGGCCGGCAAAAAACGACCATCATCAGATAATTCGATGTCTGCGCCGCTGACGACATCCGCTACGGTTCCTTTGATTGCCGCGACTAGCATTTCCTGTGCTGCGCCCTTGTCGCCATCACCGATCGCGAAGGCGTTGCCCGTTGCGCTCTCGTAGTTAGCGTAGGCTAGCTCCAAAAACTTGTCGGCACTGATACCAGCCCCTTGCGGGTCGAAAATGAGTGGCTTGTTCTGTACCAAAACCGCGCGAGACGATTTGAGTAGGACGGTGAGTTCCCTGGCGGTATCTTCGTCGCTAGCAATAGCTACGCCGGACGCAAGAGCGGGAATGCAGAGACAAGCAGCTGCGAAGGTTTTTGAGAAGAAATTCCTAGTCACTAACAGTACCTCCCTTTTCGAAATCCGGATTTAGGTGCGCGCGGGCAGTATAGGCACAATTTGTCGCCTAACGGCATAGCAACCTTTCGACGCGGCCACAGCTCTGTCATCGATGTGGCCCATAAAGTGCCTCTTGCACACTGTGCGGGTGCCAAAATGCACCCCCCACCCCGCGGCGTACCCGATCAACTTGCCAACAGACGAACTGCATTAGTGCACGATCGCGACTTCCGCCGAGTGCTTCCACAATTGCTCGATGGATTCGGCCGGTAGCGGCTGGGCGAACAAGAAACCTTGAAATGCATCGCAGCCTTCTCTGAGAAAAAGATCCTTCTGCTTTATCGTTGTTATGCGCTCGGCCACTACGTTTATGTTTAACTGATGAGCCATAGTCACCACGGCTCTCGCGATGGCCCTGCCATTGGATTCGTTGGAGGCCTCCGGAAAGAAATCACTATCGATTTTGAGAGAATCGACCGGAAGCCGCCGCAGGCTTGCAAGCAGAGAATAGCCGGTACCGAAGACATCGATCGCCACGCTCACGCCCAGAGAGCGCAGCTGTGTGAGCACCTCGATTGCTCGATCGAGATTCTCTGTAACAAAGTGTTCTGTGATCTCTAGTTCGAGGCTGCGCGTCGGGAGTCCAGATTCTTGCAGCACCCGCGCGACGGTATTGACAATGTCTCCACACATGACATGCCTCGAGGAGAGGTTTACCGCGATCTTGATATCCGGGGCCCCCTGCACACGCCAACGCTGCATCTGCCCACAGGCCGTGCGCAATACCCATTCATCTATGGCAAGGATCAAGTCGGTCTCATTTGCCAACGGGATAAAGCGTTCAGGCGATATCAAACCCCGATCCGGATCTTGCCAGCGGATCAGTGCCTCGACAGCCACCAGGCGGCCATCACCAGAATACTGAGGCTGGTAGTACAGAACAAACTCATCGTTGCCAAGCGCACAACGTAACTCGCCCGACAGCTCAACATGATCACCGGAGACAACAGCAAGATCCTGTGAGAAAAACCGATAGTTGTTGCGGCCACCCGCCTTGGCTTTATACATGGCGGTGTCGGCGTTTTTTATCAGGGTCTCGACTTCGATACCATCATTCGGGTAGCAGCTTATCCCCACACTGGTGCCTATATGTAACTGATGCTCATGGATCTCAAACGGCTGCGAGATGGCATCGATGATTTTCTCTGCGACGTTCTGGATCGATGCCTTGTCTTTGACCGATTCAAGCAACACAGTGAATTCATCACCACCATATCGCGCGATGGTATCCTCTTCGCGGATCAGTCCTTGCAATCGTTTGGCGGCCGATTTCAGCAAACGATCGCCGACAAGATGTCCGAGTCCGTCATTCACTGCCTTGAAGTGATCAAGATCGAGGAACAGGAGCGCCACTATGCCGGCGTGACGCTGTGCCCGCTGCAAGGCGTGCCGAAGACGGTCGTGAAAAAGTTCTCGATTCGGCAGATCGGTAAGGTTATCGAAGTACGCCAACCGCTGGACGCGCTCCTCGACACGGCGTTGTTCGGTCACGTCACGAGTCACGGAAATGAAGTGGCTCGTCTTACTATTGGAATCCTTGACGGCAACGATGGTCTGAACAGTCGGAAACACATCGCCGTTTTTGCGTCGATTCCAAACCTCGCCCTCCCAGCAGCCATCGCGGATCAAGGTGTCCCAGAGCTGTTCATAGAACGCAGCGGTATGAACTCCTGAACGATAGGGCGGGCACCGCTGTCCGACGATCTCGTACTCTGAATAGCCAACAATATCGCACAGAGCACGATTGACCCGCAGGACGCGGCCCTGGGCATCTGCGACCACTAGGCCTTCGGTCATATGCGAGAACACATGCTCGGCGAGCCGCAGCGACTGTTCGGCCCGCTTGCGCGCACTGATATCGCTGAACACTACCGCCCATCCATAGGCCACATTTCCATCGAGCAATGGTGTTTTCACATACTCGGCCTCAAACCAAGTGCCGTCGCTTCGCTGTAGCAAGGTTTCTTGTGTCTTGTCCGTGGCAAAATCGAAATCAAGAAGTGGACTACCAGGGTCACACAGAGGCACAACACCCTCGCCCAGATGCCGACCGAGCAGATCCTCTGTCGAGTAACCCAGTAGGCGCGCGCCCATCGGATTGATGAAGCGAATATGGCCTTGCTGGCCTACACCGAGAATGCCCTCCCCGACTGCATCGAGCAGCTGCCGCTCGCGGTGCTCGGCCTTCTCTCGACGGCGTTTTTCGTCGCGGATCACTCGGTCAAGTCGCTTCTCTTCAGTCAGATCGCAGAACCGTGCGAGATAGGCCGCGCATGTTGGGCTGGATATTTCTGTGATCGACAGATTCAGTGGGACGCGAGTACCATCGCCGCGTCGGCCCGTGCACTCGTGTGGCTCTCCTCTTGGCATCGCGGCCGGTGGTGGCAGTGAGTCAACCAGCAAGAGGTCTATGGTTCCGCCCAGTAGCTCTTCCTCTCGACGGCTAAAAATCTCCAGCGCACGAGCGTTGAGCAGCGTGATGCGATAACTATCATCGAGCAGTATCAGTCCATTTGGTGCATGCCGAAAAAACGCCTCTAAGCGCATTTTTTCTGCATGCAGTGCCGTGGTTTGTCGCTCCACCTGGCGACGGAGCTTTTTCTTCTGCCGCAAGTTTAGATAGCCAATTATCGACAGCAACATCGCGGCTATTGCCGTCACCCCGTAGACCGTTGTGCGCAAGAGCATGAAGTCTGCATAGATCTCTTTCTTGTCGACCTCGGTCGCAACACCCAACGAAAGATCGTCGATCCAGCGCCAAGCCCCTATGACATGCTCTCCCGTGTGATCCGAGTAGCCCTGCACATCAACGCCGTTTCTCCCACCCAGAGCCTCGGCCACGGGACGGATGAACCCAGCATTGTCCGGTCGTTGCAGGACGAGCTTACGTAGCGCTGGAGAGTCCGCCGATTTTTGGCCACTGTCCCAAAGTGACCCTGCGAAGCGAGTCCCAGAAAGCAGATGGCCAGCACGGTCGAACGCATAGCTCTTACCACTCGTGCCAGCCCGCGCCGACGCCACGACCGGAAAGAAGGTGAGCCATGGATCGACACGGATCACTAAGAGCGCCATGACCTCTCCCGATGAATCTTTTATGGGCGCAATCGAGAGCATCGTTGGCATATGGTCATAGCCCCTACCATAGGGATCGGGCAGGGGGATGTCAGACAATTGAGGCGCTGACAACAAGGTCTCTCCAACCCACGCTCGTTCCAATAGGCTGCTTTGGCTGCGCAGCAGGCTGGGTGAGCGGCGTTCACTACCGGGGTCTGATAGAAGGTCGATGTCCCCTGGGCCAATGAGCAAGAAGCCTTGGTACATGGCGGGCCGCAGCAGCGGTTGAATGACCTGCTGGATTTGGCGTTGTCCTTCAGAGCTCGGTCGTTGGGACGACGCACGCGCTTCATCTAGCAAGAGGCGAACCGCGGCGATTGTCTCGGGGCGCTGGGCAAATGACTGGGCACTTTCGAGGAGCAGCCGGCGTTTATCGCCAAAACTGGCCTCCATCGCCTTGACTAAAGCACTGAGGCTGGCCTCAGCCCCGTCGCGGACATCACGCTGAGCACGCTCGATGAGCATCCAAGTAAAAAGGGCAAACAGCGCTATCGCGATGACAGCCCCGGCACAACAGGTAAGAGGTCGAGCGAGCTTGAGCACAGCGCCCCCTAAGACACCATGGTCCATTCCATTTCTTTCGGCCTGTACAGCTGGGTCTGCACATTTAGGCCATAGGGCCTGCCCGAATAGGAATTAACGGCACAAAACCCTCGGGCTTTAGGGCCATCGAATACCCGACCAATGGCCGGTACAGGATAACCGGCGCCGCTGGACAGACGGTGACCAATGCCATCGGGAAGTTTCGCTTTTTAAGAGCCGCAAAAAGCTGAAATCGGGCTGTTCTGGGTCTCGCAACCGACCGCGCAACACCGGCCAGCCGAAACGACTAAGACGCGGCGGACGGCCTGTTGGCTGCGGCGAGGCACCAAGTGTTGATTCGATCAGCAATCGACGCAAGGTCTCCGAAACCGGTGAAGTAGTGAGTCAACGGGACTTCATTCGGCTGCGTTTGGCGGAAGCCGCGCCGCCGTGCTCGTACCAGGCGGTCCCGCACCTCGTCGTCCAACGCCTCGAGGTAAGCGCTGGAAAAAACCAGCAATAGTCGGTAAGTGACACCCTCGCTATCATCCCTCGCATCTCGCCGCGCCTTCACCAGCTCGGCGAGTGGATAGCGCTCCTCGATTCGCCCAAACAAACGATGCCGCTCGATCTCGATGACTCCTTGCGTTCGCTCGAAGCGCACTGTGACCCAGGTAGCGGTAAAATAGCTTAGGGTGGTCATGCCGGGTGCCAGAAAAAGCAGCAGAAGACGCTCGCCCCAGCCGGCCGCAGCGAAGTCACGTAGAAGCAACCAAATCGCACCGATCGCAAAGCATGACATCAGTACCGTGAGTCCGATCGGGCTTTCGCGGAGCACCAATCGAGATGCAGTGTCTTCAACGATTCTCACGACGGCAGTATAGACCGCTCGGTGGAGATGGTAGGGCCACCGCTGGCCTCTCTATGCTGTCGCGACCATCGCTGATCTTGCCAAGAATCCGCAGCTTGATACGGCGTCGCATTGATACCCACATCCAGAACGATATACCGAACTTGTCCGCAACAATTTTGCCCACCGAGTCGACTAGAATTGACTTGCCGATTCACGGCGGACATTAGCTGCAACAAACGAGCACCAAAGCTAGGTATGGACTTGAAACGGGTAACGGCCACGGCCTGGGCTTGCTTACTGCTCCTAGCAGGGATGGTAGCTTGCGCCTCAGCCGACTCTTGGACCTGCCACCAGGGCGATCTTACCCGGCACGTGCTCGCCTTTTATCCCGAGGCACCGGCGCGATTGCCCTGCCAAGTCTTTTACAGCAAGCCCAAGGAAAACGTCATGCCCCGTGCACTATGGAAGGCAACCTATGATGAAAGCTTCTGCGAACGCAGAGCTGCAGAGTTTGCCGCACAGTTGCAGGCATGGGGATGGCGCTGCAACAGTGAACGCGCCGAGCAAGGACGCATCGAGGAAAGGAACACCAAGGATACCCTCCTCCCTAAACCCGAGTGAGCGACAGGACCGTTGGTTTGCGATGCGGCCACCGCACCGTCGATGCTAATCAGCAACAGTGCGCTGCCCAGTCGGTTGTTTCGTTCCTTGTTGCCTGCCTCAGATTAGCTGTCAGGTTTTCTTACTCTCGAGGATCAAAAAAGTCCTAAGTGGCTGATTCTGCCCAATGGCATGCATCCTGCTGTGACCGCCTAGACCGTTGGTGAGGATGTGTCACATGAATTCAAAGCGACTTAACCCGATTGCCGTTCTGTTTTGTGCCCTGCTGTTTTCCCCTTTGGGTAGCGCGGTACCCGACCTGTCCTTCGAGTTTACGAACTCCGGTCAGATCGTAAGCCCGACGGATAGCGTCACCATCAGCGCCAGAATCACCAACTCCGGTGACGCCATCACCAACGCCTTCGCTTCGCTTATCAACATCGGTCCCATTCCACCGATGGTGTTCGAGCAATACATCGATACCGGCCTCCCGGGCGTACCCTTCTCACTGACCCTGGGCATGGGGGAAAGTGTCGAGTTCGACTTGGTGACCTATGTCCCTTTCCCGATCGGCGGCAACCCCGGTGATCCAGTCAGCACCGGTGTCTACACCCTGCCCATCGCAATCATTGAATTGGCATACACGGAGATCGTCATTGTCGGGACCGACGTCCAGTTCATAGAATCTGCGGTTGACATGCAAAATGCTTCCGACTTTACCTGGTCGGTAAGAGACGACAGCGGATCGGTTCCCGAGCCAGGGACACTGGCGATGCTCAGTCTGGGCTTGGCCGTAGTCGGCTTCATGAGAAGGAGGGGGCTGTCAGTTCTCATAAGCCCTTGTTTCGAATGGCGTCCCGTAGGGGAGTCGAACCCCTGTCGTCGCCGTGAAAGGGCGATGTCCTAGGCCTCTAGACGAACGGGACATGAAACGAGTTGTTTGGTGGAGCCAGGCGGGATCGAACCGCCGACCTCAACACTGCCAGTGTTGCGCTCTCCCAGCTGAGCTATGGCCCCCTCGGAAGAGGCGCGTATGGTAGTCCAGCCTCCGCAGCATGTCTAGCCTGTGGCCTCTTTCAACCAGCCTCGACCCGACCCCAGGAATCGCGCAACGAGACGATTCGGTTGAACACCGGTCGCTCGGGTGTCGAGTCTCGATTGTCCAAGCAAAAATAGCCCTCGCGCTCGAACTGAAACCGCTCGCCCACTTGGGCCTGATTCAATACTGGCTCGACCACGCACTCGTGGACCACTTTTAGGGAGTCCGGATTCAGCTCACTGTGGAAATCGTCACTGCGGCCCGGGTTGGCCGATCTGAAAAGGCGATCGTAGAGGCGCACCTCGGCCTTGTGCCCTAGGGTCGCCGATACCCAGTGAATAACACCACGCACCTTCCGTCCCACCGGGTTCTGACCCAAGGTCTCCGGATCATAGCTGCAGCGCAGCTCGAGGATGTTACCGTCCGCGTCCTTGACCGCCTCATCGCAGCGGACCACATAGGCATTGCGTAGGCGCACCTCGCCGCCGAGCACCAGGCGCTTGTATTTTTTGTTGGCTTGCTCACGGAAGTCGGCGCGATCGATAAACACCTCACGCGTCAGCATCAACTCGCGGGTACCAAGCGATGCATCCTTGGGATGATTGTCGGCTTGCAAGACCTCGGTCCGCCCTTCAGGGTAGTTGGTGATCACCAGGCGAAGTGGCTCGAGCACCGCCATGCGGCGTGGTGCAATGGCATCCAGATGGCTGCGTATACAATTCTCCAGTACGCCCATCTCGACCGTGCCCTCGGATTTGGTTACCCCGATCAGTTCGCAAAATTGACGAATGGATTGCGGCGTATAGCCGCGGCGACGCAGACCGGCGATGGTCGGCATACGCGGGTCGTCCCAGCCGGCGACGCAGTTCTCCTGCACCAGTTGAGTCAACTTGCGCTTGCTCATCACTGTGTACTCGAGGTTGAGGCGCGAGAATTCGATCTGACGCGGATGGCAGTCGATGCTGATGTTGTCGAGCACCCAGTCGTACAAAGGACGGTGGTCCTCGAACTCCAGCGTGCACAGCGAGTGGGTAATGTCCTCTAAAGCATCGGAGATCGGATGGGTGTAGTCGTACATCGGGTAGATACACCAGGCGTCGCCGGTCTGGTGATGGATCAGGCCATGGCGGATCCGATACAGGGTCGGGTCGCGCAGATTGATGTTCGGTGAAGCCATATCGATGCGCGCACGCAGCGTGCGACTGCCATCGGCGAACTCGCCGGCGCGCATGCGCTGGAACAAGTCGAGATTCTCCTCGACCGAGCGGTTGCGATGGGGGCTCTCCCGCCCGGGCTCGGTCAGAGTGCCACGCTGCTCGCGCACCTCGTCCGGAGTCAAATCACAAACGAATGCCTTACCCACCTCGATCAATTCGACGGCGTAATCGTAAAGCTGCTCGAAATAATTCGAGGCAAAGCGCAGCTCGCCCCAGCTATAACCGAGCCATTGCACGTCCTCCTCGATCGCCGCGACGAACTCCTCTTCTTCTTTCGCAGGATTGGTATCGTCAAAGCGCAGATTGCAGGTGCCAGGGTAGTCTTCAGCGATCCCAAAGTTCAGCACGATAGATTTCGCATGGCCGATATGCAGGTAGCCGTTGGGCTCTGGTGGGAAACGTGTACGGATGCGTTGATGTTTGCCACTCGCCAGGTCATCGTCGATGATCTGGCGGATAAAATTAGACGTCGAAGCCTTGCTCTCATCGCTCATGGGGTGTCTGCCAACTTAATCAGGATAAATCAGTTCGATGCACGTACGTGCTCGATTGCCCTCACAATACGACGCAGGGTAGCGTTACGGCCGACCAGTTGCAGCGTCAGATCAAGATCGGGTGAAGGCGCCCCACCGGTGACTGCCACGCGCAGAGGCATGGCCACCTTGCCGAATCCGACGCCGAGTTGCTCGACTGTCGCGGCGATCGCCGTCTGGATCGCCAACCGTTCCCAATCGACTAGATCAGCGAGCCGTGTTTGCACCGCCTCCAGCGCCGCGTCTGCGCCATTCTTGAAGGCCTTGCCGGCTGCCTTTTTTTCGTAGGCCTCGAAATCCCGATAATAGAAGGCCGAGATCTCGGCCAACTCGACCAATGTCGACGCCCGCTCGCGCTGCGCCTCGATGACCTCGATCAAGTCCGGGCCTTCGCTGGGATCGATCTCCAGATCGCCCAGATGGGAGGCCAACAAATGAGCGATCCGCGCTGGATCGTCTTTTTTTAAGTACTGTTGGTTGAACCAACGCAGCTTATCGGGGCTGAAGGCCGCTGGCGCATGATGGACGTGCTTAAGATCGAACAGGTGGATCATCTCGTCGACTGTAAACAGCTCCTGATCACCGTGCGACCAGCCAAGCCGCACCAGATAGTTGAGCAATGCCTCTGGCAGATAGCCATCGCGTAGGTACTGCATCACACTGACCCCGCCATGCCGCTTTGAGAGGCGTGCGCCGTCATCGCCGAGGATCATCGGCACATGGGCGTACTGTGGTACATCCCAATCCAGCGCATGCAGCATGTTGATCTGGCGCGGGGTGTTGTTGACGTGGTCATCGCCCCGAATCACATGGCTGATTGCCATGTCGTGGTCATCGACTACAACGGTCAGATTGTAGGTCGGCGAACCGTTGCTACGTCGGATCACCAAATCATCCAACTCGGCATTGGCGACCACCACCTGGCCGCGCACCAGGTCGTCGATGACCACCTCACCGTCCAGTGGGTTGAGGAATCGAACCACATGAGTCTGGTCGTGAGCGATGTGACGCTCGCGGCAATGGCCGTCGTAGCGCGGCTTCTGCTTCGCCGCCATTTGCTTCTCGCGAAGGCTATCCAGGCGTTCCTTGCTGCAATCACACCGGTAGGCCAGCCCCTTGTCCAGCAGGCGCCCGATGACTTCGTTGTAACGCTCGAAGCGATGGGTTTGGTAAAAGGGCCCTTCGTCATACTCCAAGCCTAGCCAAGTCATGCCCTCGAGGATCGCATTGACTGATTCCTGGGTGGAACGTTCCAGGTCGGTGTCTTCGATACGCAGCACGAACTTGCCGCCATGGCGACGCGCAAAGAGCCAAGAGAACAGTGCCGTGCGGACGCCACCGACGTGGAGATAGCCGGTTGGGCTGGGTGCAAAACGGGTCTTGATCGTCATGGGGGCAACAAGCCAGGGGTCGGAGCGACGAATTTTATCAGCCCCTTCTCGATTAGCCAGTCGGTCAAGCCGTCACACCCAACTCGGCGCGCCCCACTCGCGGCAGGCGAGGCAGCGTGATCAAGGAGGGGCGGATCGGCCAAGCGCCACCGGCCTGCGCGGCTATATAACGCTGAGCTACCCTAAGGACCAGCTCTTTGTGTCGCAGCCCACGATAGCCGGCTCCAGCACTTTCAAGTTTTCGCTCAGGTAGAGTACCCTTAGCAAAAATTGCACAAAACTCGCCGAGTCAGCCCACCCGCGACGAGCATTTACCAAGCAGGTAGCCGCGGCAAGCTGCCTGGCGCAGCCACTGAATCAATTGTCAGCGGCAGCGGACCATGCCGGTCGATGTTTTCGCCGAGACCCTCTGTGTCCCATTTAACGGTGTAAGACTGTTCCAAGCAATAATACGAGGAGGCGCTATGTTGAGGATTGTCAGCTTTCTAGCTTTAAGTCTAATGTTGCCCAGCCAGGCCCTGGCCGGTGACTACGACGGCGTGTGGGTGTTTTCAGGCGTCGCCGATTCCGATTATTTTCTAGTCAGTCAAAGCACCGACACGCTACTGGTAGTCGGTGTTAACTTGGAGATGGACGGCTGGGATGCGTTCCTGGGACACATCGGGCAATCCAATGCCGCTCGCATGGACACCTTGTTGTCGCAAGACGGCACACAGGTTGAGTTCACCATCCGCTTTACATCATTAACGCGCGCCAATGTTGTCATTCATTCGTGCGATGATTGCCAACTCCCGCTAGGAACCCCGTTGCCGCTCGACAAGATTTTTTGAGACACGGGCAAACTTGGCTACGGTAATCTCCAGCCTAGGTCGAGGCACTTGCAGCGACCCGGAGTATCATTTTATAGAGTCGTGGCTGCTTATCGGTGTTTAAAAAAATAAAAGACATGAGAAAGTCAACATATATCCTTGATATTAAGGAAATTTCGGGCGCGTAGCTCAGTGGGAGAGCACTGCCTTCACACGGCAGGGGTCGCTGGTTCGAACCCAGCCGCGCCCACCAATCAAATCAATCGTTTAGGAACCACGACGGCCCTCGCCTCGATTGGGTTCCCAAACGATAATTTGTCACAGCGTCGTCACACTCGTTCGCAAACGAGCTGAGTGTGGCGATGGCCTCCTTCAGAAAACGCGGCCCCTACCGGTGGCAAGCACAGGTCCGAAAGAAGGGCCACCCCCTGCAGACCACGACCTTCGCGCAGCCGAGCAGTGGGCGCGCGCCATCGAGGTCGAGATGGACAAGGGCGCCTTCGTCTCTCGGGCCGAAGCCGAGTCGACCACACTCACGGAGCTACTTGAACGCTACCTCGCGGAAATCACTCCGTTGAAGAAAGGTGCGGAGCCGGAGACCAGCCGCCTGCGCCTGATGATGCGCCATCCCCTCGCCCGCCGGTTCGTCGCCGGGGTCCGCGGTATCGACTCAGACACCAAGAACGGCGAACCGCGGACCGTGCCGCTGTCGACCACCGCCGTGCCGTATTGGGCAGCCTTCCCCGTGCCCTGCACGGCAATGTCTTTCACCCTCGGCGATCAGCATGACATGTTCGCGTTCGGTTATGACCAGGCGTGCCAGCTGAATCGGGTTGAGTATATTGCCGATAGCGGCAACTGCACCTGCAGTAAGGTCGCGGCCGTCCATGATGGCCGCGTCCATTTCCACTTTGCCGTGCTCGTTCAATACCGAACCGCAGCCTGCGTTGAATACCGGATTGTCCTCCAGCAACGATGCGCGGGTTTCAACGGCCTGTAGCGCAGATCCACCCAGTTTCAAGACTTCCCGACCGTGCTGCAACCGCGACGAATGCTTTCAAGGTAGCGAACCGCGGTCTTATCGTCTTTGACATTGTCCAGCGCGCTGGTGCCGCCGTGAAGAACCATGAGCGAGTAGGTTTCTGATCGGCTCAATAAACGTCATAAACGACTTCATTTACCTACATCAGCACGCCGCACCGATATGACGGGCGATCGCTCGATGTCAATCTCTATAGCGATGCGACCTTCCGGTCGCTGAGGCGATGGATCAAGTGGTGACAGTGTTAGAGACGCTTTCTCAGTTCCATGGCAAGGGCGTCCTGAGTATTTTTCGAACCAGCCAGGAGTATGCTCAGCTTGCCCTCCGTGACGGTCCCCCAATTCACAATGATTACGCCTTCGCCCGATTGCACATTAAATTCGATGCCGCTGAGATCGATTTCCGACAAAGATCGGTGTCGAGTGGAAAAGTTAGTGGCGCACCATTCGGGTATCTCAAGCTTATGGGCAATCATCGTAGGGTAGGATGCCCCATTGTAACGAGGATTACATTCGATGGCAGGGAAACGCAGCCCCCGATCCGTTTGGACGATGGCCACGTCAAAGGCGAAAATTCCTTTCATGCCGTGGTCGCCTAGCCAATAGGCCATCGCTTCGACGGCGTCCCAAGGCTCATGACTGGCAGGGACGCGATTGCCCTGATGCGCAAAACCATCCAGGATCTGTTCGCTGGCTGCGAGCCGGTGAACCTCTTTACCCAACACCCGGTACTGCATGTTCAGAAAGGCCACGGCCTTGACCTCCTCTTGCACCTGGACCGGAGTTTCTTCCGCAAAGTTGCCGAGCGCCGTCAGCAGTTGCGCCTGGTCCTCGCAGCGGTAGATGCCGACCCCAGATGCCGATACAGATGCCTTGAGGTAACAGGGGTAGGTGATATTCCGCATCGCTTCCGGTGACATGTCGGCGACGCGATCGAAGCACAGTGTTTCCGGCACATCGATGCCCAGCTCTCGAGCGAGCGCGGTGAAATTGTTTTTAGAGTTAATGAATTCGACAGTTTCCAACCACTCGTAGTCACCCCAATACCTCGACTCAATGGGCCCGTAGTAGAACACCGAGGGATGGTGACCGATGTGCGACGCCAATTGGTTGAGATCGACATCCCAGATGACATTTTCACTGTGACTCAAGCCGATCCGCTCGTAGTGTTTGACGATTTCCTTCCATTGAGGCTTGAGATCAGAATGCAGCTGAATGATGTCCCAGGGTTCAGAGAGCCCCAGAGCGCGTCCTGAGTAGTGGTGATTTCCCACCACACCATCGGCGGTGCAATGCATAATGTCGTGGTTGATGATGTATTTGCCGGGCGGCAGATATCCGTGGTCGATAGCCAATGACATAGTTCACCTCGCTCTTCGTCCTTTTCACGGAATCTAGGTAAAGATGCTGCAAGTATCTGGCCAGGCGAAAATCGAGGTAGTTTGAGTAAAATTGCGCCAATGTTGGGCGAGGCATCTAAATCCCCGTTTTTTTTGTCCGATCTCGGTGCAAAAATTTTGGTCCCGATGCCCGTGTCATTCGGCCTCGATCAGACGCAACAACAATGGTGCTCGGTTGGCAGCAACTTTCGCGCCAGCTTCAGCAATCTGACCACGCAGGTGTTGTGGGACCTTGTGCAGGACTTATTTTGCCTGCGCGGTATCCACCCTGACATCTTTAGCGCATTGCCTAACTTTACCGGTTCCCGCATTGCCCAGTTCGGCATAGATGCAGGCGGCAAGCGGTGAGTGTTTCATGTCGAATTGACAATCGCGTGCTCGTCCGAAACTGAGAAGATTAAATACACCGCCAAGTCTCCAACTCGCTCGGATAGAAAGCCCCCTCACGGCACTAGTGGGCCACTGCGCGCTCTTTGAATACTCTTCCGTATCGCGCCATCTCATCACCTCTCTCGCCCCCTAGATTACAGAGCTATAGAGGCGACAACTATTCTGACGCGGGGGGCGGCCTCGCGGGCGCACTTCTCCCCCCCCACCGGCATCAGAATCACCGGATCGCCCACTTTAGAATGCCGTCACGCCCTCGCCGAGCGCCTTCACGACGCCAGCCGCCTCTTTGCCGGGCACCAAGGGCGGCTCAGTCTTGATCTGATTACTGGCCTGCGATCGTCAACACATCCGGAAAATTGATTCCCGCGGCCCGGACCGCGACCAACACCTCGCCCTTTCCCGGCTTGTGATCATCGAGCGACTCGATGAGGAGTTGCTTGGGCGTGCCAAACTGCTTGCAAACCAAAGCGCGCATTTCATGGAGCCTCAAAAGCCATTGCCAGTCATCTTCGTCGCGCGGCGTGACCGATGCGAGCCG
>JANQRK010000083.1 GCA_028284585.1 Chromatiales bacterium
CTTTTCCGTCTCATGACTTCTCTCCAGAGCATTTCGCTCATCTTGGAGGAAGCACTTATCGTCGTCCATTGACTGTCCAATCAGTGGGGGCCAGCTCTACCCGGCCGAAGGACGCCATCAGCCGGCGTTGCGAAACCGGACATCCCGCCAAACCCCTCGATACACACATTGTGCGCGAGGCAGGCCCAGATCCAGCATTAGGATGCAAGCGTGATTCGCAAGTCGCGCGATGAAGTCAATTCGCTCGAATATGACGTGAGTTGTGCCGTCGCCGAAAGGTTTCTTCAGCTGGTTCGCTCCCGCGCGTTCCTGCGCCCGCGACACTCGAGAACCCCTTCATATCGCAACGGGTTTTGTCGGTCTCCCCAAACAGAAGACCCGGCTTGGGACCGGGTCTGCTAGTCGCGATTGCGAATCCGACTAAGCGGCGAACCTAGTTGTTCCTCGCGCCAAGCCAATGCAAAGCAGGCCGAGGCCGAGAAGGGCGAAGGCGGTGGGTTCCGGCACGTTATGCGTAGACGTCAGGCTGATTCGAACAAAGTCATTTGACGCTACTTGCCATCCCGATTCTGGTCCAAAGTTTAGCGAAAACCCGGAGGCCGATAGCCCGCTGATGCTGGCGTTGCACGCAGGACAGCTCGTAAGTGGATCAATCTGCGCACCTGTTAGCGAGCCCAGACCACCCCAGTCGAGGCCGCCGAAATCCACACGGTAAGTGAATCCGTTTGAACCATTGTTGCAGAAGGTACCCTGGGCGCACGTCAGATCGATGAAATCGTTCTCGACGTTGTAGTCAAAAAAGGGGGCAAAGAATGCTTCTGCGGTCGGTGTGCCATCCGGCACAACAATAGCCCCCTCCCTGAAGTTGCCGTCCTGAAAAGTGTCTATGGTCACCGTCGTTCCGATGAGCGTCGCCATCGCCGCCGGGACTCCTCCGAAAACAATCGCGATTCCAAT
The DNA here is from genome assembly GCA_028284585.1 of Chromatiales bacterium. Classification (GTDB taxonomy): domain Bacteria; phylum Pseudomonadota; class Gammaproteobacteria; order Chromatiales; family Chromatiaceae; genus Thiosocius. The sequence goes on from JANQRK010000083.1 coordinate 958, forward strand.
CAAAGCTTTTAGCATGTAGTTTTTCATTGCACCGCACTCCTTGTTCAATCCCCCGTTCGAAATGCTAAGCGCATGCAAATTTCGCTCCGGAAACAGGAACCTATTGCATTTACATATGTTTACGAGAGGGAAGATGCGTTCCGCCATATCGATGTGTAAAGATCTCTGACAAGCTGACTGGGCCGAAGCCACGCGACGGTAGCGCAGTCTTACAGCCGCTGTGCATATGTGCGGCCCTGAATCCTTGATTTCTGGTTCTCCTTGAGCCTGCTTCAAGGCCCCGGTGCCTGTAGAGGCCATACCTCGACCGCACCACCCGCATCATCTTCGAGAAACTGAACTTCATTACCCGGCTGGCAGCCCGGGTTCCCATACCGCGGATAAACCTTGCTCGCTCGGACGCGTGCTTTCCGTGGCGCATCCCATGCGGGGCGGACTGCTTGCCTCCAAAATCACTCCCGTTGAAGTTGTCGCGGGGTGTTTGCATCTAACAGCATTCTCCACACGCGCAATGATCCGCGCTGCACCGTTCCTCCGATAAACGTGCGTCCCCTCTAGATTTGACGCTGCGTCTCAACAGCATTGTTTACGTGGCCGGTGTTGGTCGAACCCAGGAGAAGCCGCCGTGGTTCTGTTTGGTCCGCTGTTGCGGATGAGCTGTCGCTAGCCGGACGAGCCCCGCCGGCAGCAGTGTGTTGATTCCGGCCGGCCGGAATCAACACGGAGCTGCCCTTAAGCTTTTCCTGATATAGGGTGTAGGAACGCTTCACGGAGGGTGATCCGCATCCGGCAGATCTCGACACATAGCCGCCACCGCGACCCGTGAACTTCGATCAAGCAAGCCTTAACCGAAAGTATGGGTACGGTGCGGGCTGCGGTATGGCATGATCGGTAAGCTATGAAGGGAGTCTTAGCGTTCCTCGACCAGTGGCAAACCCTTATCGGCTCGATGATTGGCGGGTTGTTTGCGCTGTGGGTCGCGCTACTTGTCGCTGGTAGAACACGCAGGCAAGACGATTTGGTGGCAGCCATGATGCTCTATGGCAATCTCAACACCGTTGTGTCGGCGAAGAATGCCTTAATCGAGCTTGCCAAGCAGAACAGCGTCGAGTCAGAAAATCTGCCGTTCTGGGCGGCTGAAAAGTTGGTTAGAGCGCCAATCGTGCTCTCTGGTCAGTTTGAAGCCTCCCGCATAAGGATGATGCCGATCGACGTGTACCTTGCTGTGAACCTCGAGATGTTCCAGAAGCTATACGTACAAGTCGAGCGGAAACTCGAAGCACATTCGGAAGACTACCGAAGCTTGGATTCGACCGGAAAGCCTATCCGGAAGCCTGAGATCATGAGAGCAGATGCCACGCTCATTTGGTCGACGTTTCAGAAGGCCGTAGACTTCGCTACCTGCGCCATGCGCATCATCGACTTACAGGTGATCCAGAAGAGACGTTTCTGGAACAAGTTCAGGATGCGAGTCTTACCTAGCCCTGAAGAACGCAGGTGCCGCGATAGGCTATCCTGATTGCCACAAGTAGCGAATGGCTCTCACGCCAGTTCTGCTGATTAACGTTGGACTCTTCCAATATCAATGACCGTTCCCGACCCGAAGCGGACTTCCCTGTCCTCAGCTTCAGTCCGTCGTTGCGCAGAACTAACGTGCGAGATACTCCAATGCTGGCATCAGCGATTGGCGTAAGGCACTAGCGATAGGCAACGTCGTCTGCTGCAACAGTGACGGAGCAGTAGTCACCGGCATCATCAACATTCCAGCGACCTCGCCATCGGCGAATCGGATCTGAGAGACATCTCCAATTTCGCCGACATGGACATGGCGATATTCGACGTTGAAAAAGTGCTGTTCGATTCGTGGTGCTTCGATAAAGTCGTAGCCGTTGACCCTTCGAAGGCCTTCACCAATGAAGTCTTCAGGTTTCAATCCTAGCTCTGAGAGCTCTGCTTCGAGCCCTCCGTCCACCGTCTGATGACCGCCTACGGAGGCGTCGATTGCACCGGGAGAGTCGCTTTTTTCGAACGAGCGCACTTGAAGGAGCAGCCAAAGCTGACCATGATTCTGCGTGAACACGAATAGGTGGTTACAGCAGTGGCGTATGCCCAGGAGATGTCCGAGCCACCGCTCAACATGTGTGCCTAGGGGATGTCCTTGCCTGTCGAAGACCGGCAACAACTCAGCATTGTCGCCTGGCCTCAAAGAGTCGCGTAGCGGTCGCAACTCTTCCGAAACTCCATCGAGTGTCGCTTGATCGATACCTACACCGTGGTTGAGCGACGTTCGTAGGGAGTCTAAACCCTCGAGGGTATGGATAGCCATCGTCGTATACCTTTGCTTTCGTTAGGAGGTGATAGTTTTAACGATGGCAGGTTCAGCAAAGGACTTGCTACAAGTCTCAATTAGCAAGGAGTCCTAGGTATGCGGCGTGTCTATCACTTCAGTTACCCGGAGCCGAATCGCAGCAATCGCAATCGAAGAACCAGCGTCGCTAGGTACTTTGATATTCATAGAGTCCGTGGCAGTAACCTGTTTGCCACGATCAAGTCGATACTTTTTTCCGCCGGCGGGTACCAACACGGAGGGGTCATTCTGAACCTGCCGTCTGGATGGTCTCCGGGGCTTCCAAAAAAGCAGTCAAGCAATAGGCACAGCTTCGTTCCCCTAAAAGGCGTTGCTAAGGACGCTGTCTTTGTACTCGGTAACCGCCCACCGCTCGATGATACAGAATCTAAAAGAAATCGTTTCATACAGCGAAGCGGTACGGGATTAGAATCCCGCTTACTAAGCGCGGTTCGTAACGTGTTCACTTCTGTTGACCGCGAGAATGCTACGTTGTCGGATGCTGCCAAGATCGCGCTGGCCCGCAAATATCCGGGACGGCGTCGCTACGAAGACGTAGTCTTCGGGATTAAGAACGATGCCCGTGTGTCAAACTTCGGTGCAACTGAAGACTCGGCTGCCGACGTCATCGTCGCTTATCTGTATGCAATTCGAATCCCTCCTGACCGAATTCTCCTTGCCGCTTACGGGCACGGCGGCTTTGAGAGTTTCGTATTCAACGAACTGTTGGCAAGTCGCCCGCAGATGCTCCTAACTGCATTGGAAGGCTTGTCGAATAACGACGTGTCACTCACGATCGCCGAATTTAACGTCTCAAGGGAGTACTCCTACCCATTGTTCAGCGCGGACCTGACTGAAGCGCAAGGGGAACGACCCGGCGAGAATGAGGTCGTTTTCACCCATCTCGACTACCGTGTCTAGGGTCCGCTTCTGGCCGAAAGCGGGCGATAGTTCTTGAATCATCTGACACCGACTGTCAGCTCAGATCCCGATTTTCTCATCAGGGCGCAGCGCGCTACTCGCCGATCTGCGCAAGCACCAAGCGGCGCGCGGCATCGTAGACGCGTTGCAACAACGGCACCGCGGGGTGCTCGAAGCGCACATAGGCGCGACTGCCGATGTACTGCAGCGCCTGGGTGTAAGGCACAGCGACGTCGAACGCGAACACAGGTTGCAAGGTCTGGCGCCCCTGCGGGTCGCGCGCATCGACCGGGATCGCCCCGCCGGCCTGGCTACCCAGTGCAGCACTGGGCAGGCGATCCGAGGCGGCCGGCACCTCGCCGAGCAGTTCGCCGCTCAACACGACGCCGGCACGATCCGCGGACCGGACCCGAATCGCATCGACACCCTCGCGAATGCGCGCCGCCTCCGCCTGCGGCGCGATCACGCGCACGATGGCCCGAGACTCGTCGGCGATATAGGCGAGCAAATCGCCCTGTGCCACCCAACGGCCCGAGCGATCGACCAGGTGCGGACCGCGCAAGCGCCCCGCCGCCGGACCGCGCACCGTCAATGCAGCCTGCCGCCGCTCCAGCTCGCGTAGCTCGGCACCCAGTTCGGCCAGGCGCTCGGCCTGGATCTCACGCAACAGGCGATCATCGAAACCTGCGGCATCGCGTCGCGCTCTGAGTTCAGCGATCCGTGCCCGCAACACCCGAATGTCACGCTCGAGCTCGGGATTGCGCAGATGAAACAGCTCATCACCGGCGCGCACCCGCTCGCCGAATGCCGGTAATGGTGGCACCAGAAAACCCTCGACCTCGGCGCGCATGATCGCCTGCTCGGGCAGCAGTACCACGCCATCCACCTGGGTACTCGACGGGAAAGGCAACCAGGCCAGTAGCCCGATCACGCCGGCCGTCAGGCCGACGACCAGCGCCATGGCACGACCCCGCCGCCCCGCCAACGTCGCGTTGAACGACAAAAAATGTCCGGCCCGGACCAACGGCAAGACTACCTGCGTGGCCAACAGCCAAGCGGCCAGGACTACCCCCAACGAGGGGACCTTGGCGATCAGGAACAGCGCGACGCCAATCGCGACCGCCAGCCGATACAGCATCGAGGCCGGGGCATAGGCGAGGAACCAGCGACGCTCACCCGAGGCCCTGACCGGTGAACCTTCCTCGGTAAGCGCAAGCAGATAGCGGCGCGCCAGGTAGCCATAGTAGGCGTTGGCGCGGGTCGCGAGATTGGGGATGCCAATCGCGTCGCTCAATACATAGTAACCATCGAAACGCAGCAAAGGGTTGCCGTTGAACAGCAACGTCGACAGGCCGCCAATCAGCATCACCGCGAGCGCCGCTTCACGCGCCAGGCCATCCGCCAATATCCCCCAGGCGAACATCGCCAAGGCCGCGAGGAGCAGTTCGACCAGGATCCCTGCCCCACTGACCAACATGCGCTGGGAACGCTTCGGCAACGCCGAGGCTGCCGAGGCATCGACATAGGGCACCGGCAGAAATACTAATAAGGTGATCCCCATCTCGTTAACCTCGGCCCCATGGCGCTTGGCGGCCAAGCCATGACCCAACTCGTGCACGACCTTAATCACTGGGTACAGCGCGACCATCAGTAACCAGGTGCGCGGATCGTCCAGGCGTTGACTGGCATACAGCACCAGGGCCTCAGCCTGCATCAGCGCATACACCCCAGCGCCGAGCACAATCGCCAGCCAGGCCAGCAGTGCCACCGGGTGGAACAAACAACCCAGCAGCCTATGTAGCCGTGCCAAGAAGCGATCCGGATGGACCAATGCCAGGCGCGGCGACAACAGACGCAACCAGCGTGTCAGTTCCTGACGGCGGCGCTGTTGACGCAAGCGATCGACCAGCGGTCGCACATCGCTGCGCGCGCCGGCGTCCAACATCCCGGCCGACTGCAGCTGCATCAAGGCGTGCAACAGCTCGCGGCGTGGTGGCGCCTTGTCGCCGGCTGGTCCCGCCAGATCCTGCCAGACCTCAGCCAGGGTGCGTCGACCGTCGAGTTCGGCGAGTACCCGATAGGCCGCCTCGCTGAGTCGCAACTGGTGGCGGCTCAGGGTATCGCGCAGCAGGTACCAGGGCCGGCCGCGGTAGTCGAGCCTGTCGGCGCACACAGTGTCGCTCAGGCGCAGTGGCAAACCGGCCAGACGCTGCCACAGGGCGTCGGCCGATGGTGAGGCGAGCGGCACGGCGTCCGCGATCATGGCCACCACCGCCACAGTTGCAGACGCATCCAATCGGTCAATGCATGGGTCCAGATCCACCAACGCCGCCGTTCACCAACCCCGACCTTGGCAACCCCCTGCATCCCGGGGCGCAATCCGGGCAGGCCGTCCTGCAAGGTCGCATCGACGCGAAACGTCGGGGCAGCGACCTCGTCGGCGGCGAGTGAGGCAATGCTAGTCACGGTCAACGCGATGTCTTGGCGCGGTAGCGCCGACAACACCAGTTGACCGGCCTGACCCGGCTGGATCTGGGCGATGTCACGATCGCTGACCTGCAGCGCCACACGATAGTCGTTGAGCGGCGCAATCTCGAACAACAGCTCACCGCGCGTGACCGGCACGCCGAGGGAACGGCTCCAGTCGCCGGAGATCACCACGCCATCGAAGGGCGCGCGCAATGCGGTGCGCTGCAACTGACCCTCGACCAGCGCCAGGCCGGCCCGGGTCTGCTCGAGTTGCGCCTCGAGCACCTTCACCTCGCCATGGTCCAGGGTAGCCACCGCCTGACGGTGTTGTTTGAGCAACTCGGCCTCGTCGGCGAGTAAGCGACGGCGCTCGGTCTTGAGATCGCGATCGTCGAGCCGCGCCAGCAGATCGCCATGACTGACCATCTGGCCGGCGCGGAAACCGGCCGCGGCGACGAAGCCCTCGAACGGGGCGACCACCGCCTGCTGCACCGCGCCCTCGACCAAGGCCGGGGCCGCGACACGGTACGGGCGCTGCCCGGCGGCAAAGGCCACCAGCAACAGCACGGCGACCAGTGCGGCGATACGTCGCGCACGACCGACACCGCTGCGTAAGCGCTGCAGCCCCAGTCGCCCGAGCGCCCGTTGCTGGCGCCACCAAGAGGCATCCTGGGTGCGACGCAATTCCAGCAGCGGGCCGATCGCATACGCTGCCTCGCGGCAGCTTTGTACGGCATCGGCATGCCACGGGGTATCGTCGGCGAACTCGAACAACAGCACCAGGGGTTCTGACAGACCGGCGACCAGGGGGATGCAGCACACACCGGACAACCGCGCCGCATCCACCATCTTGCGACACAGCGAGTCGCTGTCATCGGGCGTGCTGTCATCCGGATAGTGCACCGGCTGACCCGCATCCAGCGCCTCGCGCATCACCCGGCCCATGCCGGCGACCCGCCTGCTGTGCGGATTGAGTTGACTGATCCCGGATACCGCCTCGACCCGCACCCCGCGGCCGCGCGGTCGGCCGAGCGAGACCCGTGTGCAAGGTACCTGCGAGGGCAGCAGGCCCAGGACCGCGTTAACCGCGTCTCGATAGTCGGGTTGCTCGAGCCCGGCGGAGAGGACGTCGGCATAGGCGCGCTCGCCCCGGGTCTCGCCAAGTTGGCGCAGCGCCAGGTTCAGCCAGGCCTCGCCCCATTTCAATAGTTCGATGATCGCGACCTGACGCTCGAGTGGCGCCTCGACCTCGACCACCACGGCACCGTCGGCCTGGTCCCCCAACAGCAACGGATAGGCGATCCGCAACCGACTCTCACCACCCTCGGTCTGACTGCCCTGGCCGGTCACCGGGGCACCGGAGCGACGCGCCAACTCGGCAGCCAAGGCAAGCTCGGCAGGCCGACCCAGGCCGTCGGGATAGGTCACGAACAGCCCACCGGCCGGCACGCCGGCACCTTGCAGGTCGACATAGGCCAACTGCAGCCCGGCGATCAGTCGGTGCTGCAGCGCGAACCAGGTCTTGATCAGGGGCTCAGAGAGGATCACACCAGTTACCCGCCGTAAACCGACACCGCGCCGTCATCGGCAGGAACTTGGTCGGAACAGTGCAGGTATCGGCCTGGCTAATAGGTTTTTAAGTCCGGTGGCCGCGCAGGCAACTCGGGATGAGGTAGGCCGCCATCGAAAAGCCGTGTGTGATTGTAGGTTCCGCGCCAGCCTGAACGTTGCACCAGCATCTAGAAAGATCGCGCGGGCCAGGTGACGCCTCGTTACTGAATTGGGCGTGATAAAACGTGCTTACCCGCTTCTCCAGTGCCCGCATGTTTGCGCATGAGCGACTGGTGCAACATGCAGGGCACACTTCCTTACATACCATTGTACCTTGGTCGGCTAGGCGCCATGTGGTAGTCGGTCAACCGGCGTTATCAAAAAATGTGATCCCCTACCGTCTTTTCTACGTATGAGTATATTAGCCGTCCCGTGTGTCAGCAGAATCAGCAGTGGAAACTGTCGATAATATTTACATACGTAGTACACCCGAAAAACTCGACGCGCACAGGTGATTGAAAAATCCAGCGAATAATCTACACGGTCCAAATATTGCATTTTTAGAGCTTAAAGACATTGGGCGAGTCTTTACATCTAACCTGTTCTGCGAAAACGACGATTATGTGACGCTCTGCAATAAATAACTGTATCAAAAAATTAACAACTATAAATTACGGAAGGACACAACAAAGCCTGAATCACATGCGAGGAGAACAAACTGGGAGACGAACCGATGTTTATGGAAAAACGCACATTGCTCTGCTTGCATCGAGGGCGTTTCCCAGGACTAGCCGAGCAGATCGATAGGATTGCGGTAGGCTGGAGCGTTCTGCATTCCGACACCTTAGAGGCGCTCGCGACTCTTGCTCAGCGGCACAGTCCCAGTATAGGGCTATTGGCACTGGGTGAATCTGGAACAGATCAGCATGTTGCGGAACTCGAGCACTTCTTGCTCGGTGAACGACGCATGGAATGGATCGGGCTGGTACATCCGCATCGGCTCACGGACCCGGTAGTACGGGAGTTCATCGCTAAGTTCTGCCACGACTACCATTCGTTACCCCTAGATGACAGGCGTCTGTTCGATTCGATCGGTCATGCGCATGGTATGGCCACTATCCGTCGATACAACGTCAGCGACGAATCAAAGCCCATCAACGGTTACCAGATGATCGGCTGCGGCCCAGCCATGGCGCAGGTGTTTCGCGAGATCGACAAAATCGCCAACGCGGATGCATCGGTGATGATTGGCGGAGCAAGTGGAACCGGGAAGGAGCTCGCTGCACTGGCGATTCACCGGCACTCACAGCGTGCAGAGAAACCCTTTGTAGCCGTCAACTGCGGCGCAATACCCGGCTCACTAATCCAATCGGAACTCTTCGGCCATGAAAAAGGTGCCTTCACCGGCGCGCACAGGCGCCAGATCGGTCGCATAGAGGCCGCCGATGGGGGCACTGTTTTTCTCGACGAGATCGGCGATCTTTCACTAGACCTGCAGGTCACCTTGCTGCGTTTCCTGCAAGAGCGCGTAATCGAACGGGTGGGAAGTTCCGAACCAGTGCCGGTTGACGTCCGCGTCATTGCTGCGACGCACAAAGACATGCAGAAGTCGGTCCAGTCCGGTCAATTTCGCGAGGATCTCTATTATCGATTGCACGTCCTTAGTCTAGAGCTGCCCCCTCTACGTGAGCGATCAGAAGACATAGAACCCCTGGCACAGCACTACCTGAGGGTATTCAGCAAGGAGTGTCGGCGCCGGGTCGATGGCTTCAGTACCCGGGCATTGCAGAGTCTCAATGCACACGACTGGCCAGGCAACGTGCGTGAACTCAAGAACCGAGTCCACCGTGCGGTAGTCATGGCCGAACGACGCCTCATTACGCCGGAAGACCTGCACCTCGAAGAAGCCGCTGGCAATGGACAAAGCCAGGTGGTTTCCCTAGCACAGGCTAGATCTGAGGCCGAGCGTCGTGCGATGCAACAGGCACTTGAGCTGAGCGGCAACAACATTTCCGAGGCGGCCCGAAAACTTGGCATCTCGCGGGTGAGCTTCTACCGCAAGATGGAAAAGCTGAATCTGTCGTCACCCTAACCCGAGGCGGTGCCCATAGCGGGCGGATTTCGGTCGGCATCGCATAGCGCAGCGATCAACACATTGAGAGGTGATCATCATGGCACCGGTATGCAAATGCTTCGCTATCGCGGCCGGTGGTCTGCTGACGATTGGTCTACTGACAATCAGTCTGGCGGGTTCCGCCACCGCCGATCAGAAGATGTTGCGCTTAGAGAAAATACTGCAACGGCAACAGGAACAACTTGCCGAGCATGAACGGCAGCTCGCCGAGCAGGCTCGCATCATTGCGGACCAGGCACAACAGATCCAACGTGATCGCGAAATGCTCGAGGCCCTGACCCTGCCGGTGGGTGAAATGTACATCCTCCGTGCGACAGGCGGCGCGGACGTGGCGCCCGCCACAGGGGCTCGACCCAAAGCAAGGTTGCAGCTTGCCGAACAGACCCAGAGCGACCGACAGACGCCGGTCGGTAAGCCACCGCCGAAGCGCAAGAAGGCGCCACCCCAGGTGCAAGCGATCGCCGATATTGGCGGAGTGCTAACGCCGGAAGGTCAATTGGTCCTCGAGCCGGCACTCCAATACTCGCATGCTGATGTGAATCGCTTTACGTTTCGTGGGATCGAATTGCTCGGTGCACTCGGCATTGGATTGTTGTCAGCCGATGACGCCGACCGCGATGCCTTTATCGCATCGATCACCGGCCGCTACGGCATCACCAATCGGCTCGAGGGCGAGATCAAGGTTCCGTATGTGTATCGCGACGATATGCTGACCAACCTGATTCCTCAGCTACCCGAGGGCGATGGCCAGGCCACTGAACTCGAGCGCAGTCTCAACGATCACGGGCTGGGGGATATCGAGTTAGCCTTGCACTACCAGCTAAACGCCGGACTCGATGGATGGCCGATCTTCATCGGCAACCTTCGCTACAAGTCGACCACTGGTGAGGGTCCCTTCGACGTGGAATTCGACGCCGACGGTATCGCGACCGAGCTCGCAATGGGCTCGGGATTTCATTCCGTAGAACCAAGTCTCACTATGTTGTACCCGTCCGACCCCGCGGTGTTCTTCGCCAACATTGGCTATGTCGTCAATATCAAAGACGATGTTGATACCCTGGTGGGGGAGCTGATAGTCGGAGAAGTTGATCCAGGTGATACCTACCGACTGAGCTTTGGAATGGCCTATTCGATCAATGAGCGCACGTCGTTTACCTTAGGGTTCAAGAACGACTTCATCCAGGAAACCGAGACCGAGTTTATCGACCCGGACAACGGCGTTTCAACGACTCAGAGTACGGATACCCTGAACGTCGGCGCCTTGTTGTTAGGGTACTCCCTTCAGCTTGATCCCAAGACAGCGGTAAATCTAAACCTCGAGTTGGGCATCACCGATGATGCACCGGATGTGCTAATAACGCTTCGGGTACCCTTCCAGGTCGACCTTTAGACGTCTTCCTTTTCCTTTCGCTGCAGAGCGGCCGACCAACCGTACCTGGCCGGCGCGATCATCCCGGAAACTGGTGCAACATGCCGGCTAGTGGGCCAAGCGGATAATTCTGTAACGCTCAGCCACGGCACAAGCATTGTGGGCAAGGCGCAGTCCGCCGGGAATGGCAGGCCCTTTCCAAGG
>JANQRK010000084.1 GCA_028284585.1 Chromatiales bacterium
CCTTGGAAAGGGCCTGCCATTCCCGGCGGACTGCGCCTTGCCCACAATGCTTGTGCCGTGGCTGAGCGTTACAGAATTATCCGCTTGGCCCACTAGCCGCCACCTTCCAGGCGTTCGACACGCGCGCTCAGTTCATCCAGGCGCTGTTGCATCTCGAGAACGAGATCCTCGAGCTGCTCAGTGCGATCACGCTCTGGCGAGGGCGGTGGGGGCTTGGACTCGGTTTGCGGCGCTGCAGACTCGACCGCTCGATCACCATTCTCATCGTCACCGAACAAGTGCCGGTAACGTGCCTCACGCCGCCCGGGCTCGGGGGCAAGGCGGGCGACGAAGGGCCCGTCTTTGCGCCGCATGAGACCGTCGAGCACCCGTTCGGTCTCTTGCGCATCGCTGAATTGGCACAAGCGGCCCGTGCGCGCGCGCAGATCACCCGGCGTCTGTGGCCCACGCAACAAGAGCACACAGAGGATGCCCAGTTCCTGGGCGGTGAATTCCGTGCTGCCAAAGCCCACATTACCAAAGCGGTGTTGATACTTGGTCACGCGACTGCCGAAGCCGCCGCGGTCGCTGAGCAGGTGCCGCTTCAATAGGCCATCGACGACCCGCTGTACCTCGTCGGCACTGAGCTGTAGGACCGGGTCGCGACTGCTTTTTTGGTTGCAGGCGTCCACCAAGGCGTTGAGCGACAGTGGATACTGCGCCGGCGTGACGATTTCCTTCTCGATAAGACAACCGATGACACGGGCTTCCAGCGGATTGAGGCGAATACGCATGATGAGAACCGTCGAACCCTCAGTTCATCTCGTCCTCGAAGGGTTCTTCATCCGAAAATGGGATCGGTGCATCGGTACCTTGCACACCGGATTGCTCAGCGTCGCCCCCGACGGGCGATGCTGAGCCCGCACTGGTCGCCGCACCGGCCACGGGCAGGTCCTCGGAGACTTCGCTGGCGCCGATGCCGATATGGAAGGTGGCGAATCCCGGCAGCACGAATTGATTGAGCGCGCGACCGAGCAAACGACCGTCGAACGGCGATACGATCTCTGCAGTCTCGTGGGTCACCGGGTTGGTCACCACACCGAGCACGTCGCCGGCCTTGACGCGTCGGCCAAGGCGGGCCTTCGACGTCAGGATGCCGCCGTTGAGGGAGCGCAACCAGCGCGATTGATAAAACACCGGTTGCCGCTCTGACCACAGATTGAAACGCACCACCATTTCGAGCTTATTGAGCAGGGTGTTGACCGCCTTGACGCCGAACTCGACGCTGTCGAGTTGCAATGTCCCGGGTTCACCGAGTTCGAACGTGACCGTGGGAACACCGGCCCGCGTCGCGGCGCTGCGCAAGGTCCCCCCAGCGCCCTCCTTGTGCAGCACCGCGGTCGCGCCGAAGCGTTCCACGAAAGCCCGCACCTCGGGCACCGACAGATCGGCACGCAGTTGCGGCAGGTTCGTACGCTTGAACGATGCGGTATGGAAATCGACCAACCAATCGCAATGGCGGATGACGTTTTCGAATAGGCTATAGGCAATCCGCGACGCCAAGCTACCGTGCGGGTGGCCGGGGAAGTGCCTGTTGAGATCACGACGGTCGGGCAAATAGCGGCTGCCGCTTGAAAACCCGAGCAGGTTGACGATCGGTACCCCGATCAAGGTGCCAGACAGGGCTTCGGGATCGACATCGCGCAGGGTGCGCCGCACGATCTCGACACCGTTCAGCTCATCCCCATGCACCGCGGCCGTCAGGCACAGGGTCGGGCCGGCACGGGTACCTCGGGTAACCACCACTGGCGTCTCCAAGTCCCGGCCGTCAAAAGATTGCCCGGCTGTCCAAGGCAACTCGCGACTAGCCCCCGGCGCGACCTCCGAACCCAGTATCTCGAGTGCGCCCCACTGCGGCGCTGACTCGAGCGTGCCAAACTCTGCTGGCTTGGTTTTCTTGGCGGCCGGGTCGTTGGCCGCGAGACGCCTATCGGTGTCGATGGGTGCGGGCACGGCCAATGTCCCGTCCTCGGCTATTGCAGCGCTCGCCAGACACAGTTGCGCGAGCAGCACGGGCCAAACCAAGCGCTGAATCAGTCCGGCAGGCATCGGCTCAATCCTGTGCCGCCACGGCTGCCGTTAGTTGCACGCGCTCGGCCGCATCCTTGGGAATGGGCCCCAGCGCATCGATGGCACCTAGCACCTTACCCAGACCATTCCCATTGGCGATCTGAATCGCGAGTCCGGGGCGGGCGTTCAATTCCAGCACCAGCGGGCCCAGCTCCTGATCGAGCACGACATCGACCCCCAGGTAACCCAATGGGGCGAGATCCTGACAGCGCGCCGCGAGCAACAGGAGTTCATCCCAGCCCGGTATCACCCGATCGGCCAGGGGGCTGCCGAAATCCGGGTGCTCGTTGATTCGACGGTCGTAACGCACCGCGTACGTAGTCGTCCCGTTACGCATATCGATACCCACGCCGACTGCGCCTTGGTGGAGGTTGGCGCGTCCGCCCGAGGCCCGGGTCGGCAAGCGCAGCATCGCCATCGCGGGCACCCCGCGGTACACCAGGACGCGGATATCGGGCACGCCTCGATAGCTGATGGGATCGAACACGGGATCGAACTTCACGCGGTACTCGATGATGGCCTGATCGGGTTGTCCACCGAGACTGTAGGCACCACCGAGGATATTGTCGATGTGGTGTTCTACTTCACCCGTTTCGATGCCCGTGCCATCGGCACGAATGAACAGGCCGCGCCGCCGATTGACGCAAACCAGGATGCCATTGCCACCGCTGCCGTGTGCGGGCTTGATGACAAAGTCGGTATGCTCGCCCAGCAACTGCTCGAACTCACGCGCGCCGTGCGGCGTGGTCACCAGGCCGTACATCTCCGGCACCGCGATGCCGGCGTCGTGCGCGAGCTGCTTGGTACGCACCTTGTCGTCGACCAAGGCGTACAGGGCGCGCGGATTGCGGGCCATCACATAGTCGCGATTACGCTGATTGATGCCGACAACGCCGGCGGCGCGCAGCTTACGTACGCTCGACAGCATCGGTCTTAACAGCAAGGTCGCGGAAGCGCACGAGTTCGGTCAGCCGATAGCCAGTATAGCACCCAAGCAGGATAAACATCGCCAGCAAAACCAATAACAATTCAGGAAACTCAAACATAATGTAGCTGAGGTATTGGTTGGTCATGACCAAGTACCCGATGATCGCTACAAACAGGCTGCCCAAGCCCTCCTTGAGGGTTGCCATAGGGCCGGATTCCTCCCACACCACGGACATGTGCTCAATCACCATGGTCAAGATTACGACCGGGAAGAGGGCTATGGAAAAACCCCGGACCAGTCCGAATTTTTCGCTGAGCAGACTGATCAACAGCATCAATATCACGACGATTACCAATACGGCACACAAACGCGGCACCAGCAACAGCCGCAGGCGCTCCAGATAGACGCGCATCATCAGGCCGAACGCGCTAATGGCGGTAAACAGCGCTATGCCCCAAATGAGTTGGGTCTCACGAAAGGCGATGGCGATCAGGATCGGCATGAAGGTACCGAGGGTCGGAATACCGACAACGGTGCGCATCAGCGCAACGATGAGCGCCCCGATCGGGATCATCAACAACACCTGGTAGACGTTTTGTGTACTGACCGGAAGATCGTGCAGCATCAATGCGGTGAGCCATGATTCGTTGGCATCCGCACGGCTGCGTGCAATGTTCGCCACCGCGCGTGAATAATGCGTCACTGCAAAAGAGACATGCGCACTGCGCCCGTTCTCCACCGTTAGCAGCGGTGCATTACTACTCGACCAACGCACGAAGTCTTCCGGAAAGCCTTTGTCACCGGTTACGGGATCAAAGCCTTCCCATCGATCACCATTGTGCACTTCAAGCCAGGGAACCAGCTGTAGGCCCGACGCCCCGACATCGGTCAAGATCAGCCCACGCACCATGCGGGCCGGGATGCGTGCGCCGGCCAGCACATAGACCAAGCGCTGCACCCATTCCTCACTGCCCGGCTTGATATTGCCACGCACCAGCTTGATATTGGCGTCCGATCCGGGATCGTTTATCGCGACCACCACCTGACTCGTAAAGGTGAACACATTGGCCGATTCGGCGCGCACCGTCGACAGCAAGTCTTCGATGGCAGACGCCAGCGGCTCACCATAGTCGGGTTTGGTCGGCCATTTCGGTGCAGCGGCCAAGGCATCGGCAGTCTCGGCGGCCTCGGTGCGTTTTACCAGCTCGGCACGATAGTACAAACGCTGCATGCCGCGCGCGCGACGCATTGACCATTCGGCGCGCCGATCGCCTTTCTTGGTTTCGATGTTCAGACCGTAGTCTCGGGCGACGAAGTACTCGTCGAGACGCAAATAGTTTTCGGACGTCTCGGGTATGTCGAGACTCACTACCACGGCGCCGTTGCCGGCTTTGAACTCCACCGTCGCCTCGATGGACGCAACCTGTTCCACCTGATCGGGCACCAGGGGAAGACCGAGGCGCGTGACCTTCGCGAACATCAAGCCGAGACCCAAAGCGATGCAGAGTGCGACCAGGACGAGCGCCTGGGCGTTTCTCATAGCTTAGTCCTCACGATATGGCGCTGGTTTGGGGCAACTACGACTGGCAGTGAAGGTCTTCGCCGCGTCGACGACGGCGAGCTTTTTCAACGCTGAACGCCCGAGGAGCAAAGGATAATTGAAGCGACCGCGGTCGGCCAGCGTCATCGGGGTTAAAAAGGTTCGCCCACCGATACAAAGACGCAGCTTCACGACGTAGCGCAATGCGCTTTTGCGCTCATGGTCCTTGATCTTGGTTATACGTCTAACCTTGCGCTCCAAATGCAGGTCTCGGGGCTGATTGGTATCGTCCGGGCGCGCCGCCAAGGGGATGCGAAACCGCACCCATTCGTCGCCATTGCGTTTGAAGGCCTCGATGTCGGTGGCATCGATCGAACTGGTTTTCGCGCCCGTATCGAGTTTCGTCTTGATCTTGATGTGTCCGGGCTGCAGCCAACCCCACTCGATCCAGCCGAGCGTGGGCTTACCAGCCGCCAAGACGGCGTTTGACACAATTGTGCCCATGACAATTATGGAAAAAATGAGGACGCGCGCGACCGGCCGGGCCAGCGCACGGTGACTTCCATCCGAGGGCATGGTAACTCCGTGGATCCGAATCGGCGTACCCAAGCCGACGCCGAACCCGGCAAGTTTAACGACAAACCACGCGAGGTAAAGCAGCGTGGATTGTTCTGGCGTTTGTATCTCGATTTGGGTGATCTCGGCTTGCACGCTTAGCCAAATTGGTGCAAAGGGCTCACGCCCGCATGACTGGGCTGCGCTTGGGTTTGCATCTTGCGGCTAGGTCTGAGCGGCGCCGGGCGATCGCTGCAACCCTGTTCATTAGCCGCCCTGAGCGACCGATTCTAAGGCAGCGAAAAAGCGTGCCGCTATATCATGATAGCCGTCTCCAACACGCCCTTTTTGGCGGTCGCCTAGGTGCGCTGCTGGCGGCGCATTCGGTGTTCATACGAATTGGACTGGAACGCAGAGCAGCAGGATTTCACTATCGCACCCTTGGATTCGGGTGACGGTAACCAACACCACACAATACCCAGGTACCCAACATGAGCTCCAATCCTGGTCACCGCCGCGGCGCTTCGACCCCCTTTCCGCCTACCTGGTTGCTTGTTGGTGCCCTGCTGACCCTGAGCATGTACCCGACGTGGGCCAGCGAGTCCGGCACACTGCCAGCCAGCATACTGCCAGACGGGTCGAGGTACTACGGCCCACTGGTCAATGAACTCATGCATGGGCAGGGCCGCTTGAGTTTTGGCGAGGGAGGACTCTACGAGGGTGGGTTCAAGGCCGGGCTCTATCATGGGAAAGGACGATCGCTCCACCCCGACGGCAGTCTGTACGAGGGCAACTTCAAGGAGGGCATGTACCACGGGCCTGGCACCCTCACGATGGCGAATGGCGCGGTCTACACCGGCGACTTCGAAAAAGGTATGTTCAGCGGCGCTGGCAAGCTAGCCTACCCTACTGGCGAAGTCCTGGTGGCCAACTTCCGCAACGGCCATGCGGAGGGCGAAGGGCAGATTTCCATGTTGGATGGATCAAGCTACGCGGGCAACCTTTCGCTCAGCCAAATGCACGGCCAGGGGCGCTATGTCGATGCCATGGGAGACGTCTACGAAGGCGAATTCTTCCGCGGCGCATTCACCGGGCATGGCATCTACCGGTCACAGCAAGGCGCGTGGTTCGAAGGCGGCTTTCAGAACTGGAAAATCTATGGCGCAGGGGTCATGACCCTGGCAACCGGCGAAAGCTATGAAGGTCACTTCGAGAACGGTGAGCCCAAGCAACTTAAGCGCTATGTGTCAGCGGCGGGCGACGTGTACGAGGGCGCGTTTCAATCCTGGGCCCCGCATGGCGACGGCATACTCACCGGCACCAACGGTAACCGCTACGAGGGTCACTTCGAGAATGGTCGGTTCCACGGCCAAGGTAACTTGACGCTGGCCAACGGCGATGTCTACGTCGGCGACTTCGCCTTCGGTGAATATCATGGAGAGGGCGTGCTGACACGAGCGAACCCCGCGCCAGGCGAGGCCGCAACCGCGAGTGGAACCTGGCGCTACGGCAGTCTGACAGACCCAGAAGCCGAGCGGGCACAAAGCATCCGACTCGAGCATTCCATCTACGCACAAGGTGAACTGCTCGAGGCCTCGCTCGCCGACATAGAAGCGAGTAAGGCCGATGCCATCGATCTCTATCTGCTCGCCGTCGGCGGGGACGGTAGTCAGGCGGTGTTCCGGCGCGAGGTGGACTTTGTCGCGCGGGACTTTGCCGAACGGTTTGCGACGGCGGGGCGCACGATCAAGCTCGTCAATGACCGCCGTGCCATGGATTTGCCCATGGCGACCTACACCAGCATCGAGCGCGCACTCGGCGCGATCGCCAAGCGCATGGACAAAGATCAGGACATCCTGTTCCTGTACCTCACCAGCCACGGCTCGAAGGAGCATGAATTGATACTCAGCCAACCAGGGCTGCGCCTCAACGATCTCCCAGCCACCAAGCTGCGCGCCTTGCTGGACGCATCCGGCATCCGTCACCGGGTGATCGTGGTTTCGGCGTGCTACGCCGGTGGCTTCATCGATGCGTTGCGCGACCCGAACAGCCTGATCATTACCGCTTCACGCCACGACCGGCGCTCATTCGGTTGTGCCGACGATCGCGACTTCACCTATTTTGGTCGCGCACTACTCAAAGAGGCGATCCCGGCCACTCCCTCTCTCGTCGCGGCTTTCGATGCGGCGCGCAAGCAGGTCCACGAACTCGAAGTGCGCGAGGAGAAGGAACCGTCTCTCCCGCAAATCGAGGCACCTACCGGCATCGTGGAACAACTCGCGCGCTGGCGACAGGGCCTGTGACTGGCCAGCCGCCTCGGCCGAGTTAAACAGCCGTCTTGGCCGCCGCAAAAAACTGCTGCAGGTAGCTCAGTAGGCGTTCCCAAGCGATCTCGAGGCGGGCATCCAAGGCATCCATGGTCCGCAGGGTCGAGTCGTCACCGAATAGGCGAAAACCAACATAGATCGCCGCCAACAGCAGGCCAGTCGTCAGCAATCTGCGGACGCCCCGCCCGATCGAGCGCACCAAGCGCCCGCCCAAGCTCGCCGAGCGCGCTGTCGACTCAGAGCGCGGGCGACCGCGCGCAGTGAGCTCGTCGATCACCCGTTCACCCAGCTCATGCAAGACCTCGGCCGGCGATTCTTGTGGTACTGGGCGATCATTGGTCAGGGCCGGACATAGGCTGCGTAGCCGATCGGCGAGTGCCACGACTTCCGCATCCCAATGCCGGTCGGTCAACTCAGCCGCTTGGCGCCGGGCGAGCGCGCGGATGCTATCGGGAAGCTCGTCGGCGGAGGGCATGCGCGCCCCGCCCACCAGGACGGGTACCACCTGTTTGCCCAGTGCGAACGCCGCCTCGATCTCGGTCCGCACCCAGTCGGTCGGTTCGAACAGGCGCGAGCGAAACCCGCTCACCGAATCCGCCGCCCACTGGCGGCCGATCACCACCAACAGCACGTCGCTGGCGGCGATCGCGCTTTGTAGCACGTCACCGAAGTCGCTGCCGATCGGGATCTCGATATCACGAAACACCCGGTCGTGACCGAGCAGCGTATCCAGATCATCGCTTAGGCGGCCAGCAAACCCCTGACTGTCATCACGACGATAGCTGACAAAGACACCGGACACGCTGGGCCCTCACTCCATTGATCCAATCATGCAGTGACCACCGGCTGCCCACGCAGCGCGGCCCCACTGGCGTATAGGTACCATAGATAGGAACACTGCGCTCGTGCAGCCGACACCTGGGTTGGGCTTTCGCAGCAACGCGGCACTGGGCAGCTAGCCTGTCGTCCTGCACGGCCGCTCTTCGGGCCACAAACAGATTGGCAGCATGGACGGCCCGGGCTAGTGGGCCAAGCGGATAATTCTGCAACGCTCAGAGCCACAGTGCGAGCGCGAATCAAGGCGTGTTTCGCAGGTAATGGCCACGCCCTTGGCAAGAAACGCAACACCGAGTCGCGCTCGCACCGTGGCTCCCAAAGGGCCACGGCACAAGCATCGTGGGCTGTGTTGCTGTCCTTGGAAAGGGCCTGCCATTCCCCGCGGACTGCGCCTTGCCCACAAGTCTTGTGCCGTGGCTGAGCGTTACAGAATTATCCGCTTGGCCCACTAGCGGACCGGGATCAGCGCAAGAACTCGATACCGCCGAAGGTCGCCACAGCCAACACCGCCTCCGCCTTGTCTTCAACCTTGAGCGCATGCCGACTACCGAGCGCACTGAACACGGTATCGCCCACCGCGAACTGGCGACCGCGGACTTCGGCAATACTGCCTTGCAGGATAATGGCCCACTCGTCTCCGAGGTGGCGGTGTTCGGGCAAGCGCACCCCGGGTCGAAAGTGGATCAGACTGCAATCGGCATCGGCGACAGTGGTCCCACCGGCGAATGGCAAGCGCCGCACCCCTGGCAACTCGGTCTGCTGCCACGCCTCGGCTGCAGGGTCGCCGGCTAAGGCCAACAGCTCATGGATGCGCGTGGCGTCCAGGTCAAACAGACAGCTCAGCCGCCGGGTCAGTCCCCGGAGGCTGCCCGACTGAATCGCCGGTAACTGACTAGCCTTCAAGCATTGCACCTCAACCGCCAGTCCAGCATCCCGAGCCACTGCAGTCGTGTCGCCGATCATGGTCAATGCGTCCATCCGCGGACCCGTCTTGGCCGCCTGCGTGTACGCGGCCTTGGCGGTGCGCATACGCTCCTGCGCGCGGTGCTCGATGCGACTCAGTAGCCACTCCCCCAAGTTCGCCTGCTCTCGGTCATCCTGACCGGCCGTCTGCCAGGCCTCAAGGAACAGATCGTGCAACAGCTCCTCGGCATCCCGGTGGTTGGGCAGAAACTGCAACGCAGCGCCAAACAGCCTCGCCCCACAGCGATCGTATAGCAGTGCCAAGGCACTTGGGTCGCCCTGTCCGATTCGACGCCAAACCACTTGGTCCGGCAATGTGGCATTCATCAGCTCTTCACCCCCACCGCTCTGACCTTGCATACGAGCAAAGGCTGCAATCGGATCACTCGAGGGGTCTGCCAGCCACAGACCGGCGCTGTACCATAGGGGAAACGGCGCTAGCGCCCAGACCAAGGACAATGGGATGAAGCACTCGTATTGGATCAGGCTTTCTTCATACACTGCATACCCGAACTCAGCTGGCAAGGAGGTCGGTCTGTTGCGCGACCGGTTCAGCATGAGGGTTAGGCTGCGCAGCCTGATGGTCGTCCTGGTCCTGGCGCTCGGTGCCGGGGTGGCACACGGCAAGGAGTGCGAGGGCGTCGTCTTTGCGGATCAGGTTGAAACCGACGGCGGCAGGCTGCAGCTCAATGGTCTTGGCCTGCGTCAGGCCACCTTGTTCAAGGTCGATGTCTATGTCGCTGGACTGTATCTGTCGCAGATATCCAGCGATGCCGCCAGTATCCTCGAACTCGACATGCCCACGCAGATCGTCCTGCATTTCGTGCGCGATGTGGAACGCAAGGCCTTGATCGAGGGCTGGGATGCCGGCTTCGGCAGCAACGCCGGCGATGCAACGGCTGCACTCACGGCCCGTATCGAAACCTTCAAGGGAATGATGGCGGATGTGCAGACCGGTGATCGCCTGGACTTTCTCTATATACCAGGCGTCGGCACGCGAGTGTCGGTCAAGGGTACCTCGCAAGGGACGATCCAGGGTGCGGACTTTGCCCAGGCGCTATATGGGATCTGGCTGGGCCCCAGGCCACCGAACACCGATCTGAAGTCCGGGTTGCTGGGCGGAACCTGCGAGTAGTCATCCCACGGCATCGAGGGACTGCACAATGATCATTGAGCGAGCCGCAAGCCCGGGAACACGCGCCAGCAGCCTGCTTGCGTGGATCACCGTGGTGACAGTGCTCGGCGGCTGTGCCAGCCGCCCGATCAACGAACCGATCACACAGATCGATCCGAATGCCGGCTACCGTCCGCATCTACTGATCCCCAAGCGTCAGAACAACGAGTTGAGCACACTGTTCGTGCTGTCGTTCTCCGGCGGGGGCACACGCGCGGCGGCATTGTCCTACGGTGTGCTCGAGGAGCTGCGCCGCACCGAGATCGTCGTCGATGGCAAACGGCGCCGGATGATCGATGAGGTTGACCTGATGACTGGCGTGTCCGGGGGCAGCTTTACCGCGCTCGCCTACGCGCTGCATGGTGAGCGCCTGTTCGAGGAATACGAACACCGCTTTTTGAAACGCGATGTACAGGGCGAGCTGGTCGCACGCGCGTTGAATCCGCTCAACTGGCGGAAGTTCATCGGCGGCAGCGCCGGACGCTCTGAACTCGCCGCCGCGTTCTACGACGAGATCCTGTTCGAGGGTGCAACCTATGCCGATCTGCTCGACAAGGACGCTCCTGTCGCAATCGCCACCGGGACGGATATCTCTACTGGCTCGCGACTCGCCTTCTACCAAAGCGACTTCGACCTGATCTGCTCTGATCTGAATAAAGTCCGCCTATCGCGCGTAGCGGCATCCTCGTCCGCCGTCCCTATCGTGTTCTCGGCGCTGACCTATGACAACTACGGCGGAAGCTGCGGCTATCAGTATCCGGCTTGGGTGGCGGAGGTCGCGAAGACCGAAGGCCGCGCGCGCCCTTCCGCGCGCGCTTTCCAGCGCTACCTCGAGATGGAATCTTTTCAAAACAGCGCGGATCGACCCTACCTCCACATCGTCGATGGCGGCGTGTCGGACAACATCGGCGTACGCGGAATCATCGAGACCATCGAGGAACTGGGCGTGAGCGCTGAGTTCCGTGGTGAAGTCGGCTTTGGTGTCGTTCGGCAGATTGTTTTGCTGGTCGTCAACTCACACGCCTCACCGAGCATCGACTGGGACCGCTACGAATCGCCGCCGGGCATGGTCAGCCAATTGTTGCAGTCCACCGGCGTACCGATCGATCGCTACTCCTTCGAGACGGTGGAATCGCTTAAGGACCGGGCCGAGATCTTGGAGCGGCGGCGCGAGCTACAGGTCGCGCGTTTGCGCCTTGCCGGTGCCAGCAAGGCGGAAGCCGAGGCAAGCGTCCCCAAGATCACACTAGAGGTGATCGACGTCGCCTTCGATGCCATCCGCGACCCACAAGAACGCGCCTATTTCATGAATCTCCCAACAACCTTTTCCCTGCCGGCCGAGGGCATCGACCGACTGCGCGAGATAGCTGGCCGACTGCTGCGCCAGTCGCCGAGTTACGCCGCGGTTGTGCGCAAGTTCGGTGGCACGGCTGAGGAGTAGACCGAATCGAGCAAGGCATCGACAGTGACTGGCCCCTGGCGTCCCAAATTCACGAGCCTTGAGCTTGGGCAGGCTAATATCGCCGCCAAAAAGAAACGCCGTTTCAGACAGATCTGAAACGGCGCCATGGGTTACTCACTGGAACGATGGGCGTCTAAGAACTCACGCGAGATCGAACTAGTAAGGCTAGTTGGTTTGCGGCTTGGTCGCAAAGATCGCCGCTGAGACCAGAAAGTCGGTGACGTTTGTGCCGGGCGCCCAGTCTTTCATGAAGGCCTTGGACTCTTCTTTGGGCTCGATGCGGACATCGACGAAACCGGCGGCGTCGAGCATGGCCTCGATGTCGCTGATCAATGAAGCATTGCCCATGCAACCGGCGATCAGTTCCGGTGATTGGGTGATCGCGTCCGGCAGCTCGGCGGTGGCAACGACGTCCGACACCGCCAGCCGACCGCCCGGCTTGAGCACGCGATAGGCCTCGCGAAACACCTGGGCTTTGGCCGGGGAGAGGTTGATTACGCAATTGGAGATCACCACATCGGCCTGGCCATCGGCAATCGGCAGGTGCTCGATCTCGCCGAGGCGGAACTCGACGTTGTCGAAATGGCCGCGCGCGGCATTATCGCGCGCCTTGGACAGCAGGTCGGGCGTCATGTCGACCCCGATCACCCGACCGTTCGCACCCACTTCGGCGGCGGCTAGAAAACAGTCCAAGCCACCACCGGCACCTAGGTCCACCACCACCTCACCCGGCTGCAATGCCGCGATCGCCTTGGGATTGCCACAGCCCAGACCCATGTCGGCACCCTTGGGTAGCAGATCCAGCTCGGCGCGACTGTAACCGAGTCGGGTCGATACGATGGCGTTGATCGCGGCGTCGTCGCTCACTCCACAACAGCCCGCTGCCTCACCGGAGGCCGTGCTGTCGGTCTCGGCACGGGCCACCTGTGCATAGGCATCGCGCACCTGGGCTCGGTGACGATCGTGCGTGGTATTGGCTGCCGTATCGTCCGGCGCGCAACAATCGGGTTCGCAGCAAGTCTGGTTGGCATTGGCGTCTTTCATGGTTGACCTCATTAACTGGCGGCGCTTCTAGGGCCGATATAGGCATGCAGGCTAACGCGAATCGGCCGATGCGCCCAACCCTCGACGCTCTGTGGTTCGAGGACCATATTAGATACCGTCACCGAAACGGGGTGGCCTGCACGAGGGCTGCTGGCGAGCTCCACGACAGCTATGATGTCGAGCCGAAGCGCCTGCGCTGATCGCGGCAAGGCGCCTCAAGCCAAAACGGAGTCAGAATGAGCCTGCATCCCGTTGTTCCGCTACTTCTCACCACTCTGGCCATGCTGGGCATTGCAGCATGCGAACAGGCGTCCAGCCCCACACCGTCCGAGACACAACCCAGGCTCGTCCGCACCCTGGTCGTCACACCGACCAACGGCAGCATCTGGCGTGAATTCCCCGGCGTGGTGGATGCAGCCAAAAAGGCCGACCTTGGCTTTAGGGTAGCCGGCAGACTCGTCACCTTGGCGGTGCGAGAGGGCGATAGCGTGAAGTCTGGTGATGTCCTGGCGCAACTCGACGAAACCGATTTCCGCATCCAGTTGGCCAGCCGAGAGGCCGAATACACATCGGCCCACGCCGATTACCTGCGCGGCCGCGAGCTGGTCAAGACCGGGGTGATATCGCGCTCCGACTACAACAAGTTGCAGGCCCAGAACGCGACGGCCAAAGCCAATCTAGAGGCCGCACGTCAAAACCTCGAGTACACCCGTCTGCGCGCCCCATTCGATGGGCGCATTGCGGTGCGGCACGTTGACTCTTTCGAAGAGCTGAACGCCAAGCAGACTGTCTATACTCTGCAGGATACGTCTTCGCTGCTCGTCAAGATCAACCTACCCGAGAGCCTGATGATCCGTGTCCGCGAAGGCGCTCGGCCAGAAGTCTATGCCAGCTTCAATGAGTTGCCCGATCAGCGCTTTCCCTTGCGCTTCAAAGAGGTCGCCACCCGCGCCGATGAGAATACCAACACCTTCGTTGTGACCTTCGCGATGCAGGAGCATGGCGATTACAACATCTTACCCGGCATGTCGGCAACGGTAAGAGGCAAACCGCCAACCAAGAGAATGTCGGCCTCCAGCGTGCTCCACGTGCCGGCCCATGCGGTACTGGAGGATGACGTTGGGCGGTTCCTTTACAGCGTGGAATCCGTCTCGGACGGCCGAGGGGTCGTGCAGCGCCGGGCCGTCGAAACCGGGAACCTGTCGGCACTGGGCCTAGAAGTAACCTCCGGGCTGGAGGTTGGTGACAGGATCGTGACGGCGGGAATGAGCAAGATGCGAGCCGGTCTCGAGGTGCGGCTGGCGACTGCTTCGACCGAATGAATATCACGCGTCTGGCGATCGACAACAACCGGCTCACGCTGGTGGTCGTACTCAGCATTGTCGTCGCGGGCATCGCCACCTTCACGCAGATGCCGCGCGCCTACGACCCGGGCTTCATCGTGCGCAGCGCCCAGGTGCTCACCTACTTTCCCGGTGCGAATCCAGAGCGCGTGGAAAACCTCATCGCGGCCCAGCTCGAAGAGGAGATCAAACAGATCCCGGAGATCGACTTCATCAAGTCAGAATCGCGCACCGGCGTCTCTATCGTAACCGTCAACATCAAGGAGAGCTTCGACCGGATGCGCCCGATCTGGGACAACCTCAGGCGCAAGATGGAGGATGTGGCCGGTGAACTGCCGGAAGGTGCACTGGGGCCATTCGTAAACGACGAGTTCGGCGACGTCTTCGGCATCGTGTTGACTATCACCGGCGAAGGCTTTACTGATGCCGAACTCACCGATATCGCGGAGAGGGTACGCGATGACCTGCAGCGCCTGCCCGATGCGGCCAAGGTCGAGATCCACGGCGCCCAGGAAGAGCGCGTCTTCATCGAATACGAAGACGCGATCCTCGCCGAGCTGGACTATTCGCCGCACCAGCTCTCCCAGGCGCTGGCAACGCGTAACATCGTTCTCTCTGGCGGTGAGATCACCTTGGGCGATGAGCGCATCGCGTTGCAGCCAAGCGGCAATTTCGAATCCATCGCCGATATCCAACAGACCGTTCTGAACATCCCGGGTAGCGATCGACTGGTCTACTTGAAAGACATCGCCAGCGTATCGCGCGGCTATGTGGACCCGCCGAGCACCTTGGTCCGCTCGACCGGCGAGCACGCCCTGGGTATCGCCATCGCGATGCGCGAAGGCGGCAACAACATCGCACTCGGCGAACAGGTGGCGGGGCAGATCAAACGCTTTGAGCAACGCTACCCGCATGGGATCGAGTTCGCCTTGGTGAACTTCTCCCCGGCCGAGGTCGCGCAGAAGGTGAACGATTTCGTGCTCAGCCTGCTTCAGGCGATCGCCGTGGTATCGGCGGTGATGTTGCTGACGCTCGGTGTTCGTACCGGACTCATCGTGGCAGCGCTGATCCCGCTGGCCATGCTGTCGGCGATCTTAGTCATGTCCGCGCTCTCGATCGGGCTCGATCAGATTTCGCTCGCTGCGCTGATCATCGCGCTCGGTATGTTGGTCGACAATGGTATCGTCATGTCGGAGAACATCATGGTGAAGATGGAGGCTGGCGAGAACGCAACCACGGCGGCGATCGAGGCCTCGACGGAGCTGCGCACCCCGCTGCTCACCGCCTCGTTGACGACCGCAGCCGCGTTCCTGCCGATCTATCTGGCCGAATCGAATGTCGGTGAATTCACCGCTTCCTTGTTCGAGGTCGTCACCATCACGCTACTGTGTTCGTGGCTGATCTCACTCACTGTCATCCCGTTGCTGTGCGTCGCGTTTCTGAGAGTGAAGCGCAAAACGGCTGACTTCCAGCAACCGGTTTACAAAGTCTATCGCTCAGTGTTGTCGATACTGCTTCGCCACCGCAGCGCAACGCTCTTGATCACCTTGATTATCTTCGCGCTGGCGATGACTGGATTCGGCCAGCTGCCGAAGATCTTCTTTCCACCATCGGACAGATCCTATTTCAAGGTCGAACTCGAGATGCCGACCGGGACCTCGATCGAAACTACCGCGCAGGTCGTCACCGACATCGAAGAGTTCTTGAACAACCAGACAGTCGCTCAAAACGGTCAATCGGCTAGCGTCGTCAACTGGGTCAGCTACATCGGCAATGCGGGCCCACGCTTCATTCTCTCGCACAACCCAAAGCCCTCGCGCCCCAACTATGCCCTGATGATAGTTAACGTGGCATCGGCGGACGTGATCGATGAACTGATGCCGTCGATCCGACGCTATGCGTTGGACCGCCACCCCGATCTGGACCTCAAGCCGCGCAAGATCGAGAACGGTCCATCGATCGAGAATCCGGTCGAAGTCCGGCTCTCCAGTAGCGACACCGAGGCGCTGTTCGCTGCCGTAGGCGGGCTGAAGCGCGAAATGAGCCGGATCGGCGGATTGCGCAACATTGCCGACGACTGGGGGCAACGCATCAAGCAACTCGACATCCGCATCGACCAGGCCCGGGCGCTACGTGCCGATGTAACCAGCCAGGACATCGCTATCTCGCTGCAGGCCGGGCTCAGCGAACTGCAACTGACCGAATATCGAGAAGGTGAGGATGTGATACCTGTGCTGCTGCGCAGCAATGCATCGCGCCAAGACGACATCAGCAAGCTGGAGTCGCTTTCGGTCTTCGCCCAGGCGAGCGGCAAATCCGTACCCCTGCGCCAGGTCGCCGATATCGCGGTCACCTGGGATGCCGCACGCATCTACCGACGCGATGGCCTGCGTACTGTCACGCTGGGGGCACAGCTCGAGGAAGGCGCCACCGCTAGCGAAAAGTTCGATCAACTTCGGCCTTGGCTGATGTCACAGCAGGCGAGCTGGGGGGACAACATTCGTTATGAACTCGGCGGCGAGCAAGAGACCTCCGCCAAGTCGAGCGATTCGATCAGTGCCCAGTTGCCGATCGCCGGTTTCCTGATCCTGATTCTCTTGGTCGCCCAGTTCAACTCGCTGCGCAAGTCGTTCATCGTGCTGATGACTATCCCGCTTGGCCTGATTGGTGTGGTCAGCGGCTTGCTGATCGGCAATTCATTCTTCGGCTTTATGACCCTGTTGGGCATCATCTCGCTGGCCGGCATCGTCATCAACAATGCCATCGTTCTGCTCGAATGCATTCAATCCGAACTCGACAAGGGTGCAGAACATGGCCAGGCGATCGTCGCGGCGGCGCTGAAGCGAGCACGTCCGATCTTGTTGACCACCGCGACCACTGTGCTTGGTCTGATCCCGCTGTACCTAGGCGGCGGCGAGATGTGGGAACCCATGGCGATCGCGATCATGGCCGGGCTGCTGTTCTCGACGGTGCTGACGCTCGGCGTGGTGCCGGTACTCTACAGCCTGCTATACCGCGTCCGCGTGTGATCGACGCACCGACGCCTCACGAGCTGGCGGCAAGACCTGCCAGACAAATCACCAAGCTAGGGTAACCAGAATGTTTCGGATTCGCTTCAAGACGTTGGTGTACCGACCCGACCTGCAGATCACGATCCGCTCGAACGCCGGCGACTGGGCCGACGACATCCCGGGCCTCTACGAGAACGACGAATGGCGCTTCGACCTGCCCGAAGACCGCTTTGCGGGTGGGATGCACTTCAAATTTGTGCTGGAAAAACAGTACTGGATGACGGGTCCCAATCTCTTCCTGCACCCCAATGACGGGGATGATTTCACTTTCGAGGCGCCACAGGTCCAGTTCCCACCGATCAACGAGGTCATCGTCGAGAATGCGTCGTTCCAACAGATGTTCTTTGGGCCTAATTTGGCCGAAGGGCATGTGTTCGATGTCGTGGTGATTGGCTCGGGTGTCGGTGGTGGAATCGTCGCCGAGCAACTCGCAGATCTCGGCGCGGACGTCCTCGTATTAGAGGCCGGCAGTTACCTGTTCCCAACTCATATCGCCAACCTGCCGCGGCAGCATCAGATCGGCCAGTTCGACAAGCATGTGTGGGGTCTATACGACGAGTTCAAGGTCGAGAACTTCGTTAACGCCGCGGAGAGTCAGTTCGGTGGCGGGCAGGCCTTCAATCTCGGCGGCAGGTCGGTGTTCTGGGGCGGACTCATTCCGAGAATGCAGTGGTGGGAGCTGGAAGACTGGCCAAGCGCCATTCGTTGGCATTTGGAGAGCCCGGGCTATGAACGTGCCGAACAGTTGATGAAGTGGCCGCTACCGCCTTCGTCTTATCAGCAGCAAATCAAGACATTGCTGGCCTCATGGGTCGCCGATTTCGATCACCTGGACGCCTCGATTGCGGTGCGCCACAGCAATCCTGCTTCCGGGACCATAGGTGCCGGGATGTTCTCGACCGCGGACTTGTTGGCCGAGGCCAAACTCACTGATCACCCAGTCGGCGCCCACAATCTGTCGGTCAACCTCAACCATGCAGCAGTCAAGATCCATACCGACGGTGACAGGGTCAGTATGGTCGAGGCGCATGACCTCTTGTCAGACCGCATCCGCACCTTCCAAGGCCGATATATGATTCTCGCCGCGGGGACGGTCGAAAGCGCAAAACTCGCCAAGATCAGCGATCTAAAAGATCCAACGCACCAGGTCGGCAAGGGCCTCACCGATCACCCGATTCTGTTTACCCACTTTTCCATCCCCGCCAGCTCGCCCTACCATCGAGCCGACGTGTCGAGCAAGACTCTGTCACGGCATCGACAGGCCACGCCCGACGCGCACCCCTACAATCTGCTCCTCGAACTGGGCGCCGACCTGAATCAGGGGCGCTATCTGGACCCCGAAACCCTGGCGCGGCATCGGGCCGAAAAAGGTAATGCGATGCTGTGCGAGATCGTTTTCCTATTCAACGCCCCGCTGATGGAAGCCAATCACCTGGAGCACAGCGGGCCGTCGTACGCAAAACCTGTGCTGCATGTGCAGCCCAGCGCGGCGGCCGATGCCTTTGGTGGCGAGGTCGAAGCGATCAAGAACAGCCTAATCGCGCATCTCGGCGGTGAGCCGTTGCCGGGCCAAGACCTGTCCCTGAAACAGGGCGCCATCGGCGGCGTGGCCCACGAAGTCGGGACCCTGCGGTTAGGTAGCGGTGCTACCGGCGTGGTCGACACCGACTTGAAGTACAACGGCTATGACAATCTTTTCGTCTGTGATCTATCGGTGTTCCCGACATCCCCGGCGGCCAACCCGACACTCACCTTGGCGGCCTTGTCACTGCGGCTCGCCGATCATGTAAAAAGCCTGCTTTAAATCGCAAGGAGCCCTGTGATGTTCGCCCGTCTGAGGATCATGTTGCTGTTCTACTTGCTCTTGCTCGTAGCCGGAACAACCTGGCTGACCCGCGATCGCCTTGCGAGCTGGGAGGACACCCTTTGGGTGGCGGTGCACCCGATCAATGGCGATGGCAGCAATGCCAGCAAGGCCTATATCGCACGGCTGGCGCCGAAAAGCTTCGCTGACCTGGATGCCTTCTTCGCGGAGCAAGCACAAGACCATGGCCTGCGACTTCGCAGACCGGTGAAGATGGTACTCGGGGCAGAGGTGGCAGAGTCACCGCCGTTGCCGCCGTCTTCGCCTTCCGTCCCGGCGATCATGTACTGGAGTCTGAAGCTTCGTTGGTGGGCATGGCGGGTGGACAAGGGTCCGCGACCCCCGCCCGCAGATGTGCAGCTCTTCGTGCGCTACTTCGACCCGGAGACCGCGCCCGTGCTGCATCACTCGTTGGGGCTCCAGGAGGGCCATATCGGGGTGGTGAATGCCTTCGCGTCACAACGCGAAAGTGGCGGTAACCGGGTGGTGATGGCACACGAACTCCTGCATACGCTAGGCGCGCAAGACCGCTACGAACCCTCGACCAATATGCCTCGCTGGCCCGAGGGTTATGCACAACCGGAGCTGGACCCGCGGTACCCACAGTCCAAGGCGGAGCTCATGGGCGGCCGTATCCCGATCGATCCCAGCACCGCCGAAATCCCGCGTTCCCTGTCCCAGGTGGTGATCGGCCGACTTACCGCGCAAGAGATCGGCTGGCGCTCTGATTGAGATCGGACCCAAAGTAGGCACCCATTGTCCCGCGCACCTGTGTTAACCACCGGTCTTGGCATGCGCCGCGTAGCGCGACCTGGTTCCCGTTGCCCCACTAGCCCGATCGGTGTGAGGTAGAATCGTCGACCGGACATTTCTGGCATCACCCTTGATGGAGTACCCGCATCATGACGGAAACCATAGGTGGTGGTCGTAAAAAGATCCTCTATACGCTGAGCACGGTGCGCCGCATCGGTCTGCTCGATTCGGCGAAGGCGCTGACCGCCAATAACACTTGCAAGGCCTGCGGGCTGGGCATGGGCGGCCAGCGCGGCGGCATGACCAATGAGTTGGGCGAGTTCCCAGCAGTCTGCAACAAGAGTATCCAGGCGCAGTCGACCGATATCCAACCGGCGATACCACTCGAGATATTCGAGCACCCAGTAAACGAGTTGCGTGAATTGTCGGGCTACGAACTCGAGCACCTGGGGAGGCTCGCCAACCCGATATTCAAGGCCGAAGGCGAAGAGCGTTATCGGCCGGTCGAATGGGACTGGGCAGTCGAGCATGCAGCGCATGGATTTGCTGCGACCGAGCCGCACCACAGCTTCTTCTATTCTTCAGGCCGTGCATCGAACGAAGCCGGCTTCGTACTGCAGTTGCTGGCGCGCTTGTATGGAACGAACAACGTCAACAATTGTTCTTACTACTGTCACCAGGCCACTAGTGTCGCATTGGCCTCGACAATCGGCAGCGGCACCGCGACCGTGGAGCTGGACGATCTGTCTGGTTGCGATCTTATTTTTATCATCGGCGCCAACCCGGCATCGAATCACCCGCGCTTCATTCACAAGCTCAAGGCCTGCCGCGACCGCGGCGGCGACGTCGTGATCATCAATCCGGCCAAGGAGCCAGGCCTGGTCAGGTTTGCTATCCCCAAGAGCGCACAGTCGATGCTGAGCGGCGGCACCTGGATCGCGTCAGACTACCTGCAGCCGAGAATCGGAACAGACATCGCGTTACTCAAGGGCCTGGCAAAGGCGGTACTCGAGAATACGGACCAAGACGCTGCCTTCATCGCGAATCACACCGAGGGATTCGACGCCTTTCGTGCCGACCTGGATGCACTGGACTGGAACGACATCGTATCGAATTGCGGTGTTGCACGGGAAGAAATCGCGCGTGTCGCCCGCCGCTATGCGCGTTCGAAACACACCGTGTTCGCCTGGGGCATGGGTGTCACACACCACACCGATGGGGTCGGCAACATAGAGCAGATCAGCAATCTGGCACTGTTAAGAGGGATGGTGGGCAAGCGCTATGCCGGCCTGTTGCCCTTGCGCGGCCATAGCAATGTGCAGGGCGTAGGTACCATCGGCGTCAAGCCGGTCCTAGCGGACGATGTCTTCGCCAGGATGCAGCAAGAGTTTGGTGTCGAGCTGCCGCAGACTAGCGGCTACGACACCTTGGGGGGTCTACAGGCCGCCTACGACGGCCAGATCGATGCGGCGCTGCTGATGGGCGGCAATCTATATGCTGCCACGCCCGATGCGCGCTGGGCAGAACAAGCGATGAACCGGATCGGTTTTAAACTTTACCTGACCACGACGCTGAACAAGGGTCATGTGCATGGCGTCGATCGGGGCGAATCCCTGATATTGCCGGTCGCAGCCCGCGACGAGGAGTGGCAGCCAACGACACAGGAGTCGATGTTCAATTTCGTGCGCCTGAGCGACGGCGGCATTACCCGGCTGGCCAATGTACGCCCCGAGGTCACGCTGCTCTGTGATATCGCAGCCCGACTCTTGAAAGAATCTCCAGTCGATTTTCACGCCTTCAAAGAACACCGGACGATCCGCCGCGCGATCGCGAAGACCGTGCCCGGTTTGGAGGAACTCGCCGACATCGATGTGGCCAAACGCGAGTTCCACATCAACGGACGCTTGCAACATACACCGGAATTCAAGACGCCGAATCACCGCGCGCGCTTTGTCGTCACCGATATCCCGGAACCAATGGATCCCAGCTTGCGCGACCGATACCCATTCCAACTGATGACAGTGCGCAGCGAGGGGCAGTTCAATACCATGATTTACGAGGAGAAGGACACCTATCGCGGGACCTCCAACCGCTGGTCGCTGTTGATGAATAGCGAGGACATGCAAAGGCTCGGTCTAAACGAGGGTGACAGGGCCAATCTGTACTCGGCCTGTGGGCAGATGGATGCAGTTGAGGTATACCCCTTCGCTCTGCCGGTGGGCAACGCCATGGCGTACTTCCCGGAAGCGAATGTGCTGATCGGGACCGCGGCCGATCCACGCAGCAAGACCCCGGCATTCAAATCGGTCGCCATTGCAATCACCAAGACTGCGACCAGGTGAACCCAGCGCTACCGGCTCGCCTGTTTTGAAAGCCATCACTTACTCGTCTTATGGCCCGCCCGATGTGCTGGTGCTAAGCGACGTGGACGCGCCAACGCCGGCCGCTGACGAGGTCCTGATCCGGGTCCATGCCGCCGAGGCCACCAAGGCCGATTGCGAAATGCGCAGCTTCCACTTTTCGGTGAAATGGTTTTGGTTACCACTGCGTCTGGTGATGGGCGTGCGCCGACCTCGTCGGCAGATTCTGGGCGGATATTTTTGCGGCGAGGTGGTGGAGGTCGGTCACTCTGTCGACCAATTAGCCGTTGGCGATCTGGTGTATGGCTCATCGCAGCTGCAGCTCGGTGCCTATGGTGAATACCTGGCACTACCAGCCAATTACACACTGACGCCGAAGCCTACGAATATGTCCCCTACCGAGGCTGCCGCCGTGCCGCTGGGCGGCTTGAATGCACTGCATTTCATGCGCCGGGCCAATATCCGACCGGGTGAGACAATGCTAATCAACGGTGCAGGCGGCAGCATCGGCCTCCATGCGGTACAGATCGCCAAGTCTATGGGCGCCCGGGTCACCGCGGTCGACAGCGCCGTCAAGCGAGACTTCGTACTGGGCATGGGCGCCGACCGCTTCATCGACTACCGCACGCGCGACTTCACGCAGGAGGGCAAGACCTACGACATCATCTTCGACATGGTGCCAAGCAGCTCATACCGCGCCTGCATGCGCTGCCTCAACCAAGGCGGTCGTTATCTGGCGGGCAATCCGCGCCTATCCGTCATGCTGCGCTGTCTAGTCACCAATTGGCTTGGCAACAAAATGGCCACATTCGCCTTTGCAAAGGAAACCATGGAAGAACTGCAGACCCTCACGACAATGATCGAGGCTGGCAAGATCAAGCCAATCGTCGACAAGGTGTTTCCGATGGCGGAAGCAACCAAGGCCCATCGCCGAGTAGAAACCGAACAACGCATCGGTGCAGTCGTACTCGCAATCCGCGAACAGCCCCCCACTTTATGCTTGGCAAAGGTCTCCAGCACTAATCGTTAAGCAACTCTTTGCACCTGTTTACGCGTCGACACTTTACTAGCCTACATGTTGCACCAGTCGATCGTGAACGGGCGCGAACGCGTGGTCAGAGATGCGGCGAAAGTCCTGTTCGGGGCGTATTCTTGCAGGAACAGTTTGTTTCCCGTTCCCAATCTATCCGGGCCCTCACTTGTCCAGCCGCGCTTGTACTTGCCCTTCACTCAAGCCATAGCTAAGGCTATGGTTTTCGCTCCAGGGCAGCGTCCAAGCGCATCTGGCCAGCGTGATCATCCCGGATACTGATGCAACAAGCAGGCTAGTGACTCACACGGTCCTAACAAACCAAAGCAACCGGTCACGCAAACTCAGCCTCCGCAGGTCGTCAGGCGGCGCAGGGGCCGCAACCTCGGGTAGCTGCGAGACTTCTCGCCGCCAACGTTCCGCGACAATAAGCGCAATAACGAGGTGATAAGGAAAATCCCAGTACGCCAGGCTGAGAAAAGCCCCGCCCGAGAGCCAAGCAACTATGGATACCTGGACCATCCCAGCGAACAGAAACAGGCCTCGAAGCTCTGGGTCACCACGTGCACGCTGGCGAATGGAATTGGCCAGCCTCCAAGCCGTGATCCAGATCATCATGAACAGCACGAGGCCTATGTAGCCGTGCTCTCCAAGTATTTGAAAGTAGATACTGTGGGCAGCACGTGGCAGCATCGGGTCGAAGGGAGTCCCCCCCGCCCCCGGCGCATAGAGATAGCGCACAGCTCGATAATAGATCTCGAAGCCACCACCCGTGACCCTGTCATTGGCGATGTTGATTGCGGTTTGCCAGGCGAATATGCGCCCCATCGCCGAGGAATCCTGCTCATAGGTCTGGATGGTCGCCATCCGGTCGTGCCAGGTCTGCGGCATGAACACCCAGATCGATACGGCCAAGGCCGACAACAGTATGAGGTTGGTCAACTTGTGCGGAGCGCGCCACCAGAGGAAGCCCCCCATGGCCGCGATGGCGATGAAGGCACCGCGCGACTGGGTACCCATGGCAGATACCGCAGACAACGCCATCATCACCAGCAGGGCGCGTTTGACCCACACATAGGGTGTCGTCATCCGCAGGTAGTGCATGAGCGGGATTGCCATGATTAGCGCCAAAGCCAATTCATTGTTGCCCGCAATGAAACCGCCAGCCGGGCCCCAGACCCTTCCGCCACCCGCTGTCTGGATCGTGTAGATGCCGCCTTTTACCCCGTAGAAGGCCAGCGACAATACATTGACCCAGATGAATAGACGAAAGTGCTCCCACTTGTACAGCACCGCTGCAGCGACAAATATCATCAGCTGAATCTTGAGGATCTTCTCGAGTTGATCGATGGATTCCAGCGGGAAAATCGCGAACCCGGTTGTGACACAGCACCAGATGGCCAACAACAACATGAATATCAGTGGTGCCATGAAGGGAAGCCGCACCCGATCCTTGGTCGTGAACAGCGCAATCAGAGTGACGACCCCCACCACGTTGGCGACGGGCGCGTCGAACATGAACCCCCAGCCCAGTTTGTGTGGGTTCATGATGCCGATCCAGGTCCAGAGAAGTACGCCGACGAAGGCGTATCTAAAAACTAGTGGCAGGGTGACGCCAATGATTCCAGCAACGAGAAGATCACGAATCGGCATGGGTGAATCCGGAGTAGGGGCAGCACATCGGGTTGGCTCCTGCGGCCTGAGATCCGATTCGGGCGCTGCTGCCCTCGATCATACCCATGGTGCAGACGTCTGACCCAAACCAGTATCGGCACCCTACTTCAGGATGCAGGACAATCTGTGGTGGCTGCGCAAAATTTGTGGCTAAGGGGCGCTCGCCAACGAGGTCGTACGGGCTAGTTGCCGAATCTCGCGGTGTTGGAACAAGTGCACACCACGGGTCGTCGATAGATTCACGGGTGTCGCGGCTTGATTCCCCGATGACGGTGATAGGAAGCGACCCATCGGGCCTTCCAACCTTTTCGACGGCCCCCAATTCGGGAATATCCATTGCTCGAATCACCTTCTCATCAACTGCTGGGCAGTGCCGATTCTCCATACGCACTCAACCACTGAGGAGAGCTTGGCTGCTGAACGCCGCTCGCCCTGCACAGCGACGCTGCTTTGGTCTTCCCGACTCACGTATGTTGCGACGCTGTCTCTGGCTTCGGCCTCAATCATCGTAGCGTCAATACTGCAATATTCTTGCGGCAGAAACTGCGCCTAATCGGCCGAACGGCGACATGACATAGCCGGGCGCACCAAGGCCGGCAGGCCAAGGCAAAACCTGAGTACTATCCAATGTACCGACTAACGCGCCACCGTGTTCTCAGCCTGCGCCCGAATGAGGCCCACTAGCGCATGAATTTCGGCATCCGACAGCGCCAAACCCCAGGGCGGCATCATCGCACTCAGGCCGCGAGCGCTACCCCCCCGCTCGATCACAGCATACAGATCAGCATCCGACCGAGATGCCTGAAACTCCGCGCTGGAGAAATCGGGCACAGAGACACCGAGTTGTTTCGAATCCGGCCCATCACCACGCCCTCCAGTGCCATGGCAGCGGCTGCAATTGGCCGAGTAAAGGCTCTGCGCCTCGGCCAAACCAACGGGTTCCTCTACCACTTGGACAGGATCAGCAGCGATCGTCGCCTGATCTTTGGGTACCAGGCGGACGATCTCACCCTGAGAGCCGCTAGCGCTGCCGAGTGTGGTCAGCAAAATCTCCCCATCGGGGGTCTCGGCGAAGGATGTGATACCACGCTGCGCATACTGGTTGGCCTTGCCTACCAAATCAACCGACTCGACCGGCTCGCCGTCGGCCTGTAATGCGTAGATATTCCCAGAGTAGTTGTCACCGAAAAGATATTTGCCGCGAAACTGCGGGTAGCGATCGCCGCGATACACAATGCCGCCAATTACCGCCCGCTCGTAGGCTGTATGACGATAGGTGTAGATCGGTGCCATCTCTTTGCCGATCAGGGCGGAGGGCTTCGACTTGCCGGTGGCTTCGCGGCCTTCGACGAATGGGAATTGGTAGTTGCCACCTCGGGTGATCAGGTTGACCTCTTCCCAGACAGTCGAACCAACCTCGCCCGTCCACAGCCGTCCGTTTTCGGTGTCGAACGAGATCCTGAATGGGTTCCGCAGTCCGATCGCAAAGAATTCCTCGAGTGCGCCGTCCATGCCCACGAAGGGATTGTCATTGGGGATGAAATAGTGGTCGGTCTCGGCATTGTCCGGCCGATTTACGATTGGATGACTGACATCACCGCCACGCCGGTCGACGTCGATCCTCAACACCCCACCGCTCAGGCGCTGGTCGATTGCCTGATGCGAGCGCTTGTCAGACATTTCGCCCAACGCCAGGTAGAGGAAGCCGTCGGGGCCGAACTCGACCGAGCCGCCATTATGGAAACCGTCGTCGACTCGGTCGATCTCCATCAGCACAGTTTCGGACGCCGCGACGACTGCCGGATCGCCCGCGCTGAGATCGAAGCGCGAAAGGTAATTGACTTGCTCGCCGCCCAGGACGCTGGTGTAGTAAAGGAAGGCATAGCCCTGGTTGGTCGATTCAGCGCGGCCGAATTCAGGATGCACGGCGAAACCCAGGGCACCGTTCTCGACCTCGACCTCGCCGACCTTGGCAGAAATATCTAACACGAGCCGCGGCTCACCTTGCGCCTTCCAAGGGACCCTAAGCAACCTGCCTTGGCGCTCCAGCACAAACATCTCGTCAGTGACGCCGGGTGGAAACTGGACCAAGATGGGTTGATGGAACTTCAGGCCGCCGACCGCGTTCTCGACGGTCCACTCGCCCTGCTCCTGGGTACTCAATTGAATGCGGATCTGGGTGATCACATTGGCCACATCGCGGTTGCTGACAAACAGCTTCGCGAGAATCCCAGGGGACACCGCCAAGACCATCGCGAGGACCCCGGGTAGTGAGAAAACGCGCCGCAATAACGCGCCGAGGAAGGCGATCAGCGATCGCCAGACCCCGACAGCCGGTAGCTGCTGTGCGAAATAGAACAGCGTGAAGACCACCAGGTTGACGAGCAGTATGCCCACCACGAACTGCGGATCGAAGGCCACTGTCGTCGTCACGAAGACCAACAAGGCGGCGACCGCGAAAGCGACCGCCAACAAGAACAGTTCGTTGACTGTTCGCCTGGCATCCATTGGCTGCCAGGCGCCGAGAAATAGCTGGCCTAGCCCCAGGACAACGGCATGCACGGCAACGAAATACTGCATGACCGTCCAGAAATCACCGGCGTCATAGCTGACTTCCGGCAGGCGGATCAACCACTTGGGTATGACATCGACGACGCCCTGCAGCCAATCGGCCGCAAACACGGCTATCGCGACCAAACAGAGTTCCAACAACAAGACAGCCAAGCGCTTCATCGAGCCTCCGTTAATCCCCAGACAGGCAGCGGGCCACCATGCCCGGTTCAGATCTCAAACGACAAGCCCACAGCGGCAGTGATCCCACCGTTTGAAAAGCCGATGCTTTCTTCGTAATCGTCATCGAGTAGATTCTTGATCGCGAAGTTCGCCGTCGCGCCCCGAGCGAACTGCCAGCGCAACGCCGTATCGAGCCGCCAGTATGCCGGCATTTTTACCAATCCCGTCGGCACCGAACTGTCAAAGTGGCTGCCGGTGTAGTTAGCCAACAGGGACCAATCCATCCGTGCCGTAAGGCGTTGTCTGTATTCACTACCGGCCTGCCAGTCCGGCCGGCGCCGCAACACGGCGTCGGACCCCACCACATCGGAATTGCTGTAGGTTGCATAGAGGCTCAGTGCGGCATCCGGATCAAGCTGCCAGTTCACTCGTGCATCCACCCCGTCGACATCCACCTGTCCGCGATTGACGTTGGTAAAGCTGTCCGGATCGAAATCAATCAGATTGCGATATTCGACCTGAAAGACCGACATTCTAAGGTCGATGCCGGCACTGGGCCAGCGCTTCGCCACACCCAGATCCAAGGACTCGCTGTACTCGGGCAACAGGTCCGGATTACCGACCAACGACTGCCCTAGCGCGAACATACTCGGCAGTTTGAAGCCCTGACCATAATGCACAGCGAGCTCCGCCCCAATTTTCGGCAGCATGTAACCCATTCCGAAATTGAAACTGGTTTCATCGTCGGTGCCATCCGGCCAGTCGTGGCGCACCCCGCTCTGGACAGTCAATACGGGGGTCAAAGCATAGGCAAACTCGAAGAATAGGCTTTGCGAATTACGCGTCAATTCAAAGCGCGCAGGGAGCTCGAACTCAGCGAAGCGGATCAAGTCGTCACTGCTACCCTTTTCGTGCTCCGCGGCCAGTCCGGCCGTCAATTGCAAACCGTCCTGCGGCTCGCTGACGAGATAGAGCTGTGCCTCGGTGCGCCGGTAGTCGCGCTCGGCGGCGACCGCCGGAATGCCGGACAGCGTACCGCTGGCAATACCGGGATTGTCGGTGGTCTCACGATGACGAGTTGTGCTGGCGAGCGCCTTGAGCTGCGTCGAGTCATCCAGGTCCCAGCGCAGGTTCAGCCCCAGGACATCACGCCGAAAATCGCGTGTCTCCTGATCGCGGATGACGCCAAGACGGTCGCCACCACTGTCTTCGGGAAATCCCGAGGCATCGCCGTCCACACCAAAATAGAGCATATCCAGCTGCCCGCTATGGCCGATGCCGGTGCTGGCGCGCGCCAGGAGATAAGACTGTCGCAGCTCATCACCTTCGACGCCATTGGTCTTGTCAGCGACACCCAGGCTGACGCTACCGTTGGGGCCCTCACGACTGGTACCACCCAGGTCGGCACCGCCTGTGAGTGACCCATGGCTATCGATATTGCCGCGCAATCGCCTGCCTCGAAACGGCCGCGTGCTCAGGCTGACGGTTCCACCGAGCCCGTCGCCGCCGAGCACAGCCGAGCCGGGACGCGGGTTGACCTCTATGCGGTCGACGATCGCCGCCGGAATCATGTACAGATCAAAGCCGCCGCCGCGACTATTCGTCGGGTCGTTCAGCTTGATGCCGTCGAGCAGAAACAACGTGTAGTTGGGATCGCCGCCGCGAATCGACACAAAGGTCAATCCGCCAGCGCCCCCAGCACGCATCGCCGCGACGCTGGGCAGGGCCTGTAGGAGCTCCTGGGTGTCCGTTGGGGCGCGTCGCTCGATCTCTTCTCGCCGCAATACCGAACGCGACAGATTCGGTGTGGTAGCGGCCGAGGACAAACGGCTTTCGGTGACCACGATCACTGGTGCGTCATCGGTCGGTTCGGCGCACCAACCTGCGGTCGCTTGACAAACGAGTATCAAGCTAACCAAGTACTTTACCGGCATGCGTGAATGTCCTTTGAACCTGAATGACTGGGCTGTGATCGAGTACTGCATGTGGCGCAATTCTGCTTATGCGTTTGCAACGCCTGGTGGGACAGCGAACTGCTGAGTTCAGCTGCGTCGGTTTATGCGACGCGGGTGGGGGCGACCCCGGTCCACCGCCGCGCCCACAACAAATGACGCATCCGCGGAACAGCGCCCGTGATCGCTGAGCGGCGCTTGAACGACAGCGTACACCCTAGCCTCTAGTGTCTGCGTGGGCTAGCTTCGAGGCCACTCCCAAATACATATAGCCCGCAATGTGCGGCGCCTTTTCGATATAGAGATTTTCCAGCTCCTCAACACAGAACCCCGACGACGCAATATAGTCTTGTATCGGGCGATTGAGATGACAACCGCCCGCGATCCTCTTCCAGTAAGGGGTCAGTTTGTCCTGCCAATGGCTGATCCTCTGTGCCGGAGATCGTCCATGCTCACAGAACAGCAGCTTTCCGTGCGGCCTCAAGACTCGGTGCATCTGCCTAAGTGCTGCCTGCCAATCGGGAATCGTACACAGTGTGTAGGTCAGCAACACGGTATCCACCGACTCATCCTCGAGTGGGATTGCCTCTCCTGGCAAGTCGAGCCATTTCACCTTGACGGGCGACTGAGCAAGATTGCCAGCCGCCTTCCGGCGCATACCTTCGGAAGGTTCGAGTCCCCAAACGTAGTCGACTCGGTCGCTATCGTACAACGCGAGGTTCAATCCGGAGCCCATACCCACTTCAAGCACGACACCGTCTGCTCTAGGTACAATCCTTTGTCGCAGCGCCATGATCGGATCCATAGAGCACGCCCAGTCGATGAGATGGGGAAGAATTCTGTTTTCGTAGAAGCTCATTGGCCGTCGCTCGAACCATGGCGGTGGAGCCATGGTACTGGAGCAGCGGACCGGCGCGTTGCTGGTTCAGCAAAAAGATGCCCCTATCTGAGGAACCGACAAGCTATCCCCTGGACACTGTCCATTTGCGCCCCGGCACAGCCGAGGGCTGCGGGCCGCGTATGAAAAACTTTTGCTCTGGCCCTAAAATCTGCTGCTAAGGTCCCCGCCGAGGACCGGGGCCTGGGTCCACCGTTGGTAACGATTTGGGTCGGCCCGCAGTTTCGCTGGCGCCGGACAACGGATGGGGTGCCGTCATTTCAATCAAGGTGGGGTCGACCCGCTCAAGAGACAGCAACAATGAAAAAGAACCTGTGTGCCGCAATTGTCAGCCTGATCGCGCTGTCGGTTTGCCTACCGCTACAGGCCGCCGACTTTGGCATCGGGGTGTTCTTGAAAAAGAATACCGGCGTCATCACCGGTGACCCCGTCGAGTTCTACATATCCGGGTTCAACAAGCAGTCGGTGCCAGAGACCGTCGATATCCATGTTGGCGTGATAGCACCGGATGGTAATTTCTACGAATACCCAAACTGGAATCGACAATTCGTGCCTTGGCTGCCTTCGTTTCGGCTCCCGGCCAACTTCCGGCTCGCGCCGACCTTCCTCGACAATCTCAATTCCTTTCCGGGCGGTTTGAGGCCGGGCGTCTACCAGCTGATCGCGGGCTTTACACGTCCCGGCACACTGGATATCACAGCGCTCGACTCGCGCTCATTCGTGGTCGCAGATCCTTCGCAAGACTGGACTACACAGGGCATCTCGTTTTTCCGGGGCGAATCGCCCGCCACCGTCCCTGCCGGTGTGACGGTCAGTGCCAATACTGGCTTCTCCCGCGTATTGTTTGGGCGGGCACGGCTTGCCGCACATTTCCGAAGCACAGAACCCGTTATTGAAAGTTGCCTATACAACGAACTCCCCCGTGTGTTGGAGGTCGTCGTCGGCGAGGCCAATGTCTCGTCGCTCGACGCCGGGAATGCACTGAGTCTAAGTTCACCGGGCACGGGCAATCGTCCGCTCAATCGAACCGAGCTCAACGACGGGAGTCTGACGTACGCCAGCGGAACCTTGCCAGCATCATTCTACCAGCCGGGTCAGCTTTATACCGTGAGTGGTACTGGCGGTCCTGACGTCGGGCCGTTCAGTATCGCCGCAAGAGCAACGCGCCTGATGTCGGTAACCGCACCAAATCTCGCCGCAGCGCAGCCTTTGATCGACACCAGCCGGCCGTTGACGGTCCGCTGGATCGGCAACGACGGCATTGGGGAAGTCTTGGTCGTGCTGAGTGCCAGTCTGAGCCAGGAGGAACCGCGCGAGATCATCTGCCGTTTTGCCGATGACGGACAAGCGCAGATACCCACAGCCCTGCTGGCGCGGCTGAAAGACGCGCTGTTACAAAGCAGTCCGAACTTGCCCGATCTGCCGAGTATCGACATCCCGGACAGCCTGTTGTCACCGATGATCTCCGTCGCAGTCAGCCGTCAAGTCGTGAAGCACAAGTCGCTGGGTGGCCAGGACTTCCTCTCCATCGCCATTGGCAGCGCCGTGGGTGGCACCTCGGAGCTACGCTGAGCTAACTCGACCGCACCAGCGACACGAACACCTTAGGGCCTTGCTGCGGTCCGGCCGCAATCCGATCGGTTATCGATGAGGCAGATCAACAGCGGCCAGCCTACGAAGGGTTCGGCCGTTACCTGCCCTTGGGCGGGGTCGACTCAGCGTCGGATTTCAGGAGCCGCCAAAGCGTCACCTGGTCGGGAAAGCCGGTGGGTTCGAGTTGCCTGCTCTGCTGGAAAAGCTTGAGCGCGTCTCGGGTTGCCGGATTGAAGGTTCCATCGATATCGCCC
The DNA here is from genome assembly GCA_028284585.1 of Chromatiales bacterium. Classification (GTDB taxonomy): domain Bacteria; phylum Pseudomonadota; class Gammaproteobacteria; order Chromatiales; family Chromatiaceae; genus Thiosocius. Next base: position 32,465 of record JANQRK010000084.1, read on the forward strand.
TGATAGAACTCGGCAGCGGCAAGCCTGCGCTGGACCCTCTCGACAAGCCTTTCATAGAGCAACACTGTGCGGTCACCGTCCCGGACCGGGATCTTCTCCGAGGACTGTTTTAGGCGATCTTGCGACGCCTGATCGATCAGCGATCGCAACACGGCAAAGACGGTCGCCTTGGGATGTTGCTTACAGTTCTCACTGATCACCGCCGCCAGCATCTCTGTGCTTTCAAATGAGGTGACGTCATAGGTGGCAATGGCGTGCTGGTTGCTGCCGGTGATGTAACCGTCGATCCACCCGCCAATCACATGGTAGACCGATGAACGGGCTTCGCGCTCGCGTTCGTAGACATCACAGCTGACCAGCCCAGCACCTCTTACACCATAGCGGCCTTGTTCATCGGCAGCCCCTACCCCCTGCGCCACCAGGAGACCAAGCACGAGGAACAGGCCCGCATCGCGGGCCGGATGGAAGGCATAGGGCATCAGGCGACCAGTACCTCAATAGGTGATAAACGGCCCTGGCGACGACGCACGGCACCAACGGCAACCAATCCAATCAAGATGATAACCACCGTTCCGGGAACTGGCACCTGGATGGTAAAGGCCGCGGTTTGTATCGGATCGAAGCCCTGCAACGCAAAAGGCAGGCTGTAGACCGGAATCTCCAGCTTGGGGGTCGAAAAAAGCTCATTGCCCAAGCCTAGCAGCTGATTGAGGCTAATCGGCGTGGTACCCAGTATCGAAACCCCATTGTAAGAGGCACCTGCCGAAAACTTCAGGATATCCAGCGTGCCCGAGAGGCCCAAATCAATCCCCAGGGTGTTGGTCAACAGGGCATCGAGCCAAAAGGTGGGATTGATTGTCGTGGTTTGCAACAGGGCGATATCGGGCATCATGTCCCAGGCACCCTCCCAGAACGACTGCAGGCCGTTGAACCCTTCAATGTGAACCGGCTTGTCGAAGTCGAGCCGGGCCATCAGCGTCGGTGTCAACTCGAAGTCTTGGGTGATACCGATATCCGGGCCGGCATCGATGTCCAAGGCGTCGAACTGCGCACCGATCTTGAATCCACCCGAGCTGAGCAGATCCAGGCCGATACCAAGCGGCGGAAAGCCGGCCATGGTGGCCACACCATCGAGATCGATCTTGGCCTGGATGACATCGTCGCGACCGCTGGATTGGATCGTGCCGCCCTGCAGACCTCCATTGGTTGAGATATCCGGTAGTTTGAACGCAATCGAGGCAAGATCGACAGTGGCAGCCGGCCCAGGGGGTATGGTGCTGAACAGGTCGCCGAAATTCGACGTCGCCTTGAACCCTGGCACGCCGGTCGCACTGAGCGCGCCCTGCAGCGTCACCGTTTGGTTGAGCAGATTGGCCTGAGCCAAGGGTCGCCTATCACCGCCCGGGTTGGCGGGTGGCAAGAGGTCTGGAACGATATTTAGATTGTTCGGATCGATCGAAAGTATCGGTTGATTGGCATCCAAGTTCGGCAGATTGGCGGTGCCCTTGGCGGTGCAGCCAAAGCCGATCAAACAGGCCTGGCCGCTCACTGATCCGGACAGTTGTGCGATCGCGTTGATGTAGGCCTCGGCCCTGGGAGATTGCGAAGACAAGCTGCCAGCGGTCAAGGAACTAACGGGATCCAAGCTGAAGTACTCGCCTGCTCCTTGTTTGCTGCTCGGCAGGGTGGCCATGGCAGTAAAATCGGCCATTGCATCGACCGAACCACTATCGATGGTGTAGCCAAACTCGAGGCCGAATTTTCCTGAACTTTTCAGTATGGCCTCGGCACCGTTCCGGGTATCGATAGTCACTGTGCGCGGCTTGGGATCGGGCTCACCGCCGCACAAAAAATTCACCGTGTCTTTACACAGCTTCCAGGCCCACCACCCCGGGTTGGTATTGACGGTTGGCCTGACCACTGTGCCCGTGATATCGCCCAGTTTGGCGGTCTTGTCATTCCACTGCGCACCGACGAAGACAGAGTCCTCCAGTACCGTAGAACCGCCACTGCCCCACATGCTCTGGTTGGTAGTAGAGAACGCAAGAGGACCGGCGTCGTAGACAGTCGACGCATTGGCCGCGCCACAGGCGACTACGAGTAGAAAGGCGACAAACCGACCTGCCGGATTGCGCAGCTGCCGTGGTGCCGGTTTGATGAGATGTTCAGAATTTCGGGCCGTGTGACTGGCCTGCAGTTTGGCGTGCATTACCCTCTCCTTACAACATAGCCACTGCCCCTGGCACAGGCCCCGCTGTTTTTATATTTGGCCGAGATGACCTTGGAATCGATTGCGGAACCGGGGGAGAGCTTGAATGCAGTTTTGCTTAAGTTAATCGCCGTGGTTTTTGTTCCTTTCGAGATCGGCCGTGTAGGCCGGCTGGTTCCTGAAGTTGTGCCCTAACTTAATCTGCGACTTCGGATCACATTCGAGGTATCAGCAAGTTCTGGTCCATCGCACAGACCGTTGCGAGAAAAACCAGTAAATTCCGCTAGTTGTGTTCCACACATGACCGCTGAATCGTCATGCACAGCACGATAACGTAAAGATCTCTGACAAATGTTAGGAAGCCAATTCGACAATTGGCGCACTGTCCAAAACTGAACTTGGTGTGGTCGAGCGACCGGGAGATAGGTGCAATGCTTGTTATACGTCAATAGGATGATTGAAGAGTGGCAACCCAAAAAAGATCGTCTGTGTTTTGGACGCTCAAGACGTAATGGACGCCTGATGTAATCGCTGAAAATGCCACACCTACTCCATCTAGCTACCGCTGAAAGCGCGCTTCAAGATGCGCCTGCATTCGTGTATGGCCGTTGTGCTTCGCCCACCCTATCGCATCGTCGCCAAAACGCATGTCTTTGATATCACCACGCGCGCCATGATCTATCAGCCAGTCGGCTAGCCCGAAGTTGTTTTCGAACGCCGCATGGTGCAACACCGTGCACGCCTCGTGATGACCACGTGCAATCGCATTGATGTCCGCATTTCGCTCGAGCAAGACCTCGCCCACGTCATACTGCCCGTGCCTTAGTGCAAGATTGAAGGCTTGGGCCATTGCATCTTCTCTTGTGGAGTTCTCAATGCGCCCCCAGGGCAAGTGCACCGGCAACACCGCATCGATAAGCTCGCCTTTGTCAAAAAACGCATCGACTCGCTGTAAATCGCCAGACATCGCCGCTGAGCAAAGCGTGTTGATCTGCGCGCCCTGTACATTGACCAGGTAGTCAGCCATTTTGCGATGTTGCCAATACAGGGCTTCTTCTACAGCGGTCCAAGGCGCACCATCGTCTAACGGCACGCCTGCGCTAATGAGGGCATCGACCAACTCCTTGGCATTGACGCTCGCCGCCGCAACCAATTGCCGATCGGTGGTGGAGGCATGCTCAATCAGGTAATTCAAGTAGTTGACGGACTCATCGATCTTTCCCAACCCACCTTCCACCACCACGAACTGGATGAGGTTAGGACTGTCACCACGGTCGGATGACACGCTGGTGATGAGATCCGAGCTCTCCCGCAAGAGCGACTGAAACAACGCAAAGTCGCCAGCGTATGCGGTGTCCATTACCGGTTTGAATTGAGGGTCCATACCGCCTCGTGAATGCTGCCGTTACTATCGGACCTACCTGGCGTTACCCCCCGAACTGAAGCATGACCTCAGCCGCGCAATACCTCACGCAGGGTTTTGCCAATCTCAGCAGCACTTCGGACCACATGGACGCCGAGTTCCCCCAACGCAGCCATTTTGGCCTGGGCGGTGTCAGACTCGCCCGAGACAATGGCACCCGCGTGCCCCATGGTTCTACCCGGTGGCGCGGTGACTCCGGCAATAAAGGCCACCAGCGGTTTCCTCATATGCTCACGCGCCCAGCGTGCAGCTTCGACCTCTTGGTTTCCTCCTATCTCTCCAATCATCAAGACCACTTCGGTGTCATCATCATCGGAGAATTTTTTGAGGATGGTCAGAAAGTCACAGCCATTCACCGGGTCGCCGCCAATGCTGATACTGGTTGACTGGCCAAGACCGAGTTCATTCATTTGCTCAACCGCTTCGTAGTTCAGTGTCCCCGATCGTGACACCACACCCACCTTACCCGGCTGGTAGATATGCGACGGCATAATGCCGGCCTTGCACTCTCTCGGCGTGATCACACCGGCGGTATTGGGCCCGACGATAATGGCATCGTGTCCAGTCAGATAACGTTTTACCCGCACCATATCCTGCACTGGCACGCCGTCGGTGATGCAAACGATGACCTTGATCCCCGCATCGATGGCCTCAAGGATGGCATCGGCAGCAAACGGCGGTGGTACGAAGACGACGCTGACATCGGCACCGGTTTGTTGAACCGCCGTTTTCACCGTATCAAAAACGGGTAGTCCCAAATGGGTCATACCACCCTTACCAGGTGTCACCCCACCGACCACATTGGTGCCCATACCCATGGCTTCCTCGGCGTGGAAGCTTGCATGCTGCCCGGTGAAGCCCTGAAAGATAACCTTGGAGTCTTTGTTGACAAGAATACTCATCAGGCAGACCCTCTTGCAGCTTCAACGGCCTTTCGTGAAGCATCATCGAGTTTGTCGGCATGGATAAATTCCAGCCCGGACGAGAACAGTATCTCCCAGCCTTTTTCCACGTTGGTACCCGCCAGGCGCACAACCACCGGCACATCGACCGACTGCTCTCGCAGCGTCTGTACGACGCCTTGGGCAATCCAGTCACAGCGATTGATTCCGGCAAAAATATTCAACAACACAGCTTTGACATTACTGTCCGTCAACACAATACGGAAGGCGTTGGCGATCTTGTCCGGCGAGGCGCCGCCACCCACATCGAGAAAATTAGCCGGTTTTCCGCCGTAAAAACTGATCGCATCCATGGTCGCCATCGCCAACCCTGCGCCGTTTACTATGCAGCCGACATCGCCATCCAGTGCAATGTAATTGAGGTCGTGCTGTGAGGCGTCGAGTTCTTTGGAATCTTCCTCATCGAAATCCCTCAGGTCCGTGATGTCAGCACGGCGAAACAACGCATTGCCGTCGAAGTTCATCTTCCCATCCAACGCCATCAAGCTGTCGTCGGCAAGCAACGACAACGGATTGATCTCGGCCATCAAGGCATCTGTATCACGGAAGGCGCGATAAAGACGCTTCATCAAGGTGGCTGCATTGATGATCTGTTTGCCGGTCAGACCTATCCCAGCCGCGATCTTGCGACATTGAAAGTCCTGCAAACCGACCGCTGGATCAACCGACTCCTTGATGATTTTTTCGGGTGTGCTGGCAGCTACTTCCTCGATATCCATACCGCCCACAGCCGATGCGATCACCGTGATGCGCTGAGTGACGCGGTCGATGAGGCAACCTAAGTAAAGCTCCTGTTTGATATCCTGGGCATCTTCGACCAGTACACGGCGCACGCGTTTCCCCCCGGGACCTGTCTGGGGTGTCACCAGGTCGCTGCCTATCAACTTATCGGCGAATTCCTTTACCTCTGCCAGAGAATTGCACAGTTTGACACCACCACATTTGCCGCGCCCTCCGGCATGTACTTGGGCCTTGACTATCCAACGCTCACCACCCAGAGATTCGGCAACGGCTACCGCCTGCGCATCGGAGTGAGCCACATGCCCTGCCGGAACGGGAATCTTGTAACGGCTGAAGATCCGCTTGGTCTGGTACTCATGGATATTCATATCAGGCCTTCCCTTTGATCTGCTCGAGCTTACTGATCACCAGCTGTGCTTGCTTGATGGATGCACCATCAATCATCTCGCCATTGAGGGTCACAGCGCCTTTGCCCTCTGCTGCCGCCTGTTCCATCGCATCAAGAATGGCTTGAGCTCGATCGGCTTCTTCATCGCTGGGTGTGAACACGGCGTTGGCCAACTCAATCTGTGATGGGTGTATCGCCCATTTGCCTTCACCACCCAGCGCCGCAAAGGCACGCGCATGCGCCAGGTAACCTTCTGGATCATTGATGTCACTGAATGGCCCATCGATAGGCCGTAAGCCATAAGCCCGACATGCCACGATCATTCGTGACATGGCGAAGTGCCACTGGTTACCGAGGTAACGTGTACGTTGACCGTTTTCATCCGGGTCACCGAGTATCATGTAATTGGAATTGGCACCGCCCATACTGGTGGTACGCGCCTGCGTAGAAGCGGAGTAATCGGCAACACCAAAGGCCAGCGCCTCCATACGATCCGGGCAGGCCTGCGCGATGGCTTCGACGTTGGCCATGCCCATGGCAGTTTCAATCAACGCATGCATGTTGATCTTTTTCAGACCAAGGTGGGCCTCTATCTGTGACAACAGGGTCGCGACGAATTCGAGATGCTCGGGCTTGCCGACCATGGGCACCAGCAAAGTGTCTACAGTGTTTCCCGTCTGCTCGACAACATCGATGATGTCTCTGTAACACCAGTGAGTATCGACGGCATTTATGCGTACAGAGACCGAGCACTTTGACCAATCATAGGATTTCAATGCATGTATGGTGTGCTTTCGAGCGCTTTCCTTGTCGGCTGGCGCTACCGCGTCCTCTAAGTCGAGAAATACGATATCAGCCCCTCTGTACGGCGCCTTTTCCAGCATGGCGGGATTGGATCCCGGCACGGCCAATTCACTGCGGTGCAATCTGTCTTTCACGTTCTTGAATCTCCCAATGGTCCTTTCTTTGTTGTAGCCATTGCGCAGGCGGTGGGCCGCATCATAAACCACCAGAACCCAGGGGACCCGGCGCGCATCGTCGGTTTCTGACTTGGCGAACTGACCGGAGTGTCCACTTCCCCCGCTTTATGCTAGGCAGGATTGGCATTTCCCCAGGAAATTACCCCAGGAGACGTCGATGCAGAAATCGCGCTTCACGGATACGTAGGCGGAGCCGATGCGCAGGTGAGGCAATGCGGGTACCCTGGTCGCAGAGCTATACCCAAGGCATGGGATTGGCACAGCGACCTACTATACCTGCGAAGACGCAGTGCATGGCCATGGACACGCCTCAGCTCAGAGCACAGGTGAACACCCAATGAGCATTGGATTTCATGTGTGACAAGTTGCACTAGGGCAAGCACTTCCGGATGCCTGCGGTGAAAGATGAAGTTACCCGTGAATGCTTAGCGATCGAAGTGGACAGCTCCATCGAGAAGGACAGCCCCCGCAGAACGGGTTTGGTGAGCAATTCAACGGATCGATACGGCGTGAGCTTCTGGGGAGCCTACCTGTTTGAGAGCCCGAGCCAAGTCGTAAGATCACTTGGACCTGGCGATTGGACTGCAACGTCGAGCGACCCCATGAAAGTCCGGAGGTAGCGTCAATCTTCTTGTGTATTACCTCTGGTTTGGCGATGCTCAGGACCGCAGCATTCCCGAGTAAGCGACAAACCGCTTTGAATTGACCCCGGCAGAGCGCTGCAATACAAAACAGACGGCTCGATAGAACTCTCGATTTGTCATCCACGAACTCAACTTGCCATTCTGCCATGGATTTTCCGTTCTTCCTCGACATCGCGCTACGCCTGTTGTTCACCGGGGTCATCATTTACCGCAATAAGAGTTCTTCGCCTGTGCGTCTGGGTTGGGTGATCCTGGTCTTGCTCATCCCGTTTGTCGGTATGGCCCTGTACTTGTTGTTCGGTGAAGTGTGGCGGGACCGTGGCCGCCTAGCGCGACATAAGTCGATTATCGACCGGGTGCGTAGCCGTATGGAGACCGTTCCTTTTAGCATATCCACCTCTGAGCAAACGCCGCGCAACGACTACACAAGAGTGTCCAACGCCTTTGAATTTCAGGGGGCGTTTCCATTGCGTCAGGGCAATCGATTACAGCTCTTCAGTGACCCCGAACAAACCATGCTGAGGATCGCCGAGGACATAGATCAGGCAAAACAGAGTTGTCATCTGCTGTTTTATATCTGGCTCGACGACGAATCGGGGAATCTGGTGGCAAATACCCTGATTCGTGCTCGGCAACGGGGGGTTGAATGTCGGGTTCTTGTCGATGCAGTGGGTTCCGCTCAGTTCCTGAACTCTGCGCTGAGGAAGCGAATGGATGATGGCGGCATTGAAGTGGTACCTTCTCTTTCCCTGTCCAGTTTCGACATACGAATCGATCACCGTAACCACCGAAAATTGATTGTTATCGATGGCAACACTGGATGGACCGGCAGCCGTAACCTGGCCGATGCCGAATTCAGAATCAAACCCGATTTTGCGCCCTGGGTCGATGTCATGGCACGTATTGTGGGGCCCTCAGTATACGATCTGCAGGCAGTCTTCATCGAAGACTGGGTGCTTGAGCAGGATGCGGCGATCGAAGCGCTGATGACGCCAATGCCAGAACCATTGAGCGGCCGGTCACAAGTTCAGGTGTTCGCTACCGGGCCGACCTTCGATTCTCGGATACTGCGCCAAATGGCGGTCATCTCCTTGTTCATTGCCAAACACGAACTAATCATCACCACACCCTATTTCGTACCCGATGAAGCCAGCGTAACCGCATACTGCGGCCTGGCAAGATCCGGGGTACGAACTGTGTTGGTGGTGCCGAAGCGCAATGATTCCAGGCTGGTCGCTGCTGCCAGTCGTAGCTTCTATCAAGACCTGCTAGACGCCGGTGTGGAGATATTTGAGTATCGGCCCGGCTTGCTGCATTCCAAGACCATTACGATTGACCGCCGATGGTCCTTGCTCGATACGGCCAATTTTGACCGCCGCAGTTTCGAGCTGAATTACGAAGTCAGTTTTGCCACCACGGATAGCACTTTCACCTCCCAGTTGCGCGACCTGCAAATGCAATATATCTCGGATTCGGACAGAGTCGACAAGAATCAATGGTCTCAACGCTCGGACTATTCTCGCTTCTTGGACAATACGGCGCGGTTGTTTGCCCCAATTTTGTGATTGCCCCTCTACGATCTGCCTTTCAGCTCCAACAATTCGTCGAGCTGCCGACGCAACAACTCCTTGGCCGGCTCAGACTGCTTCAATATCTCCTCAGCCTTATAGAATTCGAGCATTTGAATATCAACGATGTCCGGCGCGATAAATATGTCTGGTGGCGCTTCGAGTAGTTTGTGCTTGAGTACCGTCGTCTGTGCGATTTGAAAGCTGTTGAAAACCGCCTCGGTAAACGATGGGATCAAATTGGCGCTTTCAGTGCGGTTACCCATGACATTGACTGCAATCACTAGATCACAACCATCTAGCACATCAAAAGGTACCGGATTCACGGCGCCGCCATCGATCAGCACCCGGCCGTCACTGACCACCGGCAAAAAAATACCCGGCAGCGCCATGCTCGCCTGAACGGCCTGCCCGATATCCCCGGAGTCGAGTACAACTTGCTCACGCTTCCAGAAATCGGCTGCCACGACCTTGAGCTGGCATCTCAGATCCTTAAAGTCTGAGACTTTGACGTCGTTCATCAAATCGGACATGAAGCTGTCGGCTTTCAAAAAGGCTTTGCCACTCCAGTTAATATCAATGTACTCAAACCATCGAAGAACATATTTGTCTTTTATGCTGTGCAATACCCCGTCGTCTTTCACATAGGTCATCAGCGATACGATATGGCGTATATCCAAAGCCGAATATCCTGACGCATACAGAACACCCACAATCGCCCCGATACTGGTGCCAGCGATTTGATGCACCTGCAATCCAAACTCATCGATCACTTCCAGCATGGGAATATGCGCCAGGCCCTTGGCCCCGCCACCACCCAATGCAATGCCCAATTTCATCGAGGCCACCCGCATTTTTCCGAAACCTGAGATGTTCTCTGAGCCCATAAAGGCAGCTCGCCGAGACCCTATCCACCAATCAACTGAGTAGGCATGGTCGAACGCATAAACAGCGCCCCAGCATCGTCTACTCGCGGCGTAATCTCGAGGCCCATTGCGAATGACCCTGTCAACGCGCGGCAGAACGATGGCGCGCATGCGTATCGTGCCACATGGACACGGTCTCTCCGGAGAGTCTCCGGATCACGCTAAGGGCGGCATTACTCAACCGGTGCGATCCGCGGAAGTTCCAGCGCCACACGACACCGGCATCACCGGCGAAGTAGCAACTTAGGAATATCCAGCGATACTGCCGCCCGATCTTGCGCTGCGGCAGCCAAGCCCCTGGCAGCTCACTCCCGAACAGGCCCGACGCTCCGAACGAACCTTGGCCAGTGTGAACTTGTCAGACTCGATCGACACATAGTCCGGCCGTTCTTTGAATTCCGCAAGGGAACGAACGCACACTGTGTCGCAGCCCTCGATATCGATCTTCAGGTAGTACGGCGCACCGAATTTGCGTAACGCACCGGCGAAGTCGACCACAGGAACCTCGATAGTGTTGCTCGACGTACCATGCGCACATCGATGTCGATCACCGTTGATCGACGAGGACAAGGTTAGAGAATCTATCTGGAGGTCTGCATCTCAGGTTCTTAAGCAAGCCGTGCAACTGCGATCAGGCCTTGGTCCAGACCGGCGCATCGCCAATCTTCTCTAACAAGTAATCGATGAAGATCCTGACTTTCGCGGTCAGGACATTCGATTTCGGATACACGAGCCATAGGGCAGTCTGGTCGTCGACCTTGTAGTCGGGCAGGACACGGACTAGCGAGCCCTCGGCGAGTTCGCGGTGAACGCTCCACAGTGAGTTCATTGAGATGCCTGCCCCCGCGATGGTCGCCATCTTCTGGCTCAAGCCATCATCGACGATGAGCCGGCACCCGGCCAGGCTCGGTTCGAACTGTCCTGTTTTGCCATCCCGCCCAACCAGCGGTATCGGTGATTGTTCCTTGAAGGCGATCAGTTGGTGTGTCGCGAGTTTATCGGGATGTTTGGGCGTGCCATGTTGACGCAGGTATTCGGGCGATGCACACAGGATTCGCCTATCGTCGGCCAGTCTGCGTCCCTTGAGACTGCTATCCGGGAGGACCGAATTGCGCAGCGCCAGGTCGAAGCTGCCCTGGATAAGGTCGAACTCCATATCGGTGAGCCTCAGGTCAAGGCTGATACCGGGATGTGACGCTAGAAACTCCGGCAAGATCGGCGCGATGTAAAGCTGGGCGAATGTGCTTGGCGCGGTGAACCTCAGGGTACCCGTCGCCGACACATTGCCCCGTCCCAGCACCGCGTGGGCCGCATCTTCTTGCGCTAGGATCTCTTTGGCATAAGGCAGGAACTCAGCCCCCTCCAGCGACAGAGCCACCTTCCGCGTCGAACGGCGCAGCAGATCGGCCCCCAACGCCTTCTCCAGTTTTGCCAGTTTGGCGCTGGCCCCTGATGGCGCCATGCCGAGATCTCGACCGGCTGCACTGATATTGAGTTTTTCGGCCGCAAGGACAAACAGTCGAATGCTTTCGGTGTCCACCCATTTATATCGATTCTGCGAATACTGAACTCCATATTAGGTCATTTATATCTGGTCTGCGAAACACTAACTTAACTCCCCAGCAGCTGATCGCCAATCACGGGGAAGCACAGCATGACCTACGACAACTTCAATACCTTCAGCGTCCAAATCGAAAACGCTGTGGCTTGGGTCACCTTCGACTACCCGCCGGTCAACATCCAGGGTCTGCCGATGCTGGCCGACCTCAACTGCTTGGCTCAGAAACTGGAGACAGACGACACCGTGAAGGTGGTTGTGTTCCAGTCAGCTCACCCGGAAATCTTCGTCGCGCATGCTGATACTGAATTTCTGAAGGCTATGTCCGCAAAAGCCGTCTCGCGCGACGAAGTGCAGCTGCTGGATCTGCAAGTTGTGCTGGAGCGGATCAGCAAACTGCCCCAGGCGACGATCGCCAAGATCGAGGGCTTTGCCAGAGGTGGCGGCCATGAGTTTGCACTGGCTTGTGACATGCGTTTTGCGGCGCGCGGCAAAGCGAAATTCATGCAGATGGAAGTGGGCATGGGCATCCTGCCCTGCGGCGGCGGTGCATCGCGCATGGCGCGTCAGGTCGGCCTCGGTCGTGCACTTGAGATTGCGCTTGGCGCCCGCGACTTCGACGCCGATGAGGCTGAACGGGTTGGCACCATTAACCGTGCATTGGAAGCAGACGCGATCGGGCCTTTTGTCGAAGAACTGGCGAACCGCATTGCACTGTGGCCTTCCGCGTCGATCAACGCCACCAAACAGGCTGTCTATGAGTCTATCGACCGACCGATAGAAGAAGCACTTCGTGCAGAAGCTTATTGGCTGTATCAGGCAACCAGCCAAACGCCGGCCCTGAAGCGCTTTAAATGGGCCGATGAGCAAGGCGCACAGCTCGATATGGAAAACCAGCGCGCCTGGCCGGACATGCTCGTCAAGATCCAGGAGATCAACGAGTAAGCGTCAATGCGGTCTCCGAATATCAACGCCCCCGAAGTTGCCGGGGCGTCGATCTGCACAGAACGGGATCAACCCAAATCATTGGATCTCACAGACAAACCGAATAAACCTTAGGAACACCTCGATGAAAGCAATGGTCCTCAATGAATACGACGCCAGCGCAAAGTTTCAAGCAACCGAATTGCCCCGGCCCACGGTAAAGGCTGGACATGTGGTAGCACGTGTTGCCGCAACCAGTGTGAACACGGTCGATACCATGATCCGCCAAATGGGCAAGGACTTACCGCTTTCGCCCGATCTGCCCGCTGTGCTTGGTATGGACTTCGCCGGCACCATCGAAGCGGTCGGTGAGGGTGTCACCGGCTTCGCCCCGGGCGATGAGGTTTACGGTTGCGCCGGAGGTCTCGCCGATCTGCAAGGCACGCTTGCGGAATTCATGCTAGCCGACGTCAAACTGATTGCCCACAAACCCAAGACCCTTTCGATGCGCGAGGCGGCAGCGCTGCCACTGGTCGGCATTACCGCCTATGAAGGTTTGCGAAGGGCCGGCGCCAAAGCCGGACAGAAGGTTCTGGTTCACGGCGGTGCAGGCGGTGTGGGTCATGTTGCCGTGCAGCTGGCCAAGCATTTTGGCGCTGACGTCTATGCAACCGCCTCTGGCGACAAGCAGATGGGTATCATCGAAACGTATGGCGCCACGGCGATTGACTACAAGGCCGAGAAAGTCGCCGATTATGTTGCCAAACATACCGACGGCACCGGCTTCGACGTCATTTTCGACTCGGTTGGTGGAGCCAACATAACGAACTCCTTTGAAGCGGCCGCATTAAACGGACAAGTCGCCACGACTGTGTCCTTGCTGGAGTTAGATCTGACGCCGGCTCACTTCAAAGGTCTGTCACTGCACGTTGTCTTCATGCTGATCCCGATGCTGTATGACCACCAGCGAGAAGAGCATGGCGCCATTCTGTCGAAGCTGGCAGAGATTGCAGATGCGGGCGCGCTGAAACCACTGCTTGATGAAACATCGTTTGGCCTCGACGAAGTCGGCAAAGCGCACGACCGTCTGACCAGCGGGCAAGCCATCGGCAAGGTGGTCATGGAAATCGTCGTTTGAAGCTATTGGCCGGATCCTTGTAGCAAGAATCAAAGCCGGAAGACATATCGAGTGTTGAACATTGTCGAAAGGAGGCAATGTAGTGAAAGCAAAACTTGCCGCAATGGCGATAGCAACATTGGCCGCCGTCAACTTGGCCTATGCTGATGGAAGTGTAGAAGTCGTAATGGCATCCGAGGTCGAATGGGAACAGCTGAACCCCGCCCGCGGCGACCGAAGCCCGCAGGCCGGCACGCTCTGGGGTAACCGCAAGGGTAAGGTACCGACTGGTTTTCTCGCCATGTTCGTCGACGGTTTTTCATCGCCACCGCACATCCACAATGTCACCTACCGCGCGGTAGTGATTAGCGGCAGCATTCACAACGATGACCCCGATGCTGCCAAGATGTGGATGCCGGCCGGTTCCTTCTGGACACAGCCGAAAGGTGAAGTGCACATCACTGCTGCCAAAGGGGAAAGCAATATCGCGCTGGTCGAGATCGACAAAGCGCCGTATCTCGTCCGCTCGTTCAAAGAAGCGTATGACAGCGGAGAGAGGCCGATCAATGTCGATGTGGCAAATATTGTATGGGTCGACCCGCCCGGAATGCCGGCCTCTCCCAACGGACCAAGGTTCGCTTATCTCTGGGGCAACTTGCAAGACGGTCAGTCGAACGGAACCTTTGTCAAGCTTCCGGCTGGATTCAGGGGAAAGATACATAGCCACGGATCAACCTTCCGCGCGGTGGTTATCAAGGGGCGACCACAGTACCTGGGCGACGAAGCCAAGACCCTCGAGCCTGGCAGCTATTTCGGCTCGCGGGGAGAAACGGTGCATTGGTTGTCATCCGAACAGGGCGGAGAGAGCACCATCTATGTACGTACGAATGGCAAGTACGAAGTCGTTCCTGCGAAGTAGCCGCGCGCGACGCCCTAACTGAACAGGAGTCGGAAATGTTCACACAATTGCACAATTCGGCGCACAAGACCGCCGACGATGACGCGGTCTTTCAGCCCATAAACCGGGGCTACAACAGCATCTTCCGCCCCAACCACTTGAGCCTCGGACTGGTAGTACCGCTGGAGACCTATTCACAAGGTCCAGTACCTACCATGACGCGGCACCTGGAACGTGTGCAACTTGCTGAAGAGTTAGGGTTCTCGGCGGTCTGGTTGCGCGACGTACCGTTCAACGTGCCTTCGTTCGGGGACGCGGGTCAGATGCACGATCCCTTTGTCTATCTGGGCCTGTTGGCGGGTCAAACGAATCGGATTGCATTGGGTGTCGCCAGTATCGTGCTGCCGCTGCGCCATCCCGCGCATATCGCCAAAGCCGCAGCAAGCGTGGACGTGCTGTCGGGTGGACGGATTATTCTGGGCGTGGCCTCGGGTGACCGACCCGATGAATACCCGGCACTCAATCTCCCCTTCGCCGAGCGCGGCGCACGTTTTCGCGCCAGTTTCGACTATATCGAGCGCATGTGGGAAGACGCACCGGTGTTCGAGAATTTCTACGGCAGCCCGCACGGCGGGATGGACATGTTGCCCAAACCGACGACCGGCAAATTGCCTTTGCTCATCACCGGCGGCAGCCAGCAGGATCCGGACTGGATCGCACGGCACGGGGACGGGTGGATAACCTATCCTCGCGAAATCGCCGCACAGGCACGAATCATCACCGACTGGCGGACACGCGTCGACGCCGTTGGGGATCCACCTAAACCCGCGGTTCAGTCGCTTTATGTCGATCTGACCAAAGATCCTCAAACCTCGCCACAACCGATCCATCTGGGATTCCGGTTGGGTGCGAACCATCTTCGCGCCTATCTGAAATCACTGGAGGAGATCGGCGTGAACCACGTGGCACTGAATCTGCGCTTCAACCAGGCGGATACGGAAGAGACCATGCAACGTCTGGCCGACGACATACTGCCTGAGTTCTCGAGACCCGACTTCACCACCGATTGAAAGGGCGTCAATCATGCCAAAAACCATCCTGATTACCGGTTCCACAGACGGCATAGGGCTCGAGGCGGCAAAGGTGCTGCACTCCCGGGGGCACCACGTCTTACTCCACGGGCGCAATTCTGTAAGGCTGGAGGCGGCAGAAAAAACGCTCTCCGATCTATCGGGCGATGGACACGTCGATAGTTACCTGGCTGACCTGTCGCGCATGGCCGACGTGGAGACGCTCAGCGAAGCGATTGCCACAAACCATGAACAACTCGATGTCGTGATCAACAACGCCGGCGTATTCCGCACCGCCGACACCTTCACAGAGAACGGTCTGGACATTCGGTTTGCAGTCAACACCTTTGCCCCCTGCCTATTGACCCAGCAACTCCTACCACTGCTTCGACCAGGGACGCGTGTGGTCAACCTTTCTTCCGCTGCGCAGTCGCCAGTCAATCTGGAGGCACTGGCGGGACGGGTCAAGATCTCAGACCAGTTGAACGCCTACTCCCAGAGCAAACTGGCCCTCACCATGTGGTCTCGCACCATGGCAGATTCGCAGAAGAAGAACGGCCTGGTCGTTGTTGCGGTGAATCCTGGATCGCTGCTCGCAACCAAGATGGTGAAAGAGGGCTTCGGCATGGCCGGCAATGATATCCAGGTCGGTGCAGATATCCTTGTTCGCGCCGCAGTTGCGGACGAATTCGCGGATGCATCAGGGAAGTATTTCGACAACGACCAAGGTCGGTTCGCATCGCCGCATCCCGACGCACTTGATCCGCAGAAGTGTCAAGAAGTCGTACGAACTCTCGAGGCAGTGCTCGCCGAAACTATGCGATCAGGCAAGGAAGAGACCTGATACCGCATCAGCAATCTCAACCGCCGTGAGAATCGAAGAGAGCTCGGATCTCTCCCCACTCATTCCTGGCAATCTGATTTGTGCTGGCCTTTGGTTCTTAGCCAGCATTAGGACGAGCTGTATCCACGCTGCTTTGCCGTCAACCCGTCGATAACCACACCCAAGGCACTCAACTCTATTTCAGCTACCTGATGATCGACTTCTTCGGGCACAGCATGCACTGCGGCACGGATTGACTGCCGGTGCTCGACCATATACAGAGCCGATAGAAACAGCATCGCCATTGTGATGTCCATGATCTCGATAGGATGCCCCATGGCCACGGGCGACGCTAGATTGACGAGTTCCGCGTCGGCAACGACGTTGATGCAATGTCCATTGTGAAGCTTATATTCTCTGATGCCCGGACGTACGTCGCGCTGATCGATCGCGAGGTCACGCAAGTCATCGAGGTTTATCTCGTTGCTGAAGTGGCCGACATTGCCAAGTACTGCGCCATCGGCCATCTCGAGAAAATGTTCACGGCGTAAGACATCGGGCATTCCCGTAGCCGTCAGTATGAAATCCGCGTCCGAGACCGCCTCTCGCATCGGGACCACATCAAACCCCTGCACATGGGCGCGAACTGCCTTTCTCGGATCGACCTCGGTTACCGAGACCCGAGCTCCCCAGGCCTTGGCCCGTTGCGCGATTCCCTCTCCGCAATAGCCGAAACCCGCCACTACCAGGCACCGACCTGCGAGTAACCGATTGGTGACCAGCAATAGATTGGTCAACACCGATTCTCCCGTGCCATGAACGTTATCGAACTCCCGCTTCATGTACGAATCGTTGACCGCCAAAACCGGGAATTTGAGTTGACCCAGTCGGTCCAGCGCTCTCAAACGTTGCACGCCACTGGTCGTTTGCTCGCATACGCCAATGAAACCGTTGGGTATCTCCGACGGCCTGCGTACCAGTTGCAGCGCGATCTCGGCTCCGTCATCGATAACGAGATTCGGTTGACGGGCGATGACTTTATCGCGCAGCGAAGACTGCGTAGCGGCATCTGCCTCGGTTGCGATGAACCCCTCAATCCCCGGTTGGGTGTTCAGCGCGGCGGCCACATCGTGTTGCGCGGTCGCTGCCACCGAGGCAGTAAAAACTACTTGGCCCCCGGCCTTGGCGAGCGTTTCGATCAACACGCCCGTCTTGGCTTCAAGGTGAGAGCTGACAGCAACGGTCAAACCGGCAAACGGTCTGGCTCCTTCGAACCGACGGGCCAGCGCCTTATGGATCGGCATATGGTTTCTTGCCCAATCCAATTTTGCCTGTCCAAGGGAGATATCAACAACCATCTTCGGCTAGCGTCCTGGATCGGCTCGGTGAGGTCTTCATCATCGATACGTCCAAGTTCCATAGCAAGCCCGAATCACCTATTAGCCTTGATCCGAGGCTGTGTTGTCCAGGATCAAGGCCCCTGCCCTATGCAAAAACCGCCGAGACGATCGAAGGCCGGGCGAATCGCCATCGGCGCTTCCCGCTTCAAGGACGAAACCCAGCACGCGAGGATCGGGACGTGTTGAAATTCAACGCTTCATTGCAGGCGCCAGGAGAGAACACCGATTAGAAACCGACCCTTGCCGTTGATTCGCCTGGCCGGGTTACCGCTCAGCCTGACCCTACTGTCGATCCTCGCCGGTAGCCTGATCAACCGCGTCATGGTGGTGGAGCTGGGGCTACCCGTGATCATGGCGGGGCTGTTCCTGGCGGTGCCCTTGCTGATCTCGCCCGTGCGCATCTGGCTCGGCCATTTGTCCGATGCCTATCCACTCTGGGGGCGGCGGCGCGAGCCCTATCTGATCATCGGTGCGCTGCTGTCCGGCAGCGGTGTCGCGCTGTCGGTGGCGCTGGTCGTGCATACGCCGGCACCGGTCAGTTCCGGCGCAGCGCTGATTTTGCTCGGATTGCTGCTGTACGGCGTCGGGCGCAACCTGACCGGGAACACCTTCCAGTCACTGCTCACCGATCGCTTTGCGGCCGGTGTACCGCGGGCGCGCGCCGCCAACCTCTATGAGGTGGTCAAGATCCTCGGCCTGGTGATCGCGGCCGGTTTGCTATCACTGGTGCTGCGACCCTACAGCACCGAGCGCCTCGTGCTGGTGGTGGCGGTGGTGGCCACGCTGTCGGTGCTGTTGTCCGTGCTGGGCGCCTTGGGTCAGGAACCACGCACAGCCGCGCTGCGCGAGGCCAGCGAGCAGGCACGCGCGACCGCATTTTGGCGGAGCTTCCGCGTGCTGGTCTGGGACGATCCACAGGCGCGGCTGTTCTTCGCCGTCATCACACTGACCGTGCTGGGTACCCAGATGCAAGACGTGCTCATGGAGCCCTATGCCGGGCTGGTGCTCGACATGGACGTTGCCGCCACGACCCAGCTGACCATGTTCTGGGGGCTCGGCACCCTCGCCTCGATCCTGCTCTCGGGGCTGTTGTTGATCCGCTGGCTGGGACTGGCAAGGCTTTATCGATTGGGGATCGCGCTACTATTGCCGTGGTTCGCACTCGTGGTACTTGCCGGTGTCGTCCAAAGCCCGCTGCTACTGCAGCTCACTGTGGTCGCCCTCGGCCTGAGCAGCGGTCTGGCTGCCGCGAGCCTTTTGGCCCAGGCGATGGAACTGACCAACGCCCGCAGTGCCGGGCTGTTACTCGGCGTGTGGGGACCCGGCTTCCAGCGCGGCCGCGCGCTGGCCAATCTGATTGGGGCCGGGTTGGTCGATTTGATGAACCTGCTGACCGACCAGGCGCCCTTGCTGGCCTATGCAACGGCATTCAG
>JANQRK010000091.1 GCA_028284585.1 Chromatiales bacterium
CGATGAACATTGCATCGGCCATCGCCTTTACCGATACCATCTGGTCGCTACCGTCCGAGGCGGCAATGGACTGCATGCCGGTTCCCAGACCCAGAGATACAACCAATCCTGCTGCTACGTATTTCTTGCTGAACATCTCGACTACCTCCCGTTTGCGTTGAAACGCGTTGATAAATTCAGAATCCGAACATGCCGCCGGTATCGTCGGCGGACTCCTCGTCTCGGCGTTTTTTCTCGGCCGCGGCGAGATCCATGGTTTCGACATGCACCGACGGCTCGCCGCGGAAGTTGTTGTCGATCAGGCGCCGGTCGGCCAGCGCGTCGGTCGAGAATTCGAGCCCGTGACAACTCATAGTGGATCGCGCCTGCATGCGTTTCGGCCCGTTGACGGCGAACGAGAATGCATCAAGGCCTAAAGCCCCAATTCCGTCAGGCCGGGATGATCTGTCGGACGTGGGCCCTGGGGCCAATGGTATTTGCGTTCCGATTCGTCGATGCGTAGGTCATTGATGCTTGCGTACCGGGCGCGCATCAAGCCGTTCTCATCGAACTCCCAGTTCTCGTTACCATAGGCGCGATACCAGTTGGCGCTATCGTCGCGCCATTCATACGCGAAACGCACCGCGATGCGATTGTCGCCGTGTGCCCAGATCTCCTTGATCAACCGGTAGTCCAGTTCTTTCTGCCACTTCCGGATGAGGAACTCGACGATTTGCTCGCGCCCGTGCAGGAACTCGTTCCGGTTGCGCCAGCGTGAATCGGGCGAATACGCCAGGGAAACAGCCACCGGATCACGTCGGTTCCAGGCATCTTCGGCCTTCCGCACCTTGAGAATAGCGTCCTCCAGGCTGAAGGGCGGCAGCGGGGGACGTGCTTGGTCCATGGACGCGCGAACTACCAGCTCTTGTACGGCAGGAACTTGCCATTCATCGTAAGCAGGACGCGATCCCCCTTGGGATCCTGGATTTTCTCGACTTCCATGCCGAAATCGATCGCGCTCATGATGCCATCACCGAATTTCTCCTGGATCACTTCCTTCAGAGTCGGCCCATAGACTCCGACGATTTCATAGAAGCGGTAGATCAGTGGATCGGTGGGCACCGTCTGATCCCAGACCTTGGTTGGGAAAGCCGCGAGCGCATCCGCGACTTCGCTTTCGAGTTCCAGGTAGTCGGCGATCGCCTTGGCCTTGTCGGGCGGGGCGCTGTTCATACCCAGGCACGCGGATGTCAACCAGACGGGTGACATGCCCAGCGCCTTGGCAATGCCTTCCCAGCTCAGACCTTTGGCCAGCTTGGTGGCGATGATGGTTTCCGTCATTTGCATTTTGTCCATTGGAACGCGCCTCATGAGTGGATAGTAAGGATGGGGTCTAGCCCGCCGTCGGGATAGCGATCAGGGTCTACGTGAGTTGACGTTTCAGTACGGGTGCGGGCTCTTCACGGCCAGTCGGCTCAGCCTCGCTTTCGTGGTCGGCAGACGGATCGACGCTGACGGGATAGCGCCCTTGCTCGCCCGACGCGTCGCGTAGTTCGCCGGAACGGTTCACCAGGAAATTCACCAGGTGGTTTCGAATCTTGTAATAGGCCGGGTGCTCGATGATGTTGGCGCGATTGCGCGGCCTCTCGATGTTGATGGCCACGGATTCGGCCACCTTGGCGTTGGGCCCATTGGTCATGAGCAAGATACGATCGGACAACAGGGTCGCCTCGTCCACATCGTGGGTGATCATGAAAACTGTCTGATGGGTCTCATCCCAGATCTTGATCAGTTCATCTTGAATGACGCCCCGGGTCAGTGCATCCAGGGCACCGAACGGCTCGTCGAGCAACAGCAGCTTGGGGCTCGTGGCGAACGCGCGGGCGATGCTGACGCGCTGGCGCATACCGCCGGACAGAGCCGCCGGTTTCTTGTCCTGCGCTTTGCCGAGACCAACCATGTCGAGGAACCGGGCACTGTGTTCGCGAACCCTTTCCTTGTTCCACGACGGCCAGCGAGCGCCGACGCCAAAGCTGACGTTCTGCAGGGCTGTCAGCCAGGGGAGCAGGCTGTAGTTCTGGAAGACCACACCGCGATCCAGGCTGGGGCCCGAGACTTCCTTGCCGTCCATGATGACGCAGCCGTCGGTGGGCTGATCTAGCCCGGCGAGGACATTCAGAATCGTGGATTTCCCACACCCGGAGTGGCCGATGATGCAAACGAACTCGCCCTTTTCGATGCCGAAGTTGACATTGTCGAATACCACCGTGGGTCCGTCTTTGGCGGGGAATTCACGCTTCAGTCCTTCTACGCTGAGAAAGTGTTTCGACATGCCTACTCCTGGTATTGAACGAGGCGTTCGACCCGGCCCAGGATCAGGTCGAGGACCATGCCGACGATGCCGATCATTAGGATGGAGAATATCACGCTGTTGAGGTCGAGATTGTTCCACTCGTTCCACACGTAGTAACCGATGCCGGTGCCTCCCACGAGCATTTCGGCGGCCACGATCACCAGCCAGGCGATACCGATGGAGATGCGCATACCGGTGACGATCGTGGGCGCGGCGGCAGGCAATATGACCTTGTAGGCGGTCTTCAAGGCGCCGAGCTCGTGCGTCTGGGCGACGCGCACCCAGTCCCGCCGAACGCCGGCAACGCCGAAAGCGGTGTTGATGAGCATCGGCCAGATCGAGCAGATGAAGATCACGAAGATCGCCGACTGCTCCGAGTCCTTGATGACGAACAACGCCAGCGGCATCCAAGCGAGCGGCGAAATGGGCCGCAACACCTGAATGAACGGATTGAGTGCCCGGTACATCAGCGGCGACATCCCCACCAGGAATCCCAGCGGTATCGCCACCAGAGCCGCGGCGAAAAAGCCCGTCAGCACGCGGTATAGCGAGTAGGCGAGCTGAATACCGATGCCCTTGTCGTTGGGCCCGGCGTCGTAGAAGGGATTGCTCAGTTCGGCCCAGGCGTGTGACAACACGTCCGAAGGCGGTGGGACGCGGGCCTCCTGATCCGCGCCCCCCATTAGCAGTTCGAACTCCGACAGCCCCTCACTGGCTTCCGGTGGCTGGTTGAGCGCCTCCCAGACGCCCAGCGCCAATACCAGGATAACCAGTGACAGCAGAGCGGATCGGACCTGCAACGGCAGCATCTTCAGACCCGCTTGATCGCAAAGCTGTTGATATATTCCTCGGGCTTGTTGTAGTCGAACTCCTTACCCATGATGGTGTACTTCTCGTAGGTTTTGGCGGGCGGCTCGTAACCCAGCTCCTTCATGACCTTGCCCGTCTCGGCAGCCACGTAGACTTGTTCAGCGATGCCTTTGTAATCGATGTCGCCCTCCACATAGCCCCAGCGTTTCATCTGCGTGAGAATCCACACGGCCATCGAATGCCATGGGAAGGGATCGAAGTCGATCCGGTCCGATACGTCGTGGATCTTTTTCTCCAGGCCATCGACATAACGGCCGGTGAGCACCTGCCTGACAACGATCTCCGGCTGATTGAGATAGTTCTTGGGTGAGATGGCCTTGGCGATCTCGGCACGATTCTCGGCCTTGGCGGAAAAATGCGTCGCGTCCACGATGGACTTGAACAACGCCGCATAGGTGTTCGGCAACTCGGTGGCGAACTTCTGGCTGCAGGCGAACGCGCAGCAGGGGTGACCTTCCCAGATGTCCTTGGTCAGGATGTGAATGAACCCGACCTTCTCGTACACCGCGCGTTGGTTGAACGGATCGGGCGAAAGATAGCCGTCCAGGTTGCCTGCACGCAGGTTGGCAACCATCTCCGGTGGTGGTACCACACGAATCTGGATGTCTTGATCCGGGTCGATGCCGTGTTCCGCGACGTAGTAGCGCAGCAGGAAGTTGTGCATCGAATAGTCGAATGGCACGCCGAACTTGAAGCCTTTCCACTGCTTCGGGTCGCGTTTGTCCTTGTGTTGGTTGTGCAGCACGATGGCCTGGCCGTTGATGTTCTCCACCGCGGGCATGATGTACGGCGTGGCCGTGGAACCCGCGCCCATCGTCATCGCCAGCGGCATGGGCGTGAGCATGTGCGAGGCCTCGTACTCGCCGTTGAGGGATTTATCGCGCGCCACGGCCCAACCCGCGGTTTTGATGACATCCACGTCCAGACCGTATTTGGCGTAAAAACCCATGGGTTGCGCCATGATGATGGGGGTGGCGCAGGTGATTGGCACGAAACCCACTTTGAGCTTGGTTTTCTCCAGCGGGCCGATCGAGTCCTTCACCGCGGCCTTGACCTTGTCCATCGGAATCATCGAGCCCAGGGCCGCGGCCAAGGTGCCGCCACCGACGAGCCTGAGAAAGTCGCGACGGCTCGCGTCATGGTGACCGAAAACGCCTCGCACGATCGCGCTCTCGACCACCCGATCCATCATGTCGTCGCTGGTGTCGAAGGTATCGGAGGTAGATGCATGGGCATGGTGATGATGCGCATGCTCGCTGTGTTCTGCCTCGCGTTCCCAGACCTGGGCGCGCTGCTTGTCGCTCAGTCCCTGTGGATTGTTCCGTTCCGCGGTACAAGTCTCGCAACGGCACGCGCTGTTGTGCGTCAAGCGGATTTCGGCGTCGAACGGGTTGCCCAGACTCTTGGTGCTCATGCGAACTCCTTAAATTGGTGCAGCGCTGGTATCAGTGCCAGCGCGTGGTGCAGGACTTGATCGCGATGCCAGCCGAATTTGCCGGGTCGTCCCGGGGTTACGGACGGGTTAGCGGACTCAATGGAAAGATTGGCAAGAGCGGTGCCAAACCACGATAAGCCACGTAACAATCTGATTTAGAATAATTAAATACGATGAACCTTGGCAAACCACCGACGACGATTTTTCGTGATTCACGAGAGTTCGTGGCTTCAGCTACGGTTTTTCGTAATCTGGCTTGATTCTTGGATGACCGTTGTAAACAACCCGTCAAACCGCATCAGCCATGTCGATCCAGCCGCACTTTGAACAGGCCGCCACCGCTCAGTTCGTCATCGAGCCCGCGGAAGACCGGTTTTTGGCCACGAACCATGAAGCCGCGTTGCTGGCCCGTCTTGACCGCGACGCGCTGCTGCGTACTCGGCCCAGCGCATTGTTCGCGCCGAGTTTTGCGGGCCTGATCAGCTTCACCCAGGAACTGCTGGACCGGGGGCGCGGCTGGTCCGATCAACTGGTGATGCAGGTGGGTGACAGCGCAGAGCAGGTTGAAGTGACCGGGCGGAGCGAAACCGCCGATGCCAGCCAGGCGCTCTACCTGAGCGTGCAGAAGGCGACCGACATCGATGCACAGCGCAGCCGTGCCGATGCACGTCGTCATCACCTGTCCGGCCTGAACCACTGGCAACGGATGGCACGCGTCTTTCAGGAGTTCGAGCGGAAGAATCAGCTGTTGTTGGAAGCTGCGGGTGAAGGCATATACGGCGTCGACGCGAACGGCCTGACCACGTTCGTCAATCCGGCCGCTGAGCGCATTCTCGGCTATCGGGCCGAGGAGTTGGCCGGGCGGAACATGCACACCCTCGTGCATCACACCCACGCCAATGGCGAGCACTATCACATCCAGGAATGCCCCATCTTTGCGGCCTTCCGCGATGGCACGGTCCAGCAGGTCGACGACGAGGTGTTCTGGACCAAGTCAGGCAAACCCATTGAGGTCGAGTACACGAGCACACCCGTACAGGAAGACGGCGCCATTGTGGGCACTGTCGTGGTGTTCCGCGATGTCTCCCAAAAGAAATCAGACCACCGAAAGCTTGCCGCCGCGCTGGCCGAAGTTGAACAGCTCAAGAACCGACTGGAGCTGGAAAACGCTTACCTCCAGGAGGAGATCAGCTCAGAGTTCAACCACCACCAGATCATTGGCAAGAGCCTGGCGGTACAGAGCATCATTCAGAAAATCCACTTGGTCGCCCCCACCGAGACCACTGTGTTGATCAGCGGCGAATCGGGCACCGGCAAGGAGCTGATCGCTCGCGCCATTCACGACACCAGCGATCGTTCCGCGCGCTCGCTGATTCGCGTCAATTGCGCGGCCATCCCTGAAGACCTGTTCGAAAGCGAATTCTTCGGTCACGCCAAAGGCGCGTTTACCGGCGCAACCGCAGACCGGCCCGGCCGCTTCGAGCTCGCGGACGGCGGCACCCTGTTCCTTGACGAGGTGGGCGAGATTCCGCTGCACCTGCAGAGCAAGCTGCTGCGCGTGCTCCAGGAACAACAGTTCGAGCGTGTCGGCGAGGCACGTACCCGCGACGTGGATGTCCGCATCGTCGCGGCCACCAACCGAGACCTCAAGGTTCAGGTGGCCGAGGGGCAGTTCCGCGAGGACCTCTACTTCCGCCTCAACGTCTTCCCGATCGAGTCGGTACCGCTGCGCGAGCGTAAAGAAGACATCCCAATGCTAACCCAGCACCTGCTCGAACGGGTGTCCGTACGCGCGCGCAAGACAGGCCTTAAGATCCCGTTGAGCGAAATGGACAAACTGATGGCTTACCACTGGCCGGGCAATGTGCGTGAACTGGAAAACGTGATCGAACGCCAGGTCATTCTGGCACGCAGCGAGACCATCCGTTTCGAAGCCCTGCTCGTCGCACCTACGAGCACTGAAACCCAGCTGGTCCAACAACCCCGCAAAGGCCTCTTGAGCGACCGCGAGATAAAAGCGATCGACCGTGAGAATCTCAAGGCCGCGTTGCGCGCCAGCGGCGGCAAGGTTTTTGGTGAAGGCGGGGCCGCGCAACTGCTGGAGATGAAGCCCACGACGATGGCTTCGCGGCTGAAGAAATACGCCATCGCGCCGGTCGACTACCGGCCCGGTGCAACGGGGCCGGGTTGACTGCCTGCCGAGATCAACAACCAACCGCGGATCTGTCGGCATACTCCTGTCGGGCTTGCTCGCCGGGCCTCGCCAGGGCTCGTTCGGGTCAATGGCAATGTTGGGATGAAGCATCCAGGCCTGTTCCTAGCCTATCGTTGACCTCGCCAACCGTTTGCCGGTTGTGAGACCTCTCTGGTTTAGGGCGGGGGCGAATCACGAAAGTGATCCACCAGTCGCAGCATGTAATCCACTGCCTGTTTGACTTGCGAGTCGCTTAGCGCCGAGTTGCCGCCGCGTGGTGGCATCATGGCGTAGTCGGGCCCGAAAAATCCCTCGATGGCGTGCGAGTACAGCACGTCGCGCGGTTGCTTGATACGCTGCTCCCATTCGATGTAGTGATGGGGACGTGGTGCGTCGGCTGTGCCGTCGCCATGACAACCCCTGCAGGTCTCCATCCAGATTGCACGGCCAGCACGCAATTGCGGATCTTCAAACTCGGGAAAATGCACGCCGGTGTCAGCCGCAGCGGCCATCGAAGCCGCCAACAACATAGCGCCTGCACAGTAACGCGGTGACACCAGCGTGCCCACCGTCAGCCTTCGACCGGGATACGGATCACGACGCCACCCATGACATCACCGAGCTTGAAATCGTCCTTGGGTGTATCAGGATGCTTGTTGTGGCACTCGACGCACACCGGCGCAACGGCCTTGTCCGGGTAGACAGCCGTGAAGTACTTCTGGCCGCCGAGCTCCTCGGTGGTGTAGTAGTTCTTGCCCTTGTTGTCGAAGATGTATTGCAGGCCGTCCCGCTCGGCCT
>JANQRK010000098.1 GCA_028284585.1 Chromatiales bacterium
CGATCTTTCGGGCGCCTCTAGAAATTGAGGTGCCCGAGCCGCACAGGGATGTGCTGCCATTTTCGATCACGACAAGTGATTGAAAATGAAGGAAAGGCGAAAACCGCGTTTTGGCCTTTCCGTCGAGAAAAATGCCATGGAAGGCATTTTTCGAGATCCCCTTCAGAGCGTCTCTGAGGCGAATTCCGCTAGCCGTGAGCGCTCACCGCGCAGCAAAGTGATGTGGCCACCGTGCGGCCAGTGCTTGAAGCGGTCGACAACATAGGTGAGGCCGGATGTGGTCTCTGTCAGGTAGGGCGTATCGATTTGCGCGATATTACCGAGGCAGACGATCTTGGTCTCTGGTCCGGCCCTGGTTATCAGGGTCTTCATCTGTTTGGGCGTTAGGTTTTGCGCCTCATCCAGGATGATGTATTTGTTGAGGAAGGTGCGTCCACGCATGAAGTTCAGCGAGTGAATCCTGATCCTCGAGCGCAGCAGGTCATCGGTGGCGGCGCGGCCCCATGTACCACCATCGGTTTGGGTCAACACCTCGAGATTGTCCATTAGTGCCCCCATCCAGGGCGTCATTTTTTCCTCTTCGGTACCGGGTAGAAAACCGATGTCCTCGCCCACGGGCACTGTGATCCGGGTCATGATGATCTCGCGGAAGCGGTTTTGGTCCAGCACCTGAGCGAGGCCGGCGGCCAGCGCCAGCAGTGTCTTGCCGGTGCCGGCGGTGCCGAGCAGGGAGACGAAATCTATCGTGGGGTCGGTCAGCAGGTTGAGCGCGAAGTTCTGTTCGCGATTGCGGGCGCTGATGCCCCAAACCGCATGCTTGCTTGAGCGGTAGTCCTGCACGATCTCGATAATTGCATCGTTGCCATCTTTTTTTCTCACAACGGCCTCGAAGGGCTGGTCGCCCTCGATGTAGAGGCACTGATTCACATACCAGTCGGCGGTTCCCGGTCCGACGATGCGATAGTATGTCCGGCCTTCCTCTTGCCAGGACTCCATCTCCTTACTGTGGGTTTCCCAGAAGTCGCCGTTCAGTCCTAGCTCGCCGCTGTATAGCAGGTTGACGTCATCGAGGGTCTGGTCGTTGTGATAATCCTCGGTATGTAAACCGATGACTGTGGCCTTGATACGCAGGTTGATGTCCTTCGAGACCAAAGAGACATGCCGCTGCGACGCCATCTCCGAGAGTGCTAGTACCGTGCCCAGGATGTTGTTGTCCGGGGTGTTGCCGGGCAGGGTGTGCGGTAACTCCGCCGGCTGTAGCTGGGTCTGGAAGAACAGGTGTCCACAGTTGGAGTCCGGACCACCGGAGTCGCGCTGCGTGCGCGGCAGAGGCAGGCCGGAGTCGATATCCTGCTTTGAGGCCGAGCTCATCAGCTCATCGAGGAAGCGGCTGACCTGCCGGGAGTTGCGTGCCACCTCAGAAGTGCCTTTTTTGGCACGGTCCAGCTCCTCTAGGACCACCATGGGGATGAAGATGTCATGCTCCGCAAACCGAAACAGTGCGGCGGGGTCATGCATCAACACATTGGTGTCGAGAACAAAGAGCTTTTTGTCGCTGCGCGATCTGATGCCCATGGGGCTGTTTGGCGGGGTCGCTGGTTGAATGTTATTTGTTCAGGGCCTTGACCGCGTCGAGCACTTGTTCGACGTGCCCCTTCACCTTCACGCCGCGCCACTCC
This sequence comes from Chromatiales bacterium, assembly GCA_028284585.1. Taxonomy (GTDB): domain Bacteria; phylum Pseudomonadota; class Gammaproteobacteria; order Chromatiales; family Chromatiaceae; genus Thiosocius. Next base: position 1,680 of record JANQRK010000098.1, read on the forward strand.
TCGCGCAATACCCCGTCTGGATCTATGAGGAAGGTGCTGCGCTCGATGCCACGCACCTGTTTCCCGTACATGTTCTTTAGCTTGATGACATCGAAGGTCTCGCACAGTACTTCGTCTGGGTCGGCCACCAGGTCGAATGGAAAGCCCTGCTTCGCTTTGAAGTTCTCCTGTGCCTTGAGGCTGTCGCGCGAGGCACCGAGGATGGCACAGGATTGGCGCCGAAATTTGGCAATTGCGGCGCTGAAATCCAGTCCTTCCTGGGTACAGCCTGGGGTGCTCGCCTTCGGATAGAAATACAGCACGAGTGGCCTGCCCCGGTAGTCGGCGAGGTTTGCAGTGCGCTCACCCGTCAACACCAGCTCGACAATGGGTACCTTTTTACCTAGTTTGGTCTTGGCCATGATTGCACTCACCTCTCGGGCTGGTCAGCCCTTGATGGGTTCGAGGACGGCATCGATGTTCATGTTGTCGCAGAAATCCATGAACTCGTCGCGCAGTGCTGCGATGTGGATATTGGCCGGGATACCTATGCTCATGCGTACCGAAAACATGGGTGTACCTGTATGTGCCGCGGCATAGGAGCTGGTGGTCATCTCCTCGATGTTGATGTTCTTCTCGGAGAAGAAATTGGCCAGACTGTAGACGATGCCCGGGTGGTCAAGCGACACCACGTCGACCCCGTAGGGCAACAGGTTGGCATTGGCGTCGCGCTCCTCGGTGCGTTTGGTGGTAATGGTCAGCGTCAGTTTCTCTTGTAGCTCCTGCACCTGATCTTCCAGCTTGGCGAGCTGATTCCAGGGGCCTTCGACTAGCAGCAGGACCGCGAACTCGCCGCCCAGGACGGTCATTCGACTGTCGGTGATATTGCAGTCGAGTTCGTACACGGCCTTGGAGAGTTGGTCTACGATACCTGACCGGTCTTTGCCCAAGGCTGAAATGACGAGATGGCTGTTTTTCGCTGGCATGGCGGTGGTGGCCGAAAGATGCGGAGATACTGGGGCAAGTCTACTGCTGCATCGGCCCCGTGTCTTGGTTCGTGCGGTCCGTGACCACTGCGGACGGTTGCAGAGGCATGGTCCCTGGCACCGGCACAGGCGCCGGGATAGAATCCCCAGCTTGATCTCCAGTGGAGCCAAGCGATGATCCAGGGCAGTCTGGTGGCCATCGTTACCCCTATGCACTCGGATGGCCGCGTCGACAGTTCTGCGTTCAGGCGCCTGGTCGATTGGCACGTGGATCAGGGAACCGATGCGATTGTTGCGGTTGGCACCACTGGGGAATCTGCGACGCTGGACGAGCGTGAGCACTGTGACGCGATCGAATTAATGGTCGATCAGGCGGCCGGCAGGATACCTGTGATTGCCGGTACAGGCGCCAACTCCACTACCGAGGCGATCGCGCTAACACGCTGCGCCCACGCGGTGGGCGCAGATGCCTGCCTGCTGGTGACCCCGTACTATAACAAGCCGACCCAAGAGGGCTTGTATTTGCACCACAAGGCGGTGGCCGAGGCGGTCGACATCCCGCAGATTCTGTACAACGTGCCTGGCCGCACCGCTGTCGATATGCTTCCCGAAACCATCGCCAGGCTGTCTGCGGTCGACAACATCATCGGTGTCAAGGAGGCGACCGGCGATCTGGAGCGCATCCCGAAATTGCGTGCCCTGACCTCCCCCGAATTCGCCATCTACAGCGGCGACGACGCCACGGCCCGCGAAGCGATACTGTGCGGTGCGGATGGCGATATCTCAGTGACCGCTAACGTCGCGCCGGCGGCGATGCACGCGATGTGTGCCGCCGCCTTGGCCGGCGATGCGACCGGTGCGGGCGAGATCGACGCCCGCCTGGCGGCGTTGCACCATGATCTGTTCGTCGAATCCAATCCGATCCCAGTCAAATGGGCCGTGGCCGAGATGGGCTTGATCGGGCAGGGTATTCGCCTACCGCTGACCGGCCTCTCGAATAGCTTTCACGACCGGCTCCGCAAGGCGATGCATTCGGCCGGTGTAATGTGATCCCTTATGTACAATTGGCCGTTGCGCAGTTCCGTAGGATATTAGGCATGATGAACGCGATGTTGCGATACCCCCTGTTGGGCTGCATGGCGCTGCTACTGGCCGCCTGTGGTGGCTCGGGATCGAATAGCGTGATACCGGACAAGAGTGTCGAGTACAAGCGTGAACGACAGGCCGAGCGCAATCTCGAAATACCGCCGGATTTGACCTCCGATCGGATCAACGATCGCATGAGTGTGCCCGACAATTTCGGCGATGCTTCAACCAGTTACACCGAATATCTCACCGATCGCCGGGCACGCGGCGTGGATCAGGGCGCGCGTCGGGTTGCCGATGGCGCCGTGCTGCCGGACATCCGCAATGTCGCCGTGCGTCGAGACGGGGACGCGCGCTGGTTGGTGGTCGATGCCCCGGTCGAGGAGACCTGGCAACGGGTAGTCGACTATTGGCAAGAAAACGGAATCCTCATGCTAGAACAGGACCCGACGGTCGGCATCATGCGGACCTCCTGGTTGGAAAATCGGGCCGAGATTGCGCGCGATTTCGTCACCGATACGATCCGGCGTGTGCTCGATGGTCTGTATGAAGTCGGCACCCGTGACCAGTACCGGCTGCGTTTCGAGCGCACGCCCGACGATGGCACCGAGATCTACCTGACCCATTCGGGAATGCAAGAGCAGGTGGTAGAGGCCAGCGTGGGAGACGTCGAGAGTACGATATGGGTGCCGCGCGAGCGCGATCCAGAGCTCGAAGTCGAGATGCTGCGTCGACTGATGGTGTACCTCGGCGCGGCCGACGATCGCGCGCGTGCCCAATTGGCCGCTGGTGGGCGCCGTTCCACCGAACCGCGTTCGCAATTACTGAATACCGCCGATGGCACCCAACTGTTGATCGACGACGGTTTCGACCGCTCTTGGCGCTTGGTCGGGTTGGCTCTCGACCGGGTGGGCTTCGCGGTAGAGGATCGCGACCGCTCACAAGGCACCTACTATGTGCGCTATAAGGATCCTTCCAAAGAAGGTGCAGATAAGGGTTTGTTGGCGCGCCTGAAGTTCTGGTCCGACGATACCGATGTAGACGGCGCGAATCGCTATCAGGTTCGGGTTGGAGCGCGCGATGGCGGAACTCTGGTGATGGTGGCCAACGAGCAGGGCGGTGCGGAGCAATCGCCGACTGCGGTGCGTATCCTCACGTTGCTGCAAGAGCAGATCCGCTAGCGGCCCTATGGGATTTCGCTTTGCCTCGCTAGGTAGCGGCAGCCGCGGCAACGCAACCCTCGTCGAGGCTGGTAGCACCTGCGTGCTGCTGGATTGTGGGTTCGCCGCGCGCGAGTTTATCTGCCGCTGCGAGCGGTTGGCGTTCGATCCGGCCCGGCTCACCGGGATCTTGGTCACCCATGAGCACGGCGACCATATGCGTGGCGTAGGCACCGTTGCGCGGCGCCTGGGCCTGCCAGTTTGGATGAGCCACGGGACCTGGCGGGCGGCCGACTTCGGCGCTATCACCGACCTCCGGCTGTTTGCTGGGCATGGCGGTGGCTTCGATCTGGGCGAGCTGCATGTCACACCAGTCCCGGTGCCGCACGATGCGCGTGAGCCGACGCAATTCATATTCGACCATGGTGGTGTTCGGCTCGGGATCCTCACTGACCTGGGGAGTATTACTCAGCGGGTCGTCGAGTCTTTCGATGGCGTGGATGCCCTGCTGCTGGAATGCAATCATGACCTCGAGATGCTGCGCGATGGACCCTATCCGCCGAGTCTTCAAGCCCGGGTGGGTGGTCGCTATGGTCATCTGAACAATGCGCAGGCGGCCGATTTTCTGCGCCGCATAGATCACCATCGGCTGCGCCATTTGGTCGCGGGACACCTCAGCGAGCAAAACAACTCGCCAGAGTTGGCCCGCCGGGCGCTGGCACAGGTCTCGAGTAAGCTACTGGGCCGCTTGCGCCTGCTGATCCAGGACGAAACCAGCGATTGGCTTGCCATCACGCCCTGACGACCTTGGCGCGCACTTGATATCATCGGATGTCTCTACGACAGCGTCCACATCTCGGGGTCACGATGCTGACATTGCACGGCGCGCCCGCACTTTCTGATTTCCGCTTGGCCAAGTTGCGTCAGCGTCTCACAGCGGACTGCGGTGATGCAGTTCGCTTGAGTGCCGCGTTTATGCACTTTATCGAGCTCGACGCTGAACTGGATGCGGGGGAGCGTCAGGTACTCGAACGCCTGTTGACCTATGGGCCGGCACATGCCGCCGTCACGGAGGTGGGAAGTCTGTTTCTGGCTATCCCTCGGCCTGGAACCCTGTCGCCCTGGTCGAGCAAGGCAACTGAGATTGCCCGCAATTGCGGCTTGAGCAAGGTGCGGCGCATCGAGCGCGGTATCGCCTATTGGCTGGATGGTGCGGCGTTGGATGCCGCTCGCCTGGCGACGGTCAGTGCCTGCTTGCACGATCGTATGACGCAGATCGTGGTTGGTGATCTAGCTGCTGCGGAGGCTCTATTTCAGCACACCCAGCCCAGGCCCATGACCAGCATTGCGGTGCTAGCAGGCGGGCGCGCGGCGCTGCTGGATGCCAATGGTGCGTTGGGACTGGCGTTGTCAAACGACGAGGTCGACTATCTACTGGAGAGCTTCAGGGCCATCGGCCGCGATCCCAGCGATGTTGAGTTGATGATGTTTGCCCAGGCTAATTCGGAGCATTGCCGGCACAAGATCTTCAACGCCAACTGGATTATCGACGGCACAGCGCAGCCGAACACCTTGTTCGAGATGATCCGTAATACCACCCAGCAATCGCCACGTGACGTGCTGTCGGCCTATCAGGACAATGCCGCGGTGATCCGCGGCACCGACGGTTATCGTTTCTATCCGGAACCCAGCGGTGGTGTCTATGGGCGGCACGCTGAGCCGATCCAGATCATGATTAAGGTCGAGACCCACAACCATCCGACCGCGATTGCCCCGGATCCAGGTGCCGCGACCGGCGTGGGAGGCGAGATCCGCGATGAAGGGGCGACTGGCCTGGGGGGCAGGCCGAAGGCCGGGCTGTGCGGTTTTTCGGTGTCCAACTTGCGTATCCCCGGCGCCGAACAGCCCTGGGAGTGTGATTTTGGTCGGCCAGATAGAATCGTCAGCGCACTCGACATCATGCTGGATGGCCCGATCGGTGGGGCGGCCTTCAATAACGAGTTCGGTCGGCCGAATCTGCTGGGTTACTTTCGCACCTTCGAAGAGCAGGTGCCGGGCCCGAATGGCCAGGAACTGCGGGGTTACCACAAGCCGATCATGCTGGCCGGCGGGCTGGGCAATATCCGCACCGAGCATGTCGAGAAGGGGCCTTTCCCGCCTGCGACGCCATTGGTCGTGCTCGGCGGTCCGGCGATGCTGATTGGCCTGGGTGGCGGGGCGGCGTCATCGATGGCGTCCGGTACCTCTGCCGAGGACTTGGATTTCGCCTCGGTGCAACGCGCCAACCCGGAGATGCAGCGGCGTTGCCAGGAAGTGATCGATCGTTGTTGGCAACGCGGATCGGACAATCCCGTATTGTTCATCCACGATGTCGGCGCCGGAGGGCTCTCCAATGCCTTGCCGGAGCTGGTGCATGACGCGGGGCGAGGTGGTCGTTTCGAGCTGCGTACCATCCCCAATGCCGATCCCGGTATGTCGCCGATGGAGATCTGGTCCAACGAGGCCCAGGAACGCTATGTGCTGGCTGTGCACCCCCAGCGGCTCAGCGATTTCGAGGCCATCTGCCGGCGCGAGCGCTGTCCTTATGCAGTGGTTGGAGAGGCGACTGACGACCAACGGCTGCGCCTCGGGGACGGCCATTTTCAGATCGATCCGATCGATATGCCCTTGTCTCTGCTGTTCGGCAAACCGCCGCGTCTGTCGCGCGATGTCGAACGCCGGCGACCGGCACTGCAGCCGCTGTGCTTGACCGATGTCGGAGTCGAAGAGGCGGCGCAGCGCGTCTTGCGACTACCAACGGTCGCTAACAAAACCTTCCTGGTCAGTATCGGTGACCGCAGCGTCACTGGCCTAGTTGCGCGCGATCAAATGGTCGGTCCCTGGCAGGTACCGGTGGCCGATGTCGCCGTGACCCTAGCAGATTACGATGGGTATGCCGGTGAGGCGATGAGTATCGGTGAGCGCGCGCCGCTGGCCTTGGTCGACGCCGCTGCGTCGGCACGGATGGCGGTTGGTGAGGCCCTGACCAATCTCGCCGCGGTCGCCATTGGGCGCCTTGGCGACGTCAAGCTATCGGCCAACTGGATGGCCGCGGCCGATCACCCCGGCGAGGGGGCACGCCTATACGATGCGGTGCAAGCGGTAGCCATGGAGCTTTGTCCAGCGCTGGGAATAGCCATCCCGGTGGGCAAGGATTCGACGTCGATGAAGACCGTATGGCAGCAGGCTGGCCAGTCGCGTGAAATGACGGCGCCGCTGTCGTTGATCGTCTCTGCGTTTGCTCCGGTTCCTGACGTGCGTCGCACTCTGACTCCGCAGGTGCGTACCCAATGCGGGGATACCGATTTGGTGTTGATCGATCTCGGACGTGGCCGCAACCGCCTAGGCGGATCGGCCCTGGCCCAGGTCTATCGACAACTCGGCGATGGCGTGCCCGACTTGGACGATCCCGATATACTCAAGGCGATGTTCGATAGTGTTGGGGAACTCAATCGTGACGGTTTGATACTCGCGTATCACGATCGTTCAGACGGTGGCTTGTTCACCACGCTGTGCGAGATGGCCTTCGCCGGGCGCTGCGGATTGGACATCGATCTCTCCGGCCTGGCAGCGGATGACCTCGCGGTGCTGTTCAATGAAGAGCTGGGGGCCGTGCTACAGGTGCGCCACAGTGACAGCGATGATGTTTTGAACGCACTGGAACATTCCGGTCTAGGAGATTGTTGCCAGCTGATCGGTACCCTGAGCGATGACGATGTGATCCGGCTACGCCACGCCGAGCGCCCGATCTTTACGGCGGATCGCGTGTGCTTACAACAGGCTTGGTCGGAGACAACGCGACGGATGCAGGCCCTGCGCGACGATCCGCAGTGCGCGGAAGAAGAGTTCGGCCGCATCGCCGAGCCGGATCCAGGCCTGTCGGTGCAACTCGGCTTCGATCACAATGACGATGTCGCCGCACCCTTTCTGGAGCAGGAGCGCCCTCGGGTGGCGATCCTTCGCGAGCAGGGTGTCAACGGACAGGTCGAGATGGCGGCTGCGTTCAACAAGGCCGGGTTCGAGTGTGTCGACGTTCATACGTCTGACATCCTCAGCGGTCGCATTACGTTGGATGGGTTTCAGGGCCTCGCGGCCTGCGGGGGATTCAGTTTCGGGGACGTGCTCGGGGCGGGTGAGGGCTGGGCCAAGTCGATTCTGTTCGATGCCCGTGCCCGAGACCAGTTCAGCGCCTTCTTCGAGCGCGACGACACTTTCAGTCTCGGTGTTTGTAACGGCTGCCAGATGTTGTCGAATTTGAAATCGCTGATTCCTGGTTCACAATGTTGGCCGCACTTCGTGCGTAATCGCTCAGAACAGTTCGAGGCACGTTTCGTGATGGTTGAAGTGACCCAGTCGCCATCGGTACTGCTCGACGGAATGGCCGGATCCCGCCTGCCGGTCACCGTTGCGCACGGCGAAGGACGGGCCGAGCTCAGCGGTCCAGAGCAGCTCGATGCCTTGCGCTCCCAGGTCGCTTTGCGATACGTCGAGAACGATGGTCAGGTGGCGACCCGCTATCCGGCGAACCCGAATGGCTCCCCCGAGGGCATCACGGGTTTGACCAGTGCCGATGGTCGGGTGACCATCATGATGCCGCATCCGGAACGTGTAGTGCGCGCGGTGCAAAATTCCTGGCACCCTCGTGACTGGTTGGAGGACGCACCCTGGCGCCGACTATTCCGCAACGCACGCCGCTGGGTGGGATGATGCAGGACGCGATTGAAGATCTGCAGGCGCGCTCCGCTCATCAGGAGCTAGCGATAGAGGCCTTGCACGAGACGGTGGTGCGTCAGGAACGGTTGATCGGCGAGCTGCGCGCTGAACTGACCCGACTTACACAGACTCTGCAGGAGTTGCGCGAGCCGCTAGTCGATCGCGACACTGGTCGTGGCGAACTGCCACCGCATTATTGAGGCGCCTGGCAGCTTAGGCCGCTCGCTGATCGAAGTCCTCTGCAATTCCTGGTCCGGAGACCTCACTCCACACATACGTTGCGCCGGGTAGCCCACTGCCGTCCGAGTTCATCGAGGCGTTCAGCAGATATGAAGTTTCGAGACATGGGGAAAAGTGCTTGCTCTTCTTTAGTGAAGTGACTAGCGACGAGTTCGAAAAACTCATTGCAAATCTCCTTGATCTTGTCTGCCTCAGTTTGGTTTCGCAGGAAGGCAATCACCTCATCGAGGGTTTCGTGTTCGACCTGCATGACATGCAATGGCCCCTGCTGTAACTGTGGAAACTGCTCGAGTTCGGGAAAGAAAATTTCTTCCTCCACACGTGCGTGATCTTCTAATACTTCACAAAATAATTTCAGCGTGGCTTGACATTCCTCAGCCGACGCATCAGCAGCGAATAGCCTCCTCAACTGATCCATGATGACATAGATGCTGCCATGTTCACCCAAGAATGCATCAATAATATTCATACTGCTAACATACCCCGTTTTACTTGATGATCAGAGGAGCCGCTTTATTGAACTAGTATTGCTTTGATAGCGCTTTTCATCTATCCGCATGCGGGTTGATTTTACAGGCTTTGAGAATCGTGTTTACTTAATTAACGAGTCTGTTCCGGCTAGACGCGATCATATACCCGATCCACCCTATCTCCCAAACCCAGCCATTGGCTAGAAGAGCTCGACTTATGGGGACAAGTTGGCTTTTCTCTTGTGTTGAAAATCCACTATCGCCAAAGAAACTCTTCACTCATCTCGATGGCATTGCTTGGCCTCTGGAATTGTTACTCCAAGCGCTCTAGTTCAGAGCAAAAACAGCCACTTACGTCATTCACCATCTAGTTTCCAAACTGACCATGCTGAGTCCATGAATCGACGTCTGTATCGGTATTTCGCTGTGCCGTTAGCTAAGATAAGCGAATAGACAGAGAGGAAACATCCGAGTATGGCCGCGACTCAGCCAACAACAGATGATCTGCTCGTGAGCAACCAGCAATGGTGGTCGCAGCCTTTGTTCTTGTGCGCCTCGTTGGTCGTAATCAGTTTTCTACCCGTCGCCATTTTTCACGACAACTCCTATGTAGGAAATGCTGATATACATGCCATCCTGGAGATGTGCGGGTCGCTCATTGGGCTGATCGCAGGGTTTGCAATTATCAGTAGATTCTATGCTTTAGGCAATCGCCTTTATCTCTTCATTGGATTGGCTTTCATAGTTAACGCATCTGAAGACTTCGTCCATGGACTACTCGCATTCGAAGTGACTCATAACATTGTAGGACTTGCAGAGACTGGCGCTGACCTCTGGCGCTTTATTCCTGGTACTTACGTAACTGGCCGACTATTACTCGGGATTATTCTCATTCTGGCCCCTTTCCTCGACAGTCGTATGGGAGATAGTTCAAATCCCAAAAAAGAAACTATCGTTGTTTCACTCATTACCCTGGCTACAACTGTAGCTCTCACCGCTTTTGCTTTTACCATACCTCTCCCTGATTTTATCTACCCAGATCAAGTCATCTCAAGGCCAGTTGATTTTTTTTCAGCCATAGTCATCGGCTGCGCTTTTATTGTCCACTACCGAGTCTATAGGCGAAAACCAGACTACATGCATATTTGGGTACTTATGGCAATATCTATTGATTTTAGCGGCCAGTTAGCTATGAGTCTTTCCAGCCAGTTGTATGATGCGCATTTTGATGTTGCCCACATCTACAAACTAGCAGGCTATACGATGCCTTTGCTGGGATTCTGTATTTACCATATTCGAATCGTAAAGGATATTGAAGCGACAAAAAATGAGCTTATTCAGTTAACAATGAAGCTGGAAAATGCCCGTCAGGAGGCAGAGTCTTTGGCGCGAAAGGCCGAGCAAGCAAGTTTGGCCAAGAGTTTTTTTCTGGCGAGAATGAGTCACGAGTTCCGTACTCCAATGAACGCGATTTTGGGGTTCACTAAACGCTTGTTGAAAAAGACCGAAAAGGATATTAATCCTCGACATCTCGATGCGCTATGGTCAATTAATTGGAACGGACAGCATTTGCTGGAACTCATCGATAGTGTTCTCGATCTATCGAAGATTGAAGCCGGAAAAATGACCTATTATAAAAGTAGATTTGACCTAAAATTGGTATGCCGAGAAGTGGCTAAATCATTGGAGCCATTGGCATCCAGAAAAGGTTTGAAACTAGTGATTGAAGATGTCGGGCCGCCTCAACTCTTCATCGAGGCCGACCTCACGAAAATTAGGCAAGTTATGACTAATCTGATTTCGAACGCTATCAAGTACACTAACAAAGGGAGCGTTTCCGTCCGCCTGGATATCGATTCGATTAACCCTTGTTGTGCCTCAATTAAAGTGACCGATACTGGCATTGGCATCAAACCGGCAGACCAAAGCTTGTTGTTCCAACCGTTTCAACAGCTCGACAGTACGATCGGTAGGAAAGTCAGGGGCACTGGCCTCGGCCTTGTTGTATCATCGGAATTCATTTCGGGACACAATGGCACAATCACTGTTGAGTCTATCGTCGATGAGGGCTCTACTTTCACAGTGACCATTCCCCTGGATCAAGAAAAGTACACCTTAAAAAAAAGTCCGCTTGAGGCAGAATAGCGGCTATTGGTCAGTCGCAGGACACAGTTACATGCAGCCTAGCTTTTTTTGCGACTGGAGAAATCAACTGGCATAAGGTGGAAAATGTGGCTGGCGCGCTGGCGCGGTGGGAATGCATCGTGGATTGGGCTGCACGCGGTCCTTTGCGGAAGGTAAGGCATCAGAAGCAGGGAAAGACCATACCTGACGCGAGCCGCGCGATGTGAAAGGCTGATGGCCAAGCAGCTGGTACGTCGGCCCGGTAGAATCTGTAAACGGTGAGGTGGGGCGCCAGGTTCGCGATCGGCGGTCTGTGAGACGTTGAGCAACTAGCGCGGACTCAGTTGCTATGTGGATGTGGTTAGGAGCGTCACATGAGTAAGAAGGTGCTCTACATCGAGGACAACCAAGACAATATGAGCTTGGTGGTCTGGATTCTCGAAGATGAGGGCTACGAAGTCGTGCAAGCATGGACGGCAGAAGAAGGCTTGGAGCTGCTCGCTCGGCAGTCGGTGGATTTGGTTTTGATGGACATTTCGTTGCCCGGCATGAACGGTATGGAGGCAACGCGGGTCATTCGGGCGGATCAGAAACTTGCTGCAATCCCTGTCTTCGCACTTACGGCGCACGCGATTTCGGAAGAGCGTGGTCGCATAGCGGCGAGTGGGGTCGATAAGATACTCACCAAGCCACTGGATGAAGAAGAGCTGGTCGAAGCCATTCGCGATCAAATTGGCACTTGAGCGAACATCATGTCGCGGTGCTGCGGCCGAGATGGGGTAGTGGCGGTTAGCGTGCGCTAGGCAGTGTTGCGAATACCAGCGGATTGGCGAACTTGGTGTCGTGCCGACGCGTCCCGGACTCCACCTAGAGCGATTTCTCCAGGGACAAGGCGCACTGCGCGGGGTGGAAGCCGTTGCGCTGGTACAAACGTTGGGCGGTGATATTGTCTTCGCGCACCTCGAGCGTAATGCGACAGCAACCTAGCTTGTGGCCCAGGTCGTCGATCGCATCGAGAAGGTGCTTGGCGATCGATCGGCCACGCCATTCTGGCAGTGCAGCGATGTCGTGGATATTGAGCAGCGGCTGGGCAGCGGATGTCGAATAGCCCAAAAAAAACAGGTCGCGAAACCGACCATGCAACCTTCATACTCGGCGAGCAGGAAATGGGTGCCAGGATGCGCGGCTAGTGGGCCAAGCGGATAATTCTGTAACGCTCAGCCAGGGCACAAGCATTGTGGGCAAGGCGCAGTCCGCGGGGAATGGCAGGCCCTTTCCAAGGACGGC
>JANQRK010000110.1 GCA_028284585.1 Chromatiales bacterium
GCACTGCCGTGTGGGGCTGGCAGCGGTAACGCCGAGCCTAGATCCTGATGGGTGACTGGTGCGTTTCACTTTGAGAAACAGCACGACCGAACGAAAACCCAGGCGCGTGATCGGTGATCTGCAGACTGTTTACGGGGGCGAGAATGCTTCAGAGTATCGCTCGCCCTGTTGACCGGAGGCGGCTAATGGGTGACCCCTTTGTTATTTTACTGACATCAGTTCTCCATCTTTCCAATCCCCAGCGACACGTTTGCCACTGCCGTCCGTAAATAGGCCTTCTCCGTCAAAAGCATTGTTTTCGAACATGCCTTCATATTTTTCGCCAGTTTTGTATTTGTATACGCCGTATCCATGGTAAACACCATTCTTAAAGTGACCCGTATATACGTCGCCGTTGGCTAGCATGTGGACACCCCGACCACTCCATTTCCCGTTTGCGCAACCGCCCTCATATAAACTGCCGTCTTCAAAAGTAAAAGTGCCTTTCCCATGGAACCCCCCGCTAGCAAAGTGGCCAACATATACCCCTACGCCAGGCTTAGTGAGCTTTCCGCTCCCTTGGCGCCTGCCTTTCAAAAATCCCCCTTCATAGATGTCGCCATTCGGATAGGTCAGAATCCCGGTACCATCATAGTAACCATCCTTGAACTCTCCAAGATATTCTCCTCCGTTAATTGTCGTCAGTTTTCCGTAACCATTGATGTGTCCATTCTCAAAGCTCCCGATATATATGTCGCCCCCTCTAAATGTATATCTCCCAGAACCGCTTTCAATACCTTTTTCGAATGATCCCTCGTATATGTCACCATTGGCATGAACTAACCTTCCCTTTCCATGCATGAGACCATCTTGGAATGTCCCAATGTATTTCTTGCCGTTAGGCCATGCTAATTCACCACTGCCATTAAATATGCCTTTCCTAATGCCGCCCCGGTAAAAGGAGCCATCTGGAAGCTGAACCGGATCACCGGAAGAGTACGGTGCGGAGTCGGATGAAGACACCACTGAATGCGGCCAAGCTAATGACACCAACATTACAAACCAGCCTAGTTTTGAGGCATGATGCATTGACGAGATCACTTGCATGATAGTGGTTCGCTACTGTTTTTCCCTGAAGACGGGTCAGACACCGGATCGCGGTGTGGGTCGTTAAGATCAAGGTTCTCCTGGATGTCCCTTAGCCGATCATAGAACTCATCCGGTATCAGAAGCAGATCTGACGAAAGTGGGAACGGCGAACCTGGTTGGGCCCGGCCCGGTAAGTCTAAGCTGGGATTGGAGCGACTACCGCCGCCAAGACCGCCACCACCGTACTCCTCGTTCGGATTTACGTGAGCTAACCCAAGTGGATCAATCCACTTCATCGGATTGTTCGCCACGTAAGTATAGAGATTAAGACCACCGCCAGCTAAACCTAGCGGATCAGACTGGATGTACCTGCCCGTCGACGGATCATAATCCCTATAGTAGTTGTAAAACCCCCACTCGCCTGATCAAAGTACTGCCCCGGAAAGCGCAGCGGCAGCTCGACCGCCTCGGTCTGAATCGCCAGGCACCCAAACGGCATGCGGTCGGCATCCCAGGTGATCGCCCCGGTCTCGTCGGTCAGTTTGACGATCGCGCCCTAGTGTTCGTTTTGGGCATAGGCGACCTCATCCTCGCCACCGGTCGGCGATGGTGGCGGTGCCGTTCCCTCGGTGAAGCGGACATCGCGGCATTGGCTCTCAGCGGCCGAAGCCCCGCCATCGTCGAGGATGATCAGCAGCCCCGGAAAAATAGAGGTGAAGTGCTCATCAGGCTTTGGACTGACAGCCAGGTGCCACCATCCAAGCCAGCGCCAGCGTTGCACGCGCAGACCCTGTCACTACCCTCCGCGTGCCGCTGACGCCAAGTCCCACATGGGCAGGAAGACCCCCAGCGCGAGCACTGCCACCAGGCCACCAATCACGACGATCATGATCGGCTCGATGGCATCGGACAGCCGTTTGAGTTCGAATTCGACCTCGGCCTGATAGTGTTCGGCGGTCTCTTCGAGCAACTGATCGAGGGCACCGGTCTCTTCGCCGACCGCCAGCATCTGCAATACCAGCGGCGTGAAAAGTCCGGTCGTCGCGGCAGTGCGCGAGACGCTGTCGCCTTTTTCGATGCCATCGCGCATCGCTCGCACCTTGCCGACGACGAACGCATTGTCGACCACCCCGGCGACCACACTCAGGGCATGCACCAAGGGCACTCCTGAGCGAATCATCAGCGCCATCGACTGGGCAAAGCGTGCCAGGGTCGCCTTGCGCACGATACCGCCGACCAGCGGCGCCCGAAACAAAAAGGCGGACCAGGCCAGGTTGCCGGACGGGCTGCGCACCCAGGAGCGAAAACCGAACACCGCTGCCAGCAGGATCAGAGCGAATACCGGCCAGTAGCCGATGAACAGCTCAGAGGAAGTCACCAAGATGCGGGTCATCAGCGGTAGCTCGGCATCATAGCGGGCGAAGGCATCGGCAAACGTGGGTATCACCCAGCCGTTCATGATGACCAACGCCACCAGGATGGCGAATAGCACCACCAGCGGATAGCGCAGGGCCGACGCCAGGCTCTCGCGGGTGCGTTTCTCCACCTCGAGATAATCGGCGAGATGGTCGAACGCCTCGAACAACCGCCCAGTGTTTTCTCCGACCTGCACCAAGGCCACGAACAGCGCGGAGAAAATCTTCGGGTGGCGAGCCAGCGCGGCATGCAATTCGCGGCCACCCTGCAACTGGCGGTGGATGTCTGCCAGCGTCTCGCTGAGCAGCGGATTGTCGGTCGTGTCGGCAAGCCCCTGCAGCCCGCGCAGGATCGGGACCCCAGCTTTAGTCAGGGTACGCAACTGACGGGCGAGCATGACGATCTCATCCAGGCTGACCTTGGGCCTGGTCAGCCGCAGATTCAGACCGCCCGCAGTCTCCTTGGGTGACTCCGCCTGGGCGATGCGCAGTGGCGTAATCCCGCTTCGCAACAACTGCTGGGCGACTGCTTCCTCATTGGCGGCCTCGAGCTCGCCACGAACCGAGGTTCCTTGTTGATCACGTGCGGAATACGCAAAGTTCGGCATGCCTAACGACCCACGCTCACTATTCGACGTCGCCGCTGATCCGCATCGCCTCACCGAGCGAGGTCTGCGCGGAGCGCGCCAGATCGAGCGCATGGTGCAGCAGCGGCCGGAAGCCTGGGACCGAGCGCGCTGCCGCGGTGAAGCCCTCGATGTCTTCGTTGCGCAGCGCAGTGAGTAGATCACCGCGTATCTCGAGCAATTCATAGACACCGATGCGACCTTGATAACCGGTATTGGCACAACGCTCGCAGCCCGCGCCCCGTTTGAAGCTATCCGGCTCAGCAAGGGGATCAAACGGGCGGACCCGCTCCAGCCAGGCCAGCTCGCGCTCGTCAGGCGCATAGGTGATGGCGCAATGCGTACAGTTGCGCCGCACCAGGCGTTGAGCGACCACGGCCTGCAATGACGCCGCGATCAAGTAACCCGGTGCACCCATGTCGAGCAGTCGGCTGATCGTGCCCACCGCGCTGTTGGTGTGCAGCGTAGACAACACGAAATGCCCGGTAATCGCGGCGCGTAGGCCGATCTGCGATGTTTCCAGATCGCGCATCTCACCGACCAGGATCACGTCCGGGTCTTGGCGTAGCGCGGTACGCAGTACCCGCGCGAAGGTCAGACCGATCTGTTCGTGCACCTGCACCTGATTAACCCGCGGCAGCCGATACTCGACCGGGTCCTCGACAGTGATGATCTTGTGCTGGGGCCTATTGAGTTCGCTGAGTGCGCCGTACAAGGTGGTCGTCTTGCCGCTACCGGTTGGCCCGGTAACCAACAGCATCCCATTGGGCCGGCGGATGATCTGGCGAATGCGATCACGCAGCTCATCGGGCATACCGAGATCACCCAGACCGAGGACTCCGGCAGTCTGATCCAGCAGCCGCATCACCACGGCCTCGCCGTTCGCAACCGGCATGGTCGATAAGCGCACATCGACTTGGTGATTTTTTACTTTGACATGGAAGCGCCCGTCCTGCGGTAAACGCTTCTCCGAGATGTCGAGATTGGCCAGTAGCTTGAGGCGTTGGACCAGTGCCGAGGCTATCCGCACCTCGCTCATGATGCGCTCTTGCAAGACACCATCCACGCGCTGCCGAATACGCAGCAAGCGCTCCTCGGGTTCGATATGGATATCTGACGCCTTGAGCTGAATCGCCTCTTCGAAGAGTTTCTGCAGCAGGCGCACCACCGGGGCATCCTCGGCCGCGATGGTCGTCAGCATCTGCTGTAGGTCGACATCGCCTTCGGACAATTCCTGGTGCAACTCGCCGGCCAGCTCGTCGAAGGCCCCCTGGTCCTGGTACCAACGCGCCAACATGCGCAGTAGATCGGATTCGCGTACGACCGCCTGTCGCACGCGTTTCTTGAGCAACCGACTCGCCTCGTCGTAGGCGAACAAGTCGGTCGGATCGACCATGCCGAGCAGCACCTCATGGCCACGGTCCTCGAGCACCGCCATGCGGTAGCGCCGCGCGACCGTCTCTGGCAGCAGCCGTACATCGCGGCTCTCGACCCGGATGCTGAGCACGTCGACCAAGGGAATCTGCAATTGCTGTGAGACAAACTCCAACAAGCGAGTCTCATCGATGAAGCCCAGGTCGACCAGGGTGGTACCCAGCTTCTGACCGGTCTTCTTTTGATCGCTGAGGGCCTGGTTGAGCTGCGCTTCGGTAATCACCCCGCTGCTGACCAGCAAGTCGCCGATCCGAATCTTGCGCTGTGGTGTGGCAGTGGCGCCCCGATCAACATTTAGATCAGTCACCGCTCACCTCCAACTGCGCGATACGTTCGCGCGCATACATTGCCGCCGCGCTGGGGACACCACCCAGCCGCAAGGCCCGTCGGTAGGCCGCGAGTGCCTTGGGGTCGCCGGTGCCATCGAGGCTGATCGCATAGCCCACCCAAGCCGGACCATAGTTGGGCTTGAGGCCGAGCAATTCGCGATAGCTGACAACTGCATCCGCGTAACGCCCCTGTTGCTGATACAGCGCACCGAGCATCTGTACCGCCTCAACTCGACCATCGTGTGCCCGGGGCAGTGATTCGAGCAAGCCCAATGCACCTGTCATATCCCCAGCCTGGGCGAGCAGGCGCGCCTTGATCAGCATGAACTTTGCGTGGCTCGGGGCTCGGGCGAGGCCTTTATCAAGCTGCTCGATTGCCGCCGGATAACGCTCACCGCGCAACATCAGACCGATCAGCAGCTCGCGTGCCCGACGATCTCCCGGCGCCTCACCCAAACGGCGCTGCAAGAGCTGCTCAGCAACCGCCAACTCGCCGCGGTCGATGGCCTGCTCGGCCTGCGCCAACGGCAGTGCGGCATTCGACTTGGCGGGAGTGAAACCCGGCCGTGGTCTAGCCGCCCGCCTCGCTGTAGAAGGCTTGGTTGCTCCAGGCGGTTCGACCGCGTTACGCAAGGCGATGAACTCCGGCTCAGCGATAGCAGCGTCGGCCGATTCAGCGACCGCTGTGGCTGGTGTCTCTGTGCCCGATGCTGAGCCCACTAGATCTGACGATTTCGTTGGGGTGGATGCAACCGCGGCGGCATTGCCCTTGGCAGCTCCCAACTCAGGTTGACGCTGCGCATGGTCTGGCGTCTGGGCAGCCGGCACCAGCTTCTGGTGCGTGCCAGGCAGGTCCCCGCCAGAGGTCTCCTCGAGCACTGGCACCGGCACTACCGGTACCACGCCGGATGCCGACCGCAAACTCGAGGTGACGACCAACGGACGGCCACTCACCGCCTCGTGCTGATCACCGACCACCTGTGGGGGGGCCTCGGATTCAGTTGCCGCGCCAAGCGCGGGCTCGTCCGAAGCCAGCGCAACTGCGGCTCCATGGCCCGGTGATCGGGCAGAATTATTAAGCGCATCCAGGCTGAAACCAATCAGGATGCCAACAAGGGTCATGGCCGTCACCAGTACCCATAACGGGAGGCGCCGACCGGCATGTCGTGGACTTTGATCTTGTCCAACCGCAACATCGCCGCCCTGCTGGGAATATGAGGTGCTCGTTAACTGCAGCGGCCGGTGCGACCCACTGGCGCGGTCGCGTTGATCGAGATCCTGCAGTACCTCATTGATCAGACTCATGGCCGTTGCCTACTCAGTCCGATCCGATCAGCAGATAGGCCCCAACCGCCGCGGCGCTGGCAAACAGGCTGCCAACACAGCCCAGCGCCATCCGCCACGGTTTGAATGCCGACCCAGGCGGCCGCAGCGACTCGGTGTCGGCAATCGCACGCCGCACGTACTCGGATGTGATCGTCGCCTTGCCTTGCCCATAGGCGACGAGCAGACACTTGTGGGCAACGATGTTGACCAGGCGTGGCACGCCTCGACAACCCCGTGCGATGGCATGCGCGACCCGCGGGCGAAACAAGCGCGGCCCGCTGTACCCAGCGACGTCGAGGCGATGGTTGAGATAGTCGGCCACGGCCTGGCTGTCCATCGGCACCAATGAATGACTAAAACTGATGCGTTCCCTCAGTTGACGCATCGCCGGGCGGGCCAGGCGGACGTCCAACTCCGGTTGCCCAGTCAACACCACCTGTAGCAGCTTGCTCTTCTCGGTTTCGAGATTGGTGAGCAGACGCACCGCTTCGAGACAGTCGCGCGGCAGCGCCTGTGCCTCGTCGATGATCAGCACCACGCTCCGCCCGGCCGTACGTTCGGCAACCAGACGATCGCCGATCAGGCGCATGAGGCGGTGTTGACCGACATGGCGACCGCTGCTCACACCGAGTTCATCGGCCAACGCCTGGTGCAACGCGCTCACTGTCATCGCCGGATTCGGGATGTAGGCGGTCACCACGCTCGGGTCCCCCGCCAGCTCACGCAACAGCTTGCGACACAACAGAGTCTTACCTGTGCCCACCTCACCGGTCACCTTGATGAAGCCTTCGCCCATCCGCAACGCCACCAGCAGGGTATGCAGCGCCTCTTGATGAGACGTATTGCCGAAGTAGAAGGCGGTGTCGGGTGTCAGGCCAAACGGTGGCTCGCTGAGACCGAAGAACTCGAGATACATCAGTGTATCTCGCCCTGGGTACCAAATACCTTGGGGTGTCCGCCGACGTGGAAGCCACGATCGAGTCGATCGAGGTTTTCGGCCGACTGGGCCATCGATCGGCCCCAGGCCGCTGGGCTGTCGACCACAATCGGCTTGAGCAAGATGACCAGCTCGCTCTTGCGCGAAACTTGCTTGGTATGACGGAACGCCGAACCCACGAAGGGTATATCACCAACGACTGGCGGCGCGGCGATGCCCTCGGCGGTGTTTTCCTGCATCAGCCCGCCGATCACAACGATCTGACCACTCACTGCATAGACGATGCTGTCAGATTCGCGTACCCGCGACTGGGCCAGGGGCAAAGTCTGAATCTGATCCGCGATGGTGAAGCTCTTGGTCTGATCGAAGACCTCGCTGACCGAGGGATGGATATGTAGCGTGACGCCACCCCTGTCGTCGATCTGCGGCGTGACGTCGAGCGCAATACCAGAGAAGAATGGCGTCAATGTCACGTCCGGGGTCGTACTCGTGGCCGTACCGGTCACCGTCGTGGTCGAGATATCGGTCACGAAGAACTCGTCCTGGCCTACCTTGATGACCGCTTTCTGATTGTTGACGGTCGCCACCCGTGGACTGGACAGGACTTGTACATTGCCCTGGGTCTTGAGTAGCTCTATGAAGGTGGTGAAGCTGCCGCCGTTGACCGCCAACGAGAACACACCGCCAAACGCCTGGGCGGCCAGACCGTTTATCGGGCTGGGGTTGCTCGGGTCCAGGTTACCTGGATTGCCGGCAATTCCGCTCGTACTCAGGCCACCGAGATCCTCCTCGAACACCGTGCCGCCGCCGGTCTGACCAAAGGTCAGGCTCTTACCATCGATACTCGCCAACTTGCCCCAGTTGATACCGGCCTGGTAGCCGTCGGCTAGCTGGACCTCGACAATCTTGGCCTCGAGTATCACCTGCCGCTGCAGTGTCGCTTGCGTCGTCTTCAGGAAACGCTCGACCTCGCGCAGTTCGCTCGGCATGGCCCGAACCACCACGACGCCCGACTGGGGAGACACCACGACTGAGCGCCCATCCTCACCGCCGACTAGCGCGTACAACGCCTGCTTAAGCTCGGTCCAGAAGTCGGCGTCGCTTTCCGTCGTCACGCGAGATGCCGACACGGTGTCGGTGGACGTGCCGCCGACCGTCGCCACACTCGAGGAGTCTTCGCTCTCGGTCTGCGAGACCTGCCCCGAGCTGACACGCATCTCAGAGTTACCGGTGCGGCGCACATTCAAGTAGTGGACCTGATAGATCCGCGATTGCATGCGTACGGGCAAGACATGAAAACCGCTCCGTTTGTGCTCGAACTCATAGCCGTAGACATCGCGCATGGTATCCATCACTTCGGGGATGGTGACGTTCTTTAGTACTAGTGAGATCTCGCCGTCGACCTGTGGGTGAACGACCATGTTGTAAGCCGTGCCATCCACCAGGCTCATGAAGAAATCCCGCGCCGGCAAGCCGTTCACATCGACGTCGAAACGCCGTCCATCGTTCGCCTGTGCAGCGCCCAGCTGGATGTTCATCGGCGGCATCAGGGCGGCGGTCACCTCAGGCGGTGGTGCGGCGCGACGTGTGCTCGCGTCGCTACGAGCCTCGGCCAGTGCCCCCTTTATCGACTCCATCGTGGCCGGCCCTTTCGGCGCCTGGGTCTGGCAACCCATAGCCGAAATAAGGACCAAGGCGATTACCAAGGCCCTCATGGCTGCCCTCCGACAGTGCGCGCGGGCGTTTTGACGTCGCTTATCGTAGCGGCCAACACCACGACTTCATCGTCGATGCGCAACAGTACCTTGCGATGCTCGATCGCCAATACCGTCGCACCCGCCACCTGGTCACCGATGGTGACACGGTGACCGCTGAGCATCGCACTCTTGCGTCCACCGACACTGAAAGTGCCCTGCAGGCGCAAATCACCCACTGGTTGCGGTCGGGCCTTAGCCACTAGGCCAGGTGATGCGCTCCAGCCGAGCGGCCGCGTGGGGTCGGATAGTCCGCTGAGTTGATCGCCATGGCCATGGCCCGGCATCAACCCGACCACTAAAACACTAAGTAGAACCCCTTGTAGTCGACCCGGGTCAGACACCAATCCAGTCCTCCGACATACTCAGGGTGTGTAGCTTCATGCGGACGATGCTCCTCGGGTAGTCGACCACTTCATAGTCGACGCTGTCCCAAAAGAATCGCCAAGGCAGGGCCTCGAGTGCCTCCAGATAGCGCAAGGTCGCGAAGTAGCCACCGGCAAACTCGATCTCGAAGCCATGCCGATGCAGCACTGGGCGGTTCTCTTCTTTTGCTGCACCCTCCTCTGCGGCTTCGCTCAGTGGCTGCACGTCCAAGGTCTGCAGGCGCAGCAGGGTGAGTTCGCGTTCTTGCACCAACAGTTCTTCGAGGAAGCGCGCCATGTCCTGGGGTGAAATGAGTTCGCGCGTGGCCTCTCTCAGTTGGGTCTGTAGCGATTGCAACTGACCGCGCACGCGCTCGATCTCGCTGCGCAGCCGGGCATTCGGATCCTGTGGCAACCGTGCCGACATCGCTGTCATCTGCTGTCCGGTATGGACGATGGCGCCACGGTCGCGCGCGATCGCGTCTTCGAGCTGTTGGATACGCTGATATTGGTGGTCGAGGATGGCCAGGTCCGCGATCTGGTAGGCGACGACAAACACCGCCAGTAGGACCATGATCCGCTCGCGCGAGCTCAACGCCGCAAAACGCTCGACCAGTGTGTGCCACTTAGCCCGCATCGTCGACCTCCTCCGTCCGCGCGCTGCGCAACTGGAAGTCCACGACTGCGCCCGATTCCTGCTCCTGACGTTCGAAGGTGACCTCTCGAAAGGCACGCCCCGCGAATGCTGGCTCGGTCGCTAGGGACTGCAGTAACCGGGGGACTAGTTCGGGCGCGGTGGCCTGCCCATGTAGCCGCAGTTCCGCACCACCCGCTGCAACGCCGACATTGCTGAGCCATAGGCCATTCAGCGTGTTACGCGCCAGACCACCGAAGAATGCCGAGAAGCCGCCGCTGCTGCCATGATGACGGGCGATGATCTGCAGGTCGCGCTGCACACGCTTACGCGTCGCGCGTAATCCGGCCAGCTCAGACTGCAGAACCGGGTCAGTCTGCACCGAGTTCAGCCTGTCTTCGAGACCTGCCAACTCTATCTTCTGCCGCTGCAAACCACTCGCAACATCGCCGTGTTCACGGTCGAGCCAATAAAGATAGAGTTCGCTACCAATGGCCAGCGACACCACGGTTGCCAACGCAGCGAAGCCGGTAAACAAGAGCACTCGCGCACCACTGGATGAGGCATCCCCCGGTGCCGGGCCACGGTATAGATTGACCTGCTGAGTTACGCCGCCCAAGGCAGTCCCCGCATGGCCGCGCCTACTGCGGTCATACCGCGCCCCAACGCGGCCGGGTCGACGCCCTGGGCGCGTGAGATCGCGGCAAGATTGAACTGGTCCACCGGCACGGTTAGGAACTGCCGGGCAACATCGCTGAAGGCCTCGAAAATGCGCTTACTATCGACGATGACAGTCAGCTGATCGACCGCCCCGAACGCGTACTGGCTCTCGAAGTAGTCCATAGAGCGCTGCACCTCGAGTGCCAAACTCTCCATCTGAGCACGCAACAACTGCGCGTCCTCGTCGGCGTCGTGCCCCTGCATGATGCGGCGGCTCAGATAGACCTGCGGGCCGTCCGAAATCTGGATCACAGTGCTACCTGACTGCAGGTTGAGGTAGGCGCGTGGGCGCTCGGGGTGGTCGATATGCAAGGCCAGATTGCGCAGCGCCATCTCGGCGATATCGATCGCCTCGATCACCAAGCCAGCCCCAGTCAGCAGATTGACCAAGCGCTCGACCTCAGTCGACTTTGCCACAACGACATAGAGCAGTTGCGGCGCCCCCGGACGGCGACTCGCCGGCAGCCGGAAGACATCAATTACAGCCTCTTCGATTGGGAAGTCCACCAGGTCACCGACGCGCCAACGCATGGCATCGGGCAGTTCCTCGTCGGGTAGGTCGGGCGACTCCATCTGAACCAGCGAATAGCTGGCGGGAGGCAGGGTCGCAACGGCTGGGAGGCCCCGCGCGCTGAGGGCCCGCAACGCATCTTTCAACGCGGCCAACGGATCTGCCGATGGTTCGAGCACACACCAATGCACACCGCTGATCTCGGGGACCTGCGCATCACCGGAATCGATAACGGCAAGCGCGAAGCCATCGTCGTGCATCTCGAGACCCAAAGCGCAGCTTGATCTCGCGTTTTTCTTCAGCCAGTTGAACAAGAATCTCCTCCACCCGGGAGCGCGCTAGCCTGTGGCTCCCGTGGTGGATAGCGGCTGCAAACTCAACGGCTTAAGGAAAATATTTCACCCGAAAATGGGTCCTCGGGCACACCCTCAGTGCTCCCCCCGCAGGCACCCGAGGCGACTCTGAGCAAGACGCGATCAACGCGCCAGATCGACTGCACCAAGGTCGACAAAGTTCGCGGCAGGGGCACTTGAGGCCGCGTGGCTCGGATCGGCCCCGACGACGGTGGGCTGGCGACTGTGTCTGGGACCTTCCCATGACATGAGGTGACTCGGGCTGCACCGTTTTGACCTTGTTAGAGGTCTGAATGATGATCGGTGGATACGGCATGGTGATTGGGCTGGATGATTCGAGATGCGTGTAAAAGCAACCCATTGGGGGCATAGATGGACCCTAGGTGCCGTGCTCATCGGCTCGCTCATATGGCGCTGCCTATCCGCCGAGCCTGTCGCTTCGACCTCCCTGACCCAGCTGCGTGATTGTGTGGCCCGGGCGGCCAGCCCGCAGGCCGTTGCCGCCTGCGAGCGGCGTGAGCAAGACGCGCTCAGACAACGTATCGATTTCCTGGGCACTGCGATCACAGAACATTTGGATGGGCACGACCTTGTGCTGTTCGAGCGCAATGTGGCGGCCTGGCAGGCCTACTTCGATAGCGAGCAGACCCTACTCGGATTGACACTCGAACGGCGCGTCGATGGGCTCGGGTCGGCCCTGCGTCAGGGCGGAATCAATCGACTCTATGAGCAGCGCGAACGCCAGCTACGCGAGCATCTGCACAACCTGAAACGAGCACGCAAGTCGCTCACCAATCGGCCATGAGGGTTTCCGCCTGATAGCGGGTAATCGACTCGATAACTGCAACGGCCGGAAGCGGTGCATTCACCCGAAGTTGTCACCTGCCGAACAACGGCTGGGAATTCCGTTGGCTCTCGGGATGCTAGCCTGCAAGTTGTACCAGTATCCGGGATGATCACGCCGGCCAGATGCGTTTGGACGCCGCCCTGGGGCGAAAACCATGGCCGTCGCTGTGGCTTGAGTGAAGGGCAAGTACGAGCGCGACGGGACAAGTGAGGGCCCGGATAGATTGGGAACGGGAAACAAACTATCCCTGCAAGAATACGCCCCGAATAGAGCTTTCGTCGCATCTCTGACCACGCATTCGCGCCCGTTTACGATCGACTGGTGCGACACGCAGGCCAGTGACCTATTCGGACTAGTGCACCGACCACAGGCGAAGACGCAGTCCGATCTCGCTCGAGAAGCCTTGGCCGGCATAACGTACCTGGCCGGCGCGATCAATCACGAAACTGGCTGGCACACCATCGACCCCCCACGTCTCGGCGATCTCGCCATGCTCGTCCATCAACACTGGCATCCTGAGGTCGTGCTCCTTCAAGTAGGCCGTCACCTCACTAGCGCTACCAGAACGGGTAGCGATCGTAATGACCGGCCAGCTGCCAGCGATTCGCTCGATCCCACCCTGTTCGAATCGACAGGTGGGACACCAGCTCGCCCAAAAGTGCACGAGGTGCGGACCAGCGGCGGGATCGAGCTGCCATGGGCTACCGTCGCTCAATAGACCGACCAACGGCGGCGCCTTACCCGCTATGAGGTTCTTCGACTGCCACCATTGGAAGGCCACGACGACCATTGCCAAAAGGGCAAAATCGCGCGCCCAGCGCAAGGCGCGGCGGCTGGGTGGTGTGCTTCGCATGCCGGACCGATGCGGCTGCGCTCGATCGTTCATATCAGGAGGTTTAGCTAGAGCTCAGAGCAGCCGGTATCCCATTAGCACTCGACTACTGCCGGCCAGATGCAGAAGACTGCCCGAGACCCTGTCTGCTGTCTGATTTCATCCCGCTCCCGCCATCTGCTCGGCCGGGTGAACTCGAGATATCGGAAGTTCTTCAGACGGAGAAGCGCAACAGTGCTCAGCGCGAGGCGAGTTGGTCGCGGCCTATCATGTCGTTGTAGAAGCGAATGACCTTGCGCACATAGCCTTGGGTCTCGTTATAGGGCGGTATCTTGTGGCCATACCGTATCACCGCGTTCTCGCCGGCATTGTAGGCGGCCAGCGCCAGCTGCAGGTCGTTGTCGAACATCACCAGCAAATCGCGCAGATACTCGGTACCACCGCGCAGATTTTGCGCCGGGTCACGCCGATTGACCACGCCATAGCGTTTTGCAGTCGCAGGCATCAGCTGCATCAGTCCGACGGCACCCTTGTGCGACTCCGCATCGGCGCGGTAAGCCGATTCGGCGCGCACTACAGCATGCACCAACTCCGGCCGCAGCTTGTTTTTGACCGCCGCCGTCTCGATCAGAGGTGCCAAGACATCCCTGCGCTTGAGCATGGCTGCCAGGGCAGGACCCGGTGAGCTGCGACGCGGAGTCGAGCGCGCCTGGCGGCCGGTCGAGATCGAAAAGCGCTTGAGCAATGTCATCCCGCGCATCGGCTGGTCGGTCAGGTGGATATGGCCCTGTGCATCGCGGTACTTGAAGACATCGGCAACACCAACCGACGGTATGCAGATACCGCAAGATAGCAGGACGAGTAAGTAAAAGGCTCTTATATGCATGCGCTTCCCCAGCCGCGCAGTTTAGCATTCAGCTCTGTCGCCGGCGCAACAGGCCAATGCCCAAGCGGCATGAGATTTACAGCGGCGCCGCGGGCGCAGAACTTTAACCTGCATGTTGCACCAGTATCCGGGATGATCGCGCCGGCCAGATGCGTTTGGACGCCGCCCTGGAGCGAAAACCATAGCCGTAGCTATGGCTTGAGTGAAGGGCAAGTACAAGCGCAGCTGGACAAGTGAGGGCCCGGATAGACTAGGAACGGGGAACAAACTGTCCCTGCAAGACTGCGCCCCGAATAGGGCTTTCGCCGCATCTCTAACCGAGCGTTCGCGCCCGTTCACAATCGACTGGTGCAGCATGCAGGTTAATCCTCGCACCTTGCCGACTACCGCCGCTTGTGCCAAACCAGCGTGCGATTGTTGACCGGCATCTCGAGGTCCTCAACCGCTACCATGTCGGCCGCCGCCGCGAGATCGTTTAGCCAGGCGACATCGCGGATGCCCATCTGCGGGTCCCGCTCCTTGAGCCAGGCGTCGAAACGCGCATTGCTCGGCGCACTGAACTTACCCTCGTAATTGAAGGGCCCGTACAGCAGGAACTGCCCACCGGGTCGCAGCACCCGACCAACACCAGCAAACATCGCCTCGACCGCGTGCGCAGACATAATGTGCGCGGTGTTGGCGCTGAACACCGCATCGTAGGGACCACTCGGCCACTGGTCCAGGAGCACGTCGAGCGGCAACGGGGGCTGAATGTTGGCTATCTCGGCCGAGTCGCACCAGGCCCGAATGGCGGCATGGTTCTCCGCCATGTCGCTGGGCTGCCACGAGAGGTGCGGTAGATCAGCGGCAAAGTAGACAGCGTGCTGACCCGTACCACTGCCGATTTCGAGCAACTCGGCGCAGTCGCGCAGACGCGGTTCCAACACGGCAAAGATCGGCGCCCGGTTCTCGTCGCAAGACTCGGCGTAAGGTCTATTCACGCCGCCCCGCAGCAACGTTTGAATTTCTGGCCACTGCCACACGGACAAGGGTCATTGCGCCCGACCCGGGGCGTCGCATGTCGCTGGGTCTGTGGCTTCGGGACCTCGCAATCCACGTAGTACCAGCGGTTGCCCTGGGTACGAAACCGACCCCGCTCATGGTGTCGTTGCGTTTTTCCCTGCTCGTCGAAGGTCGCCACGAACTCGACCCTGCCCTCATTATCACCCGGCTGACCCGCCTCGACAGCGATAATCTCCAAACCGCGCCATTCGGCATTTTCGGCCCAGCGACGCGTAGCATCCCGATCCCAGTCGCCGCGGTGGTTTGGATGCAGGGTCTCACCGAGATAGTCGATCGCACATTCCACATAGGCGCTGTACCGCGAGCGCATGAGGGCCTCGGCGCTCGGCGCGACCGCGCGACCGCTCAGATAAGGCTCACAACAGTCACTGTAGGATTGGCCAGAACCGCAATGGCAGAGTTGCATCAATCGCCCATCTCTTAAGAGAAGTCGGGGCGATTCTAACGCGTTTCTCGATCAGGACGTGTCTCGCCGGCTCGGCAAAAACACCAGGCGCTGAACTAAGGCCGTGCCGCCGCTGGGCTCGGCCCGACCACATGGTCTCTCACGGGGCGACCGATCAAGGTCCGAAGGCTACTAACCGCGCGTTTAAACAATCCAAACGAGCGCCAGCGATACCAGCAGGATTGCACCCGCCTCGCAAACCATTGCGAGCAATGGGATCCGCTTCGGTGGACTCGCTAGTTCGATCTTGGCTACCTGATATAACATCGGAACTCCTTGGCTGATATACTACATTCACATCGTATATACAGTATGTATACTCTTTTTCGCTAAATTGCAATGCCCAAAGGAAAAATAATCAACTTCCGTATCGACGCCGAACTCAAGGACAAGGCTAAGAAGGTGGCCGAATCGGACGGCCGAAGCCTGTCGAACTGGATCACGCAGCTCATCGAGAACGAGGTCAAGAAGACCAAGAAAAAAAAAGACTGAACACCAAAGGCGAAACGGCGCTCGCTACAGCCCCAGCACCTCCCAACGTGCCCGAATTCGCTTTACCGAAACTGGTTCTGCCGTCTTCAATTCCTGAGCGAATAGCGATATACGCAGCTCCTCGAGTAACCAGCGAATCTGTTCCAAACGCGGATCGTTCCAGCCCCTCTGGTTGGACTGGCGCTCGCGCGCAAGCCAATCGTCCTGCAGCCCGGTCATCTCCTGCAGACGCTGCCGATCACGTGCCGCCGCGACCGGCAATTTCTCCAGGCGCATCTGCATCGCCTTCAAGAAGCACGGAAACCGGGCCAGTCGTGAGGGATCGGTCTGCAGCAAGAAACCGCAATACACCAAGCGATCGAGCTGCGCTTGCATATCCAGAATCGAAGCACGCCAGTTCGGCTGCTGCATTTTGCTGAGACCGGCCCGCACTTGGTGGGCACTCTTCAGGATATCGGCAACCAGCTGCGCGATCTTTAGCAGCTCGGGGCCTAGCGCCTGACGGCCTCGCTCGCGACAGTCCTCGAACGCCGCCGCATCGCGAATCACCCAAGGGTCCTCGAGGAAGGCACGGTCGAACGCCAGCACCACCAGCTCGTCCAGCAGGCCACCACGGGTATCCACCGAATCGTCTTGGCCTCGCGCGACCTTGGCATAGTGCAGCTCCATCTCTTGTAGTTTGCAGACCGACTTTTTTAAGGCGCGAGCGGCCTTGGCTTCGCGCAACATCAGTAGGCGCCGCACCCCCGCACGGTGCACCGCCTGGGCCACCGGCAGGCTGTCCAGCACCCTCAACCGGACGTGGTCGCCGCGATCGAGCAACGCCGGGTAGCCTTTGATTTGCATCTCGCCGCTATCCTGAGTCACTTCGGACGGTAATGGGCCACAGGTCCAGTCGATCAGTCTTTCCTTCTGGGGACTGCCCGAAACGGCATGCTCAGCTGCCAACGCCCGGTCGCGACCGGCAAAGCGCTTGTGTAACCAAGCCAGGTCGCGGGATACCGCCAGCTCGCGGCACCCCTGCTCGTCCAGTAGACGTATCCGCATTCTCAAGTGACTTGGCAATTGCTCTACCTGCCAAGCATCTTCGGGTACGTGCAATCCACTAAGCCGTTTTAGCGTCGCACCCAGGGTTTGAACCAACGGCAGATCAGAGACCGGCAGGGCCTGCAGGCAGCGCTCGGCATGCTCAGGCACGGGGACGAGCTGACGACGCAGCGTCTTTGGCAAGCCTTTCAAGAGTGCAGTGATTTTCTCCAGCAGTAGACCAGGCACCAGTCGGTCAACCAGGCCGGGTGTCAACTGGCCCAGCACACTAAGCGGTACCTTGACGGTCACACCGTCGTCGGCCTCGCCCGGTGCAAACCGATAATATAAAGGCAGACGCGTCCCATTGAGTTCGAGCCGATCGGGGAACTGTGCGATCCAATCGGCATCCAGATCGGCGCGCTGCAGATCACTGTGACGCATATGCAGGACCTTGGCCTGCTTGCGCGGCAAGCCATGCAACCAGCGCTCGAGCAAGGCAACACTGTATATGTCTTCGGGGACGCGCTTGGCATAGAAGCCGTAAATCACCTCTTCGTCGACCAAGATGTCACGCCGCCTCGACTTGGCCTCCATGGCGCGCAACTCGTCGATCAATTCCCGATTGTGCCGCCAGAACGGCGCGCGGGTGCCCATGTCTCCCTCGGTCAGGCCGAAGCGAATGAAGATCTCGCGCGCGGCCGCTGGGTCCAATGGGCCATAATTGACTCGACGCTTCGGCACGATGGGCAGGCCGTACAGGCTGACTTTTTCGTCCGCGGCAACCTGGCCGCGTCTACCTTGCCAGCGCGGCGACGAATAGCTGCGTCTGATGAGGTGGGCGGCGAGCGGCTCGATCCACTGCGGTTCGATCGCCGCTACCGACCGCGCATAGAGTTTGGTGGTCTCGACCAGTTCTGCGGCAACCACCCATTTCGGCTGCTTCGCGAACAAAGCCGAGCCGGGAAACACAAAGAAGCGCCGGTTGCGGGCCCCCAAATAGTCGCGTGTCGTACCCTGGGCCCGCATACCAATGTGACTCAACAATCCACACAGAAGTGCTCGGTGCAGCGTGGCGTAATCCGCATCCTGCTGGTTGTCGCGATAACCCAACTCATGCAGTTGCACCCGCAGTTGCACTTGCACATCGTGCCACTCGCGCACGCGGCTCGGGGACAAGAAGTGCCGCTGGCATAGGCGCTCGAACTTGCGCCGGGTCAAGTGCCTCCGGTTGTCCTCGAGGAAAGCCCAGAGCTTCAACCAGGCGATGAAATCAGAGCGCTCGTCGGCGAACTGTGCATGGGCCTCATCGGCCTCGACACGCTTCTCGGCCGGGCGCTCGCGCGGATCCTGAACGGACAAGGCCGCAGCGATCACGATCAGCTCGCGCAAACAACCGGTCTCGGCGGCCGCGATCAGCATCCGCCCGATACGCGGATCGACTGGCAGGCGTGCCAAACGACGCCCGAGTCGCGTCACCCTGTGGCGGCGGTCGACCGCGGCCAGCTCTTCGAGCAACTTGTAGCCATCGCGCACCAACCGTTCATCCGGCGGATCGATGAACGGAAAGGTACTGATATCACCGAAACCCAGGGTCGCCATCTGCAGGATAACCGCGGCCAAATTGGTGCGCTGGATCTCGGGCTCTGTATAGGCCGCCCGCGCCATCAGATCTTGCTCGTCATATAAGCGGATGCAGATACCCTCGGCAACCCGACCACAGCGCCCAGTACGCTGCTGGGCACTGGCCTGGGAGATAGGCTCGACCGGCAAACGCTGAATCTTGCTGCGCGCGCTGTAACGACTGAGCCGGGCGAAGCCGCAGTCGATCACGTAACGGATCCCGGGCACCGTCAGCGATGTCTCGGCGACATTGGTGGACAACACGATATGCCGCCGTCCACTGGGGGCAAACACGCGAGCTTGATCGCGCGGACTGAGCCGTGCGTATAGCGGGATGACCTCGCTGTCGAGCAATCGATGCTTGCGCAGCGTCTCGGCAGTCTCGCGGATCTCGCGCTCGCCAGACAAGAACACCAAGATGTCGCCGCGGCCACCCAAGCTGAGCTCATCGATGGCATCGACGATTGCCTGCTGCATGGAATCGTCGCGCTCCCCGGCACCTGGCTCCTCGGGGGGCCGATAACGCACCTCGACCGGATAGGTGCGGCCCGAGACCTCGATCACCGGCGCATCTGCGAAATGACGCGAGAAACGCGCCGGATCGATGGTCGCCGATGTCACGATCAGTTTGAGATCCGAGCGACGATCCAGGAGCTGGCGTAAATAGCCCAGTAAGAAGTCGATATTCAGGCTGCGCTCGTGGGCCTCGTCGATGATCAGGGTATCGTACTCACTGAGGTCGCGGTCATGGCGGATCTCTGCCAACAGAATCCCGTCGGTCATCAGCTTAACCTGGGTCGCATCACCGACCTGATCGCGAAAACGTACCTTGTAGCCGACGCTCTGCCCGACCGACTCGCCGAGTTCACTGGCAATGCGCGACGCCAGACTGCGGGCTGCAATACGGCGCGGTTGAGTATGGCCGATCCGACCAAACACGCCACGACCCAGCGCAAGGCAGAGCTTCGGCAACTGGGTCGATTTACCCGAGCCAGTCTCGCCACACAGCACCATGACCTGATGTTCTCGAATCAACTCGCGGATTTCGTCAAGCCGCTGGGTGATAGGTAGCTCAGCCGGAAAACTCGGCTGCGAGCGATGCTCGGCGCGCATCCTGGCTACCGCGGCGGAGCGTTGAGCACGCCGTTCGAGTTCGCGCCAGGCATCACCATCCGCCGCTCCACCCGCGAAACGACCCAGGGCACGACGCAGGCCCGCCCTGTCACGCAGAAGGCAGCGATCGATCATTTGCCGCAGAGCGGTCTGGGATGGCGGAGAGACTGGCGTCGACATCGGTCTGCCCATTGTCGACAGACCAGGCGTGGCCCACAAGACCGGGCGCGAACTCCACACGACATTACTGCGATCACGACTTGGTTTTTGGGTGAAAAACCAACGCCGCGGAAACGCTGGAAATAGGCGGTTAAAGCACGTATGCACTCAAGAATTTTCGCAGCCCGCCAATACAGCCCGTAAGCAAAAGAGAGCCCTACCCGCGTCCCAGCTGGTTGTGGGCCCGGCGAGAGATGCCGAAAGTGCAAGAGAAAACCAGCTCCGCAGCCACCAATCCGCTCTCGCGGCGCTACGATGTACGAACCATCACGACCTTAGGTTTCGCATCGGTCATCGGGATTCTGCTCGTTTCAGTTATCGGTGGCTACCACACAACAAGCCGCCACAACGAAGCTCAGTCGCTGCTGGTCAGCTCCGCCGGCACCAAAACAATGCTTGCCTACACCATGCGAGAGTCGATTCGCGAGCGCATCGATAGCCTACGCACGATGGCGGCCCTGACCGACCCTTTCGAGCGCGACGCTGAGAAGATGCGCTACTTCGATCTCGCCGCCAAATACAGCCGCGCGCGCCGAGCACTTGTCGAGAAGCTCAGCACCAGGCAAGAACTCGATATCGTCGAGCAACTGGATGCCAACGCCAAGCAAATTGGCCGATCGAACACTCTTGCGCTGGCCGCATTGTTCGACGGAAACGCAAGCGCTGCCGAGGTAGACGGCGCCGTGCAGGCGGCGATCGACGGCCATCTCTCGCTGCTCGGTAACCTCGATGAGATGGTCAGAACTATCCATCGCACGGCGCAGAATCGCATTCAGCAGGCCGGAACCGAGTTTCACGAGTTGGTCTTGGCGACCACCGCGGCGGGAATGACGGCCCTCGCGGTCGCTATCGGCATCGCAGCGCTCGTGGTATTCAACACCGGCCAGCGTAATCGGCAGCTGTCACACCAAGCCTCTCATGATGTCCTGACCGGGCTACTCAACCGGCAGGCCTTCGAGGCAGCACTCGGTCTGACACTCGAGCAGTGTGTGCTGGCCAAAGACAATCATGCCCTGATGTTCATCGATCTAGACCGCTTCAAGCTGGTCAACGACTCCTGCGGGCATCGCGCAGGCGATATGCTTCTCAAGGAACTGACCGACAAGATCTCCCATTCGATACGTCAGTCAGACGTGCTAGGGCGCATTGGCGGCGACGAATTCGGTGTGCTGCTGCGATTTACCTCGGCCAAGGACGCCAGTGCCGTCGCCGAAAAGATTCGGCGCACCGTCGAAGACTTCAGTTTCAAGTGGGAAAATCAGGTCTTCAAGGTCGGCGCCTCGATCGGCATGGTGCCCTTCGGCTCTGACCCAATCGCCCTCGAGGAATTACTGAGCGCTGCCGACGCCTGCTGCTATTCCGCCAAAGAAGAAGGCCGCAATCGTGTCCA
Organism: Chromatiales bacterium; assembly: GCA_028284585.1. GTDB lineage: Bacteria > Pseudomonadota > Gammaproteobacteria > Chromatiales > Chromatiaceae > Thiosocius. The sequence goes on from JANQRK010000110.1 coordinate 21,408, forward strand.
TCAGTCCGACATCAATCCCGAGGCCATGCGCCGTCGCTCCGGGGAAATGCGTTGGGTAAACCGAATATCCGACGCCATTCAGAATGATCGCTTTGTGCTCTATGGGCAGATGATCAAGCCCATCAAGAGCACCCTGAACGATGGCCGCCTGGCACTTGAGGTGCTACTGCGGATGAAGGACGCTGACGGACTCGGGCTCATCCCACCTGGGCAGTTTCTACCTGCCGCGGAGCGCTATGGAATCGTGCCGGACATCGATCGTTGGGTGGTACGACGCAGCCTGCGATGGCTCACAGAGCTGGGTCCGGCCGCACAACAGCTGCGCATCAGCATCAACATCTGCGGACCGGCCGCATCAGATCCGCAGTTCCACAGCTTCGTCCGCGATCTGATCAAAGAAACCGGTGTACCACCAGCCTCACTATGTTTTGAAATCACCGAGTCCAGCGCGATCCGCAGTCTCGACAACGCCGCCGCCCTAGTCGACGCACTCGGGGATCTGGGCTGCCAGTTTGCGTTGGATGACTTCGGCAGCGGGCTGTCGTCATTCAACCAGCTGCGTTATCTCAAAGTCGACTATCTCAAGATCGACGGCAGCTTTATCCACAACATCGATCGTGACCCGATTAACCGCGCAATGGTCGAATCCATTAACTCTATTGGCAAGAAACTCGGCAAGCGCACGGTGGCAGAATTTGTCGAAAACGACCGTATTCGTAAAATCTTGCAGGAGATTGACGTCGACTACGCGCAAGGCTTTGGCTTGCATCGGCCCGAGCCGCTGAGCAATATCCAAAGTCATATCCTGCGGAGCCGAGAAGTCGTGCCTATCAGCCAACCAATCGTGGCCTAACACTCATTCTGCTCAGATTGGGCACGGCTCCCTCGGCTGCGACCCCGCACTGGCGCACCACCTGCCGCGCAGCCTTTAGGCTGTGAACAAATGCGCAGACCTACTTAATGGCCGGTGCCCTTGAGCGCCACCACCATGCCTTCGATGGTGTCTTTGGCATCACCAAAAATCAGCGATGTGTTGTCTTGATAGAACAACAGATTGTCGACCCCGGAATACCCCGGGTTCATCGAACGCTTCAAAAAATACACCTGTTTAGAGCGGCCTGCCTCGAGGATAGGCATGCCATAGATCGGGCTAGAGGCGTCTTCCTTCGCTGCTGGGTTGACCACGTCGTTGGCACCGACGACCAGAGTCACGTCGGTCGAGGCGAAATCTGGATTGACCTCATCCATTTCCAAGACATGGTCGTAAGGGATATCCGCTTCGGCGAGTAGCACATTCATATGCCCCGGCATCCGCCCGGCGACCGGGTGGACGCCAAACTTGACCTCGACATCACGTGCCTCCAAAAGCTCCATCATTTCCTTCAGCGCATGCTGGGCCTGAGCCACCGCCATGCCATAACCAGGTACCACAATGACGCGATTGGCATCCTCCATCCAATACACGGCATCCTCGACCGAGGCGGACTTGATGCCCTTCTCCATCGCCGCTGCGCCGGCACTCTGCTCCGTACCGCTCTCGCTACCAAAACCACCGAAAACCACATTGACGATGGACCGGTTCATCGCCTTACACATGATGTAAGACAGAATCGCCCCCGAGAACCCGACCAATGCGCCGACGATGATCAACAAATTGTTCTGTAGTGTGAAACCAGTAGCCGCCGCCGCCCAACCCGAGTAGCTATTGAGCATCGAAATGATCACCGGCATATCGGCACCGCCGATCGGGATGATCAGGGTCACGCCGAGCAACAGAGCCAGCAGTGTCATGAGGGTCAGCGAGAACAGACTTCCGGTCATCGCGAAGTGCACACCCAGCGCGATGGTCGCGAGGGCAATTCCGGCATTCAACTGATGCTGCAGCGCAAACTTCAATGGCTTGCCCGAAATCAAGCCCTGTAGCTTGCCGAACGCGATCACTGAACCCGTGAAGGTGATCGCACCGATGATGGCGCCAGCAGACAGCTCGCCCATCAGCACCGCATCCAAGGATCCGGCATCGCGCCTATTGAGGAAGGTACCGATCGCAACCAATACCGCCGCAAGGCCAACGAAGCTATGCAGCGCCGCAACCAATTGCGGCATGGCAGTCATCTGAATGCGCAACGCGAGCAACGCGCCGATCGGCGCGCCTACCAGCACGCCCGCCACAATGAAGCCATATGACTCGATTTGCTCACCCAGCAGGGTAGCGGCAATCGCCAGCGCCATACCGACCATGCCGTAGAGGCTACCTCGGCGGGCGGTCGCTGGATGAGTCAGCCCTTTGAGCGACAGGATAAACAAGGCGGCCGACACCAAATAGACAATGGCCTGGGTGTTGGCGGAAATCTGCATGCCCTAGGCCCTCACTTATTCTTCTTGCGGAACATCGACAGCATCCGATTGGTAACCAGAAAGCCGCCGACTACATTGATGGTGGCCAGGAGCACCGCGAAAAAGCCAATAGTCTGAGCCAGTCCCCCGGCCGAGCCCAAGCCTGTTACCAACAAGGCGCCCACGATCACGATCCCTGAGATCGCATTGGTCAGCGCGACCAGCGGAGTATGCAACGAGGGCGTGACGCCCCATATCACCCAGTAGCCAATGAAACAGGCCAAGACGAACACATAGAGCGCGACCAGCGTATCTGGCATTAGCGAATCCTCTGAGTAAACCCGCGGTTAGGTGGCAGGCCTGAGCCGTGCGGCCTGGGTGATCTCGTCCTCCTCGAGATCTCGCAATGCGACGGTCTCACCGCTCTTATCGAGCATGATCTCGAGCAGATTGGCGATGTTCTTCGCATAGAACGCACTGGCATCGGACGGCATCATCGCCGGGTAGTTTGTATGACCGACGATGATGACACCGTGTTTGACCACAACTTGGTCGACCTCGGACAGTGGGCAATTGCCACCGGTGGCCGCGGCCAGGTCGATAATCACTGAGCCTTGCCGCATGCGTTTGACGACCTCTTCGGCGACCAGTGTCGGCGCCGGCCGGCAGGGTATCAACGCCGTGGTGATGATGACATGTGCCTTGGCGAGCTCGTCGGCTAACAAGGCTTGCTGTTTCGCCTTGGCATCGTCCGACAATTCCTTCGCATAACCACCCTCGCCTACCCCGGTCTCCCCAATGTCGAGGTCGATCGCCTTGGCACCGAGTGATTCTATCTGTTCGCGCGTCTCCGGTCGTACGTCGTACGCATGGACATCGCCGCCAAGCCGGCGCGCGGTCGCAATCGCCTGGAGCCCGGCTACGCCGGCGCCCAGCACTACGACACGTGCCGGCTTGGCCGAACCGGCCGAGGTCATCATCAGAGGTACAAAGCGACCATAGTGGCTGGCTGCCTCGATCACCGCGCGATAACCCGCGATGTTGCTCTGTGAAGACAAGGCGTCCATCGACTGAGCGCGAGAGATACGCGGGATGCGTTCCATCGCGATGAGCGAAATCGCACGCCGGTGCAACGCCGCAATTACCTCGTCCTCTTCACAGGTTTCGGCGAGACCGACGAACACCGCACCCTCGCGCATTTGCCCGACTTCATCCGCCAATGGCCGGCGCACCTTGGCGACGATATCGCAGCCCAGCACTTCGCTGGCATCGGTGAGTTGCACGCCAGCGTCTGCGTAGGCGGCATCCGGGTAATGTGCGGCCTCGCCGGCACCGCGCTCGAGCAGTACCTCGAGGCCGTTGGCGATCAGTTTTCGAGCGATATCTGGCGTGGTCGCGACTCGGGTTTCACCGGCAGCGCGTTCTTTAGGGATCCCGAGTCTCATCGTTGCTGTTCGTGATGTGCCGGACAGGCGGTTTCAAAAAGGCGCGCAATTATCTGCCGAATCGGTCAAAGGGGTCAAAACTCCCAAAGACCGCCCGGTCCGCTCAGCCTGAGCAGATGAGATAACGAGCACCAAAAACTCTAATTAAAATCAATTAAAACAAAATTTTAATATATATATTTGTTACTCAACTTTAAGTTTTGGGGGGCACAGACACAGCGCCGAAACTGTGCCCTGTTTGCCAGGCCCCACGCCTATGCCGGATGCTAGTGGCCCGCTAAACCAACGACCACAAGCCACACTATGTCCGAAGATCGCCAATTCATTCCGCTCGACCTCGCGTTACTCACTATCTCGGATACCCGCACAGAGGCGGACGACAAGTCCGGCCAGCTTCTGCGCCAACTGGTCAGCGAGGCCGGCCATCGAGTCCAGGAACAGAGCATCGTGCGAGATGATGCCTATCAAATCCGGGCGACCGTTTCGCGCTGGATCGCCGCATCCGATACCCAAGTGGTCATCACCACCGGCGGTACCGGCCTCACCGGACGTGACGGGACGCCTGAGGCGGTGCAACCGCTGCTCGACAAACAAATCGACGGATTCGGGGAGATGTTCCGGTCTCTTTCGTACGATCAGATCGGTACGTCGACCATGCAGTCGCGCGCGCTTGCCGGGGTCGCGAACGGCACCTTCATTTTTTGTTTACCGGGCTCGTCCGGTGCCTGTCGCGACGGTTGGAAGTTACTGATCGCCAAGCAGCTCGACTACCGCACCCGCCCCTGCAACCTGGTCGAACTGATGCCGCGGCTACTCGAGACCTGATTCCGTTATGGCAAGTACGCCCGGTCGACTGCTTCACGCGTCACGACGCCGAACACGGGTTGGATCCCAGGCGCGGTTATACGCCGCACTGCGAGCACTTCCGCGCCCTGTTCCTCAAATGCCACCCAAGCCTCTTGTAAGCTGGCCTGAAAATCGATTGGTGTGACCTGCAGGCGACTGGCCGGGATCTCGCCCAAATCGATCGCCTGACCGGCCCGAGCAAGGTCATCGGTCTGCAGGTACCTGGCCAAATCGGCTGCCGGCATCAGGACCTGCTGTTGGTTTGAGACATCAATCAAGAGATAAACGGGTCCACCCTCGAGTGCTTGGTGCGCCGCGTCGAGCGACAACATGCCACCAACCCGCACGATACTGCGCTCCATCACGCTCGCCACCCCGATCCGGCGCAACGCTTGTGTTACCGGACTGACGCCATAGTCCAGTCCGTTCGCGCGCAGCATGACGATGAACAGTGAGTCCTTGCCGAACACCCGGGTTGTAGTAACACCGGCGACCACCACCGCCAGCATCCCCGGCAGAATGATCTGCGGGCTGTCGGCGAGCTCCAGCATCGCAGTCAATGCAGCCAGCGGCGCATGCAAACTGCCGGACATCATCGCCCCCATGCCGAGCAATGCAAGCAGGCCGACCTGGCTCTGCAACACCTCCGCGAACTGTGTCGCCAGACCGGCGATCAAGGCGCCGAGCATGGCACCGATAAACAGCGCCGGCCCGATCGTCCCCCCAGGAACTCCGAGCCCGATGCACAGTGCGGTGGCGAACAGCTTGCCGATGCACAGCACCAGCAACAGACCCAATGTGAACTCGCCGGTCAGCGCGCGTTCGACCGAATCGTAACCAATCCCCATGACCTCGGGGATAAAGAACGCGATACCTCCCATCAACACACCTGCGATCAACACACGCCACCAGATAGGAATCACCCGGCAACGGCTGGTCACGGTCTGCACTGCATGGATATATGCCGCTGAGGCCGCGCCGGCGATCACACCGACCACCAAGGCCAGGGCCAACTCGTAGAGTGTGACCGCCTCCAGCACCAACACCCCAAACATCGCTTGGTCATCGAATACCCAATTCGCCAACGCGGTCGCACTGACAGCGGCAAGGATTACCGGAATGAAACTGGGGACGGTGTATTCCAGCATCACTACCTCGAGTGCGAACACCACTCCAGCAAGCGGCGTATTGAACGAGGCGGCGATCCCGGCGGCGGTCCCACAACCAACCAGTGTGCGCAGCGCATTGTTGGGCAGCGCAAGGGCCTGTCCGAGCAGGCTGCCTGATGCCGCCCCCAAGAAGACGTGTGGCCCCTCGCGTCCCACGGAATGGCCGCCGACGATCGCTAAAGCGGCACCGCAGAACTGGACCAGGAGTTCACGCACCCTGAATCGCCCCTGATGATAGGCCATGCGTTCCAGAACCTGTGCCACACCCACGACGTGAACGCCCGCCGCCAACCAGCGAAACATCGCGGCCAATAGCAGCGCCGCCAACAAGGGCAAGGCAACACGCATGGCACCAGACAGGGACTCGAAGTCTTCCGGCCCTTCGCCCGGCAACACCGCCTCTTGCGTGCCTTCGACCAGCAGACGGAACACGATGATCAGGCCCCCGGCGACTAGGCCGCTCAGCAGCCCGAGCAGGGCCAGCGGCAACACGGAGTCAGGACGCGCCAGGCGAATACGGGCCTCGTCGAATCGCGGCCCCCGACCATTAAACAAGGCCTTGAGTTTGTCCGAAAGCGGCATGCGCAAGGAGCCCTAGTTCCGCGCCGCGCTGGCTTGCATGTCGGTGCTACCGCTCGTCATCGATCTGTGCAACCTCGCCATCTCGGTGGGCATTCGAGACATCGACGCTCGGTCGGCGCCCCGCTGGACGACCAGTCTGGCATAATCCGTTGACCCGCAGCCGACATTACGCCGTCCCTTCAAGACTACTGGCCAGGTCACTGGTTCTCTGCCTAGTATCGAGTACCGACCGCTACCCGCCGCGCCTAGCGGCGCTAACGAGGAATGCTTAGTCATGCTTCTGCAGCACATGCTTGCCCGCACTCTGCTCGCGGACATGCTCGCGCTGGGCGCGGTCACAAACGCCAACGCCCGCAGTTTTATCATTATTAGGTACCGGTGGGGTGACTGATGCCTACTATCCGACCGGCGGTGCCATCTGCCGACTGGTCACCCCGCCGCGTAGAGATTGATCTACTCCAGGTGTTTTCCGAGGCGCGCTTTGGCACGTTGCGCAGGGACCTTCTTTGTGAGTTTGCGTTTCATGGCATGGCCTTCTTCGACAGGAAGCCTGGTGCGTACGCCGGAGCAGAGCTGTTGAATGAACTGCACTCTTTTGGATGGGGTCGCGTACCGCGCCACCAATGATGTCATCGCAAGCCTCCAAGCATGCTCGTCGTCGGGCACAAGGCACCAGTAGGCGTTCGGTTTCTTCTCCTTCGTACGCAGTGGGTAACGTATATCAACGGCCTTGTGGCACCAAGTTATTCTCCGACTGTAGGCCGCCGAAGCAGGCTGAAACACTCGTCGCTACCGAGGATTACTCGCCATCGCTTCGCTGTCCCTGGCGCGCAGCGGCAGAATAATGGCGACAAAAAAATACTCAATGAGCTTGGAAGCTATGGTGATATTTTCAACCGGCACCCGGGTTCTGACTCTGCCTAAAAACTCCCCAGACCCAGAATGCCCCGGCAACCCAGGGCGAATTGCATCTCCCTGGCAAGATCAACTTATACAAGGACTTAAGCTATGACCTTAACTATTCGAATCCTGATCAGCATGATGCTGGGGCTGATCGTCGGCTTAATCCTTCACGCATTAACCAATATCGAAGCGATTCCGGCTTCTTTGGCTACCTCCATCCAGGATTATCTGATTGACGGCCTATTTGACCTGATAGGTCAGATTTTTGTGATCTCACTCAAGCTACTGGTCGTTCCCCTGGTTTTTGTTTCCCTGGTATGCGGCTGTAGCTCTCTGGGCGATCAAAGCCGAATGGGCGTCATGGCCATCAAAACTCTGGGGTTGTATATGGGTACCACCGCTATCGCCATCACTCTGGCACTGATGATCGGGCAACTCATTTCTCCAGGAAGTGGGATGTCGATGGCACCGGAAACCAGCTTCACCCCTACCGAAGCACCTTCGTTGAAAGAGGTGGTGATCAACATTTTTCCCAGCAACCCCGTCCAGGCCATGTCTGAAGGCAACATGCTACAGATCATCGTTTTCTCGCTGCTGATGGGCGTTGCCATCGCCCGGAGCGGCAAAGCTGGTGAAAAAGCGCGCGGTGTGTTCGAGGCTTTCAATGAAGTGATTATGAGCATGGTCACTATTCTGATGCACCTCGCACCCTATGGGGTGTTCTGCCTCCTAGCAAAACTTTTTGCCGGACTGGGATATAGCGCTATCGGCGATCTCTTTGATTATTTTATTTGCGTGGTTCTAGTGTTATTGATTCATGCACTGCTGGTCTATCCACTGATACTGAGCCTGTTCACGCGTTTGAACCCTATTACCTTCTTTATGAATATCCGTCCGGCCATGCTTTTTGCCTTTAGCACCTCATCCAGCAGCGCAACTCTTCCCGTCACCTTGACTGTCGCTGAAAACCGTTTGGGGGTCGGCAACTCCGTGGCTTCATTCACTCTTCCGCTAGGCGCCACCATCAACATGGATGGCACCGCGATCATGCAGGGAGTGGCTACTGTTTTTATCGCTCAGGCTTTCAATGTGGATATTGGACTGGGCGGTTATCTGATGGTGATCTTAACAGCGACTTTAGCTTCTGTCGGTACGGCTGGCGTTCCCGGTGTCGGCCTGATCACCCTGACTATGGTATTGCAACAGGTCGGCCTTCCCGTCGAAGGTGTTGCCCTGATTATCGGGGTGGATCGCCTGCTCGACATGATGCGCACAGCCGTCAATATCTCTGGAGATTCCATGGTCGCCACCATCATTGGTCACCAGGAAAAACAGCTCGACGTCGACCGATTTAACGACCGTTCAGATGTCACAGCCTGATGATTTCTTTGATGACAAAGGAACCAGGCTGTTGTGCACTATGCAGGGCGCTCAGTTTTGATCCCGCAACCAGAGCCTTGAGTCGGTGACTTTTGTTCAACGGGACAACCAGCTCTTGTCGCTGAGTAGGCAATGAATCACCCGACATACACTATTTTTTTTGCAACTACAGTTCGTGCTTGAAGAAAAAACATAGTTGAGCGTTGCCGCATGCGGTGCGTGAAGAGATTCGAAAGCGCGCGGCAAGTCGGGTACTGGACGACGAAAGTCCGCTGGTGGTAGTCGAGGGCCTGGGTATTCAGCGCTCTTGTATCTACAACTGCTTGAACCAACACCGCCGTTGGGGCGAGGTTGGACTTGAGACCGAACCGATCCCGGGGCGCCCGATCTACCTGGTGCTCGATGGTCAACCCGTTCATCGACCGGGAAAGGTGCGCGACTTTGCCGCCGCCGCAATCACCAAGAGCGACCCAATCAAGACCGGGATCCAGGGTTTTTCCTATGACATTCGCACCGCGATTCTGCCTTTGTCGTTCGCCTTCAATACGCAGCTCTTGCTGATCGGTATCGGCAATGGATTCGAGTTGTTGCTGGTGATCAGCTCTGCGGTGATCGCGATGCTGTTGTTCGTCGTGGATGGCAGTGCCGCGCAATAGGCCGGCCTTGATTTGGACTGGGAGATCGTCAACCTGCAGGACGCGGCCGATCGACCGCCGAAGCAGCTGATGTTCTTCCCGGCGCTGGCGCTACTTGGATTGCTTGCTTGGTTACATCACCGCCGCCTGGCGGCGCAAGGGTCTGCACCGCAGACCACAGAGCAGCGAAAGCCGCTGGCCTATCGAAAACCCTGCCGCCGCTCCGCCGGACAACCTCGGGAACCAATGCCTAGACACTGCCCCAGCGCGCCCCAGCCAGCGCGCCTCAGAAGTTGTCTTCCAAATACCCGGTTATCGAAACCCTAAACAGCGACGAACAATTAGCGGAACTGCGCGAGGCATCAAATCTCACCGTATCGCCAGCATCAGCATAGATGGTCACCGGATAGGTCATTTGGTTGACGTAAGACGGGTTTGGCGTACCAAAGGTACTTGCCGTGGCGCGCCCCAAGGGGAACATCACCAAATTGGGGCTACTCGGTCGCGCGATACGAATCCTGGGGTTCAACGAGAAGATGCAAGAATTCAGGCCAGTGTCCACTGCCGCCGAGGTGATCACCAACCGCTTGTTCGGAGGGACGGTAGTCAGATCCACCGGTAGCGTGACGGCGGCGCCCTGGGGAAAAATATCTTGTTCGACGAGATTGATCACCTCTTTCGACTGCACGGTGTCCACCGGTTGGTCGACGATCCTGACCGGAGTCGAGTATTGGGCCCAGGCCGAATTTGCAAGGAACAGCGAGACGGTAATCGATGGCAGACGGTAACGCATGGTGGTTCTCCTCTTGTGCCCGCCGTCGACGACGAACTGCTGGCGCAGTTTTGTGGCGTAGGCTGATTTTTCTGCGGGTATTTGCTGGCGCGCATGCACTTATGATGCCCTTTGGGAAAGTTCCCAGTCGAATCAAATGATTAGATTTTGCGATCAAAGCCGACATGCAACGGATGCAAAAAAACTGACAGTGCGCTGCGCTGCCGTTGCCCTGTTGCCGGCAGCCCGAGACCGCGTGTTAGGCCAATTCACGCAGGCTGCGGCGCCGTAGGTCGTAAAAGGGCCCTGGAGGGTCTCGCCGAACACCCCTGATTCGGCGAGCCCGGGACAGCCAACAGGCCTCCTCAAGCTCAACGGCGACGCGGCCTGTCCTCGCTTTTGACCGCCCAGGCTATGCGCGTAGGATCGCTAACTTCAAACCCGAGGATGCCATGCTCGAAACGCTCGACCGACTCCTGCCCACCGAGTTTCCGGCCATACGGCGCGGCCGAACCACTACGCTACAAGTCAATCTCGGGTACCGCTGTAATCAACAGTGTCTGCATTGTCATGTCGCCGCCGGACCCAAGCGCAGCGAGTCGATGTCGCCAGAGACGGCCGAGCAGGTGATCGAGGCGCTGCGCAGCGGACGCTTCCAAGTGCTCGACCTGACCGGTGGGGCACCGGAGCTGAACGATTCCTTCCGGCATCTCGTCGGGCAGGCGCGAGCACTTGGGTTGAAGGTCATCGACCGCTGCAACCTGACCATCCTCTTCGAGCCCGGACAGGAAGATCTGGGCGACTTTCTCGCCGATCAACAGGTCGAGATCGTTGCCTCGCTACCCTGCTATCTCGAGGACAATGTCGATCGCCAGCGCGGTAACGGCGTCTTCGAACAAAGCATCCGTGCCCTGCGCCAACTCAACGCGCTCGGCTATGCCGACCCTGGCACCGGGCTTGCACTGAACCTGGTCTATAACCCGCAAGGGCCCACCCTACCGCCGCCGCAGGACAGCCTGGAAAACGACTATCGCAAAGCACTGGACGAACAGTACGGCGTGCAATTCACACGGCTGCTGGCCCTGGCCAATCTGCCCATCCAACGTTTTGGCAGTACGCTGCTCTCGCATGGTCAGTTCGATGACTACATGGCGCTGCTCAAACAGGCCCACCGACCGGAGAACCTGACTGAGGTGATGTGCCGCTCGCTGGTCTCGGTCGACTGGCAAGGCTATCTGTACGACTGTGATTTCAATCAAATGCTCGGGCTCAGCATGCACAACGGGCGGGACACGCGGCTACACCTGCGCAACCTGCTGCAGCTGAAGCTCGACCAGCGGCGGATTCGGGTCGCGGACCACTGCTATGGCTGTACTGCCGGACAAGGTTCCAGCTGTGGCGGCGCACTGAGCGACACGACATGATCGACGGCCCAGCGCGCCTCTCGGTCATCATCCCTGCGCTAAACGAGCAAGGTGGCATGTCTGAACTGCTCAAGGATCTGTCCAGCCTGCGCAGTGCCGGGCATGAACTGATTCTGGTCGACGGCGGTAGCCATGATGCGACGCCTGCGATTGCCGAGCCCATGGTCGACCAAGTGCTCAGGGCACCGCGTGGCCGTGCCTTACAAATGAATGCCGGCGCCCAAAACGCCAGCGGTGACATCCTGTGGTTCTTGCATGCTGACAGCCGGGTACCCCAGGGTGCCGCAGCCGCCGTGCTCGCGGCCTGCTCCGCTGGGCATTCCTGGGGCCGTTTCGATGTTCGGCTATCCGGCCCTCAGAGACTCTTGCGCATGGTCGAGGCGATGATGAATCTGCGGTCTCGGGTCAGTGGTATCGCCACCGGAGACCAAGGTATCTTCGTCAGCCGCGAGCTGTTCACCGCAGTCGGCGGCTTCCCCGAGATGCCGCTGATGGAGGACATCGCACTGAGCAAGATACTGCGACGGGAGGCGGCGGCCTGTTGCATTCGCCGACCCTACCTGGTCACCTCGAGCCGCCGCTGGGAGTCGAACGGTATCTTGCGTACCATCTTGTTGATGTGGCGCCTGCGGCTGGCCTATGCGCTCGGCACCGCGCCGGACCGACTGGCCAGACACTACCGCTGACGATCCGCACATGAGGCGTTGCCTACAAGTGTTTGCCCGAGATCCACAGACCGGCCGGGTCAAAACACGTCTGATCCCGGCGCTTGGTGAGTTCGGCGCGGCGACCTTGTATCGGCTGATGCTGCGGGACACGCTGCAGATCGCAGGCAATACCCCCTGCGAACACCGCGAGTTATGGATCGATCGGACCGATCCGGATCCGCAGTTAATCGGACTCGCACAGGCGCGTGCCCTCAAGCTGAAGTTCCAAGTCGGCACCGACCTGGGCGAGCGCATGCAATATGCACTGGCCAGTGCGCTGGACGATTGTGATGCCGTCGTGCTGATCGGCAGCGACTGCCCAGAGTATCAGACCGGCTACCTCGAGGCGGCCTTCGCCGCACTCGAGCATCACCCGGTGGTGATCGGCCCGGCCGCCGATGGCGGCTATGTACTGATCGGATTATGCCAACCGCAACCGATGCTGTTCTCAGATATGCCCTGGGGCAGCGATCAGGTGCTCAACGAGACCCGCCAGCGACTGCAGCAATCAGGATTGGAATGGTTCGAACTCGCAAGCTTGCACGATCTCGACCAACCGGACGACCTGGCGCGCTTCCCTCACCTGCTGGCCCGTGCCCGTGTCCCATCGCGTCCGGATGATTGAAGTCTTGGTCGATCCCCCGGCATCATGATCATCCATCCCTTGACAGAGGAATAAGCGACTTTGCGCTGGATCGACCGATTCCCCCTGTGGCTATTCATCATAGCGGCGCTGACGCTAGGCTTGGCGCCCTTCACACCCGAACCACATATCTGGGAAAAATCAAAACTGTTGGCCACTGGCCAATTGAGCAAACCGATCGACATCTTCGACCTAGTTCTGCACGCTGCGCCCTGGGCCTTGTTGCTCGTCAAGCTTTACCGCCGAGCCTCCACCAAGGGCACTTAGCCTATGAGTTCCGCCAAGCTTCTCTTCGTCTAAAACGCCGACAGCGGCCTGTTCAACACTATGGCCGACATCGGCCATTAAGTTATTTGCCCCAGACACCTATGCCTGCGCCTTGTGTGAGCTGAACCATGGCTATTTCAACGAACACAAGCAATGGCGGAGTTTTGTCGAAGGTTTCGACCGCCGCTGCAAATTCCTGCATCCGGATCAGTTCCTAAACCGCTACCCAGCAGAGCACACCGAAGTTACCCGCGGTGTTCGCGCTGGTGGTTTCAGGCCTACGTCTAGTGGGCCAGTGGGCGCGCGCTAGCAGACCCGCGGCACGCCATGACTACCTGCAGAACAGGGTTCTCCCGACCGGGCACCAGCGCACCACACCACCGGCTGACACAGCATAGGCCCATTGGGCAGGGTAAACTGCCAGCATTCGGATCGGTTGCCTGCTCCCAATTACGGCGGCCCGGTACTTCAATCAAGGACAGCAAGGATATCTCGCCGTGAATACCCCGCAACTACCCAGCATCGAACTCATCCAGGGGAACCCGGCGCCAGAGCCGACCGGCCCGGCACGCTGGCCGCGTTGGAAAGTATTCATCGTCGTGCTGCTTTTGGCGTCCGCGCTGGGGTTGGCGTTTGTTCATGCCCGCCCCCCAGTGTATCGCGCCGTGGCCTCGGTGCTGACCGTGCAACCCAAGGCGATCGACGGGCCCAGTGCGGCAGCCGATGTCGAACACGTCTCCATCCAAGGTCGACTGCTGCTCGGCCAAGACTTGCTCGGGCGGCTGGCGCGCTCGCTCGCGGCCGCCGGGGAACCCGACATGGATGACCTCGACTGGCTACGTAGCGGCCTCGACGTGGTCGCCATCCCAGATACCAACCTGCTCGAACTGCGTGCGCAAGGTGGTGACCCGGAGCAATTACAACGGGTAATCAACCGTTGGGCAGAGTCCTACGAGGGTTTTCGTGCCGAGGAGATCGAGGCGGCCACGGGACGCATCACGGCCGAGCTCGACGAGCGCCAGCAGCAGTTGCAAGCCAAGATAGCTGACGCTCGAGCCGAACTGCTGGCGTTTCGCGAGGCGCATGACATTGTTAGCCTCGAGCGTGCCGAGAACCGAACCCTCTCGGCACTTAAGGGACTGAATGATTCGCTCAACAAGGCTCGCGAGGGCTTGGTCGAGGCCGAAGCCCGTCAGGTTGCGATTGCCGAGGCGGTGGCGCGTGGCGAAACGGTCATCCCGAGCGAGGAAAAGTCGACGATCACCACTTTGCGTGTAGAGCTGCAGGCTAAGAGACTGCAATTGGCCCAACTGCGTGAGCGCTACACCCAAGCCTATCTCGATCGCGACCTGGAGCTCAAGGAACTGCCCAACGAGATCCGCGCGTTGGAGAATGCGCTTGCCCACGCGCTGGCAATGGCCAAAACCACCGTTCGGGACGAGGCCCTACAGGCGGTCCAAGCCGCTCGCGTATCGGTGCAAACGCTCGAGGCCAAACTAACCGAGCACCAACGTCAGGTACAACAGTTCACCGACCGCTTCAAAGAGTTCCAAGCGCTCGAGGAAAATCTCGCGCGACTAGAGCGTCTCCAGGCCGAGAGCAAAGAGCGTCTGGCGACAATCCAAGTCAGTAATCTGAAGAAGTACCCGCCGATCCAGATCGTCGAATGGGCCCGCATCCCTAGCCAACCCATCTACCCTGACTATGAGCGCGACACGATGATCGCGCTGGGCGCGGCACTCTTCTTGGCGCTGTTCGTCACCTGGTTGGTCGAGTATCTGAGCGGGCGCTCGCGGCAGGCGCACGGACAACCCAATCTCGGGATACGCATCATCCAAGGCGAACAGCCCCAGGCCCTAGGCGCGACGACGGGGGCTGCACAGCAAGTGGAGTATCAACAGGCGCCGACGCCGCCGAGCGGTGCACCAGTGGCCAATCTGCCGGTTCTGCCTCGTGAGCTGGCCGGCAGCGAAATAAAGTCACTGCTCGCAGTCGCCAACCCAGGCACCGCCGGTTATGCCGCGCTACTGCTCTGTGGGATCTCGCCCTACGAACTGCCACTGCTGCACCAAGGGTCGTTTGACCTGCAGCAGGACCGAATCGACGTGCGCGGCGCCGCTCAGCGCGAACTGTCGATTGCGAGCGATGTTTGGCGCTGGTTCGAACCCCTGCTCACGGAAACCAACGGGGCAAGTCTGTCGATCCCACTCCAGGACCTGGACGCCCAAATACGCCGTGCCGCACAAGATGCGCAACTGGCCGATCCCGGCAGCGTCAGCGCCCTCGCATTGTGGCATAGCTACGTGGTCTACCTAGTGCGCCAAGGTGCCGATGCCTCGGCATTGGCACGCCGCGTCGGCGATCTACAACCCGGCGTACTCGGCACCCTGATGCACTATGCACCGCCCGGCGGCAACCGCCCACTGGCCGCCATCGATTTCACCTATCCGGCACTCTGCATCTGAGCAGGCTCGGCGGCGACTCACGAGGGCAACAAACCTATGTCGTCGAGCTGCTCCAAGGCATCCTGTGAGATGCCCTGCAACTCGCCGCACATCCCGAGCATATTGGTAGCCAATGTCTCCAATTGCGTCTCGCGCTTCTTCCACAGCCGCGACATCGCTGCTTTTTCGCGCTCCAGGTCATCGCGCATCTGCTGATAAGCCCCAATCACGGCGCGCACCTTCTGGGCGAACTGCGCACTGGTCACATAGTTGTACAAGGCCTCCATCGACTCACCGCGGCCACTCGAAATAGCGCGCTGGCGCTGGGTCTCGATCAACACGGTGCGCAGCGCCTCGGCCAACGGGCGAACCAAATCAGGTCGCACCAGCCAGACCGCATCATGCAGCACCATGCTCGGTTCTACGCCGGCTGGAAAAGCCGTGCTGACCAACACCGCCAACTCGCCACCAGCTGCCTGCTGATCGGCCTTGAGCTTGGCCACCCAGGCATTCGACCAGTTCTCGGCACGCTTGGTCTCCCACACGATGCGTCCGCACACGCTGCCCGAGCGCAGTCGCACCGTCTGGATCACGTCCGCACCGCGGGCACCCTTACGGACCGGTTCGATAGCATCGAACGGGAAAGCATTGCCCAACAGTTCTTCGATGGCCAATTCCAATACCTCGCCCTGTAGTTGCTGCGAGCCTTGTTCGAGCTTTCGCTTCAACTCCTGGTTGGCCCTTTGAGCATCATCGATCTTTTTACGCCACTCGGCCTCGCGCAGCTGCAGGCGTGCATCATTGGCCGTCTCGATGCGTTGGCGTTCGGCATCCAACTGGCGCTGGACCTCCAGGCCCAGCTCTTTGTGGCGCTCCTCCAGCGCCAGCTTCTCCTTGCGCAACGCCAACTCCGCACTGCGGTAGGCGGCGAGCCGCGCCTCCTTTTCGGCTAGCTGATCCTTGAGGGCCTGCGCCGCCTCGGCGCCCTCTTGGTGCGCCTGCTGCGCCGCGCGTTCGGTCGCAGCTGCGAGTTGAGCTGCGCTCTTGGCAACAGCGGCATCGCGCTGTGCGAGCTGCTCCTGCATTTCGGCGATACGCTCGGTAAAACGTCGCTCGGCCGCGCGGTCTGCATCCGCTGCCAGGGTCTCACGCAGCCTACGGCGCTCGGAGTCCAGCATGCCGCTGTACTCCGCTTCGTAACGTTCGATCAGTTGATGGGCGATGGCATCCTGCAGTGCGAACTCGCGACGACAATGCGGACAGGCCACACTGTCTAAGGCGTCGACGATGATCTTTTTGCTCATCCGGGTCCTCGCTGTAGGGACTGCGCGGCGCGGCGCGATGTATTTGAAGCCTAAACCGGTGGGACCAGGATAGCAGCGCCAGCGAACGGGCCGTTGACGCCGGCTAGACCGATCTCAGCTCATGACGCCGACACCCGCCAGCTGCCATCCGCCTGGCGGCAGAAATTGAACACGCTGCGGCCGCGTTGGCCACCGGCGTCACTGAACAGCTCTAGCTGGCGGCATACCTTTCCCGCACGCTGCGAGGTTGAAAGCGGTGTCAGCACCCCAGCTGCACCGGTCTCCTGGTTCTCCCAGTGCACCATGACACCATCCTCCGCGTCTTCGAGCGCAACGCGCGCTGCCTGGCGTAGCATCCGAGTGTCGACTTCGGTCATCCCGGACACGGGTGATTCTTCGGGGAAATGCACTTGGCCGGCATGAATTGGCCCAATCGGGGCAGCCGCCAGGCAGCACAGCAGGATGGCCAGTAGGCTGCGTAAACGGGTCATAAATCACCTCTACAAAAGGCTGTAACACCGAGTGTTGGGGGAGTATAGCCGGAGCCAACCCTAATCAATGACCGCAAATTACCGACAGTCTGGGGATGGGCGCCCAGGCCCAGGTGTCCATACCCAGGCCCATGCCCTGTTGGCCATCAGCGGCTATTCGTTTGACCGCGTTTTTGCTGGCCGTTAACTTCACATCGGCGCCTAACCGACTAGATTTTCGGTGACAGCCCCCACCTAGCCACTTGCTACACCGGCCGATGGCAAACGACAAAGAGGACAATGATGAAGAAGAACGACCCGTCACTGGCCGAGCATGCCGGCTGGCAGCACTATGGTGCGCAACGCCCGGCCTTCGCCGAGAAACCTGGTCCTGGCCAAGAATCCGTTTGGGACTTTCCACGCCCGCCCGTGGCCCGCAGCGACAGCCGGCTCGTCGAGGTGCGACTCGGCGATGTCGAAATCGCACGCAGCCGGCAGACAGTACGCGTTCTAGAGACGGCCAGCCCACCGACCTTCTATCTACCGCCTCAGGACGTCGCCATCGAACTATTGCACGCTGCACCCGGCCAGAGTCACTGCGAGTGGAAAGGGCGGGCCCGCTACTTCGACATCGCGACCGAGCACGCATCGAGCCCTCAGGCCGCCTGGTCGTACGACGCGCCTCTGCCCGAGTTCGTGATGCTACGCGGTTTCATCGCCTTCTACCCGGACCGCGTCGCCTGTTACGTCGACGGCCAGCGGGTACGTCCCCAACCCGGCCACTTCTACGGCGGTTGGGTCACCGACGACGTGGTCGGTCCGTTCAAGGGCGAATCCGGGACCGCGGGCTGGTAACGCGAGGGATCAATCGAACGCAGGGTGGTCAGGATATCCCGCCGGCTCGGGCTGGCAGGTCGGACACCAAAAGGTCGCACGCTGCTGGACACCTAGCCGCATGGAGCGAATCACCGACGAACACTGAAGGCACGGATGACCGGCTCGGCGATAGACCCATAGGTCGCCGGCATCGTCGTTTGCCCAACGTGTCATGCGCATGCCACCGCGCAGATTGCGGCGCAGCAAAGCATGGGCCCTGCGATACAGCGCAAGCACACTGGCATCGCTTAGTTGCCCCAGCCGAGTGGCCGGGTGGTAGCCTTCGAGGAACAGTACCTCGGATTTGTAGACGTTACCGATACCACAGGCAATGCCTTGATCGAGCAAGGCATCGGCGATCGGCTTGCCGCCGACCATGAGTCGCCGCGCGCGCCCCACGATCTGCACGAAATCCGGCATAGCATCGATCAGGTCCGGGCCAAGTTCCGCCAGGAATTGGCGATGGCGGATGCCACCAGCGCGCAGAACCTCGACCTGTAGTGCATTGAAGCAGACGAACACACGTTCACCGATGTCGAGCACGATGGAAGCCTGACGGGCCGGCTTCTGCCAGGTCTCGCCGCAGGCATACCCATGCCAAGAGCCGCGCACCCCGAGGTGGCTGCGCAACATAAGTTCTTGGTCGAGTTCGATAAACAAGTGTTTGCCTTGCGGGTAGACTTCGCCGAGACGCGAGCCGGCCAGCGTCAGGTCCGCCCGGCCGCGCACCGAGCCACCGACTAGCTCGCGACCGCAGAGCTCGCGGTGCAAATAACCGGCCAGCTTGAAAACGCTGTCGCCCTCGGGCATCAGGCGAAGGCCTCAGCGGCTAGGCCACGGTAGTCGCTGACGAAACCGCTGGCCAGCATGTCATCACGATACGGTGACTCACCGACCGGACGCCCGTCGATCCTCTCGATCACCAGGGTGCCACGACGCAGTTTGGTGGGGGCCGCTTGCAGGGCCTCGAAGGCCGCGCGACGCGCAGTCCGGTCCAACAAGGCATCAGGGAACGTCAGCAACTGGCGACCACTCGCGCCCAGATACAACAATGGCCGACCACCGCGCAGTAGCAGCCAGGCCCCGGCCACGCGTCGCGGCCGCCCAGCGGCGCGCGGGTTGCCAGTCTCCGGCCAAGGCAGCAGGCTGCCCCAGGGGTTCGCCGGATCGATCACCGGCAAACAATCGATTGCTGCCGAGACATCATCGCTGTGTACCGCCCGTAACCGATCGATGGTGCCGGGCCGCGCGAACTGGGCGCCCGCCAGGCCCTCGACGAAGTAACCACGCCGCACCCGTCCTGCCTCCTCCATGGCAGACAACACCTTGTAGAGCGTACCGAAGCCACCCGGAAGACGTTCCGCGGCGGCCATCTCGCGGCTGACCACACCATAACGCTCCAGCAACATGTTGGCGCGCGCGACGGTGCGCTCGGTCTCGGCGACATCGCGATCCGCCAGGGCATCGACCCGTGACCAGCGCCCCGCGGCGAGCGCCGTACCCACCGAGCGTCGTCGGCGCCCGCCAGCCACCGACCGCGGCCCGAGCGAACGCAGTGGTCCAAAGGTGTCATTGGTCACCAGTCCGGACCATACCAGTTCCCAGAGGGCGTCTTTGAATGCCTGCGCATCCAGCCCCTCGACTGCCGCCCGCACTGCATCCTCGAGCTCGAACAGAAACGAGGCACCACAGCGTTCTAGCTCGCTCAGAATCGTCGCCTGGACCGGCTCTTCCCGCACGCTGTCCGGTGGCACCAGCAAGTTGCGCACATGCTCGCGCAGGTAAAGGGCGATGCGGCCATCGCGACTCCCCAGCGCACCACGCCCGACCCAAACCACCTGACCGGTGGCGGCCAGCATGTCCAACATATCCAGCGTGAAGCCGGCAACCCGCGCCGGCAGCACATGATCGCGCAGCATCGACCATGGCAACTCAAGACCCTCGAGTTGGTGCACGACCTCGAGCAGACGGGGCAGGCCCTGCCGCGCACAGCCCAACTCATGCCACTGCGGCAAGAACAGGCCGAGCACCGCAGCATCGACCGCCGCGACGGCATCGCGCAACCTTGCCAAGGTGCGCCGCTTGAGTCGCCGCAGTACCCCGGCATCACACCAGTCCAATCGCGCCCCACCGGGGCGGATCTCGCCCTGCACCAGGCTGCCCTCGGCGCATAGCGCTCGCAGCACTGGCTCGATCTGAGCCGCGCGCAGCCCGAGGCGAACCGCCAGATCGTCGGCCAAGAAGGGCCCATGGGTGCGCGCATAGCGCCGGCACAGTGACTCCAAGGGATTGTCGACCGCGGCTAAGAAGGCATCCGGCAAACCCGCTGCTGGCATGGCACCGAGCGCGTCGCGATACAGGGCGGCGTCCTCGGCAGCAATCCAGCGCGCCTGGCCGGCCACCTGCACCACAACCGCGCGGCGTTGGGTGCGCAGCTCATGCAGCGCAGGCTCGATCGCAACCTGCGCCCGCAGTGCAACTTCTTGCTCACTCAGATCGCCGAGCCGGCGCAGCAAATCGTGTACCTCATCGACATCACGTGCCTGGCGCTCGGTCACCAGATGCTGCAGTTCGCGCTCCAATTCGTGCAGCACCTCGGGATCGATCAGCTCACGCAAATCGGCCTGGCCCAACAGCTCGCTGAGCAGCCCGCGATCCAGCGTCAACGCCTGGGCCTTACGCTCGGCCAGTGGACTATCCTGCTCGTAGATGTACGCCGCTACATAGGCAAACACCAGCGAGCGCGCAAACGGTGACGCTGCGTTGGTCTCGACCTCGTGCACCCGGACCTCGCCACTGGTGACCGCGCGCAACAAGTCGCGCAACGCGGCAATATCGAAGACATCGCTCAGGGCCTGCCGATAGGTCTCGAGGACGATCGGGAAACTCGGGTACTTACGCACCGCGGCAAGCAGGTTCTGCGACTTCAGGCGCTGTGCCCATAGCGGGGTGCGCGCCTGTGGCCGACGCCGCGGCAACAACAACGCACGCGCCGCGTTCTCGCGAAACAGGCCGGCAAACAACGCCGAATGGGCGAGCTGCTCAGTGACCAGCTCCTCGACTTCGTCTGCCTCCGGCAACAGGCACTCCAAGCCCGGCAGCTCGTCAACGTCGGCAAAGCGCAACACGATGCCATCATCGGTGTACATCGACTGTACCTCGAAGCCATGGTGGGTCGACAGCACCTGCCCCAGGGCCATCGACCAAGGCGCATGAACCCGGGCGCCGAACGGCGACAAGATACACACCCGCCAATCGCCGAGTTCGTCGCGGAAACGCTCGACCGTGATGCTGCGATCGGTCGGCAGGCTGCCAGTATGAATCTTCTGCTCCTCGATGTAGGCGACCAGGTTGGACGCTGCATGCGCATCCAACCGGGCTTCGGCCTGCAGCCAGTCACGGGCACCCTGTGCCGGCATCGCCCCGAGTCGCGCAACGAAGGCACCGAGTGCACGGCCCAGCTCGATCGGGCGGCCCGGGCCATCGCCGCGCCAGAACGGTAGCTTGCCCGGTTCACCCGGTGCCGGTGTGACGATCACTCGGTCGCGGGTGATCTCCTCGACCCGCCAGGTAGTTGCACCGAGCAGGATGTTCTCGCCCGGTCGAGTCTCGAACACCATCTCCTCGTCCAGCTCACCGAGCCGACTGCCGTGCGGCCCCAGGGTTACGATGTAGTTACCGCGATCCGGGATAGTTCCGGCGTTCATGCGCGACAATAGCGGCGCAGCGCGGCGCGCGTGCAGTTCGTCTTGACCGCGGTCCCAGGCCAACAGCGGTCGCAGATCAGCGAAATCTTGTGACGGATAGTGGCCACTGAGCATCTCCAACAAACTCGCAAGCGCGCCGTCAGACAGGCGGTGATAGGGATAGGCACGGCGCACCAGGCGCTCGAGTTCGGCGACCTTGAAGCGCGCATCGCAACAGATCGCTACGATCTGCTGAGCCAGCACATCGAGTGCGTTCTGCGGTACCCGGATCGACTCGATCTCGCCAGCAGCCATGCGCTGCGCGATCAAACTGCATTCGAGTAAGTCACCGCGAAACTTGGGGTACAGGCGCCCCACGCTGGTCTCGCCGACCTGGTGACCGGCCCGCCCGACTCGCTGTAGACCGCGCGCGACCGACCCAGGTGACTCGACCAGCAGAACGCCATCGATCGTCCCCATGTCGATCCCCAACTCCAGTGAGCTGGTCGCGACGATACCCTTGATTCGGCCGAGCTTCAGACCCTCCTCGATCTCGGCGCGCCGCTCATGCGATACGCTGCCGTGGTGCGATTGCAGCAGCTCTTCGCCAGCCAATTCATTCAGGCGTTGGGTCAGGCGTTCGCACAGGCCACGGCTGTTGACGAACACAATGGTTGAGCGGTTGGCCCGGATCTGCTCGAGCAAGGCCGGATAGATCGCCGGCCAGATACCGCGTTCGGCGGGGCCAGCAAGCTCCCCGGCCTGCAGCTCGCCCAGTATGGAGCCGCTACGACGCGGCTCGGCAGCCACGCCAGGATTTTCCATATCCGGTACGGGGACACTGACTCGCAGATCGAGCGCGGGTCGCGCCGATGCATCGACGATGCTGACCGGGGCCGATCCACCGAGATAGCAGGCGGCCTCATCGAGGGGACGCACAGTTGCCGATAAACCGATTCGCTGCTGCGGCTGACCCGCGCCCAGCTCGGCCAAGCGTTCGAGCGACAAAGCAAGATGGGCGCCACGCTTGGTCGGCGCCAGAGCATGGACCTCGTCGATAATCACCGTGTGCACGGACGTCAGGGTCACCCGAGCCTTGGAGCCGAGCAGCAAGAACAGCGACTCCGGCGTTGTGACCAAGATGTCTGCAGGCTTAGTCGCCTGCTGCCGGCGCGCCCGCGACGGCGTATCGCCTGTCCGAATATCCACCCCGACGGTGCGCAGCGCCTGACCCAGCGCGGCCGCCCGATGCTGGATACCGACCAGTGGACCGCGCAGGTTGCGCTCGACATCGTGAACTAGGGCCTTGAGTGGCGATACATAAAGCACACGGACACCCGGCGCTGCATCCGGCGAGAGGCGCAAGCAATGATCGATACCGGCCAGGAATGCCGCCAGGGTCTTGCCGCTGCCGGTCGGTGCAACCAACAGTGCATGACCGCCGTCGCCGATCGCCGCCCAACCGCGCTGCTGGACCTCAGTGGGCGCACTGAAGGTCTGCTCGAACCAGGACCTGGTCGCGGGACCGAACGCAGCCAAAGCGCTCAACTGGCAACCTGCTTAGGCGGCCGCGTATGGTAGCAAGTGCACGTGCTTTCCAATGCTAGCCCGAATATTTCGCCAGCCGAACAACGCCTACCTCGCAAGCTGCTGAGCACAGCAGAAAAAATCACTGATGAGGGAAAAATTTGACAGGCGCAGTTTGTACCCGACGTTGTTCTATCCCGATGCCGACGGTTTCTCGCTCGCCTTGGCTTGGTCTTCACGCAAGCGATAGCGACGGCTATCACTTTTATTCCAAACCGGCGCCACAGCGGCTGCGCATTCCGTCGGCTCTCGGGGTGCTGGTGAGGTATTCGGGCTAAGCAGCCAGGTGGTGTTGCCAAGGGGCGACGGTCGGCGCCCGACGAGCTTTGTGCGCTGGCCTGCAAATTCGAGCGCGGTTCGAGCAATAGGCGACCTTGCCATGCGTGGGAGAACCCTCGGATGTGAGATGATCCAAACATGCGTCAGATCCTACGCAAGACACGCTGGGCCCTGGCGCGTCTGGCCTTCCTCGGTTACGTCAGCGGCTCCCTGGTGACCTTGGTCGGCGGCTTTCTTACCGCGCCGCTGATGAGCTGGTGTTTCTTTAATGACTGGCGCTTTTGGCGCCACTGGTCGACTGGCCGAGGGATGCTCCCACACGGCTGGCGGCTGCTCAAACTGATGCGCCAGGACAACCGCGGGTTCATGCTATCAGTCTCGCTGACCAGCCCGCCACGCTCCAGGCCCAACCCCGAGACCGCGCACCTCGATCGCGGCTGGCAACCCGGCAGTTCCTGCGGCAGCTGCACCAATTGCTGTCATTTCGGCGGCCACGCATGCCCGCTGCTCGACCAGCAGTCGGGACTCTGCCTCGGCTACGATAGCTTCTACTGGCGATACTTCAATTGCGGGCGCTTCCCATCGGTCGCCGAAGAAGTCAGCTACTACGACTGCCGCAAGTGGATATTGATCCCTTGCGTAAGTACCGTTGCTGCGCCCCAGCAACAGCAAGGTTACGGCCAGCCGCCATCATTGCACTCGGCGATCGGGAGCTCTATGAAGGATCGTCCGCCGCCCGGGTCAAGTGGCATCATGGGGGCCGAGGGATCAGTCGAGGTTAGCCGCGCCTCGCATGAGCGAAACGCTTCCACCGCAGTGTCTTAGACCGCGGCCTGTAAAGCGTGCTCGGGGCGAACCGGATATCGGCGGGGGCTCATCTCATCGCCCTAAACAACAATGAAAGCCTTTTTGCGTGGGTCAACTCCTCAAGGAATCGGCGCGGCTCGGCATCGTTGAATAGGAAATCACTGAAGCCCGGGATGCTCTCGACATCGACATCGTCGAGTTCCAAGAAACCCATGCGCCAATCTTTGAACTCCCGGGCTTCCAATGGCCCTTCGAACATAACTTCGATGCGCTCGTGACGGCTATCGACCTCGATCGTAGCGAACATTTGTCTGACCACGTCTTCTTCTCCCTCCAAGATTTGGAAAAAGGAGTCCTTGCGGTGCAGCAGAATGCCGGTAAGTTCAAGCTCCTGGTTGCGCTCCAGGGCACGTTGCAGGAGTTCGACCAGATCCTCCGAGCCCATTGGGCGAGTTTGCGTACTCACGTAACCAATGTGGTAAAGCATGGCGTTCTCCGCTGGGTACTTACGGCACCGTGCGACCGCGCAGGCCCCCCGATTGGTCACCAATGCCCCCAAAAACAACCGTGCTCAACTAGCGACGATAGTCATGATCCGCCACAAGAAAACCCGGCTTATCTCCTAACGCTTGCCCGCTCTAAGTCCCTCGATCTCCTATAAAGTCCTGAGGGGTATAGTTTTTTGCCACCGTTCATCGAATGCCATTAAAGAACATGGCTATCGGTCGGCTTTTCATGGTTGTGCAGTCAATAGTAGTCAACTAAACTTGACGCCACAAATGTTGTTTTTACTTGACACTCGGACGGCGCCAGCCGGGAATCCCGCGAGGAGGAACTCATGACCAACGTGAGCGAAACGATCGATTCCATCAGCTCCACCGAACAAGCCAAGACCGATACCTTGCTTGCCCCACGTTTTTACCGCACGGATTACCAATCGCTGAACGGGCTCGACATCTCGTCGGTACGCAGGGAATGGGACTCCATGATGGAAGAGTTCCGCCGCGACATAAACCATGAGCATTTCCGCAAGCAGGTCGACTTCGACGGCGAGATCCATGAGATGACGGACGAGCTGCGCCAGGAATTCATGGATTTCCTGGTCAGCTCCATTACCGCCGAGTACTCCGGGTGCGTGCTCTACAGAGAGATTGAGAAGAACGTCGATAATCCCGACATCAAGGAACTCATGGGCTCGATGGCACGCGACGAATCGCGTCATGCCGGCTTCATCAACCGCTCATTGAAAAACATGGGTGTCGCGGTCGATTTAGGTTTCCTCAAGCGCGCCAAGAAGTACACCTATTTCCGGCCCAAGTTCATCTACTACGCAACCTACTTGTCGGAAAAAATCGGCTACGCCCGCTACATCACCATCTTCCGGCATCTGGAGCGGAATCCAGAGCATCGCTTCCACCCGATCTTCAAGTGGTTTGAAGAATGGTGCGACGACGAGTTTCGTCACGGTGAGGCCTTTGCCCTGATCATGCGTGCCAATCCACACCTGTTGCGCGGCCACAATGTCTTGTGGATCCGGTTCTTCCTATTGGCCGTCTACGCAACCATGTATGTGCGTGATCATTCACGCCCCCAGCTTTACCACGCCCTACACATGGATCCGACCGAGTTTGATTACCGCGTGTTCGACATCACAACTGCGATCAGCCGGCAGGTCTTTCCATTGACCCTGGACACAGACAATCCGAAATTCCGCCAGGGGCTGGAGAAACTACGCGATATCAACATCGCGATCGAGGCGGCGAAACAGCGGGGTGGATTGCTCGCCCGGTTGACCCAAGGCCGCCTGGCGGCACAGGCCGCCCTGGTCTTTGCGCGCTTGTATGTGCTGCCGACAAAGCGCAACGATATGCCCGATAACGTGCGCATGGCACCGGCTTGGTAACGAGCTGGTGTGCCCCCCAGGCTAGCCCGGGCAGTGTGTCGACTCCCGCTCTGATCGACCTGCCCGGGCCAAGCCTTTTTGACCGACCGCTGTTGCGGCCGCGCCACGCCAATAGCAAACGCAAAGCTTGTTGTGAGGACTAAGCTGGGTCCTCGGCGATCAACTCGCGGGCCGCACCAACCTGCTTAGCCCCGCCCCTTCGTTGTCACCGATCCCATAGCGCGCCATCTTTACATAGAGGCTTTGACGGCTCAGACCCAGTATCTTGGCCGCGGCGGTGCGATTGCCCTGGACCTCTTCCAAGGCGGCCTCGATGTAGTGCTTCTCGACCAGGCCGACGGTCGCACTGACCAAACCCTTCAGCGTCGTGGTGCCGAGCTGCTCGGTCATCGACCCAAGCAACTGTGCGAGCGGTCCATACCCACTCAGATAGTTGCCGGTCGAATCACCCCCCAGGTCACTTTCGTTCAGCGGCCGCCGCCCGGATCGATTGGTCAGCTGAGCATCCACCACACCTGAGTGCGAATCCGCCAATGCACGCACATCTCGGCCGATCGCGAGCATATCGCCACCCTTGAGGCGCACCGCCATGTATTCGATCGGGAGTGCACGGCCGCTCGGGAAATGCTGGGTCAGACAACAGTACGGCGAGACGCCCTGCGCCAAGGCAGTATCCACCAGTTCAGTGAGTTGCGCTCGGTCGCGATCCTCGACGGTTTGCGCCCAATGGCGCCCGAGCCAGTCGTCCAGGGTCTCACCGGCCATCGCATTGGCCAGCGTGGCGCGCAGTATTACGCCTTTGAGATCAAGCACGACCTTCACATCGGGTTGCATCGCGCCAACCGCTGTCATTGTCCGATCACTCGCCAAACAGAAAAATCCGGCTCGATTACGCGCGCGCCCAGAGCGGACACTCCCAGCCACCGTTCCAATATGACAGGCGGGCAGCGCAAGTCGTTGCTCACGGGCATGGCAAGCCAACCACTGACCGGTCGCACTAGGGCGACAAACGCCGGCGTGGCCAACGCGCGACGAGATCGAGCAGGTGGGCCGCGAAGGCGAGTGCCAGACAAATGGCTGTCCATCCCCACCAAGCCTGGCCTAGGGCCAAGCGCAGTGCGACCAGCAAGGCTGCACCCGACAGCAGATTGGGTAGGCTCTGAACCAGCATCGGCCCGCGCCCCGCAAAACGGCGCAGGCCAATCAATGCCAGCGCTTCGAGCACTACAAGCGCAAGGATGACGTCGATCGCCCATCCGCTTGAGACCCATTCCGCCAAGTCACCGGGAGTCAGGTCTGACGACACCGAACAAGTGTGCGAGGTCCTTGAAAAAGATCCGCATGTGGGCCATAGGCCTGGTGCGCACCAACCGCTTGTGCATGTATGACTGCCAAGTCAGGTATTGGACATCTGGGTCGCGACACATGCTGACGAAGCGCTCACGACGCTTGTCGGTGGCGTACCAAAAGCGTTGCATGATGCCTAAGATCCAGAACACCTTACCGTGGTCGCGCATGAACCGCTTGCGCGCCGTACGCAACACCGCTGGATCACCAGTGGCAATGAACTCGTCAACTGCCTCGGCCGCCAAGCGGCCGCCGGCCATAGCGTAATAGATGCCTTCTCCCGACGCGGGGGCGACCACGCCGGCGGCATCCCCGGCAAGCAATACATTGCGCCCATTGTCCCACCGCTTGAGGGGGCGTAGCGGGATGGGTGCCCCTTCGCAGCGTATCGTCGTAGCGCCCGTCAGGCCGATCGTTTCGCGCAATTCGCGGACCGAACCACGCAACGAGAAGCCGCGCTGAGCGGTACCCATGCCAACGCTGGTTTTATCACCGTGGGGAAAAACCCAGGCATAGAAGTCAGGCGACAAGCGGCCCTGATACCAGACATCGCAGCGCTTTGGGTCGAAATCCGCTGCGTTCGCTGCCGGCGGCGATTCGACGATCTCATGGTAGGCCGAGACGCATGGAACCTTGTCTGACCCCGGCACGCACTGTCGGCCAACCGCCGACTTGGCGCCATCGGCACCAATCACCGCCGTGGCCTTCACCGATACCTCGCAGGCGTTCTCGCCCTGCTCGTCCTTCTGCACATAGGTCAACACGACCAAACCGTCTTCACCTTCCTCTAGACGCTTAAAGGTCCCGGTCTGCACGTCCGCCCCTGCGGCCTGGGCACGCCCCCGCAACCAGGGATCAAACTCCTCTCGATTGACCATGCCCACATAGCCGCCTTCGATGGGCATATTGACCCTTTGGTCTCCCGGCGAAATCATTCGCGCCGACGAGATCCGCGCCACCAGGAGTTCCTGGGGAATCCCGAAGTCCTCAATCAGGCGTGGTGGGATAGCACCGCCACAGGGCTTGATACGCCCTCCGCGCTCGAGCAAAAGTACCCGGCGCCCTTGACGCGCCAGGTCGGTGGCCGCTGTGGCCCCAGCCGGACCGCCGCCGACCACCACGACATCATATCTATCACTGTTACCCATGGGTTATCTCCCCTCCGCCAATTCAACTAGGTCCGCATCGCCAAACGCCGGCAACCCTTCATCCGCAGCGCGGCGCGGTGGCCGCACTGAGGCCGCGAGCACCGCGGCTACCAAGAAAAGCACGGCCTCGGCAGCGAACACGATGCCATAGGCCACTTCGGGTGCCCCGTAGAAGTGTCTAGTCAGGTCGACCGCCACGGTGCCGAGAAATCCCCCCAGCCCAAACGCGATCGCCTGGGCAGCACCCCAGAGCCCCATACGCAGTCCCTCACGGCGCTCACGGCCATGCCCAGCCAAGGCCATCATCGACCCGATCGCGGCAACCGCGAAAGCACCATTGGCAACACCAAGGGCGAACACCGTGGCCTTCAACGGCCAGTGCGGCGCCATGACACCGCCGAATACGATACCCATCAGGGCCGCGGCCGATGCAACGCAGCCGCCGATAGTCCAGGCACGCAGCAGATTGTGTTTGGCACGCTTGAAAAGGGTGCCCGTCAAGGCCACCGTGATCATGCCGAGCAGCACCCCGGCGTGTTGCAGCCCCGCGAGTTTTGTCGACTCACCCGGGGTCATACCGAAAACCAGGCCGGCAAACGGCTCCAGTATCAAGTCTTGCGCGCTATAGGCGAGCATGGACACGAACACGAAGATCGTGAACCGGCGGGCCTCACGTTCGCGCCACACCTCGGCCAGCGCGACGCGGAAGGGTGGCTTCTCGGAAGCTTTCGCGGTCCCGGTGCTAGCCGAGAGTGGGGCCTTGCCCTCGAGCCCACGTATCGACACGAGTGTGATCAAAACCGCCATCAGGCTAACACCCGCGGTCACCAAGACCAGCCGCTGTGGTGAGAACGGATCGAGGAAGTCACCAGCGATCGTCGCCGTGACCGCAAAACTGGCTATCATCATGACCCAAACAATGGTGGCCGCTGCCGCACGCCGCGATGGCTCGACACGTTTCGCCAGAAACACCAGCAGCGAAGTGCCGCAAGCGCCAACTCCCAGCCCAATCATCACGAAGCCAAGGAAGGCGACGCCGGTCCCCCAAACAACATCCACACCCATCAGCGCCGTGCCGATCGACGCGGCGATGCCACCGGTCGCCAAGACCAGCATACCGCCGATGATCCACGGCGTTCGCCGACCGCCGACATCGGAGCCGTAACCGAAGCGCGGCCGTGACATCTGAATCGCGTGATGCAAGGCAACTAGCGCACCAGGCAACATCGCCGGCAGGGCGAACTCGACCACCATCACACGATTCATGGTCGAGGTCGTCAGCACCACAATCGACCCCAGGGCCGCCTGCACCAGGCCCAAGCGAATGATTCCCAGCCAGCCCAGTGTGGCGACGCTCATCAGATTGCCCCCCCGACAAGTTCGCGTATCGCAAAGGCACTGGTCATCATCCCGAGCACATAAAAGGTGATGCCGGTGCCGTTGTACCAGGGCGCATGTTCACGCGGATCACGCAGCAACCGTCGCATGGCAGCGAACTGCGCCAACAATAGGCCGCATACGATCAGGGCGTGCACCGGTCGTTCCCAGTGAATCAGCAGGCCGATAACCACGACTTGCGGCAGCGCCATGGTCCAACAAGCGAACCGCGCCGCGCGCTCCGGGCCGAGTTGCACCGGGATAGAACGCACACCGGTGTGGCGATCACCCTCGATCGCCTTGAAGTCATTCAGGGTCATGATGCCGTGGGCACCCAAGCTGTAAAGCACCGCGAGGACCAAGACCTCTGGCGCCGGCATGGCGCCTCCCGCCATCGCCGCGGCCCCGGTTACCCAGGCAAGGCCTTCATAGGAGAAGCCTACCGCCGTGTTGCCCCACCAGCCATTGAGTTTCAACCGTAACGGCGGGGCACTGTACGCCCAGGCGAGGAATACACCGACAATGGTGGCTCCAAATACCCAGGGTCCGAGCAGGTAACCCACCCAGATCGAGAGCGCTGACCAAAGGATGGCGTAATACAGCCCCCAGCTGCCGGGCACCCGACCCGAGGGGATCGGCCGCTGCGGCTCATTGATCGCATCAACATGCCGGTCAAACCAATCATTGACCACTTGGCTGGCGCCGCAGACCAGTGGCCCAGCCAGCAAGACACCTAGGAAGACAATGCCGAGCCGCTCCAGCACCGGCTCCCCGGAAGAAACCACCCCGCAGGCAAACGCCCACATCGGTGGAAACCAGGTAACCGGATGCAATAACTCGAACATCGCGCCGGCTTGAGGCCGACGAGCGGGATCACGAAGCAGCATTAACCGTTGCATGAGTGTACTGTAGTTTTGTCACTTTGAGTTGTCAATGAAAGTTGACATTAGGCTCTTCGGGTATAGGCAGTGAGCCGACCAGCCCGAAGATGTGGCGGCCTCGCGCAGCAACGGCCAGGCCGGCTCCAGGATCACTCCCTTTGTCCGGACCTGGTGTAACCGGGCCTATTCCTCGCTTTCTTTATCGCCCAGCTTGTAACGATTGAGCTTTGCGTAGAGTCCCTGCCGGCTTACTCCCAGGAGTTCCGCCGCTGAGGCGCGATTGCCGCTGGTCAACTCCAAGGCCGCCTCGATGCAGAGTTTTTCGATCAAATCGGTGGATTGGCGCACTAAGTCCTTGAGCGGCACCCGACCCACCTGCTGGGTAATCTGCTCTACGGTCTTTGGCAGACGCACCGACATCGAATTATCGGCCGCGAGACGGCGGCCTATGTCGCGGATGAAGAATGCCAGTGTGACTTGGTCGGGCTGCCCGTGCAGAGTCGCAGATATCTCGACCTCGGTCGCCGTTCCGAACTCACCACGCAGTGTGGTCGCGAACAGCTTGACAACATCACGTTGCCGCAGATTGGTTAGCAAAACATTCAAATCGACCCCGGTGCGGCCTAGCCAGCGTGACACCGAGCGCCCCACCGCCTGCTCTTCGGAGGCCAACTCGGCGAGCTCAAGGAACATTTGATTGGCCGCCAAGACGTATCCGTCCTCGTCGGTCAGGACCACGGCATCGGGAGCCAGGCGCAATAGCTCCCCCAACTGCGGCTCGGCCTCCTCCGACCCGGACGCTGTCGTTGTATGGGTGTCGGTCAGGCGCAAAAGTAAGCGAGATTCATTGTCCTGGCGCAGGAGCGTGGCTGCCACGGTAAAGGATTTGGTCGCATCCACGGAGCGAACCCGCGTGACACTGGCGCGCCCGACCGCAGCTGCCTCGGTCAGCAGGCCACCCAAGGCCTCATCACCGGCGGCATCGAACCCGATGGGGAAGTCCTTGCCGACAATCGACTTGCTGTCGACTCCGAGCAACCGATCGGCGACCGGATTGGCTTCAAGTACCTTGCGGGTCGCCTCATCGATGATCAGCAAGGGATCGCTGGCCATTTGGAACAGCAAACGATAGCGGGTCTCTACTTGGCGTAACCGCCAATAGTCCTGCTCCAAGGCCAGTTGCGCATTGAGCAGCTGTTGCTGCAGTGCAGCAACCGCACGCAGGTCACGGCCGGCGGCCACAACACAGTCATCATCTGGGGTCGCGACAGCGCAGTAACGGATCGGCATATCCGAGCCATCGCCCAGGCGGTGCTGGATGTCCTGGACGATCCGCGTACCACTTGGTGAGCCACGGGCCCGCAGCAAGGCGTCGAGTTTTTCGCGGCTGTCTTCGGTTACCGTGTCCGACCACGCACGATTGCGCCACGCCTCGCCCAGATCGTCCCGCAAATCTTCACTACCGAATGATAAGTCGACGATCAAGCCCTGTTCGTCGACTACCAAAACGATGTCGGCCGCTGCTTCGATCAACGCGGCCATTGCCGAACGGTCCAGATCGTCAAACACGTTTTCGGATTCGTAAGTTTACGTTTTCACACGGATTCTCTTGCCGCGAACCAATGGCCGACAGCACGCCTCCATCCTGCAAAAACACCGAAAAACAGGTGCCTTCTCAGATATAGAGTCTATGTGCCGTGGTCAGTTTTTGTCAATGTAACTATACTTTTCAATGTGTCATGTTAACTTGACATGTGCCTGTAGCACGACTAAATTCGAACCACAGTCGATGGCCGAGCACACGTGATGCGCCCGAGAGCTTCCGATAACCTACCGCTGTACTCACCTGAGGAGCGACGCCGACGCGATGCGTCGCCCTGGACGCTGGTTCAGGGCGTGCTAGCGCCGCTGCAGTTCTTCATCTTTCTTGTCAGCCTTGTGCTGGTCGTGCGCTATCTGACCACCGGTGTTGGATTGGATGTCGCAACGGCCTCGATCGTCATCAAGACAATGGTGCTCTACACCATCATGATCACGGGCTCGATCTGGGAGAAGGATGTATTTGGCAAGTATCTTTTCGCCGGACCTTTTTTCTGGGAAGACATGGTCAGCATGCTGGTCCTGGCACTGCACACCGCCTATCTGGCCGCCTGGTTGTTCGATCTATTGACACCTCAGGGACAGATGCTGCTCGCACTGGCCGCCTACAGCGCCTATGTGATTAACGCCGCCCAGTTTCTCATCAAGCTGCGCGCGGCCCGCCGTCAAGGAAACAACATGCCACAGGCTTTAGCGGAGATTGCAGAATGAGCCATCAGGCCAACCCGGCCGAAGTCGCCTTACCCATCCCCGGCTGCAGTGACTCGCCGGTGAACCAAGAACGCGGCCAACGTGCCGTATTCTGCGGTCTGACTTCGATCATATGGTTGCACCGCAAGATCCAGGACGCCTTCTTCTTGGTTGTCGGCTCGCGCACCTGCGCCCACCTGATTCAGTCCGCGGCAGGTGTCATGATTTTCGCCGAGCCGCGCTTCGCCACTGCCGTGTTGCAGGACCGGGACCTCGCCGGCATGGCCGACTGCAACGAAGAACTCGACCGTGTGGTCGATCAGGTCGTGCAGCGGCGCCCGGACATCCGCACACTGTTCTTGGTCGGCTCCTGCCCTTCGGAGGTGATCAAGCTCGACTTGGCAAATGCTGCACAGCGCCTCTCAGAGCGCTACGCCGGCCGAGTACGGATCGCGGAGTACTCCGGCAGTGGCATAGAGACAACCTTTACCCAGGGCGAAGACAACTGTCTCAAGGGCCTGGTCGCAACCCTGCCCAAGGCGCCCGCCGAGAACCGCTCGCTGCTGATCGTCGGCAGCCTCCCCGACATTGTCGAAGACCAGTTCCTGCGGCTTTTCGAGCAACTCGGTATCGGCCCGGTGCACTTCTTCCCGGCGCGTAAATCCGACGGACTACCAGCGGTCGGCCCAGGCACGGCGTTTTTGCTCGCCCAGCCCTATCTGGGAGAAACCGCTCGCGCCCTACTCAAACGCGGCGCCCATGCGCTCAGCGCGCCCTTCCCACTCGGCGCCGAGGGTACCCACGACTGGCTGCGCGCCGCGGCCGATGCCTGGGAGATTGCACCCGATCAATTCGAGGCCGCCGTAGCCGCGCCATTGGCCCGCGCCGAGCGCGCGGTCGCACGGCAGCGCGAGGCCTTGGACGGCAAACGCATCAGTTTCCTGCCCGATTCGCAGCTCGAAATTCCTTTGGCGCGCTTTCTGCATCGCGAGTGCGGCATGCAGCTAGTCGAGATCGGCACGCCCTATTTGGATCAGCAATTGAGCGCCGCCGAGCTGGCATTGCTGCCCGACGGGCCACGTCTTACCGAAGGCCAGGACCTTGACGTTCAACTCGACCGAGTGCGCAATGACCGACCCGATCTAACCGTGTGCGGTCTGGGCATCGCAAACCCCTTGGAGGCCGAGGGGCTACGCACCAAATGGTCGATCGAGCTGATGTTTACGCCGATCCACGGATTCGATCAGGCCGGCGACTTGGCCGAGCTGTTCGTCCGCCCCCTAAACCGCCAGTCACGCCTGAGGTTCTAAGCGGATGGAGCTCACGTTTTGGACATATGAGGGACCACCGCACGTAGGTGCGATCCGGGTAGTGACGTCGATGACAGGGGTGCACATGGTCTTGCATGCACCACAAGGCGATACCTACGCGGACCTGTTGTTCACGATGATCGAGCGCAATGGCGCCCGACCACCGGTGACCTATACGACTTTCCAAGCGCGTGACCTCGGCGGCGATACCGCCGGACTGGTGATTCAGACCTTGCGCGACGCCACCGAGCGCTTCAAGCCAAAAATATTGGTCGTCGGCGACTCTTGCACCGCGGAGCTGTTACAAGATCAGCCCGGCTCACTTGCCGAAGGTACGGATCTGTCGGTACCGGTCATTCCGCTTGAGCTGACCGCCTACTCCAGGAAGGAAAATTGGGGAGCCAGCGAAACACTTTATCACTTGGTACGCGGCCTGCTCTCCTCCCAGGCTCCTGCCCCAGGTTGGACTCGGCCCGAACCGCCCAAGGATCGTCGGCCGCGGGTCAATCTGCTCGGACCGAGCACATTGGGTTTCCGCTGTCGCGATGATGTAGAAGAAATCACCCGCCTACTCGACAGTGTCGGTGTCGACGTGCTTGTGACCGCCCCGGCCGGTGCATCGCCAGAGGACCTGCTGCGCATTCCGCATGCCGACGCCAATGTATGTCTCTATCCTGAGGTAGGCGGCGCGACCTGCACCTGGCTGCAACGCACCTTCAAGCAGCCAACGATAAAAACAGTGCCCATCGGGGTCGGCGCCACACTGGATTTCCTGCGCGAGATCGCGGCGGTAACCGGGGTCGATGTGGAGCATGCCATCGACGAGGCACAGTCGCGTCTGCCTTGGTATTCGAAGTCGGTCGACTCGACCTACCTGACCGCCAAGCGGGTGTTCGTGTTCGGTGATGCGACGCATGCCATCGCCGCGGCCCGGGTTGCACGCGACGAACTGGGCTTCGATGTGGTCGGACTCGGTACTTACTCGCGCGAACTGGCCCGAGACGTACGCGCGGCGGCCGAAACCCACGGCGTCGAACCCCTGATCAGCGACAACTATCTGGAGATCGAGTCAAAGATTGCCGAGCTGCAGCCGGAGTTGGTGCTCGGCACACAGATGGAGCGACACATCGCCAAGCGCCTGGGTATCGCCTGTGCCGTGATCTCGACGCCGTCGCATGTGCAGGACTATCCGGCCCGTTATTCCCCACAGATGGGCTTCGAGGGGGCCAACGTCCTGTTCGACACCTGGGTCCATCCGTTGATGATGGGTCTGGAAGAGCACCTGCTAACCATGTTTCGCGAAGATTTTGAGTTCAACGATGGTGCAAAGCCCTCCCATCTGGGCGCACACGCTGGAAAGAAGCAGTCCACGGAGACCGCGGCCGCCGCCGACATGGGTGGTCAGCCGACTCCAACCTCACCGGACGGCCTCGCCTGGGAAGTAGAGGCGGAGCACGAGCTAAAAAAAATTCCGTTCTTTGTCCGCGGGAAAGCGCGCCGCAACACAGAAAAATATGCGCTCGAACGCGGCATGCAACAGATCAGTGTTGAGACCCTCTATGAAGCGAAAGCACACTTTGGCCGCTAACACGCCACCCGTGCGAGTCGTACTCGTCACACTCGACAACCACCTCAACGGTGCCATCGAGCGGACCCGTGCGAAACTCGTTAAGGAACTGCCTAGCCTGCACCTTTCGATGCATGCCGCGGCCGATTGGGAAAACAACCCAGGGTCGTTGGAGAATTGCCGATCGGACATCGCCCAGGGCGACATCATCATCGCCACGATGCTGTTCATGGAAGACCACATCCAGGCGGTGCTGCCCGCGTTGCAAGCGCGCCGCGACAACTGCGACGCGATGGTCTGCTGCATGTCGGGGTCTGAGATAATGCACCAGACGCGCATGGGCAAATTCAGCATGGACGGGCCCCAGAGCGGGCCCATGGCCCTGTTGAAACGCCTGCGCGGTGGCAAGAAAAACGGCAACAAACCGGCCGGTGCTCAGCAACTCTCCGTATTGCGCCAGCTGCCGCGCATACTGCGTTTTATCCCGGGCACCGCGCAGGATCTGCGCGCCTACTTTCTGACCCTACAGTACTGGTTGGCGAGTTCAGAAGAGAACCTGTTGCGCATGGTGCGTTTCTTGGTCGATCGCTATGCCGACGGCCCGCGCGAAGTGCTGCGCGGCAAGCTAAAGCCGGATATGCCGATCGAATACCCCGATGTTGGGGTCTACCATCCGCGCCTCAAGAAGCGCATCACGGACCGAGTGAAAGACCTGCCCGGCCCACGCGGCAAGCAACGCGGCACAGTCGGCTTATTGGTCATGCGGTCCTACCTGCTGGCAGGCAACACCGCACACTATGACCTGATCATCGAGTCACTCGAGGCCCGCGGCTTGGCCGTGATTCCAGCCTTCTGCACCGGTCTGGACGCGCGCTTGTCGGCCGGCCAATTCTTCGTGCGAGACGGCAATGTCTGTGTCGATGCGGTCATCTCCCTGACCGGGTTTTCGCTGGTCGGCGGCCCTGCTTACAACGATGCCAAGGCGGCCGAACGACTTTTGACCGAGCTCAACGTGCCCTACATCGCCGCGCAGCCAGTCGAGTTCCAGAGCCTTGATCAATGGGAGCAATCCGAGCAGGGGCTGATGCCGCTCGAGGCCACTATGATGGTGGCCATTCCCGAGTTAGATGGCGCCACCAATCCGATCGTCTATGGCGGCCGCGCCGAACAGTCCGACGAGCAACATCCGCAGGACATGCAGCCGCACCCGGAACGCGTCGAGACGCTCGTGGCACGCGTCGATCGCCTCATCAGACTACGTCAGACACCACGTGCCGAGCGCAAGATTGCCATCGTCTTGTTCAACTTTCCGCCCAATGCTGGGAACACCGGCACAGCGGCGCACCTATCTGTGTTCGCCTCGCTGTTCAACACCCTGCGTGAGTTGCAACAACAAGGTTACGATGTCGAGGTGCCCGCGGACGTCGACGAGTTACGCACACGCATTCTCGAGGGCAATGCCGCCACCCATGGTATGCCTTCCAATGTACATGCCACGATCGACGTCGACGATCATGTGCGTCGCGAACCTTGGCTGAACGAAATCGAGGCCCAATGGGGACCGGCCCCCGGCAAGCAGCTCAGCAACGGCCAGTCGCTCTTTGTCCTTGGCGCCCAATTCGGCAACGCCCTTGTCGGCGTTCAGCCGCCGTTTGGCTATGAAGGCGATCCGATGAAGCTCTTGTTCGCCCAGGGCTTCACGCCGACCCACGCATTCATGGCCTTTTACCGCTATCTACGCGAAGATTTCAATGCCGATGCGGTGCTGCACTTTGGCACGCACGGCGCGCTGGAGTTTATGCCCGGCAAGCAGGTCGGGCTGTCGCAGGCCTGCTGGCCGGACCGCTTGATTGGCGACCTACCCAATTTTTATCTGTACGCGGCGAACAACCCATCCGAGGGCATGATCGCCAAGCGCCGCGCAGCGGCCACACTGGTGAGCTACCTCACCCCGCCGGTTGCCCAGGCCGATCTCTATCGCGGTCTCAGCGAACTCAAGGGCTCTATCGGTCGCTGGCGCGAGCGCTCTGACTGCAGCCTGGACCAACGTGCCGAACTGGCCGAGCTGATCAGGATCCAGGCCAACGAGCTCGACCTGAATGTCGACGCCGGCCCCTGGACCGCGGATGCCGAGGATCAGATCGAGAAACTGCGTATCGACTTAGTCGAACTCGAAGAGACGCTGATCCCCTTCGGATTGCATGTCGTCGGTGAGGCCTCCTCACGCGAAGAGCGTATTGATCTGTTGCAGGCGCTGGCGCTGGCCTCACATGACTGCAAGCTGGAGCAAACCGTGGTTGCCGCATTGGTCGACGGCCACTCACCTGAACAGGCCGTGGCGAAAGCCGGGCTGACAGTCGACGATGATCTGCTGGAGCTGTGTGCCGAACTCAGTGCGGCAAATGAACTGCTCGCGCAAGATCATGAGCTCCAGGCGATAGTGAAAGCACTCGACGGCGAATATATCCGCCCGGCCCCCGGCGGTGACTTGCTGCGCAACCCGGCCGTGCTACCGACCGGTCGGAATGTGCACGGCTTTGACCCGTTCCGCTTGCCGAGCATCTTCGCGATCCAAGACGGGCGTCGCCAGGCAGAGGTTCTGCTACAGCGCCACCTGGACGAAGGCAATGCGCTACCCGAATCCGTCGCGCTCGTGCTCTGGGGAACGGACAATCTCAAGACAGAGGGTGGGCCGATCGCCCAGGCACTGGCGCTGATTGGCGCTGAGCCGCGCTTTGATAACTATGGTCGAGTGGCCGGGGCGAACTTGATCCCGCTAGAGAAACTGGGCCGCCCGCGGGTCGATGTGATCATGACCCTGTCCGGCATCTTCCGTGACTTGCTGCCGCTGCAGACCAAACTGTTGGCCGAAGCATCCTATCTTGCCGCCGCGGCGGAAGACGAGACACCGGAACAAAACTTCGTACGCAAACACGCCCTTGCCTACCAGGCGCAACATGATTGCGACCTCGAGACCGCCGCGCTGCGTGTCTTCAGCAACGCCGAAGGGGCCTATGGCTCCAATGTCAACATGCTGATCGACAACAGCCGTTGGGAAGACGAGGACGAGCTGGCCGAGACCTATACCCAACGCAAGAGCTTCGCCTACAGTCGCTCGGGTAAGCCGACGCAGCAGACCGCCTTGCTCGACGACATGCTCGGCGGTGTACAGCTCGCTTATCAGAATCTCGACTCAGTCGAAGTGGGTATCACCACTGTCGACCATTACTTCGACACCCTGGGTGGCATCAGTCGTGCCGTGCGTCGTTCCAGCGGCTCTGAGATACCGGTCTACATCTCCGACCAGACCAGCGGTGACGGCAAAGTGCGCACCCTGGCCGAACAGGTTGCACTGGAGACTCGCACCCGTGTCCTCAACCCAAAATGGTACGAGGGCATACTCAAGCACGGGTACGAGGGGGTACGTCAGATCGAAAGCCATGTCACCAATACCGTCGGTTGGTCAGCGACCACCGGGCAGGTGGCGCCCTGGATCTACGAACGCCTGTCGCAGACCTTCATCCTCGATGAAGAGATGCGCGAGCGCTTGGCAAAGCTCAATCCAACCGCCTCGGTCAAGGTAGCTCATCGGCTGCTCGAGGCACACGAACGTCAATATTGGAATCCGGACGACGAGACCCTCGAGGCGCTGCGTCGGGCCGGTGAAGATCTCGAAGATCGTCTCGAAGGAATCTCACAGGAGGCAGCCGCATGAGTCCGTTAGACAGCATCCCGGTCAGTATCGGCAAACCGACCACGCCCCCCGATGGCGAGGGCAGTCTGCAAGTCCACTTAGATGCCGAGATACAGATCGACAAGGCCAAGGTCTTTGCGGTCTATGGGAAAGGCGGGATCGGCAAGAGCACGACCTCGTCTAACCTGTCTGCAGCCTTCTCCAAGCTGGGGAAACGGGTCATTCAGATCGGCTGCGACCCGAAACACGACTCGACTTTTACCTTGACCAAATCCTTGGTCCCAACGGTCATCGACGCCCTGGAGTCGGTGAATTTTCATCCAGAAGAGCTCTCCATCGACGACTTCGTCTACGAAGGCTACAACGGTGTGATGTGTGTCGAGGCCGGTGGCCCGCCCGCAGGGACAGGTTGCGGTGGCTATGTGGTGGGACAGACCGTCAAGCTACTCAAGCAGCACCACCTGCTCGACGATGCCGATGTGGTCATCTTCGACGTGCTCGGTGACGTGGTCTGCGGTGGTTTTGCATCGCCGCTGCAGCATGCCGAACGGGCGGTGGTAGTGACTGCCAACGACTTCGACTCGATCTTCGCAATGAACCGGATCGCCTCAGCCATCCTGGCGAAATCGAAAAACTACGGGGTGCGGCTCGCTGGGGTTATCGCCAATCGCAGCAAGGATACCGACGAGATCGATCGCTTCAATGAGGTGGTCGGCCTGCGCCGGCTCGCGCATTTCCCCGACCTCGACGTCATCCGGCGCAGCCGCCTGAAAAAATCGACCCTGTTCGAAATGCCGCCTTCGCCCGAATTGGAGCTGGTGCAACAAAGCTACCTGGATCTGGCGGCGGCACTATGGGCCGGCACCGAACCACTGCCGGTCGAGCCGATGAAGGACCGTGACCTATTCGATTTTCTGGGGTTTGACTGATGGCAACACTCACGTACAGACAAAGACGCTCCGAGGTAGAACACTATTTCGACCGCACCGCTGCCGAGGCATGGTCCAAGTTGACCTCCAATGCCCCGGTCGGTCGCATTCGTCAGACGGTCCGTGCGGGCCGCGAGGAGATGCGTAACACGCTGCTGAGCTGGCTACCGGAAGACCTCAGCGGCCGCCGTATCCTCGACGCCGGCTGCGGCACTGGGGTGCTGGCCGTGGAGGCAGCACAACGCGGTGCCGAGGTACTCGCCGTAGACCTTTCCCCCACCTTGATCGAACTGGCACGCGAGCGCATGCCCGATGAGCTGCGCGATGGGCGCTTGGATTTTCGCGTGGGCGATATGTGGGATCCCGAGTTCGGGCACTTTGATCATGTGGTCGCGATGGATTCGCTGATCCACTACAACGCATCCGATGCGGTGCGCATGATCGCCGGACTGGCCAGTGCCGCGAGCACCTCCGTGGTGTTCACTTTCGCGCCTCGCACCCGCCTGCTCGCGATGATGCATGCCGCAGGGCGCTTTTTCCCGCGCAGCGACCGCTCCCCTTCGATCCAACCCGTGTGCGAGCATCACTTAGAGCAATTGATGGGCAACGAGAGCGGCCTAACCATGTGGAAGCGCGGGCGCAGCTCGCGGATCAGCAGCGGCTTTTACACATCACAGGCCTATGAAGTCACGCGATTGTGAGACGCGCAGCGGTCAGCTTGTCGAAGGCATGGGTCGCGCTAGGACCGCGCTTCCTGCCGTTCGCCGATGCGGCGACAGATACGCTACCGCTGTCACGCCTGCTCAGACTGTCCCTGTTCCAGGTGTCGGTCGGCATGGCAATCGTGCTACTCAATGGCACCCTGAATCGCGTCATGGTGTTGGAACTCCAGGTGCCAGCTTGGCTAGTCGCCTTGATGGTGTCTTTGCCGCTCCTATTCGCGCCGGCACGTGCGCTGATCGGTTTTCAGTCCGACAATCACCGATCACACCTCGGCTGGCGGCGCGTCCCCTACATCTGGTTCGGGACCATGGCGCAGTTCGGTGGGCTGGCGATCATGCCCTTTGCCTTGCTCATCTTGTCTGGCGACACACACTGGCCAGCCTGGGTGGCACATTTGGGGGCTGGCCTAGCCTTCTTGTTGGTCGGGGCCGGCCTGCACACCACGCAAACGGCCGGCCTGGCGCTCGCTACCGATCTGGCCCCGAAGGAAACCCGGCCGCGTGTGGTCGCGCTGTTATACGTGATGCTGCTGGTCGGCATGGTGGTCAGCTCAGTCGCCTTTGCTCTGCTGCTCGAGGACTTCAGCCAGCTGAGGTTGATCCAAGTTATTCAGGGCGCGGCAGCCTTGACCATCGTGCTAAATCTCACCGCCCTCTGGCAACAAGAGGCCCGCAACCCGAAGCGTACTGCACCGGATCGCGCACGGCCTTCGTTTCGCGAATCCTGGCAGGCCTATCTGCGTTGTGGCAATGCCGGCCGCCTGCTACTCGCGATCGGCCTGGGTACGGCGGGCTTCAGCATGCAGGACATCCTGCTCGAGCCTTATGGTGGGCAGATCCTCGGACTGTCGGTCAGCGCCACGACCGGCCTCACCGCATTACTCGCCGGCGGCATGCTGGCGGCGTTCCTGTTTGCGTCGCGCTGGTTGGCCCGCGGCTGGGACCCGGTGCGTTTAGCTGGCCTAGGTGCCGTACTCGGCGTGTTCGCCTTTGCCGCCGTGCTGCTGGCGGCACCGCTCGACTCTGCATTGCTGTTTCGCATCGGCACCACACTGATCGGCGGCGGCGGCGGACTATTCGCCGTTGGGACACTCATCGCCGCTATGGATCTGGCGGACCATGTCGAGAGCGGCCTCGCCCTGGGTGCTTGGGGTGCAGTGCAAGCCACAGCGGCCGGTGTTGCGATCGCCTTGGGCGGCGCACTGCGCGATATCGTGACCACATTCGCCGAAAACGGCTATCTCGGCCCGGCACTTACCGACCCCTCAACTGGATACGGGGTCGTCTATCAATTGGAAATTATCTTGCTGTTCGCCGCGCTGGCGGCGCTAGGGCCGTTGG
The DNA here is from genome assembly GCA_028284585.1 of Chromatiales bacterium. Taxonomy (GTDB): domain Bacteria; phylum Pseudomonadota; class Gammaproteobacteria; order Chromatiales; family Chromatiaceae; genus Thiosocius. Next base: position 64,479 of record JANQRK010000110.1, read on the forward strand.
CTCGACGACCCGGTGAACATGACCGGACGCCTGAAAAATTCGGGGTACCGGATTTTCCTGGGTGATCAAACCTTAAATCCGTAGGAGGACTCACAATGGAAACTGGCGCAATCACAGAGTACATGGATGTCGCACAGATGGTGCTCTATGCCTTCTGGTTCTTTTTCGCCGGACTGATCTGGTACCTGCATCGTGAAAACAAGCGCGAAGGCTACCCGTTGCAATCGCAGCGATCGAAGCATATCCGCGTGGTCGGCTTCCCTGACATGCCACCCAAGAAGACCTTTCGAAAGCCGCATGGCCAAGGGACGAAACAAGTACCCTCGCCCGACCCTGAGCCCTACCCACTGGCTGCCGAGCCGGTGGCCGCCTGGCCAGGGGCACCCTTGGCACCGACCGGCAATCCCATGGTCGATGGCGTCGGACCTGCGTCCTATGCAATCCGGCCAGAAGTTCCCGATCTAACCCACCATGGCGAAGCCAGGATCGTCCCGATGCGGGTCGCGACCGATTTCTCTGTCGAGGAACGCGATCCCGATCCACGGGGCAAGCCAGTGTATGGCGCAGACGGCCAAGTCGGGGCTACTTGCGTCGACATATGGGTCGACCGTGGCGAACCACAGATCCGCTATCTCGAGATCGAAACCAATGGCCGTTGCACCCTACTCCCGATCAACTTCGTCCGCATGAACAAGAAAGGGGACAAGATTCGGGTCGTGTCGATCATGTCGCACCAGTTCGCGGCGGTGCCTGGTCTGGCCAAACCTGACCAAGTGACGTTGCAGGAAGAAGACAAGATCTGTGCCTACTACGGCAGCGGCCACTTATATGCCGAGCCCAGCCGTACCGAGTCGTTCCTATGAACGAGCACGAAATCGAACCCGTCAATGGGCTGCCAGAGGCCTTACCCAACGGTGAGACGATGCTCTGGCAGGGTGCACCTGTTTGGCAGCAACTGGCGATACGGGTCTTCCATGTGCGCAAGATCGCCGTGTATTTCCTGCTGCTCATCGGTGCGCATATCGCCTTTGGCGTTGCCGATGGGGCAACACTGTCCAAGATACTCACCGGCTCTGCCTGGCTCGCGTTGCTCGGGGCGGTGTCGATTGCAATACTCGGGACGCTCGCCTGGTTCTATGGCAAGACCACGCTGTACACCATTACTGACCAGCGCTTGGTGATGCGCATTGGCGTAGTGCTCACAATGGCGATCAACATCCCGTGGAACAAGCTCGACGCCGCGGACCTGACGCTGCGCGGCAACATTGGCGATATCACCCTGACCTTGGCGGGAACCGAGAACATGTCCTATTGGCTGCTTTGGCCGCACGCGAAGCCATGGCATTTTTCCCGGGTCCAACCCATGCTGCGTTGCCTGGGCGACGCAGAGTACGTTGCTGCGCAACTGTCGCAAGTGTTTCAGCAACGCACTCGGGTCAATGAAGCGTCCACGTCCCGCGGTTCGTCAACGGCCGCGAACGCGGTCTACACGGGCGCCGGAACGGGCCCTTCGGCGGCCATGTCGTGAGACAGTCGCATGGGTGATCCGTATGCCGGTACGAATTCCCCACGCAAACCCCTGATCGCGCTAGGGGCACTGGTTGCATTCGCCCTGCTGGCGGTCATCGGGGCACGGGTGACTGGATACACCCCGCCCGAGCCCGAGCGTGGCGAAGTGATTGCTAGCCGCGACCTGCGCTTTGTCGACCAACCGGATGGGGCGGTCCATGTCATCGATGCCACCAGCGATCGGCTGGTGGCGTCACTGGCACCGGGCAGTGACAACTTCATCCGCGGGGTGCTGCGCAGCATGGCCCGCGAACGCCGCAGTCATTCGCTCGGCATGCAACTACCGTTTCGCATCACCCAGCATTCGGGGGGACTGCTCACGCTTGAGGATACGGCCACCGGTCAACGCATCGATATCCAGGCGTTCGGCCCCACCCAAGTGGATTCCTTTGCCCGACTGCTCGATATCCCTCAGGCCAACGGCTCATGACCAGGCGAACACAACCCGCATGCCGTACGACCGGGCCTGTTGCTGGACATTCGACGCGGGCGAACACTGAATCGCACCTATGACCCATTACCTGCTCCCGTTTTTTTTCGCCTTGCTAGCCTGGTGGTTCAGCACAGGCCTCGTTTTGTACCTCAATCACCTGCGCGCAAACACCTATCGCTGGAGCATGTTGGCCTCCAGTATTGTGTTGATCGCTTGCCTGGTCGGCTTGCAGATGGGTAGAAACGACACCACCCAGCTAGGGGCACTGCTCGCGTTTACGCAGGCCTTATTGGTCTGGGCATGGCTGGAGATGAGCTACTTCATGGGCTTTATCACCGGCCCACGAAAACTCGGCTGCCCACCCGGGACAATGGGTTGGCGCCGATTCCGATTGGCCCTCAAAACCAGCCTGCACCACGAGGCGGCCGTCGTACTGCTGGGTATTTTATTGATCGTGACCACTTGGGGTGCGCCGAACCAAGTCGGAACTTGGACATTCGTAACACTGTGGCTAATGCGCTGGAGTTCGAAGCTCAATCTCTTTTGGGGCGTACCCCATGTGAATGAGCATTGGTTTCCTATGCATCTGCGCTATCTGACCACCTATATGCGGCGGCGCCCGATGAACCTATTCTTCCCGCTTGCGGTCAGCGTTTCGACGGCGCTGATGGTGGTGCTGGTGCTGCTCGCCATTGCCTCCGCCGACCTGTTCTCGCAAACCGGCTATGTGCTGATCGCCACCCTGCTGGCGCTAGGTGTGCTTGAACACTGGTTTATGGTCCTGCCGCTGCACGATTCCGCGCTCTGGAACTGGGCGTTGCGGCTGGCCACCAAGAGTGCTTCGAAGCAGCGTCCAGAAGCTCGCAAATCCTGCGACGCCACCGAAAAGCAGCCGACCAGATCGCCGATCACCAACCCCACCTAAAGCAGGGGTCAATGCCTGCAAGACCCTCTCGGCCGGCCACGTCGCGGGCTCGACAATGGGCTTTTGCTAGACCTATGTCAAACACCGCTGCTGGGCAACCGGTACAATTTCGGACAGTCACAAATTGACGTAAACTTATGCTGACAATGTGCTAACTTTCTCACTACTGGCGCTCACGCTTCGAGTGCCCTACCGATCGAGATCATGGTCATCGCTTTGCAGCTCAGGGGCAATTTCGACTGCCGCTGATTAAGTGAGACGTAGGTTCGGGTGTACGGTTGGGTATCTGGTCCAGTGACGCTGGTTTCGGGAGGATTGCAATGCACTATGCGCAGTCCGGGTGGGCGCGTGCCGAGAGCAACGCTAGCCTAACCTCCCGAAAACAATGCACGGCTCGGTGAAAGCAAGGCGAAAACAATGTAAAAGGCCTTGCGAGATTCTCGTCGTGATAAGGACCAACCTCCGGACGGTTAATCTGTGCTGCAAACGTCCGGCAATCCGCTGTCCGCGCAATCGGGCAGTAAGGGGGAGCACCCAATCATGGTTTCCAGCGCCCAGCTTGATATCCCTCAAGCCATAATATGCCGTTACAATAAAATCGCGGCCGCAAAGACGCTAGACCCAGTTTTTTCGCCGTCCAACGGCGTCGACTCCAAGGCCTTCGCACACGCGCTGGCTCAGCCCGATGATGATAGTCTTGGTGCGCCAGTGGGCGTGTATGTACATCTGCCTTTTTGTCCGGTTCGCTGCCTAGACTGTGACAACAACACCTCGATCGCCCATGACCCTGCCGCGATTGACCGATACCTCGACAATTTAGAGCGTGAAGTAGCGCTGACAGTCGACACCACGGGTAGCGGTCGCAGGCTTCAGCAATTGCACCTCGGCGGCGGCTCACCCAATTACTTGAGCGACCGACAGCTGGTGCGTCTGATGTCGATCTTGGATCGACATTTCAAGATCGATGCCGATACCGAGACATCGCTCGATGCGAATCCTAATAACGCATCACTGTCGCAACTCGCCCTCCTGCATGGGCTGGGTTTCCGAAGCATCTCGTTCAGTGTGCACGACCTAGACCCAGGCGTTCAGCTTGCCATAGGGCGCCTGAACTCTTTGGATAAAATACGCGATGTCTTCGACAGTGCGCGCGAGGTGGGATTCGACACAGTCTCTACTGACATTGTTTACGGCCTACCACGCCAGAATGCGCGCAGCATCGAGCGCACCATGCGTAACCTGCTCGATTTGTCACCCAGCAGAATTTCGTGTTTCGCCTTTACTCGTGCAACCAATGAGCGGACACATCAGCGGGCCATCGATCCCAAAGATATGCCGTCACTGGCCGATAAGATGGCCCTCTTCAACAGCATCGTGCAGGGACTTAGCTCGGACTACGTCTGGATCGGCTTAGACAGCTTCGCCAAACCTGGAGACCCGCTCTCGGAAGCGCAAGCGCAGCACCGCCTCAGGAAGAACTGGTTGGGATACACCCAGTTACCCCCAAGCGACCTGCACGGTTTCGGCACCAATGCCATCAGTGACCTCAGAGGCTATTGTGTGCAAAACCATCTTCAGATCGGGCCTTGGCAATCTGCGGTTGCCCAAGGTCAGTTCCCTATCCGTGGCGGTGTGAAGCTCTCCGGAAAAGACCGCCAGCGGCGTGATGCGATTACTGAATTGATGTGCAACATGGAGCTGCACGACTACGCTGCGCTCTTCGATAACGATGACCAGCAACCGAGCACTTGGACCGATTATGCCCGTGACGGGCTGCTTGCGATAACCGGCGAGCGCATGACCATCACAACCCATGGGCGCTACATGCTGCATGAGATCTTGAATACATCATCGCCCGCGCATATTTTCTAACGCGTCGATTTAAGCGGGAAGTTCGAACAGGTGGATTTGCCGTTCGAGATTGCACCCGAAGTGTCCGTATCAACGAACTTTGGTTTTCGTGATGCATTTTCAGATACCAAGCCCCTAGAGCCCTCTTAAACCACAGCGGCCACCAGCGTACCGGCCGCTGTGGTTGTGGCGTTGCGCCATATCCATCATCGCGCAGATCGGCGCGCTGGCTCCGCACCGAAACCTCATGAGGGGCTATCCCGAATAGGTCACCAGCGTCCCGAGAACCGGCGGAATTCGCAGCCGCCGTGGCGCCGACCAGATGCGTTTGGACACCGCCCTGGAGCGAAAACCATAGCCGTCGCTATTGCGCGAGTGAAGGGCAAATACAAGCGCGACTGCACAAGTGAGGGTTCCGATAGATTGGGTGCGGGGAACAAACTGTCCCTGCAAGAATACGCCCCAAATAAGGCTTTCGTCGCCTCTTTGGCTACCCGGTCACGTCCTGTTCACGATCGACTGGTGCAACATACAAGCCTTGCGTAGTTCGGCTCGCGACATAGTCGGGCTAGACACTAGGAGAGGTATATCACTTTGTTTGCCCCCCTGGCCTACCGCGCAAACCTGGGCAAACCAGTGCGGCTTGATCGCTCAGGGAGTACATGCCTTCGCTCAGGTCACGACGACAGACTAGGAAACCAAGCGCAATACGTTAGCGAGCTTATCTGTGCGCAGGCGTGACCACTCCTGCAAAAACCACGGCGTGAACTCCTCGGGTGCATCACGAACCCAATCATCCAACTCGCCGCACGCTATCCACTGACAGGCCGCGATTTCGTTCGGGTTTGCTTCGATATGATGCTCGCCATCAAGGCGACCGATAAAGACTGCGCACAGCTCTCGCTCGCTACCTTGCTCACCGAAAGCCGCGGCGTACTGAAACTGATACAAGTATTCGAGATCGGCTTCAACACCGAGCTCTTCTTTCAGCCGACGATGGGCCGCTGCAGTATAGCTTTCACCCTTTCGTGGATGACTGCAGCAACTATTGGTCCAATAGGAGGGCCAAAGGGGCTTCTGCACACTCCGCTGATGCAACAGCACCTTGCCACTCGGGGCAAACAGAAAAATTGAAAAGGCACGGTGCAGCAGGCCATCGCCCGAATGCGCATTCAGCTTACTTTCGTAACCCGTTACATTATCTGCCTCGTCAACCAGGATCAGCAATTCGTCATCAAACGAGACCTGTCGCGCGCTGCTTGCGTCCATCACTTTCTCCTTTGAGCCGAACTGCTGCAAAATCAATCACCGTCGTGTAGCGTCGACCGGCCCCTCAAAGGGACCAAATCGAGATAACGAAACGTCAGGAAAAAGAGGTGGCGGATAGTCACCAAAGCTGGGCTTCGATCAATAGTGTTCCGCCACCTCCGTAGGGCAACCGACGAGTTGGCTAACTCCTCGCCGGTGGCAGGGGTGCCATCTGAGCTGCTGCGGGCGCAGCCCCTGCAGATGAACTCTCCACCCAATTGAAGCGATCGGTGCTCAAAAGAATGAAGTGGATTAGCAACGCCAAGACGGCAAGGAAAGCGAACAACGCTACCAGTGTGCGCCTCGGATCAAAGATCATCCAGAGTCTATGCATTTTTAAATCTCCCGATATACATTACTCGCGCAGCGACGCCGCAATTCTCGGGTCCGCTACGACCAAGGTTGATTGACAAATAAGTATTGCCTTTTTATTGCCCCCACGGCCTCCAGCCCCAAGCCAGCATGTGGGCAACAATGGCAACAACTAGGAATCCCATAAAGCTCTTAGTGAAGATTCCGTGGAACTCGTGCGCTTCCTCCTCAGAAAGCCCAGTGAGATTACCGTCACTCATAACTTTTTCCTCTTCGGTTAAACATCGGGCTTACTTGCCGTCTGCCTCGCACGAAGCGGGTAGATGGCGTTTGATGCGCGCCGGCCAGTGGCTAATCGCCCCAGGCCCTCACGCGCCCTCCTCGGTTGCCATCCGGCCGCCCAATGCCCAGCTAGATGGAACCGAAGATGTACTTGCCAAGGCTGGTCCCAGCGCGGTTGTTGACTGTTCCGGGACCTAACCTTGCTCACTCAGCCGCTGCCGATCCGGGCGCCGCTTCTCCTGTTTCAGCTTTCGCAGCACCGGAGCGTTTTGCCAAGTTCGGATAGTCCTTGAGCATGTTCGCCCCAAACAGCGGCCGATAGACGCCCTGGTGGCAGGTCTTGCAGCTGACCTTCAACGGATCGCCAAGCGGGCCTTTCCGCGTATCCGGTAGAATTCCGGCTACCGGTTCGATGAACTGATTGTTCATCTCGCGCACCATCCGAATAGCATGCCAGGCCTTGGTCCGCTCCGGCGGGCTCTGGTCCCAAGCGAAGAAGGAACGCGAATTGTGGCAATGCGTGCAGTTCACACCCAGCGAATCGGAGATATGCATCATCAGTGCATAGGTCCGCTCGGTCTGCTTCAACGACTTACGGTTGCCCTGGGGTAGCGCGGTCAGCGGAATGATCCGAATGTCGTTGGCCTCATCCAGGAACGGCGTTAGCGGGTCGTATGGTAGCGACGTGTAACCGACTGTCGGCGAGCGGGTGTTCTGGCCGGTCGGTGCCAAACCAGCCACCATCGCCGGCCCGGCATCCTTAGTAAAGGTGTACTCAGGCACATGCTTGCCACGGTGGCAGGTGTAGCAGGTAACGCCGGTATCACCCACATGGGCTTGCCAGTCCTCGTTCGCCCGCTGGGTCATCGCCAGCATGACACGCGAGATCTGCTTCGTGTACAGGCTATCGTCGGCGAAATCCGCCGGGACATGGCAGTAGTTACAGCCCTCTTCCGGCGCGACCCAAGAGGTCATAGCCACCATCAGGCGAGTAAATTCACCGACGCTTAGGTCGCCAAGGATCTGCAAGTTCTTGTAGACCTGGGACGCCTTAGGCCCGTCTGAGGGCACCGGCGGGGTCGGTTCCGGTGGGATGTTGGCCTGGAGCTTTCTATCGACAATCCGTGGGTTGTAAACACCTTCCATAGCCAGGCCACGATAGCCGCGTTGCACCGTATCGTGCCCTGGACGCTCGCACCCTGCGACAAAGACCGCCCCCAAGACGATCGTCACTATCAACGACCGCCCTTTAAGAGTAAATAGGTTCATTGTCCTGCTCCTCCCATCAAGGCCGGGTCTGCGACCGGAGTAACATTGATATCCGGATAGGCAGGTGCGACGCCGTGTTTCACAGCCCACAGATACCAATTGTCGACGACCGTGCCGCTCAGAATGATGCCGATGCCACCTGTGATGACACAGAGCACTGCAAACCACCAGGCCCAGCGGTGAATCGATTCCATCGTGGCGTTGAAACCCATGGTCCAGCGCCAGAACAGTGCGGCGCGCTCCGATGCGGTACCACGGTCAGTGATCTGGTCGATCTCTCGATCACCGCCATACCGGCTGACCGCCAACACGGTACCGCCATGCATCGCGAACAACAGTGCCGAACCATAGAGGAATGCAATCGACAGCATGTGGAAGGGGTTGTAGTAAAGATTGCCGTAGCGAATCGAGAACGCCGCAGTCCAATCCAGGTGCGGAAAGATCCCAAACGGCACCGCTTCTGCCCAGCTGCCCATCATGACCGGCCGAATCAGCCCGCACGCCAAGTACAGGAAGATAGCGGAAGCAAAGGCCCAGGCGATGTGCGTCCCTAAACCGAGCGCGCGGGCCCTGAGGTAGGTACGTAACCACCACAAGAATATCGAGGTCGTCAAAAAGAACCCAGCCATCAGCCACCAGCCACCATCATGCAATGGCGGAATGCTCAAGCCGTACTCCGGCGGTGGCGGCTCGAGGGCCAACCAAGGCAACTGACGCACGAACTCGATCGGACTCCAATCGACTTGGGCCGCCATGTTCAGCCCGATAATCTCAAATGCGACAAGGCCGCAGAGGATCGAAAGCAGGCCAGTGAAGCCAAGATAGATCGGACCTATCTGGGCATCGCCAAGCTTGCCGGCCCAGTAGAAGAAGAAGCCCTTACCTTGTCGGAAGACATTCCCGTTGCCCAGCGATACGCCCGCCTCTGCAGGTGCACGCACTTGGACCCGAGTAAAGATGTTTTGATATTCAGGCATTGATGTTCCCCTTACTCAACCCCAAATGGGCATGTTCAGCCACCAGTTCCACCATTCTGGCCAGCCTCGTGTCCAAAACGGCCCACTGATGACGATACAGACGGCGCTAAAGAAGACGGCAGCCAGGGCCAGAAAGAGTCCCAGGCGATGGATACCGAGGGCACCGATTGAGTAGCCGATGTCGTCACGGAAGAAGGTATTTTCGTGCTCCGCTGTCTTCACGGGCTGCCCCTTCGCCGGATTGGTACACGACAGAATCAAACCACCATGCAGCGACAACGCCAGTGCCGTGGTGAAGAAGAAAGTGATCGCAATCATGTGCGCCGGGTTGTAGTGGAAATGCAGGAACTGGTAACCCACGTTGGAAACCCAGTCCAAATGGCTCAGGATGCCGTACGGGAAACCATGACCCCAGGCGCCCAAGAGAATCGGACGAATCACTACCAAGGTCACGTACGCGAGTATTGCAAAGGCAAACGCAAAAGGTATGTGTAAGCCTATACCCAGCTTGCGGGCTATCTCCACTTCGCGCAGTGCCCATGACACAAAGGCGCCGATCGCGCAGATGGTGATGAATTGCCACAGCCCACCCTCTTTGAGCGGGGCGAATCCAAGTCCGTAACTCAAATCAGGCGGCGCAATATTGATTTGCCATATGTTCCATGTTGGGCCAATGGCCGCGCCATAGATGATCAACAAGGTGCCTAACGTGGCAAAAAAGGCCGAAGTGACGCCGAAGAACCCCACATAGAAGGGCCCGATCCAAAAATCGAACAGATCGCCTCCTATCAGTGTTCCGCCGCGCACGCGGTACTTCCTCTCAAAACTTAGCATCGACATAGTCTTTATCCTCCGGCGGGCGATATCGCTCGCATACCTTTCGCTCTCGCTTTCCCTGACCGGTACAACTCACGAACACGCCCGGTCCAAATCTGACCCCAGCGTCACCACCCGTTTCGCGCTCCCCGAGCAAGCGTGACTCAGGCACTAACGCATAAATACAAACGGCACCACCGTGTAAGCCGCACGTTTGGCTTCGTCGAAAACCGACTCGTTGGCGTCTACAGTCGAGGCCAGCGGGCGCCAAGCGCGTGGCAGCAAGCGACTGAACAACGCGATTACAATGAACACGGCGAATGTCGCGCGATACATCCTTTGAAACGCCTTTCTGTCGTCGTCCACTGGCTCGGCAAAAGAACCTCGGTGGTAGGTGTCTTTAAGCATCATTGTTGGCTCTCCCGATTCATGTACTTAATCAAGTCACAAGGCACATAGCTGCCAAGTGCCAGCTTCATTTCTATCGATCCATAGGCCAGTGGCTCCGCTTAACAAGGCAGGGCCAGCTCACTGCAAATCACTGCGTACCCGGCCCGGATCACGCGGCACCTCCCGCCGCCAAATTCTCCCGGGCCTGCACAACATGGTCTTTGGTGACCACGTCATTGCCAGCGCCGCGCGCCGAGCGCTCCGCGGCATCGCGCAGCCGCTTCGCTGTCGAGATCCGGACCAAGACCGGCGCCGATTCGACGAGCTCATCAAGTGCCTCCTGTGCATCACCTTCCCAGGCCAGTTCGCGATGCAGACGCGCCGGCGTCGCGGCGGCCTGATCCAACTCCGTTCCGAGTGGCAAGATGTTGAACAGCGCGTCGAACAGCGCGTTACAAACCTCTTGAATCAGATAAGTCGCACCGGCATACCCCATGAAAGGCGTCCCGGTATGGCGCCGAATGATCGTGCCCGGTAGGGACGCCGGGATATAGACCGCACGCGAGCCCATCTCCGAGAGATACATCCTCTCGTTGTAACTACCAAACATGATCAACGGCGTCTTTTCTCGCACCGCTTGACGGATGGCCTCGTTGTCCGGCTTGACACCGGGCTTGCGGGCAAACGCGAAGGTGCAAGGCAAACCCATCTCTTCCTCTAGGAAGTGCTGCACACCCCGCGTATAGGTCTCGTTGGCAGCGATAGCGAAACTCGCCGTGCCGAAAAAGTCCTGTGTGACCGAGCGCCACAGATCCCACACGGGTTTGATCGTGGTGAACTTCTCGCGCTCGATGAAAGGCGCGGGATCGAGCTCGAGCAACTCGCCAAGGGCCTCCAAGAATTTGGTGGTACTGTGCAGGCCGATCGGTGCCTGCAGATAGGGTTTGTCCAGCGCCTCGCACAACATGCGGCCGAACTCCCGATACATGCAGACATTCACATCCGCATCAGCCAGCTTCGGCACATCCTCTAAATGGCTGCCCAGGGGAAAGACCATGTTGACTTCGGCGCCTATCCCCTCGATCAGCCGCCGGATCTCAGCCAAGTCCGACCAGGTATTAAAGTGACCGTATATTGGTCCAATGATGTTGACCCGAGGTTTGTCACCCGGCTGGCGGGCCGCTCGCTTGCGTTTTTTTGCGAGTTTTTGGCCGTACTGCGTCCATAACCAGTACATGGCACGATTGGCACTCTGCCACTGGTCCTCATCGATGGTCCGCGGCAAAAAGCGCTCGATGTTGGTGTCCTCTGGCGTGACACCGCCACCGATCATCTCCGCGATCGAACCGGTGACCACGACGCTGGGCAGATGCGGGTCCAACGAGTGATGGGCACGCCGCATGGCACCTTCTGTTCCATGCTGGCCCAGTTCCTCCTCACCCAATCCCGTTACCACAACCGGCAGCTCATGCGGCGGCAAGGCATCCGTGTAGTGCAGGACCGAGGTCACCGGGAGGTTTTCGCAACCGACGGGACCGTCGATGATCACCTGCAAGCCCTTGATCGCGGTGAACACGTACACCGAACCCCAATAGCCACCCGCGCGATCGTGATCCAGTACCAACATCAGATCATCTCCTGGGCCTTGCGTGCTTTCGCCTTACGCTCGGCCTGCTTCTTCTGGCGTGCACGAAACTCAACGTGCTCGACTGGAATGCCTTCCCAAACCCCGGCCTTGTCATCCTTGCCGACACCCTCGAAAAAGTCGCGCATGCGATCGAAGCGATCTCTGCTAGCGAGTGCAGCATTGATCACGTCAGCAATCGACCCAGCGCCGGCCGGGCCCATAATCGGACGGGCAGAGATCAAGTTAGTGAAATACAGCGAGGGGATGGCACGCTCCTTGGCCTTCTGCACGACCGGCGTTGTACCAATCGCGAGGTCTGGCTGGAACTCGTCCATCGCCGCGATGTCTTGTTCGAGCGAGGCCCGGTAGCGAACCTGCACACCTTTGGCCTCGAGCCATTCGCGATCTGCGTCGGACCACGCCGTGCGCCCACAGGCCGTGCCCACATAGCGCACATCGGCACCACTCTCGACCAACAGGCGAGCGACCAGCAACTCTGATCCCTCATAGCCCGACAGTGTGATCCGGGCATCGATCGGGGCCGCAGCAATCGCCGCCTTGACCCCGGGCAAGATCGCATTGCTCGCCTGGTCGATCTTGGCCTTGTCGACGTCACATGCCCGGCCAATCGTCTCCAGCCAAGCCGCAGTTCCTTCGTACCCGACAGGCGCTGACCCGACGCAAGGCCTACCGGCTGCCTCGAACTCACGCAGCGATGCGGTATAAAACGGATGGATAGCCGCAACCGCCTTACAGTCGAGAGCGGCATACAATTCGCGCCACTCTCGGGTCGGGACCGCCGGCCCAGCCGATAGCCCGAGCGGTTCCAGCAAGCGACCGATGACGACCGCGTCCCCTGGAAATATCTCGCCAAGCAAGGTCACCGTGGGCTTGTCGCTGCGGCCGCCTTGCGGCGTCTGCACCGGGCCAAGTTCTGCCTCGGTGCGCGCATAGTTCAGCATGGCTCCAGCCAATACATCCTTGGCTTCCGCGTGCGTCGGCACGCCAAACCCCGGGACATCGATCCCGATGATGCGCACACCATTGATCTCCTTGGGCAGCAGGTCTAGCGGAACACCAGAGGCGGTGGGCACACAGAGGTTGATGATCACCACCGCATCGTTCTTCTCGGGGTCGGCCAGCTTGAACACCGCCTCGCGGATGTCTTCAAACAGCTTTCCAGTGACCAAGGTCTCGGAATCAAACGGCACATAGCCGACCGTGCGCCGCGCACCATAGAAGTGCGAGGTGAAGGTAAGACCATAGACACAACACGCTGACCCACTGAGCACCGTTGCTGTCCGCCGCATTCGCAGGCCGACACGCAGCGAACCAAAGGCCGGGCACATGCTCTGCGGTTGATCATGTGGGCCCGTCGGATAATCGGCGGCGTACCGATCAAGCACTTCGCTCTTTCCGGCCGCGTTCGCGGCCCGCGTCATTTCTGCCGCACCACCATGGCAGGAAACGCCACCCCCAACGGCCTCAGCAGCCGCCGCATCCGGTGCAACAGCGACAGCATCGTCGCTTGGGGTCTTAGACGCTGTCATAGATCACCTCGAGCGACGGCTTGACCTCGGCAGCCTTGCCGCACATGTCCTCCACTGTCGCCGGATTCAGCACCACATTGCGCCCCACCACATCGCCCTGGAACAGGTCGAGCAGGCCATCCTGGGTCAGTGGGGTGGGCTTGTGCGGTGGAGACTCGGCAACATTGGTCGCCAACTCCGCAAACAGCGGCCCCCATTCACCCTCCGGATAACCGATGATGTCGTAGTTGGCGCTCTTACGGCGGATGTCGTCGTGTGCCGGGATCGCAGCGAGTTCAGGGATACCCACCTGCTTGCAGAAGGCCTTCGCCTCGCCGGTACCGTCGTCTTTGTTGATGACCATGCCGGCGACACCGACGTTGCCACCCAGCCGGCGGAAGTACTCAACGGCTGAACACACATTGTTCGCAACGTACAGCGACTGCAGATCATTCGATGCGACGACGATGACCTTCTGGCACATGTCGCGCGCAATCGGTAGGCCGAAGCCACCGCAGACTACGTCACCGAGGAAATCGAGCAGCACATAGTCGAAGTCCCAGTCATGGAAACCGAGCTTCTCTAGCGTCTCGAAGCCATGGATGATGCCGCGACCGCCACAACCGCGCCCTACCTCCGGGCCGCCGAGCTCCATCGCGTAGACACCGTCGCGCTTGAAGCAAACGTCGCCGACCTGTACCGCGTCACCGGCCAGTTTCTTCTTCGACGCCGTCTCGATAATCGTGGGGCACGCCTTGCCGCCGAACAACAGCGAAGTGGTGTCGCTCTTTGGGTCACAACCAATCAGCAGTACCTTCTTACCTTGCTGCGCCATCATGTACGACAGGTTGGCGAGCGTGAAACTCTTACCGATTCCGCCCTTGCCATAGATCGCTATGATCTGGGTCTTGGCCGCCGCGGGCGATTTGGCCAGTCCGCTAGCATCGATCGCGACCTCCGCGGCCGATGAACTTTTTGGCTGCTTGGCTTTTACTTCCGCCGAGGTGGTAGTCGCTTGCGGGTTCGTCATTGGCAGGATCTCCAGTCGAGTATCATTTTTAGGCAGTTAGAATCTTCAAACGCGGTGCGGTAAGCGGAAGCCGCCTGACTGGCGTCTACGCAGTGGGTAATCAGGCCGTCCAACGACAACCGACCCGAACGTACCAAGGTCATCACTTGGGTCATGTCTTCCGGCTGCCATTCTGCAGCCACCTGTAAGCGCGCCTCGCGCATGAAGGCCGGCGGGAAAGTGAAGCTGAGCGCTTGCTCGTAAAATCCGGCGAGAACAATCTGGCCACCGCGCGCAAGGCGTGCGATCAGGCTATCGAGGATGCCGGCATCGCCACTGACGTCGCAGATCACCCGGTAGTCGGAGCGTCCGTCGTCGGCTGGATCGATCACCGCATAACCCTGCTCGGCGGTGCGCCGGGCCGGATTTGTCTCCCACACTCTGGGCGAGGGACCATCGAGCGCCACGACCAAACGCGCAATCAAACGGCCAAGTACGCCATGGCCAACAATCAACTCCGGCAGCACAAGGCGTCCCGATACTGCTAGGGCGTGATAAGCGGTCCCGGCCAACGCCAGCAGAACACCTTCTTCGGCCAGTGTGTCGCCGATCGGTATTAGGCGCTCGGCCGGCGCGACCACCCGCGCTGCGGCGCCACCAAATAGGCCGCGCACATTACTGAAGCCACGCGATCCCGGGACGAAGACCCGATCGCCTTGATACAACCCGCTAGCCTCCCCGGCGCTGACCACGCGGCCGATGGATTCATAGCCCGGCACCAGGGGATAGCCCATGCCCGGAAAAGGCGGCATCCGCCCTTGCCAGAGCAAACGTTCGGTCCCTGTGCTAATGCCGCTCCATTCGATATCGATCACGCAGTCGGCATCACCTGGCGAGGCCAGGGTCACCTGACTCAAGGCAAGCTGCTTGGGTTGTTCGAAGACCACAGCGGTCGTTTCGAGACTCACTAGCGATGCTCCTCGGCATGCATTGGGCTGGTCAGAAAACCGGCCCTATCATGTGTCAGTTTAATTTGACTCTCTTGAATGTCAACTTTTGATGACATCAAAACTAGCCATTTTTCGCGACGATCAACCGAACCATCAGTGGCCGCCGCGTCTTGACCTCCTGGCAGTCGCTGAAGCCGGCTTGCTCCAACATCTGGCAAAGTTCTTGCTTCGTGCGTGGGCGACCACTGCCCATGGCCAGTAAATAGAAACCGAAATAGGCCTCACCCACGGGTTCGGCGCCCGGTGTGTCGGCCATGGGCTCGGCGATCAACAGGGTCCCGCCGGGGCGCAAGAAGCTGCGCGCCTTCTCAAGAATCTTGGCTGCCTGGGGGTCATCGTGGTCGTGCACGACACGCACCAGGGATACGAAGTCCTGATCAGGGGGCATAGAACTCGCGAACAAATCGCCACCGATTGCTCGCAGGCGCGGCCCTAGCCCTAGCTTCTGAAAGCGCTCATTGGCCCGATCAGCCACGGCGGGTAAATCGAATAAGGCCACTTGCAGCTGTGGCCAGCGGGTCGCCGCGGCGGCCGCGAATGCCCCTTCACCACCGGCCAAGTCGAGCAAACGAACCTCACCCGACAACGGATAAGCATCCAGGACGTCGCCCGCAATGAACCCTTGGGACTCCGCCATCAGTTCGCTGTATTCGCGCACTTGGTCAGCACTTAGCTGATCGGGACGGTCAGTAGCGGCATACGGCCAGTAGCTCGACAGACAGGTATCACTCCGTCCCCGCAGCAAGGCGAGCGGATCCGCCAAGTCGGCATAAAGTTGCGTGTGATGCTGGATCATCGCCCCGATGCCCGGATTGCCGAGCATTGCGGCACCTAGCTCGCCGAGCCCATACAAGTCGCCTTCGCGACGCTGCACCAGGCGCAGGGTCTCGGCGGCGCGCAGCAAGCGCTGCATACCAGCAAGGGGTAACTCGGCATCCGCGGCGAGGTCCGCCGCACTTCGTGAACCCCCAGCCAGAGTGTCGAACAGGCGCAATTGCACACAAGCCAGCAGGACCTGCGAGTAGACAAAGCCCGCAGTAATGTCGAACAGCTCGCGCGCCTTGCGATGGGCGATGCGCCGGGTCAGCGGAAACCGTGCGGCCCAACGCTGAAAGCGGCCGTCGGCCAAAAGCCGATTGCGTAGATCCTGCCAACGTGCCGCCAGACTAAACTGCGGCATAGTGGGCCTACCGCCCGAGGCCAGCTCGCGGTATGACACCTCCGTGTCACGCTGCGCGTCGAGCCAGACTCTTCGGTAAGAAACGCTTCGCCTCTTCTGAGATCAGAAGCTTCAGCAAATCGCCACCTGGGCATGCAGGGATCGATTCAACACCCTCTTCGACTAGCGTCTTTAGGCGCTTCACCGCGCCATCGACACCCAGCTCCTGGACGGCATTGGGCCGGCCATTGACCTCGTCCTGACCGACAGGTTTGCCGAGCGCCTCGGCATCACCGAGGGCGTCACGAATATCATCGGCAACCTGGTAGCCCTCGCCGATACGCTCGCCGAGTACTGCCCATGGCTCACTTTCGACGCCGGCCGCAGCCGCACCGGCGCAGGTCGCGGCGACAAATAGCGAGCCAGTCTTTGCTTGATGATAATGCGATACCTCGACCTTCGGCTCACACTCCCATGCCTGGCCCGCGGAGATGCCATAAGGCATACCGACAGCGCGGCTGGAAATCGCCAGCAGCGCCGCCAAACGCTGTGGCTCGTGGCAATCGGTGGCCGCTAGACCGAGGGACTCGAAGGCCATCACGATCAGTGCATCGCCGGTAAGCACCGCGATCTGATCGCCAAAGGCCACATGCACCGACGGCTTACCGCGGCGCTCAGCAGCATTGTCAAAACACGGCAGGTCATCATGCACCAAAGAGGCACAGTGCAATAACTCGATCGCCGCACCCGCTGCCGCGGACAGGCCAGGATCGGTGTCACCGTTCGCAGCCGCCACCGCGAGGCACAGTTTGGGCCGCAGACGCGCCCCACCGGGGAACACTGCATAGCGTACCGCTCTGGCCAGCAGGGGCGGACAGGTCCTGTTCGCTGCACGGCCTACGACCGCATTCAGGACCTCTTCGATCTTCGAGTCTGCATCGCGCATGGTGCCTCCAGGGGACTGCGTGTATTTGTTTATTGACAGTTTGATGTGTAATCAAGAGTAGACAGTTATACTGAACAGGTCAACGCTCAAACGAGGTCTTATCTACGAGATGGCACAACTCCCCGTGGCAGTTGTTGGGGCCGGTATCGGTGGGCTGAGCGCGGCGCTAGCGCTTGCAACACGCGGTATCCGGGTGGTGGTTTATGAACGCAGTTCCCAACCTGGCGGCAAACTCCGCGCGATCCAGGTGGCTGGACAGGGCATCGATTCCGGCCCAACGGTATTCACCTTGCGCGGGATATTCGAAGAGATATTCGCGGAAGCAGGTGTCAAATTTGCCGACCGTGTGACAACCGAACCGCTCGAGGTGCTGGCCCGCCATGCCTGGAGTGAGCAAGAACGCCTCGATCTGTTCGCCGACCGCGAACGCTCCGCCGAGGCGATCGGTGAACTCGCAGGCCCAGCCGAAGCGCGCCGCTATCTCGCATTCAGCAACCAGGCCCGCAATACATTCGAAACCCTAGAGCGCACCTTCATTCACGCTCAGCGGCCTAATCCACTGAGCCTGACGCAGCGCACGCTACTTTCTGGCGTTAAGGGGCTGTGGCACATAAAACCCTTCAACACCCTGTGGCAGACGCTGCACAGTCAGTTCCAAGACCCGCGTCTGCGCCAACTATTTGGCCGCTACGCCACCTACTGTGGTTCGTCGCCCTTCCTCGCGCCGGCCACGCTAATGCTGGTCGCTCATGTGGAGCAGGAAGGTGTTTGGCTGCTGCGCAACGGGATGCATCAGCTAGCAAGCGCCCTCCACCGACTTGCGGTTGATCTGGGCGTAGAGTTTCGGTTTGACTGCGAGCTGCGCAAGATCGAAACCGCAAACGGCCGGGTGCACTCAGTTCGCGGTGCCGATGACGAAACACTGAACTGCAGCGCAGTGATCTGCAACGCAGACCCCGCAGCGCTGCCGGCCGGGCTGTTCGGTGACCCCGTACGCACGGCAGTCGCGGAGCGTCGCCCCGATGAGCGATCGCTGTCCGCAGTGACCTTCAGTTTGAGGGGGACCACGAGTGGCTTCCCCTTGCTGCATCACAATGTCTTTTTCTCGCTGGACTACCCGCGCGAATTCGAAGACATCTTTGTCCAGGGACGACTGCCACGCGAACCAACCGTCTACATCTGCGCCCAGGATCGAGGCGATACGACGGCGTTGGCACCGCATGAATCCGAGCGCCTTTTCTGTTTGGTCAATGCCCCTGCTGTGGGTGACCGACGCCAATTTGACAGCCAGGAGATCGCGGCATGCGAGGAGACAACCCTACAGACCCTGAAGCGTTGCGGCCTGGAGCTGAGCGCGAACCCGGATCAAAAGATCATCACGACACCGAACGATTTCGAGCAGCTGTTTCCGGCCAGCGGGGGGGCGCTGTACGGCCAGGCGTCGCACGGCTGGAGGGCATCGTTCAGCAGGCCGGGATCGCGCTCCAAGATCAAGGGCCTGTACCTGGCAGGCGGGGGCACGCATCCGGGTCCCGGGGTGCCGATGGCAGCGCTATCGGGACGCCTCGCGGCGCAGAGTCTGCTCGAGGACCTCGCTTTGACCGACCGGTCGAACCGGGTGGTTATGCCTGGTGGTATCTCGACGCGCTGAGCGATGACGGCCGTCATGGGGTGACTATCATCGCCTTTGTCGGCAGTGTGTTCTCTCCCTATTACGCCTGGGCGCGGCAACGCGGCGCAGCCGCTGCCGAAGACTTCTGCGCAATCAATGTCGCGCTGTACGGCGCCACGAAACGCTGGGCCCTAACCGAACGCGGCTACGCGGCACTGCAACGCGATCGCAACCAATTGCGCGTCGGTCCAAGTGCAGTGCGCTGGGACGGCCAATGCCTAGAAGTCGAAATCGATGAGATCACAATGCCAGTGCCATCCCGCCTGCGCGGTACGGTGCGCCTGTATCCTCCTGCGTTGTCCGAGCAAGAGTTCGCGCTCGACCGCGGTGCCCGCCATATGTGGTGGCCGGCCGCTCCACGATCGCGGGTCGAGGTGGACATGCAAAATCCAGGGCTGAGTTGGCAGGGCGACGGCTATTTCGACGCCAACCGGGGTTGTGAGCCACTCGAGCAGCGCTTCGTGAGCTGGGACTGGTCGCGCGCTATGCTCGGCGACGGCCGCTGCGCGGTTCTATACAACCGGACCATCCGCGACGAGCCAGCGCAGTCACTCGGCCTGTGCTTTGATGGCAGCGGAGAGATCGAACCCTTCGAGCCTCCCCCCAATGTCGAGCTAGCGAAGACCCGGGCTTGGCGCATCGCACGCGCTACGCAATGCGATCCGGGTTACATACCAGGGATCGACAGGACACTCGAAGATACGCCGTTCTATGCGCGCTCCCTGGTGAACACCCAGTTGCTCGGCCAGCCGGTCACGGCTATGCACGAAAGCCTTTCTCTGGAGCGCTTTCGCCAGCCCTGGGTGCGTCTGCTACTCCCCTTCCGGATGCCGCGCCGTGCTGGTCGCAGACCCGGCTGATCGATTACAGCTCAGGGGTCTTCCTGGTCCTCTCGCTTGGCATCCTCTTGGGCACGCCGCTTTTTCTCTTCCAACTCGATCTTACTGCGCTCGAGTGCACGAAGTTGCGACACGCCAAACCATAGCACCACACCGATGACCAGCAGCAGTTCGATCAGCGGCAGAATTCCAGAACCCAACGCGGTTACCTCTTGGTCAGTCAGCTCACCAATTCATTGACCAGTGAGGATTGCATGCGCTCACGCCGCTCTACTTCATCGAACAGATCAAGCACCCAGGCCGCTTTTTGTTCCATCCGCGTGAGGACCCCAGTGACCGGGGCCGGTAATCCGCCAGCCGTGGCCGCAGCCGTGACCAGGAACTCGGTCTCGTCGAGCGCTGGGGATTCCAGTTCAGCGGTCGGCAATACCAACAAACCGGGTAGGCACGACAGTACCTGTGCCTTACGCGCCGACGAGATCACCGCGCGCTGCGACACCGAGTCGAAACCGCATCTGGCCACCTCATAACCGATTTCGGCATACAACAAACGAGCGGCATACATTGCCGGACGACAGCGCACCGGCAACAGAGCAATTCCGCTATCGGCACGCCGGTACAATACCTCGGCACAGTCGAGTAAACGGCGAACTACTTTGCCAAGGGCCGGGCTGAATTGCGGATCCTCCAAAAAAGCATCGGGCTCTATTCCGACTTGGCGCAGCCAATCTTCCGGGAGGTACAAACGCCCATTGCGTGCATCTTCACCGACATCGCGCGCGATATTGGTTAGCTGCATCGCAACGCCGAGGTCACAGGCTCGCGCCAGTAGTTGGGCATGCCGCACCCCCATCAACACCGCCATCATGGCACCGACGGTACCCGCAACCCGTGCGGAATAGGCCTGCACACCGGAGAGATCGGCATACCGCCGGCCCTCAACGTCCCAGGCAAAGCCCTCGAACAGGGCCGTCAAGAGTTCCTTCGGCATACCAATAGAGGCTACGACCCTGGCCAGCGCGCGATCCGCTGCAACCGCTGCCGGTCGACCCGCATAGATATCGTCCAGGCGCCGGTGCATCTCGGAGAGCGCCTGCGCCGGATCAGCACCATCGTCAACCGCGTCGTCGGCGAGTCGACAGAAAGCGTACAGCACTGCGGCCGGCTCTCGGAAACCTCCAGGTAGCAAATAGGCTGCGGCGTGGAAGGAACGCGAGCCCACACGCAGGCAAGCGCGACAGTCAGCGATGTCATCAGGGCTCAAATGGGCTTGCTCAGCATAGTTCAACGGCATTGGGTATCACCTTGTCGAGTACTCGGGCTGACGACAACACCCCCGGCACCCCGGCCCCAGGATGGGTACCAGCACCAACGATGTACAGCCGATTAATGTCTTCACTGCGATTATGTGGTCGGAACCATGCGCTTTGCTGCAAAACCGGCTCGAAGCTGAAACCGGCTCCTCGAAACGATAGCAAGCGGGCATGAAAATCCAAGGGTGTGGTCACTCGTGAACTGATCACTTGGTCGGCCAATCCAGGCAACACCGTCTCGCCGAGACGTCGTTCTATGGCCGCCCGGTAAGGCTCGGCCTGGGCCGGCCAATCGATGTCACCACCGAGGTTCGGCACCGGCGACAATGCGTAGAAAGTATCACAACCTGGCGGCGCAAGGCTTGGGTCGGTTGCGGTCGGACGATGAAGATAGAGGCTGAAATCACTCGCCAAAACCTTGTGACCGAAGATGTCTTGCAACAACTCACGGTAACGCGGCCCGAGCATAATGGTGTGATGGGCAACATCCTCGTAGCGCCGGCGCGTACCGAAGTACCACACGAACAGACCATTCGAATAACGTGCCCGCTCGATCCGCCGATCGGTCCAGTGACTTCGCGTATGTGACGGCAGTAGATGACGGTAAGTCCAAGCCGCGTCCGCGTTGGAAACCACGATGTCGGCAGCGAGACGCTCACCAGAGACTAAGCGAACACCGGTCGCCGTCCCCTGCTCGACCAGGATCTCCGCCACCTCCGTATTAAGGCACAGCTCATTGCCCTGTCCCTGCACCAGGTCGACCATGCCCTGCACGATCCGGCCGGTACCACCCATCGCCGAAAACACACCCCAATGACGTTCCAGGTGCGAGATCAACGAGTAGATCGAGGTCACGGTGAACGGGTTGCCACCGATCAGCAACGGATGAAAGCTCAGCACCATACGCAAGCGCGGATCCTTCACATAACTGGACACCATGCTGTAGACCGAACGATGGCTCTTCAAGCGCAGCATCTGAGGCACGATTCGCGCCATATCGCCCAAGGAGTCAAACGGCACATGCCCTAACTGCTGGAACCCAACTTCGAACACCGCCTTGCTGGCGGCCATGTAGCGTTCGTAGCCGGCGACGTCGTCCGGCGCGAACTCAGCGATCTGGCGCTTGTTGACCTCGGGATCGCCGTCGTAATCGAAGGTCTGGCCGTCATCGAAACGAATCCGATAGAACGGCGACATCGGCCGCAAGTCCACGTCATCGGCAAAACGGCGGCCGCACAAGCCCCATAGCTCCTCGAGCAAAAAGGGGGCAGTGATGATCGTCGGACCGGCATCGAAGGTGAAGCCATCCTGGTGGTGCACATAGGCCCGCCCGCCCGGTGCGTCTAGTTTCTCTAGCACCGTGACCCGATATCCCCGTGCGCCCAGACGGATCGCAGCGGCTAGCCCGCCGAAACCACTACCAATAACAACCGCATGGGGGCGGTCCTTGCCTGGAAGCGACTCGATCACATGTTCCGGCATGGCTGTCATTTTAACACGACATTGTTGTTGTCAATTGACTTGGACAGTATAGCAGTGCGCCGAGGCGAACCCAACCTAAGGGTTCGTTTTCTCGTTTTCCGGGCTGCCCAGCCTCCGCGCACCCCGCATCGCTGGCGATAGGCACGGCCCTCTGGGACATTACCTCTGCGCAGCGGCGGCGGTTGGGCCAGTTGGGTCAAGGCTCCAAAGCAGCAGATCGAAGCCTCTTACAATGCCGTTGCGTCGGCCTTTGCCTTCCTTCATCTCGACAGACGCTGACTAAGGCTCTCTCGGGTACTGCAGTCCATCACCAGCGTCAACGTCGTCCAGCGGTCACGCTCACCACACCGGTCCCGCGCCATGTCGGTCGACCATCGCTCATCCGGACAACCCGCTACCGATGGCATGCTAGACGCCCTTGGCTGTTTGCCAGCGGGTCGGCGCCGAACCTGCCAGCTTTCTAGCGACAAGAATTCGCTATACCCTATTCTTGTCCAGCCTCATTGACCAGGCAACGGTCCGGATAGGAGACTCACAAATCAACAGTTGAGGGCACCTCTAAAAATGGAGGTGCCCGAGCGGCATAAGGATGTCCGTGGAGAAAATTGCCATGGATGGCATTTTTCAGGGTCCCCTTGAGATTTTCCCTGAGTGTGGATCGCACAGATATGTAGACCGCATCTGCTGTGACGACACCCCGTGGATACAAAATGACAAAGCGCTATCAGCTTTGTTCTGTGGACTGATCAAACCTACAGTTAGTCATCCCCTACTTCAGTATTCAGACGTGAGCCAAGAAAACACCAAAAGCACGAGAGACCAGCCCTACCCCGATGTGCTTATCGAGTTAGCCAACATTGGCTACTGGAAGTGGTCGCCGACGGGTGAAGCTGACTTCGTCTCTCCGATTTGCTGGGCGTTGCTCGGTGAAGGCCAAAGCACGGTTGGTACCTTTAACCAATGGTGTGAGCGAGTTTCCTCGGTCGACACCTCTTGGTGCTGGGCTGACCTAGAGGCTCTCGTGGCGGTACATGGAAGTGAAACCTTCGTACTGCAAGGGCGAGCAGTGCACAACGATGGCAAAGAGGTGCACCTCAGAATGCGCTGTCAAGCGCGCCGTTGTGCCGACTCGAACTCAACGATGACTATACTGGCAGCCGTCGATAATGTTACCGGACTTTTGCAAGCATCAGCGGCGCTGCGCGATGCGCGAGAGCGTTTTAATGCGATGGCCGCAGGCGCAAGCGGTGTATTGTGGGATATCGAGCTGCTCAGCGGCGAAGGCTTCTGCTCCGAACAGCTGTATGAGGTGACGGGGATTTCGGACCGGAGTATTGAGCTCTCACCCAATTTTTTTAGCTCACACGTTCATGGCGATGATCTTGAAATGGTAAACGCTGCACTCGCAGCACACCTGGAGCATCGAACACCCTTTACTATCGATTATCGTGTCATTGGTGACGACGGTGATCTGCGCTGGATACATGCCGAAGCCCAAGCAGTAAGGGATGCCGACGGTCGGCCCGTCCGGCTCGCGGGTTCTCTTGAGAATATAACTGATAAAAGAAAAGCCGAACAGGAGCTGGAGGCTAAACAGCACTTTCAGAATCTAGTGTTTGCGACCATGGATGATTTGTTGTTCGTCAAGGACGATCAGTTCCGCATTCTGCTGGCGAACCCGGCCTTTCTGAGCCTCTACCCAGAAGAGAGCCGCGACACAGTTATCGGCACCACAACACTCGAAGCCTATGACGAGACGCAGAGGGCTGAGTTTCTTGCTGAAGATCGACGTGCGTTAGATGAAGGTCTTAGCGAGGTGCAGGAAACCATTGATTTCCCAGACGGCCGACGGCGGACCCTGTGGACCAAGAAGATCCGCTTCGAAGACAATGATGGCCGCCGTTATATCCTTGCCTATGCCCGCGATATTACCGAACTCAAGGAAGTGGAGCGGGCGCTGGTGACCTCCAATGGGGAACTGGAAGAGTTTGCCTATCGGGTATCGCACGATCTGCGCTCGCCTCTGCAGTCCTCGGTCCGATTGTTGGATTATTTGAAAAGTGCGCTGCAAGAGGGAAGTGTGGAGGAGGCGCAAGCTGTGCTAAGCACTGTGCAGGAATCGCTACAGAACCTGAGTACGCTCTCGCGAGATGTGCTTGATGTACATAGAATTCGGCATTGCGATATCGTGCCTCAAAAAATAGATCTGCAGAATCTTGTAGAAACAACTTGGTCGCGACATCAGCTGGAAGAAGATCATATTGAATTGGTAACTAGGTACCAGCTCGACACTGAGGCTGTCGTGGACCCCTATGGGCTTAATCTCGTCCTGGATAATCTTATTTCGAATGCGGTCAAGTATCGCAATCTGGAAACGACTGACGCACGAGTCATGATTGATATCACATGCGATGCAAGGGATATCACTTTATCCGTCGGGGACAATGGTATCGGGATTCCGGAAGATTGCCGGAGCAGTATCTTTGGAATGTTCCAACGATTCCATCCTCGACACAGCATTGGCAGTGGGCTTGGCCTTTACATGACACAGCAGTGGGCCCTGCGTATGGGTGGTACCATCGCTGTGGAGCACCTGGACCCTGGAACAAGATTTTTCGTCAAGATCCCACAACGGACGCTTGCCGAAAACTGATGCAGAGACGAAGAAATGTTTGACCGAATTATGGTGGTCGACGATCAAGAAGCTGATCAAATGTTGGCGAAATACGCAATTCGCGCCTACAGCCCAGCTATTGAAACTATCTTCGCCTACGATGGCGTTGAAGCCTTAGAGGTCCTTGCAGGTCTGGAGCATGCACCCGACGTTATTTTTCTCGATATCAACATGCCGAGGATGAATGGTTTCGAATTCTTGGATATTTATAGTACGGGCAGTGAAGAAGCGCCTGTTGTTGTCATGCTGACCTCTTCCGACCAGGAAAAGGACCGATCCAAGTGTGCGGAGTACGACAATGTGACTGGCTATGAAATTAAACCTATCAGTGTGGAGGTATTGCAGAAATTGGACGAGAAACTTTCGTCCTAGGGAAGCTGAAAACAGACTAACGAGACAAAGGAGTCAGTACCGAATGGCGTTTACTCAAGGGGTCCTCGAAAAATGCCATCCATGGCGTTTTTCTCCACGGAAAGGCCAAATCGCGGTTTTTACCTTTCCTTCATTTTCAATCACTTGTCGTGATCGACAATGGCAGCACTTCCCTGTGCCGCTCGGGCACCTCCATTTTTAGAGGTGCCCTCAAGGGAATCTCGATTTGTCGAGGTACCCTTGAGCTTCTTTCTGAGGGTTTGGCGAGTCCGATCTCTGGGAACACTCAATAAGTAATCCAACCTCATCCTACCCCGGCATCGCTCGCGATCGACTCGATCAAGTCGGCAAACAACCCGGGATCCTCTTCGTGCCCGAGATGACCCAGGCCGGGGATCCGCCGGACCCGCGCAGTCGGCAGATGACGTGCGACACGCTGCGCCTCAGCTGGCGGTACCGTACGATCGTTTTCGCAGGCGACCAGGTGCAACGGCGTCTCGAGCCGCGGTAGCTCCCGCGCAAAAGCCGCCAGATCCCAGTTCGCCATCATGCGCAAGGCCGCAGCGACGTGTTTTGGTGAGCTCACCAATCGATGATAGTACGCGACCTCCTGGACCGGCAGGACAGAACCCGTCTCTTCGACCAGGCGCTCGACTCGGCGGCGGTCGCCGGCACCCCAAGCAAACAGCGTCGGCACCAACGGCAGCTTGGCCAGCACCTTAGCGGCTGGTGCAAAAAACTGCCCGGCCAGGCCGCTTAGCGGCAACAATGCCCCATTGAGGCTCACCACACCGGCCGGTGCAATGCTGCCGTCGATACACATCCGCGCCAGAATGGCCGCGCCGGCCGAGTGCCCTACGACTAGTGTCGGCACCAAAGCGAGTTCATCGACCACGGCCGCCAGGACGCGTGCCATACCCGGCAACGAGGACTGTTGGTGTGATCCGGTATCGGTGAAACCATGCCCGGGCAGATCGACCGCGACCGGTCGAAACCCGCGTTCCGCCAATCGCGGCAGCATACCGGCCCAGGAGTGGGCCGACGCACCGGTGCCGTGTACTAAGAGGATCGCCGGACCACTTCCCAGGTCCTGCACATGCCAGCGCAACCCGCCAGCGGTTAGAAACCGGCTGGCCGCGGCATTTGGCCAACTGTCAGCGTCACGCGACCACAGCAGATCGCCAGACCCGGAATCGCCGTCTGGGCCGGCTATTGGCATATCTTACCTGCCGACCACCAACTGACCCGGCCTAAGAGCGGCGCGCTACGAACCCGCATCGGCCGACCGGCCGGCGCCCCGACCGACCTCCTGCACCGCCCGCGATAGTGTCTGCGCATCGGCATGCGGCAGCGGCAGGTAGGTCGCGTACATCGCCTCGGCCAGTCGCTCAGCATTGACATGCGGGCGCGGCGAGGTATCGATGACCATGCAACGCACACCGGCAACGCGCAGCGCCGCGGCCGCTTCCAAGGCCTCGTTGAAGGCCTGCTCGCGTCCCTGGGTGCCGTCCAGCGCGATGTTCGCGCGGCCGTCGGTGAGCATGATCACAGTCGGTGTGCCGCCGCGCCGCAAGGCCACATCGCTCAGCATCATCGCAGCGTCGACCCCAGATGCCAACGGCGTGCCTCCGCCACCGGGCAATGCCGCCAGGCTGCGCTTGGCGCGCACCAGGGAGCGGGTCGGTGGGAGCAGGAGTTCGGCGGTGTGCCCGCGAAAGGCGATCAGCGCGACCTGGTCGCGTCGCACATAGCAATCGGCCAATAACAGTTCGACCGCGCCCTTGGCCTCGGCCAGCCGGTGCAATGCAGCCGAGCCGGACGCATCGACGACAAAGATCGTGGTCGTCTCGGAGCGCTGTTTGAAGCGAGCGACGCGGAAATCATCACGATTCACCAGCACGCGCGGCGCGCTGCCCGCTGCTCGCCCGCGCATTGCGTCATGACGCCTGGACCGCCGCAGGCCTTGCCAGGGTGCCGCGGCGCGCAGCGTATCGATCAGGCTGAGGCGAGCGCCCGTGCGTGGATCACCGCGCATTGAACCCATGGGTCGACCGCGCAAATGGCTGCGCTGTAGGGTCCCGGATTTGCCCGCGGTCTGCGCCCGTCGCATGGTCTTACCCGCCGCCTTGATCCGGGCCAGTAGATTGGCCGGAATCGCCGCCAGGGTGGCCTCGAGTATCCGGTCCTCCAGCTCTTGGCCATCGAGCGGCTCCGCGCTGTCTTGGGCATCCGTATCCTCGGGTGGCGGCTCGCTCTGGTCAGGCGGGGGCGGGTCCTGCGGCATTTGATCGTCGGTCTCTTCCGGGATGGGCAGCATGGTCGCTCGCGGGGCCAGCACTAGTCGCGCGGCGATCACCAAATCGGCCTCTTCGACCTCGACACGATCGTGCAGCGCAGCCGAAATCCTAGCCACCCGGGCCGCTAGCATGCTGGGGCGTAGCGAGGCGATACCCAACGATTGGGCGACACCGCACAGGCGCCGCAGTTGGTCCTCACCGATGGCTATCCCCGGCAATCGAGCACGGGCGCTTAGAACCGCCGCCGGGTCGAAGTCCACGCCACCAACATCGTGGATGCCGAGTGACCTTAGATCGATGCACAAGGCTAGCCGGTCCGCAAGCACCGGTGAGAGGTGTTCTTCGTCACCCAGGGATTCATCGAGCGCCACGACGCCAATCTCTGCCGCGGTGCGCCGACTCAATCCGTCGCGTTCCAAGACGATCTCAGCGAAATCGATCGCCGCGGCGAGATGCGCCACGGTGGCGCGCGCCGCGCGCTCCGCCATCGCCAAGACCAAGACACCACCCGTGCTCTCGACCAACAGGCCCCTCTCGGCGACCGGATGCCCAGCACTCAAGGTCGCCGTCAGGTCGAGACCACCCAGCAAACGGCCCACCGTAATGTGCAGCGGGACCCGCCGCATTGGCTGTTCCGCCGGGAGCAGCTCACGCAGCCGCTCCAACCAGATGTCCCTTACCGGGCCAGGCATACCACGCAGCACGACCCCGCCCAGCACGGCCGGTGCAACCGCACACAAGGCCGCTCCTAGCTCGGCATCCGCCCAGCAAGGTGCGACCTCGGCCGACACATCGGTCATGCGTCAAATAGCTCCGCGAGTGCGCGATCGACTCGAGTACTCGAGCCGGACTCGTCGAGCGGATCGCGTCGCAAGCGGTGGCGCAGCGCCGACGGGGCAACCCGCCTGAGATGCTGATCGGTAACCGCCGTTTTGCCCTCCAAGCTGGCCAATGCACGCGACGCCCGAATCAATGTCAATTCGCCACGCAGGCCGTCGGTACCCAGGCTCATGCACAACTGAGCAGCCAATTCGACTATCTCTGGCGGCACCTCGACGTCGTCCAAATGTTCACGCGCCTTGGCGAGACGCCGCCGTACCTGGCCATCTTTGCGCTTCCATTTATCCATGAAGGCCCTGTTATCGCGCTCGAAGGTATCCCGCGAGGTCACGATCTGGACGCGTGTATCCAAATCCTCGGGCGTCGTGACCTCGACCGAAAGACCAAAGCGGTCCAGCAACTGAGGACGCAGCTCACCCTCCTCCGGGTTGCCGCTCCCAACCAATACGAATCGTGCCGGATGCCGAATGCTCAGCCCCTCGCGTTCGACCACGTTCTCGCCAGACGCCGCCACATCGAGCAACGCGTCCACCAAATGATCCTCGAGCAGGTTGACCTCGTCGATGTATAAAAAGCCGCGATGGGCGCGCGCCAATAATCCGGGCTCGAAGGCCTTCTCACCCTGACTCAGGGCGCGCTCCAGGTCGAGCGCGCCGATCACGCGATCTTCGGTCGCCCCGAGCGGCAGGTCAACAACAGGCACTGGGACAGAACGCGTCTTGGCCGCTGTATCGGACGGCTTTCCGTCACAGTGTTCGCACAGCATCGGACGGTCGGTGTCCGGGTCACAGTGGTAGGGACAACCCGCGACTATGGACATCTTTGGCATCAGCGCGGCCAACGCGCGGATCGCTGTCGACTTGCCAGTGCCCCGATCACCGAACACCAACACGCCGCCAACCGAATGATCGACGGCAGCGATCAACAGGGCGAGTTTCATTTCTTCCTGACCAACGATGGCCGAAAAGGGAAAAGGCAATGACATCTGTTGTTTTACACCCCTGGTGCGACACCACTACCGATCGGTGTCTAACCTTGCTCTGATTGTTATCCTGATTCGTTGAGCGGTGCTCGGCTGGCGGACCCATCCGAGCACGGCACAAATCACAGGCGTGCTTTTTTACGCGTCGCTAAACATAAAGACAAGTCGGTTGACGGCGGAGCAGTGGCGACTTTAGCACTTGGGGTCGCCGAGTCTGCGCTGATCGGGCCAGCCAGTTCACTGGCTGACTTGGACAGAGCCGATTGGCAATCCACCCCAGTCAGCAACATCTCGGTCGCCCAAACGGCCCAATCGATAATCTCCTCACGCACCAGATTTCTACTGGTGACGGGCCGCGGGGCCGATTCACAGAGCATGCGACAGAGCGCATCGGTCGGTGTCTCGAAGTCACAATGGGTCGCCCCCGCTATCCGACGAGTCTGTGCTTGGGGCGCAGCCATGTACACCTCGAGCCCATTATTATATGCATTGCATTGCGCCGGTTCACCGACCAAGCCAAAGATCGGCTTATACAACTCGGCCGCGGCACGCACTCCCAACTCGGATCGCTCTACCAAGTCGAGCGCCAAGACCCCAACGGCATCCGGGTCGAGACTCGCAGCGATCAACGCCGCCAGGCCACCTGCCGAGAATCCCGCATACAAGACCCTGGGCACCCCGACCCTGCGCGCCAACAAGCGCATATCATCGCCGTTCTGCCGATGGGCACCGTCCCACAGTCGCATATTGCAAAAATCCAAGGTCGCAGTGGGTATCCCACGCCCCGCCAAACGCGTGGCCAGACCGGCCATACGCTCCTTGCTGCGCATAAAACCATGGGCCAATACAACCCGCACCTGAGTCTGCCCGCTGTGCGGACGATGTACGACGTAGTCCAGGTCGCAGCCGGTCGCAGAGCGGATACTGCCCTGTTCTATCACGACGTTGGCAGTCTCCCCCGACGCCTTGTCGTCGCGCGGCAGGCCACTGATACTCTGACAGCCGGTGAGCACCAGGAGCGACCAGATTAAGGACGCGATAGGCCGGCCCCTGCAGCGCCACCCCGGTGCTCCCGGCGGCGCCATCGGCGATGATTCCGCCTCGGATCGGGCCAGGTTAATGCTAGGATGGGGCGGTCTTGAAGTAATCCGAGGCATTTCGTTTTGTACAGCGTGAAGACCGGCGGCAGAGTTGCAGAGCCTGACAATCGATCTGAACAAGTTGGTCAGGGCCCAAAACACGACTTGCCAAAAGCAATCGACGCCCCGTATCAAGAGATCGAAACCACGTCGGCCGGGCGCCTAGGCTTCTACGCCAATACCGAAAATGCTGGGCGACCACTGATCCTGCTGCATAGTATCAATGCAGCACCTAGTGCGATTGAAATCAAGCCCTTATTCGATCATTACCGCAGCAAACGCCCGGTCTATGCACCAGACCTGCCAGGCTTCGGACGCTCGGAACGCCGCAACCGATCCTACAAGCCAACCCTATTCGCCGATGCCTTAAACGAATTTGTCAGCCGTGTCGTCGATCAGCCGGCCGACGTCGTCGCCTGCTCGTTGACCGCCGAGTTCACCGCGCGCGCAGCCCTGCTGGCGCCGGACCACTATGCATCGCTGGTATTTATCTCGCCCACCGGTCTGAGCATCCGCCGACCGCCCAGCGGCAAATCCGCCGATGGCATGATGGCCATGTATCGCGTGCCGCTGCTCAGTGACGGCCTATTCAAACTTCTCACCAGCAAGCTGAGCATAGGCTTTTTCCTCAATCGATCTTTCGCCGGCGAGACGCCAAGAGATCTCATCGATTACGCCTACAGTTCAGCGCGTCAACCAGGCGCGAAGTACGCGCCCTTCTATTTCCTGTCGATGAAGTTGTTTACACCCGATGCACTGGAGACGCTGTATCGCCCCTTGCAACTACCAGTGCTGGTTTTGTATGACCACGACCCGAACATTTCCTTCGATCGACTCGATGAACTACTCAACCGGCGGCCCAATTGGCGCGCGGCGCGCATTGAGCGAACCTTCGGGTTACCCCATTGGGAGTGCTTACAGCCGACCATCACGGCCATGGATTCCTTCTGGCAGGGCGAGCCCTAGTCAGCCCTGGTCGTTTACGGCATCAGCCCGTACGCGGCGTCCAAGCAGTGCACCACCCCCGAGCATTCACTGCTTTGCCGGGGAAGATCGTGCAGGCAACCCAGTCACCTCCACCTTCGGAGAACCGGCAGCTGCTGCAGAACTGCTGCTCGGCAGCGATTCCGGCCTTGTCTCCCCGCTTGGCCTGGGTCGCATCGTGTCGGTACTTCAAACCCGCGGCAATGGGATCGTCTTCCAAGACCTGCGGCACTTCCGCCGCCCGGCCGTGCCCCGAGCCAAACAAAGCACCCACGGGCACCGCCACCGCCGCCCCGACGATCACTTTGAGGGCTTGTCGGCGTCTCAAACTGGCTGGTCTGTTTACCATGTGGCACCCTACTCATGAATTTGCCAAACGTCTGTTTCAGGTTTTTTGTCGCTACGGCTAAGTGCGGCTCGGTGTCGATCCTCTGACCAGGGCACGGAAAAGTGCGCTGCACCGAAGAATGCGCGATTCCTCCAAAAACGGCGGCTGGACTCAAGCAGTATGCCCACAAATATCCAAGCCATAGCCCGTCGCTCTTGCTGGGTTCTTGGCCTCGGATCAGCACCCAGACTATTGTTTAAGAGTGCTGTACATCCCACAACTGCCTCTCGTTGCCTAGCAAGGCAGTATCGCTAGAGAATGTGAAACAGGTCCGGTCATCGACCTGGGTACAAGGTCCCGGTTCGGGCCCTCGCGCGTTTGTGGGACTGCAGACTGACCCCTGGCAAGCTATCTTCATGCCGCCTTGCTAGGTGGTAACCTAATCTGCCGATCGCGCGCCGTCACTAAACCGGGCATCGAAGTGCAAGGGTTTCTGCTATCAAAAACCATCATCCTGCTACTGTGCCTGATGGCCCAGAATCCTGCGCTCGCCGCCAAAACCACGCTGGCAGTCGCAGCCAATTTCACTGCACCGATGAAGGAACTGGTGCGTCAGTTCGAGGAGCAGACCGGACACCAAGCCGTCGTGAGCTATGGTTCGACCGGTAAGCTGTATGCGCAAATCCAAAATGGCGCCCCATTTGACATCTTTCTGGCGGCCGACCAGCAGCGTCCGCAACGGGTGCATCAGGCCGGACTCGGGCAGGCGCCCAAGACCTATGCAATCGGGCGATTGGTGTTGTGGAGTAGAGACCCCGGCCTAATCGCTGGGGATAGCGACGTCCTGGCCCGTGGCAACTTCAGTCGTGTTGCAATCGCCAATCCGAAGACCGCCCCCTATGGCGCCGCCGCGATGCAAATCATCGAAGCGCTCGGCCACGCGCAGCGGCTAGCGGCGAAACTGGTCCGCGGTGACAACATCGCACAGGCCTATCAATTCGTAATGAGCGGCAATGCACAACTCGGCTTCGTGGCGGCATCCCAGGTACAAGGCTCGGGCACCGGCTCGCGCTGGGTTCCCCCAACGTCCTTGTACGCACCCATACGCCAGGACGCGGTGTTGTTGAACCGCGGTAGAGACAATCCCGCTGCGCAGGCCTTCATGGAATTTCTCGACGGCCCTGCCGCCCGTCGAGTCGCCGACCGGTATGGTTATGCCCGCGAGTAGCCCAAGCGGAATCAGCACGGCGGCAACCCTGACCTCAAGGGGTTCGGTCGCGAGGGAGCGAAGGCTGCTCGCCATCTGATAACAAGCTGGGGTTGTCTGCTAACCAGTCATCCACCGCCAACGCAAAGGCCTCCGGACATTCCTCATGAGGCACATGACCGCAACCCGGCAGCACCCGCAGCGAGGCGCCGCGAAGCTGCGTCGCAACCCGTTGACTGTCCTCGAGCGGGACCAAACGATCGGCGTCGCCGGCCACCACCAATATGGGTAGCTGTAACTCACTCAGGCGTTCCTCGACGTCGACCGGGGTGCTAAGTGAGCGATTGAGCATCTCAGCCCACGCGAGGTCCCAGTTCAGCGTCTGGGTATGCAGCGCAGCGAGCCGCCGCCGCTCGGGTGTGATTCGTGCAGGGTCGGCGTAGCTGCGCTCGAGCAAGGCCGCACCTTCGCCGAGTCGCCGAGCCAAATACAAACTCAGGCGGCGCAGGGGCAAGGATTCGGCAAGCCCCCTTGGCAGCACCGGTCGACGCACGACCACCCATGGGGCACTCAGGACCAAACCACTCACCCGCTCCGGCGCCGCAAGGGCGAGCTCTAGGGCCAGGGTGCCGCCGGATGAATTACCCACCAACACGACACGATGCAACCCGATTCGGTCCATGAGCGCGAGCACCAGTGCCACCGCCGACTCGCGCGAGTAGGGATTCGTGCCTTGCCAATCGCTTGGCGCCAATTTGGCACTCAGACCATAAGGAATCAAATCCATGGCTACTGTCCGCCCGTACGAGGCAAGGCGATCCAGTTGCGGCGCCCAAGTAAAGGCATTGAAGGTGAACCCATGCAACAACACGAAGCCCGTGCCCGGCGTACCGCGTGCCGACGCGCTCTCTAGGTAGTGCACCTCCACCCCATCGGTGCCGATAAACGGCAAGGTCACAAACCGGCTGTGTTCTGACGCAAAGACCCGCTTGGGGCAATCGGATGCACGAGACGCCGGATCGATCGACCAGATCGCCACCAGGACAGCGATGACCAGTGTCACGCATAACGCAGCGATACCGATCGATAGTTTGCCGACGAGCGATGCGGTCTTCACGGCAAGCTGAGTTTGGTAGCGAGGTCGCCTAGCAGTGTTTTGATAAGTAGCTGCGGCAACAGCAACATCGGGCCAGGATCATTGGACACGGGATGGCCAACACCAATGGCTTACGCAGTCGCCTGACGCTTGCCATCGTTGGGCACGGCCTCTGGATATACTTCGTTCAGCGGCTTGGTCAGCCCGTTGGCCTGCACCACCTGAGCGTGGAAGCGCTTGAGTTCGCGTGGATTACGGACCCCACACGAGTGCGCAATGATGCCGACCTCGTGGACTATGTTCTTGACATAGGCGGCCACCCGCTCAGCCTTGCTCGCTGGGTGTAAGCCCTTCTGCAGTTTCGGGTCGTGTGTGGTGATTCCGGTCGGGCAAGTATTCTTGTTGCATTGCAAGGCCTGGATGCAACCCAGCGCAAACATGAAACCGCGTGCTGAGGTCACGAAATCGGCTCCGATGCACAGTGCCCAGCCGACGTCGGCCGGTGTCACCAACTTACCCGAGGCGATCACCTTGACCCGGTCACGCAGGCCGTGCTCGCAAAGCTTATCGACGAGCATCGGCAGGCTAACCCGTAGCGGCAGTCCCATGTCGTCGATCAATGGCAATGGTGCGGCCCCGGTCCCGCCATCCGCGCTGTCCACGGTAATGAAGTCCGGGGCTGACTCGATGCCACGCTGCTTGATCAGCTCGAACAGCTCATCGAGCCATCCGTAGGCGCCGATCACTGCCTTGAAGCCCACCGGCTTACCAGTTACGTCACGGATGCGCGCGATCAAGTCGAGCAGATCCTCGCTACTGGCGATATCGAGATGCCGATTCGGGCTAATGGCATCTTCACCGGGACGAATGCCGCGGATGGCCGCGATCTCTTCATTGACCTTGGCTCCAGGCAGGATCCCTCCCTTGCCAGGTTTCGCCCCCTGACTCATCTTGATCTCAAACATCCGGACCTGCGGATGGGCCGCCACCTCGCGCAACTTGTCATCACTGAGGTTGCCTTCCAGGTCACGCACACCATTTTTTGCAGTGCCGATCTGAAAAACCACATCGGCGCCGCTGCCCAGATGGTATGGCGACAAGCCGCCCTCCCCGGTGTTGATCCAGCAACCAGCCTCGGCCGCTCCGGCCGCCAGCGCCTCAACCGCTGGCCGCGATATCGCACCGAAGCTCATGCCCGAGATATTGAACAGCGAGGCCGTCTCATAAGGTTGGCGCGCGAACGGGCCAATCGCCACCGGTCCCGACGCGACCGCGTCCACGCCCAGGGTAGGAAACGGGCAATTGACGAACAGTACCTGACCCGGGACGTTGAGGTTGCGCGTCGAACCGAACGCCACAGTATTGTCGATATCTTTGGCTGCCCGGTAGACCCACGAGCGTTGCGCCCGGTTGAACGGCAACTCCTCCCGGTCCATCGCGAAGAAGTACTGCCGGAAGAATTCACCCAGGTGCTCGAACCAATAGCGGAAGCGCCCGATCACTGGATAGTTACGCCGGACCGCCTGCGCGGTCTGGGTGACGTCCGCGATATAGGCAAAGATCGCCCACAACACGACCAAACCGACCGCGAAGATAAACAGCGCTGTCATCAGCTCGAGCGCTCCAAACAGGAAACCGGTGGTTTGTTCAGTCATGTTGGCTCTCTCGAGATACTAGAGGTTGTAGTGAACGTGGGTCACTGTGGTCATCACAGGTGCGTCGAACGCAGCACGATGAGCTTTTCTGCGCGCATGTCGTGGAAGGTATGTGGGATTCCGCCGACCCCCAGGCCGGATTCGCGCAGACCAGCGAATGGCATCCAGTCGACGCGAAACGCCGTGTGATCATTGATCATCACCGCCGAGGCGGCCAACCGGGCAGCACCTTGCAACGCCAGATCGATGTCCTTGGTGAATACCGCGGCTTGGAAGGCGTAGGGCAAGGCATTGGCGCGCTCGATGGCCGAGTCCAGGTCGCGATACGGATAGACACAGATCACCGGGCCGAAGATCTCCTGGCGACTGACGCGACTGTCAACCGGCGGGGCGAACAACACCGTCGGGGCGTAGCATCGCTCTGAAAGCGCCTTGCCACCGGTCAGACAACGCGCCCCGGCTGCGATCGCTTCGTCTACCCATTCTCCGACACGCTGTGTCTCGGCAGGGCGGATCAAGGGCCCAACGGCCGTGTCTGCCACGGTCGGGTCGCCGACCGCAAGCGCCTCACCGGCCTTGGCGAGACGCTCGGCCAGCGCCTCGGCGATCGTCTCGTGCGCGAACACGCGCTGTACGGAGACACAAACCTGCCCCGCGTGATAGAAGCCCCCCTTGGCCAAGGCAGCGACGACATCGTCGAGCGCGACATCTCGATCGACCAAGACCGGCGCCACACCCCCATGCTCGAGCGCACAGCGGGTACCGGCAGCCAATTTCGAGCGCAAATACCAACCGACCCGCCCGCTGCCGATAAACGAAAAAAACGCCACGCGTGGATCGGTCACCAGCTGTTCGGCGGTCGTATGATCTTTGGTCAGCAGGGCCTGGGCCCAGCCCGGTGGCAGACCAGCCTCGCGCAGCAAGTCGATCAACCGCAGACAGCTCAGTGGCGTGTCCTCGGCCGGCTTGACGATCACCGGGCAGCCTGCGGCCACCGCCGGTCCGACCTGGTGCACAATCAAGTTCACCGGATGATTGAAGGCACTCACCGCAACCACCACGCCGAGCGGCTCATGGTGGGTAAAGGCCAAGCGGCCGGCCGAGGCCGGCGTCACACCCATCGGGATCTCGCTGCCGGATTCCGAGCGCAGTAGCTCGGCACAATTGCGCAGGCCATCGATGGCCCGCGCCACCTCGACCCGAGAATCGATCAGCGGTTTGCCGCCCTCACGTGCCGCCTCGAGCGCAAAGGTCTCGGCCCGCTCGCTCAGCGAATCAGCGGCCCGATACAGCACAGCGCTACGCTGATCGGCCGGCAGCCAGGCGCTGCGGTCGCTAAACAAGCGCTGGGCCTCGGCCAATGCCTGATCGACGGCGCCAGCATCCAGCGTATCCACAGTCGCAATCGGGGCACCGTCATAGGGTGCAACAACGGTCAGCTGGCCAACCGGGGCCGCCTCGACGGCCAGACGATGTCCGAAATGCGGGACAGTGTTTGATTCATGCGGCATGTTCAGCACCTCGCATCAGATCGGGCAGACCAACTCTCCCAGTTTCTCGGTCAACTTCATGTTCTCGGCATAGTCGACTGGGCAATCCACGACCGCCACGGTGCCACAGGCCAGTGCCTCGCGTAGCACCGGGATCAGATCCTCGGCGGCATCAACCCGGAAACCGCGGGCGCCAAAACTCGCGGCATAGGCAACCAGGTCAGGATTGTTGAAGTCGATGTGGCTATCACGACCGAAGCGACGATCCTGATGCCACTTGATCAAGCCATATTTGCTATCGGTCCAGATCAATATCACGAACGCCAGCCCGAGGCGCAGCGCGGTCTCGATTTCTTGTGAGTTCATCAGGAACCCGGCGTCACCGGTGATCGTCACCACCTGTCTGTCGGGATTGGCCAGCTTGGCCGCGATCGCGCCTGGCACACCGATGCCCATCGCGGCGAAACCATTGGAGATGATGCAGGTGTTGGGCGACAGGCCCTGCCACAGACGAGCGATCCACATCTTGTGTGCCCCCACGTCCGAGATCAATATGTCCTCCGGCGCCAACACTTGGCGTAGATCCCAG
The DNA here is from genome assembly GCA_028284585.1 of Chromatiales bacterium. Taxonomy (GTDB): domain Bacteria; phylum Pseudomonadota; class Gammaproteobacteria; order Chromatiales; family Chromatiaceae; genus Thiosocius. The sequence continues at coordinate 102,850 of JANQRK010000110.1, forward strand.
AGGATCTTCTGTGGTTTGACCGGGAAGGCCATGTCATCTGCATATCGGGCGGTTTCTTGGTCGATCTCCCGGCGCAACGCCTCGGCCCAATGCTCGCTGCGCGGTGGGACCCGCTCCGCCAGTGCCCGCAGCGAGGCAGCGATATCGCCGACCACCCCGACTTCGAGGATGTAGTGCTCATCGACCTCGGCCGGCAGGGCGTCAATATGTACAATTTTTTGTTCGTCATTGCGATGCCACAGGTGGGGGTGGTACTCGACGATATCGTAGCCGACGCAGATCACCACATCGGCTCGGTCGAAGCCACAGCCGACATAGTCATGTGCAGCCAACCCGGTGGCCCCGAGCGACAGGGGATTGGTCCGCGGCACAGCACCCTTGGCCATGAAGGTCATGGTCACGGGGATGCCGGTTCGGCTGACGAAGTGCTTGAGAGCGTCGCTGGCGCGGGCCCGAATCACACCATTGCCGGCCATGACCAAGGGGCAACGGGCATTGGCGATCAACTCCGTGGCCTGGGCGATCTTTTCCTCGGGCGCCACCGGCGGCAGCGGATCCTGAACCCTGAGCGGCCGCTTACCCTCGACCACTGCCTCGGCGATGTTCTCCGGGAAGTCGATGAAACTCAGCCCGGGTTTTTCTGCCTTGGCCACCTTGAAGGCCTTACGCACCACCTCTGGAACGATCTCTGGCTCGCGTAGTTGGGTAGCATACTTAGAGATCGGCTCGAACATATTGACCAGGTCGAGAATCTGATGGCTCTCCTTGTGCAAACGGTGGGTCGAGCCCTGTCCCGCAATCGCGACCACAGGGGCCCGGTCCATATTGGCATCGGCGACACCGGTAATCAGATTGGTCGCCCCTGGCCCCAGGGTCGCCAAGCAGACCCCTGGGTGGCCCGTGAGACGACCGTAGACATCGGCCATGAAGGCCGCACCCTGCTCATGGCGTACGGTAATGAACCGGATCTTGCTGCCGAGCAAGGCGTCCATCACGTCGAGGTTTTCCTCGCCCGGTATGCCAAAAATGTACTCCACGCCTTCGTTCTCCAGGCAGCGGATAAACAGGTCTGCGCAACGCATGGTCTTCATTCCTCTTCAAGGGCCCGGGTCGGTCTTCAGGGAAAAATTGGGCCTGCCGCGAAGTGAATCCGGACCAGGCTGCCAATCTAGACCGGTGACCCTACTAGATTCTTTCCCATCCCGGATTGGAAACTAGAAAAAGAAAAAAACCAGTTACCGGGGCGCCCATCTGGTTTTCCCGGCCTGGTTCGGGAGATGCCCCATCGGCGCTCGAGCGCGAGTTCGGCAATCGAGTACCCCAGCCTGCCGATCTGGGGCTACGGAGCAAGGGGTCTGTCCAGGGCAAACGCGTCTGTCTAGGGAACCTCTAAAAATGCCTTCCATGGCATTCTTCTCGACGGAAAGGCCAAAACCCGGTTTTCGCCTTTCCTTCATTTTCAATCACTTGTCGTGACCGAAAATGGCAGCACATCCCTGCGCCGCTCGGGCACCTCTATTTTTACAGGCACCCTCTAGTAACTCAGTCGTGCTCGCCCCCGACAACGACATTTTTGGCTTGCCAGTTATGAGACGCCCCTAACAAAACTCGATATGTCTCGATTGCGAGCGTCTCCGCAACCCAACACCGCGGTCTGAAGTCATCTGCTCGCCTTAACCTCCATAAATCCTGAGACTGGGAGCACGATTTCTTTTGCTAGCACTATCGATTCGATACAACCATGGCGATTTGTCATTTACTGTCTCGATGGCACGGTCGCACGAGAACATGTCACTCATGAGCTATTGGATAGTGACGCATCGCAACCTGATGAATCCCTGAGCCGTAGCAGCGACTCGGCATCAGCGCGAAAAACGCTACAGTTATAAGGACCATTGACCCAACACCCACCATCGACGCTTGGTAAACAAGTCGTTTGAGTGGTAAGAAAAATCTTATCCGATGCCAATGCCAATGCCTAAGGCTAGTCTCTGGACAAGGCCTCCTCGGACATCGGATAATGACTCCTTCGCTAATGGCAAATTTAAACCCCCCGTTTTGAAGTTAGGTTGTCATGAGCACCACTTACGCATACGAACAGTATTTCGGCCTGAAGGAACATCCTTTTTCGATCACGCCGGATCCGCGCTTCGTTTATCTCAGCGATAGCCATCGCACCGCGCTCGAGCGTCTCAATCATGGTGCAGCCGGTGGCAGTGATGGCTTTGTCCTGCTCACAGGTGATGTTGGTACCGGAAAGACCACCATCTGCCGTACTTTTCTCGAGCGGCTACCTCCCAAGACCGAGGTAGTACTGATTCTGAATCCGATTCTGACGCTCAACGAGTTCTTACAGACGATCTGCAATGAACTCGACTTGGTAATCGATGGGGACCGTGGATCTAACAAGAATCTGACGGATCACTTAAACAAATTCCTGCTGCAAGTCTATGCAGTCGGACACAAAACCATCCTCATCGTCGACGAGGCACAAAATCTCACTCAGGAGTTAATGGAGCAGATCCGCTTACTCACCAACTTGGAAACCGATACGGACAAGTTGCTACAGATATTTCTGATCGGCCAACCTGAGCTGCGCGACATGCTCGATCGGCCTGAGCTGTTGCAGGTCTCGCAACGCATAACTTCGCGGTTTCACCTTGGCCCCTTGAACAAGCGTGAGACTGGTGAATACGTCGACTGGCGTTTGAAGGTAGCTGGCGCGGATGAAAATCCGTTCACCCCAGGCGCGGTACGCCAAATCTTCGCTTTCTCCAAAGGTGTGCCGCGTTTGATCAACGTGTTGTGTGATAAAGCCTTGCATAGCGCCTACCAGCGATCTTCGCAAAAGATCGACGGTACGATCATGAAAGACGCCAAGCAGCATGTGGTCGGTCAAACGCAAGCGTCGGCGAGTGCCGTCTCAAGGGCCACTATGTTGGTAGGCGCGGTCTGCCTACTAGCGGCTGCCAGTATCGGGCTGATGTACTCGTTCAACCTCAGCAAGCTACAGCCCGAGGTGGACACCAGAATCGCGGATGTAAGAGAGCCAGCTGCCGTCAACACATTGCGCGATGCCGTTCCAATTCAGCGCGGCCCCGCGGATTTACGCCCAGCTCCGGCAGCGCCGAGCTACCCCGCACCAACTGAGGCAGCGACCTGGGGAGCCAGCGAAGCGGCCGTTAGCGCCGGTAATGCGGGCCCGCCCACCACAAGGATAAAGAGCGCACAGGCGCCGCCCGCCGCACCTGGCATTGCAGTGCAGTCACCGGCTACAGCAACTACCGAGCCCATGGCGGCAACCGTAGCGCGCAACGCTGCTCCACCTGCACAGAGGCCGCGGCACAGCTCAACGCCCCGGGCACCAAATGCCGCGGGCGCGGCAGCGGCTTCCGGACCCGAGGTGCAGCCCCGGTCACAGACGGCGCCAACCGCATCCTCGGCGGCGATCCCGGCAGATCAGACACTGGACGATTACACCCGCCGGTATGCCGAACGAAAGCTGCTGTCGATGTGGGGTGTTGAGGGCGCGGAGCCCAGCTCGTTGAACTTTTGCCAAGACGCGGCAGCCCAGGGTCTAACCTGTCTTTCCGATAGAAGCGCCTTGTCCGGCCTATACCGTTACGATCGGCCCGCCATTCTCTACTTAAGGATCGGCGAGGTGTCATCCTATGCTGTAGCACTAAAGGCCAGCCCCGAAAGCGTTGTCTTGGATGTACTCGGCCAGGAACACGTAATACCCGCGGCCTCGCTGGATGATGTGTGGGATGGCAAGTTCCTATTGCTGTGGCGTCGACCGGGCAACATACGGGGGAACATTTCCCAGGGTGTATCGGGCCGGCCCGCGCTGTGGCTAAGGCGCGCCCTCGATCAGATAGAGGGGAAAAGCACCGTCGGCAGCACCTTCGACACACAGCTGGCGTCGCGTCTCAAGGCGTTTCAGCGCAGATCCGGGTTGGCCGCAGACGGTATCGTCGGACCACGAACCTACATTTTGTTGCAGAACAAGTTGGCAGCAGACAGCGGGTAAACGGCAAGGTCGATCATGTCTCGATTATTGGAATCGCTCAAAAACGCCCAACAGGAAAGATCACAAGTCGTTTCCGATGATCTGCCGAGTCACAATGCTGCGCCGCTCATCACTCCAGTGAAACGCAGCCGCATCTGGCCGGGCATTGCGCTGCTGTTGCTTGTGGGCGTTTTGGTGTTTGGCGGTTTCGTGCTGCTGCAGTTCGTATTGAACGGAATCGAGCCCGTCTACTGGTGGGAAAGATTTTTGATGGCGCTAAGCGCACTATCAAATAGCTGAGACGGGTCGGCAGGTTTGAACATAAGGCAGTAGATACTCTACGAGGCCGCCTCCGACTTACTAAAGATGGCTTGTTTGCAGTAGTCGGCAGGCACTCACTCTCGTCGTCCGTGCCTTACCCCTCACAGCGCGAAGCTGGTAGGGACACGCAGATTCAATTCAAAATCCTGTGCATCGTCAGTCGCACCGATGCCAACCGAAAGATTCACATTGGTGTCCTTCGACAGCCGGAAGGCGTATCCAAACAGGATCTGGCCGATGTCATAGTCAGATCCGGTCAGTGAGAAGCCTTCGTTCTCGGTCTTGAATCCGTGCTTGTAAGAAAAACCGACACTGAACGAAGACCGGTCATTGATGCCGAATCCCATACCGCCGCTGATGCCAAAGGCATCACCCGGGTCGACCTCACCGACTTCGTCAAAGTCCCTTGCCAGGTTGAAGCTGTAGTCGAGGGTCCCATAGAACACGGCGGGGTCAGTTGGATACAAAAAGGTGACGCTGGGCTGCACACTCCACGTGCCAGTACCCGTCGCGAGTTCTTTCGGAAAACGCTGGATAATACACTGCCCCTCGTCATCCGTCAGGCAGCCACCGCCGGGATCATCGGGGTCTTGTACTATGACGTCAAAGGTCTCGACTTCGTACGGATTTGTCCCAGTCGGCGTCTTCACCCGCAGGCTTCCCGTAACAAAAGGCCAGCCGCCAGCTCCATCGTTGAACTGATAGTCGACTGCGAACTCGATATCCCCGATATCACTACCGTCGGCCTCGAATACATCATCCGAGAACAACGACTGAGTGATGGGTCGTGAGCGGGTGCTGTCGTCACGCCACACATAGGGCACCTTCGCCTCAACCTGAAGACGATTGGTCACGCCATAGCGCGCAGTCATGGAGGCAATCGCAGTTTTCCGGTCGGTCTCGCGGATGTCGATGATGCCAAGAAAAAAGCTTGGCAATACCAACGGCCCAAAGCCCTCCAGAAACACGCGGTCGGTAGACGTCTGAGTGTATTTGAGCGAAGGCTCGAGCACGAGCGTGCCACGTGGCGTCAGGATCCCGCGCACATCATCTGTGATACTGGCCACTTTGCGTGCTTCGCTGGCCTTGTCACTGCTAGCCTGCTCTTTTTGTTCCTCGCCCACTGCTCCGGGGGCCTTGGTCTCGGTCTGGCTAGCCCGCTGGGCAACGGCCGCGGGTTTTTTTGCGGCGGGCTTGGGCTTTTTCGCGCTGGCCGGCTCGCTGCCTTCGAGTTGCTGGATGCGCGCTTCCAAAGACTCGAGGCGCTTCAGATGGGCGGCGAGCTTTTCGCGTTCGATCGCGATCAGTTTCTTAAGCTCTTCCGACTCGATTGCCTTCTTTTCAGATGCCAACTGTCGCTTGATGCCGGAAAAATCGTCGCCGGTGGACTGCGCCGCGGCACTGGCCACGGAAACGCTCAACAAAAAACTGGCAACCCGCAGAAAGACTGTGTTCGACATGTTCCCTGGTCTACGCTTTCACAATTATAGAGTTGATTGAAATATATCACTTTTTTGCGCATCCGCCATAGCTAAGCGCACGCGAGTGCCGGATCGCCACATGTCGCGACCACAATGCTTGGGCCAAAGGACCGGGTTGATGGCTAACGCACCTCGGGGGGCAGTGCTTCGGGTAGGAAACTCTGGGGTATGAAGTCGAGGCTGCGCAGCCCAGCGCCTTGAATATCAATATTGAAGGTCGTTACATCAAGAATGCTCTGATTGTCGAGCGCATTCTGGACCACGGTGAACGCACTGGTACCGTCCGCCGGTGTCGTCAGCACGCGCGTGTTGCCGCCCTGCCCAGCGGCGATCTGCGTCAAGGCTTCGGGATTCAGCCCAAGCGGCATGTTGGTGGCCAGATCCTGGGCTTGCTGTTGATCGAGACCATCGATCACGGTCAGGCGGGTGACGCTGAAATCGACCCGAATACCATTGTCGAGCAGGAAACCCGCCCGGGTATCTTGCAGCTGGTCGACACCCACTGGCGCTTCGGCACTGGCTAGGCCTACCCCGAGATCCTCGAGCTCGACATCGTCGATCGCATGCTCTATGTCGTGCAGGGAAGGCCCCGGAGCACCCGTGTCCGACTGACCGGAGACATCGCTCAGTGCGACCTGATCGAGTGGCCCCACGAGATCTGCCAATTCCGTCGATCCCGAGGCCGGTAGGTCCACATCACCCAAACGCAGCCCGGAGGCCGCAGTCACCAGATCGGGCACTAGCGAGGATGCTGCCGCAGTGCGCGCATCGACCACGCGAGCACGCAAATCGCGGGTGGGCACACTGGGATGCTTGGCAGCCATGTTCGACAGCTTCGGTATCTTGTCATCGAGCCCGATGTACACCCGAGCGAAGGTATCGCTCGGGACGACGCCGCGCGCGCGCTCGAAGCGCTGCATCGCAAGCTGTAGCGTCTTGAGGCCTGCGACCGGACGAGCAGCCATTGTCTTGGCGGCAACGCCTTTGATTCGCGCGAGCTGCGATTCGACACCTGCAATGGTATCAACTTCTGATGGAGGGCTATCCACCAGGGCCGCAATGCGCGGCCCAACCCTGGTGGATGATGGCGCACCCTCACGGCTAAGTCTTCGCAACGCCCGCTGCAGGCGACCGTCAACTGCAGATTGGTCTTGCATTGAACTAGTCGCGGCAGCACGCTCATCGACAAGCCGCTCCATCGAGCGGCGCAGGGCCATGATCGACGAATCATTATGACCTGCCGGCCGCATGCCTTGCGATGTCAGCACGGGCCATTCCCATGCGCCATCGCCCGACGAAAGCCGCGGCATGTCTTCATCGACCAGACCAGCATTGGCCGACGTGGCCATCAATCCTAAAAACACGCAGATAGCCGCCTGACCCAAGGCCGGCACGATCTGTTTGAAGTGTCTGGTCATGTCCATTCAACCATTCAACTCAAAAGTCGGACCGCGCAGGCAACAACAAATTGAAGTCGGCCAGTGATCCGCCACTCATCGCCTTACCCATTCCCACGGGCGACTTGGCAATCGTCCGCCATTCTGAATCCCGATTAAAGCTGGCACGTGCAATATCGGCCTTGTTGGTTATCAGGAAGACAATCCCGCCTTGCCACATCGCCTCGAATTTGTCGCGCGGCACTATGCGCAGCCCGAGCACAGGGTCGCCCAACAAGATCTCGTCGTCAGCGATCCCCTTTATCACCACGAAGTGCATGTACCCGTTGTTGTTGATCAGGGTGATCGCCGGGACGCCAAGCTTGGCCAAGCGGCCGAGTGGCAGCCGGTAGCCATTGGTTCGGTACCCGAGCGTTTCGAGATAGCGTTTCATATCCAGCAGGGAAAAACCCTGCTGCTTGATGAGCTCTTGGTTACCGGTCTCCCACATCGCCCGGAAGGCCTGTTGTTCGGTCCTCGGGTCGTTGTAGTGATAGGTCAGCAGCGACGCAACCGCGGCCGATCCGCAACTATAGTCGTACTGCTGACGCAGAATGCTCTGAAATTTTGATTCTTTGAAACTTACGACATCGGCCGTAAAGGTTCCGAGTTCGGTGGGCAACATCATCGACAGCGCAGCGGCAAGCGGTGAATAGACAAGCGCCGCAACGATTGACAAAACCCCCATTCTTGTCACTAACCGGGCACAGATTATTCTTATGACACCACTCACGTTCATTCCGTCACAGTGACGTTGATGATGGTGGCGTTTTGGATCAGGACATTATTGCCACTGTTCTGGATGGTATCGAACATACCGACTGCACCATTGAAGGCGCTATTGCCTATGAAATTGGCGCCGGTTACCGAGTTCACCACGCTATTACCGTGATTACTGCCGTCCAGATCGAGTTCGTTGAATGTCAGCGCGTCGATATCGACGGAGCCCTCGCCGCGGTGACCGGAGAGCGTGTCGTCGCTCAACGCACCCTCTTCCAGCATCACATCATCGCCGATCTCGAGCGTCTCAGCATGTAGCGCGGACGCCAGCGCGAGCGTGCATGTCATGCACAAAACCGTGACCTTGTTCATCGGTCTACTCCCAAATCAAGCCAACATCCGATTAAAGATGGGGTAACCGGTGAACAGAGGTTGTCCACCGGTTACCGTCTAGAGCGCCAAGGCGCTCAACTCACGGGCGTTAGTTACCCGCCGGGCTATTGGCGTTGATGTTGCCCTGGAAGCTAACCTGCTGTTGCACCAGGCTGTTGGCACCGGTGTTCTGCACACTCAGGTTCTGGCCGGAAAAGCCGTTGAACGAACCTTCGATGTTGTTGGACACGGTGTTGTTCAGACGAGCAACAGAGCCGTTAGCGCCGCGACCGTCATCAGACTCGGCCGTAGAACCACCGGTGTTGGTGTAGTTGACCGTGTTGTTGGTCACCGCACCTTCGAGGGCCGAGAGGTTTACAGCCACATCACCGATGTTGATGCTGTTGTCGGTCATCGCAGAGGCGCTGCCGCTGCCGATGTTCGACGCAGAACCAGCCGTTGCATTAGCGGTGCGCTGGCTGTTGTCGCTGTTGTCGCTGTTGTCACTGTTGTCGCTGTTGTCGCTGTTGTCAGCGGTGGCATCGCCGTTGTTGGCCGAGGCCGAGCCATTGTCAGACGACGCGGTTTGGCTGTTATCACTGTTATCGCTGTTGTCGCTGTTGTCGACATTGGCAGTACTGCCATTGTTGGCCGCAGCCGAGGCGTTATCAGCGGTTGCCGAGCTGTTATCACTGTTGTCGCTGTTGTCGCTGTTGTCGCTGTTGTCAGCGGTAGCATCACCATTGACGGACGAAGCAGACCCGTTGTCAGACGACGCCATCTGGCTGTTGTCGCTGTTGTCGCTGTTGTCGCTGTTGTCGCTGTTGTCGCTGTTATCGCTGTTATCGCTGTTATCAGCGGTACTGTTGTCGTTGGCACTACCATCACCAGCGGTCTGGTAGTCGTCATTGGCGTTACCGCCGCCGTTGGCAACGGCCTCAGCGTTGTCGATGTCGTTGGCGGTACTGCCGTTTTGCGCAACTTCACCATTGTCGTTACCGACGGCATCGTTGCCAGCCTGAGCGACACCATCATCACCCGCGGTCCCGTCGTTACCGACGATACCTTCGGCGTTTGCGGTGCTAGTGTCCTCGGCTTGGTTCTGGCCGGCACCGACACCGCTGTTATCGCTGTTATCGCTGTTATCGCTGTTGTCGCTGTTGTTGGTGTTGTCGCTGTTGTCGTTGTTGGCCGTCGCGTTTTCAGCGGCCGTCGCACCAGAATCGGCCCCAGTCGTGGTCACCGAGTTGTTTTGGTCACCGTCATCGGCTTCAGTATTGTTGTTTGGGTTTGCGTAAGTGGCCGAGGCAACGCCGAGTGCCAAAGCCACAGCCGCTGCCAGTTGCAACATTTTGAAACGTTCCATTGAGTAAATCCTCATTATTGATGTTGTGGCCCTGGTTCCGGACGCTACCGGCCCAGCGCTCATAGATTGCACTAGCACCTGGTGGTGCTGTTTTCATTTGAAGCATGATCCGCGCCAACCCTAGTAAATACTTTATTTTTCAGAAATTTAGCGATTCATAGGTCAATCTTGAACATCGGCGTTTGTAAAAATTACCGACATCTGCCGGCCATTTGTGCTAGTGCAGCACGCACTAGATTCATGCCATCGGGAACTGAAGATCGGAAAGCGACGTCCCAGCGAGCTAGTGCGTCGCCCGTTTTCGGCTAGTCAGCTCGCTACGGAAGACTGGGTGTCGCTGTGGTGTTGTGGACATAGATTGGCACCAAGCTGTTGCTGGCAACGTCGGCACACGGCAAACGACTTACAAGCCACCTACTCCGAAGCAGCATCCCAACGCCCGCGTCGCTTTACATTTGCGAAACATATGATTCAAATCGTCCAAAACACTGGACGATAGCCGATAGATGAGACATCTTTGTCGGGTTATTCGGTAGTTGGATTTCAACGACTCGTGAATAAAGAGCAAATCAAACGTCTACTTGTCGCCTGGCGAGACAGGGTAGTGCCTGCGGCTGACGCTTTGCTCCAAGACGTGTTTACATCCGCTGACCAGGTGCTCTTAGAGTATGCCGACAAGGCGGAAAGCAATGCCGTGCGCTTGAAGTTCTTCGAGGGTCAGCGCGAAGTAAGGATCAAGCAGACGAATATCGCCTCCTTGTTCAAGGAATCTCTCCACGACGATCTCTATGCATTCACGCGTCCCGCCCAAGGCAGCGATGCGCCGGGCTCTGACGTATTGAGCCTTGTCAGCACCGATGCCTATGAGCGCAGCCTTGCACTGAAAACGATCTCCGAGCAGGCGGTGCGGGACAATCGTGAATTGTATTTCGCGTTGTCACAGCGCCTGGGCGTAATTGCCGGTAGCCGCGCGATTCCACTCAACCAAATTCCCGCCGGGCCACACCAATTGGCCGGTAGCTTCGAACGCGCAGCACACCTGTTATCTGTCGAGCGCCAAGTATTGCTGGCCTTGTACACCCTGTTCGAGCATGAAGTGGTGCGGCATTCTCCGCCTTGGCATGAGGAGTTGAACGAAGAATTGCGTGAGGGCGGCATACTGCCGAATCTGAAATACCAGGTAACACGTTACCCTAAGAAAACCAAGGCCGGTCAAGCCGAGGAGACGGAACAAGAGGATTTGTCGACCCCAACTCCCACCAGCTCCGGACCTACCGGCAGGCCAGCACCTGGCAGGCTTTACGCAAGTGGTAACTCGACCACCTCCACACCCAGTAGAGGTCGTTACGTGTCTGGCGATGGGGCAAACAATCAGCACATAGCGTCTCAGGAAAACACCAGCCAGGGCACGCACAGCGTTAACCTGCGTGGGTCACCCCAGTATGCCGCTTCCAGTCTAGCCGGTTCGTATAATGCGGCAGCGAGTGGGCAGCATGAGTCGGTAGCCTCGCCACATGCCACACCGGATACCCAGGAAGCCGGAAGCAGCCAGGATCTCGGCGATCAACTGCTGGGGCGCATCCGTGAACTGCTGACGGCACGCCGTTTGAATCGGCAGCGTGCAGCCGGCACATCGGTGCCACACGAGATTTCAAACCCGGCGTCAGTGTCCATGGTTGCCGCCGCAATCGACAGCCCGCGGATTCAGCGGGTCGCACCATTGCCTGAGACCGGCGTGCGCGCCGTTGGGGCAAAGCAGGTGCTGGTCTCTCGCGACTTGTTGGAGAAACTTCGCGTCGCGCTGTCGGTCCAGCGTACCCAGATTAAAAAAATGGTCGGGCCGGAAAAGCTCAGCCATATCGATGAAGACACCATCGACATCGTTGGCATGCTGTTCGAGGTCATGCTAAACGACCAGCGCTTGGGCAATACGGTCAAGGCCTTGCTAAGCCATTTGCATACGCCTTACCTAAAACTCGCAGTACGCGATCGCGCGTTTCTAAAGCGCCAACAGCACCCAGCCCGCTGCCTATTCGATAACCTGGTCGAGGCTGGATCGCGCTGGGTGGAAGAACGTGATCTCTCGATCGGCATGTACCCGAAACTGCAGTCGGTTGTCGACTCGATCACCAAATCTCGTGAGCTGTCATCTGCACTGTTTTTATCACTCGATGAAAAGCTCTCGGCCGACATCAAGCTGCTGTCCGAGTGCCAACAGATCCGCGAAATGCGTACTCTGGAGGCTGAAAAAGGCAAGGACCGTCTGGATGAGGCCCGGCAGGTTGCTAGTGGGGTAGCCTCTGAATCCCTGACGATCGACCGGGTACCGACGCGATACGAAACATTTATCAAGGAAGCTTGGACCGACTACCTGACTCTCCTCTACCTACGTACCAACGGGGACACGGCCTCAGAAAGCTGGCGTAATGCGATTGCGCTAGGCGAGCGCTTGCGCTCTTTCGTACAGACCTTGACCCAGGGTAATCAGATTCCTGCGTCTGACCTTCTGGCCATACGGGCTGAAATCGAGCAGCGGCTAGGCGGTACCATCCCGCACTTCGAGAGCAAGGTGCAGCAGCTCTTCGAGCTGTTCGTAGACACCGAGGATATCGACCTATCAAGTACCCCGGCCACAACGTCCCAGACAGCACACGCCCCACACGAGCGGGGCGCCGAGTCCAGGCTCTCAAAGGACGGCGAGGCATTGCTGGAACGACTACCGAAACTGCCACCTGGCAGCTGGGTGATATTCCGGCACAAGGGCGAGTTGGCCCAGGTCGTCAAACTTTCTTGGTACAACCCAAGAACTGAGCGTTTCTTATTCGTCGACCAGGCCGGTGCGAAGGCGCTGGTAGTGCCGTTACACGAACTCGCCGAGCACATTGGCTCAGAACGCGCGCATGTGTTGCACGCGACCGGGACCTCTTATGTAGAGTCATCCCTGGAGCGAGCGCTGGCTAATCTGCACCAAGGCGCGTAGAACTAGGCCGACGGGAGACTGGGCATGGAAAAAAGGCAGCACACACGCCTGGCTCTCGGCGACAAGGGCTGGCGAGCTGAATTGACCGAGCACATCAGCGGCGAGAAATTGGGCGAGGTTGTCAATCTCTCACCCGGAGGCCTGATGCTTCTAACACCCACCAAGGCCGGTATCGAAAACCTGTTTCAGGTCGAATGCAATGTAGTCGATGCAAGCGGCCAAACCGACTCATTCGCGGCAGGTGTCATGGTGTTGTGGCAAACCGAAGCTAGTCAGCCAGGGACCTATTGGACTGGTCTGCAGATAATCGACATCGACAAGGCTTCCCAAGAACGGCTGCAGACACTGCATGCTTCTTTAGCAAGCGCTACCTAAGCAACAAGAGCGGGGACTACTCGGGCTGTGCCCTCACCCTCCGGATCGCCGCCGCTATGCGGCGACGTTCTCCTCTCCGCTGCCTCCGGCAGCTCCGTCGAACCCAAGGGCTCTCGTCAAGTCCTCCGCATGCCTGAAAATACAAAAGGCCCCACGCGGGGACCTTTTGTATTGTTGGCGAAGAGGGAGGGATGCTAACCCTCTTTTTTTTCGATTTTGCCGTAACTCACGTGCACGGAAAGACCAATAGTGAACCAATCCTGCCGAGAAGAGTCTCGACTGTGCCTAACGGAGCCCGAACCAACCAACAAACTCAATTCAGGTGACTTCCCGCTTCTCCCAAGAGCGTAGTGCTCATCAATCGAGAAGCACTTGTCGTCATCCAATTGCCGTCCAATCGGACGGGTTTGGCTCTGATGTTGGCAAAGGCTTCCTCACCTACACGGTCACGAATACACGTCATTGACGAATGATGGGGAACAGGATCTGTCAGTTTCCAGCGGCTGACCCGGCAGCAAGCCAAGTTCAAATGTGCTTCCCGATGTCCCGCTTCAGTCGGAATTGGAGTTTTCCTCGAACTGAGTTAGTACTAGCTCGTAGAGGAGACCATGAGCAAACGAACTCGACGGAAATTCAGTGCCCAGGAGAAGGTGGCAATCCTGAAGCGGCACCTGCTGGAGGGTCAGTCGGTGTCCGACGTGTGCGATGCACACGGCTTGAACCCGACGCAGTTCTACCGCTGGCAGACGGAATTCTTTGAAAACGGTGCCGCGGCCTTTGCGCGGATCGACAAGCGCGCCGCCCAGGCTGAGCAGCGTCGCCAGGGTGAGCTGGAGTCGAAGCTGAAGAAGAAGGATGCGGTGATTGCCGAGATCATGGAGGATCTGATTGCCGAAAAAAAAGGACGTGGGGGCGCTCTGAGCGGTGTCTGGGTGCAACCGGACGTGCGGGACCGGATCGTGGATTTCGTCCGTGAGCGGGCCGCGCAGACCGAGCTGCCGGCGGCGCAGTTGGTGGCCTGGATTGGGATCAGTGCGCGCAAGTTTTTTGACTGGAAGCGCCGCTATGGCCGGGTCAATGAACACAATGCCTGGATTCCCCGCGATCACTGGCTGGAGGACTGGGAGAAGCGTGCGGTGGTCGATTTCTATCAGGCCCATCCCGATGACGGCTACCGGCGGGTGACGTACATGATGATGGACGCCGACATCGTCGCGGCAAGCCCCAGCTCGGTCTATCGCGCGCTGAGCGAGGCCGGCGTGCTGCGTCGCTGGGAGCCCCAGCCGAGCAAGAAGGGGACAGGCTTTGTCCAGCCCGCGGGTGGCACATGCGCATTGGCACATCGACGTGTCGTACCTGAATATCTCAGGGACTTTCTATTATCTGTGCAGCCTGCTCGATGGCTACAGCCGGTACATCATCGTCCACCACGAGATTCGCGAGCGGATGACCGAGCAGGATGTCGAGATCATCGTGCAGCGTGCCCTGGAGGCCTTCCCAGAGGTGCGGCCGCGGATTATTTCGGACAATGGTCCGCAGTTTATCGCCAATGACTTCAAGACCTTCATTCGGATCAAGGGCATGGATCATGTGCGGACCTCGCCCTACTATCCGCAAAGCAACGGCAAGTTGGAGCGGTGGCACAAAAGCTTGAAGCGCGAATGCATTCGCCCGAAGACACCGTTGGATCTCGCCGAGGCGAAGCGCCTGGTGGCGGCGTATGTGTCAGACTACAACGCTCGCCGTTTGCACAGTGCGATCGATTACGTCACGCCCGCCGACAAACTGGCCGGCAGAGCCCCTGAGATCCTGGCGGCGCGTGAACAGCAATTGACCGAGGCCCGTCAACGCCGCGCTGAGCGTCGGCGGGCGAAGAAAGAGGAGTCCCCAGCAGCGATCGGAACCGTGGCTTAAACATGAACCGGAAAACTCCAGTTCACGCTGAACCAGGACAAAAGAACGAAAAGCATCACATGCGACAGATTGTCGCAGTGCCGAGAGATTCACTTGCGTTGACCGCGCACGTTCCTGCAAATGGAATTGTGATCAAGCAGCGAAAAACAACGTCAAACCCCTTGACTCGCAACCTCGTCGTGCTACTGCTGATACGCTGTATCGCGCTCTTTGGGGTTCTCATCGCGATCTTTTGGGTGCATGAGATTCGAGACATAGCGCTACCACTGTCTCGAATCTTTCCTGTTCTGATTGGCAGCGCGGTCTTGACCGCGCTGAGTTTTGCGAGACTATTGCTGGACTACCCGGCAACCAGTCCCGAATTCTTGGCGCAAGTACTTTTTGGATGTACAAATAAGCGTCCTTCGATTGTTTGAATCGAATTCGAGCTCGCAGCCTCTTCTGATGTCCCGATCATTAGACCAGATTCGCTGGCTGCGATTTTCTTCCTTGCTGTTACGCCAAAGCCGCCCGAGTGAAAATACAAGAGGACATCTGAAGTCGTGATGGATCGCTACGAACAAACCCGCGCCGGGATGCTTGGTGATGCCTTGAAGAGTACACGTAACCTCCATCGCCTTGTAATCACCGTCAGCTTGATCACTTTGCTGTTTTCCTCGTCGCTTGATCTGCCGCGCGAAACGATTCAGTGGAAGTCGCTTGTTGATCAGCTCATTGAGGCCGATTTCTTGGCGTATGAGGACTTTGTTGAAGAGAAGGTGGCGGAATTTATGCAAGCCAATTTGGCACCGATTGGGACCAATGTCACCGGAAAGCTAGAAGCGCTCAATCTGCCAGTATTCAACTTGCACCATGTCGGCGATGTTTTGACCAAGCCGATTCACGTCGGAAAGATCGAGGTGCGCGAACTCCCACTTTCGGAGGTGTCCGCAGCAAATCTCGTCAGCCTGGATGCACTCAACGGGTTGGAACTGGATCGAGAGGTCCAGGTGCTCGTTCCTCAAACCAAAGATTTGGTGGAAAAGATTTCCGACTATCTTCATGATGTCGGCGAGACTGGGAGGCGCGTCGACGAAGTGCGCGTCGGCGTCGACGTGTTTGACGAGGCCGCTCAATCTTTCCTACCTGGAGAAAGCGTAACCCCAAGTCTGAGCTTCGAACTGCATGACACCGTAACCCTTGGGAGCATACCGATCTTTTCGGCGCTTTTTACGGCGAAAATTGAAACGCTTCAGAATACTTCTTTTCTGCACTGGATTAATCGCGAACTGGGTGGGTCTCCGATCGTCAGGATTGAGGACGGGAACATCACGTTCCTGCCGACACTGACCAGGCTACCGAAAGGCTACCGCGAGGAAAAGCTCGGTCTGCTCTCGAAGGCACTGGCGGGTGACGTCGAAAGAGCCGGACCGAAAAACCTATCGGCATCAATTCTCGGCACGCAGGTGCCGGGATTACTGATCATCTACGCTTCGCCAACGATCTTGCTGTTTTTGGCCTATTACTTCATGCAGCACAGCGCACATCTCTCGAAGATTGTGAATGATGATCCATCCACGTTCCGGCAATTCGCCTGGCTGCCGCTAGCCGTACAAAGCGCCGTTCGCATCCGCACAAATGGCCGTAAGTCTATCCAGCTTCCAGCCTGGCTACTGGAGACGATCACAACGGTCATCGTGCTTCCTGTGCTCGCACTCACTGTGCTGTATTTTCAGCTGCACCAGTTTGGCGGCCTCACGTTGCTTCATACCGTATTCATCGCAGGTAGCGCCGTTGGCATCGCATACCTGGGAACCCGAGCGATACGCGCCATCAATGCGGTGCGCGGGAAGATGTCCTTTTCCGAAGGGTCTGCTGAATAAGAAAGGTTCAATCGGATTCTACCCGGCTGAAACTCATACACACAAGCCCCTGGGCGCGGCGCCTCGGGAGACTGTCTATTTTGCCTGAAGTGCGCTGCGGGGCCGGCCCCTAAGTCTTCGCGCGAGGGATGGACGCCGGATGGCCGGGACGCCGGTCAAGGGCGGCCCGGTTCACGACAGCCCGGTCCGGCTATGGCCGGACGCGCCCGATAAAAAAACGTCAGTCTTTGACAAAAAATGCTTGACGAATCTCACAATAACTCACATAAAGTCACATAGACGCTATTGGCGAATGTGAGATGAACTGGATCGAAGACAGGCTGAGCAAACGATTGAACTTCAGTGCCGCGCGCACTGAAGCGCTCTATGCCACCTTAGCTGAAATCGATGCGATCAAGAACGCCATCCGGATTACGGACAAGCTGCTGCCACAAACGATCGACCGGCTCACGCAATCGGTGATTGTCACCTCAACCGGGGCGTCGAACCGGATCGAGGGTAACCGGCTCAGCGATGAAGAGGTCGAAGCGCTTTACCGGAACCTGCGTATCCGCCGGTTCAAGACACGCGACGAACAGGAAGTCGCTGGCTATCTCGAAATGCTGGAACAGGTGCTGGAGGCCTATGCGGCCATGCCGCTGAGCGAATCCTTAATCCTGCAGCTCCACCGCGACATGCTAAAGCATTCCGAAAAGGACGAACGCCAGCGCGGCGCCTATAAGTTTGGCCCCAATCGCGTGGAGGCCAAGGACGCGGATGGCAAGGTGGTGGGCATACTCTTCGACCCGACCCCGCCGCACCTGACGCCGAAGGAAACCCAGGAGCTGGTCGCCTGGTACGGATGGGCCGAGGAAGAGGCTTTTAAGCACCCGCTTGTCAGGATCGGGAACTTTGTCTTCGAATACCTGGCTATCCACCCGTTCCAGGACGGCAATGGCCGGACCAGCCGCCTGCTGACGAACCTGCTGATGCTGCGGGCCGGGTACATGTTCACCGGGCTGGTGTCGCATGAAAAGCTGATCGAGAAGCGTAAGGCCGATTACTACCTGGCCCTGAATAAAACACAGTCGAGCTGGAAGTCAAAGCAGGAAGATATCTATCCCTGGATGACGTTCTTTCTAGAGATCGTCAAGGCGCAGGCTGATGCCGCCTTCGAACTCATTCAGCAGGATCAGAGCGAATATCTGCTCTCGGAAAAGCAGCTCGCGCTTTGGCAATGGGCCCAGGCACGCAGCGAGTCCGTATTCTCCCGCAAGGATGCAATTGAGGCATTGGACTTCCCGGCACGCACGGTGGAAGCAGCCATCAAGAAGCTCCTTGAGCTCAGAAAGCTGGAGCGCATTGGCCAGGGCCGCGGGACCCGATACCGCCGCCTAACGAACTGATCTGGAGAGGACGACACGATTGCCGTCCTTTCAGGACCGCCGATTCAGTGCTTCGTATCGCGGGGTGGGAACGAATCGTGCCCATAGTGATCGCTATCACGAATCTGCCCATTCGGACGATGGATTGGGCATGGCTTCTTCGATCTCGACGGTGTTCATATTGTCTCCGCCCTCTATTCGAAGAAGTCTTCGTCAATTTTTTTGACGTGAAGCACCTCTTCATCGCGACAGCCAATGTTGTAGCGGATCAGCAAGCGTGCCAGCTGATTGCCATCGATCAGAACGATGCGTGTACCCAAGTCCTTCGCGGTTTGAACTGCTGATGAGCTGAAAGATGATGTCGTAACGAAGATTCCTTTCTGCGCTTTCTTCAAGCTCAGCGCACCAAAGAAGTCACGAATCGCGCCAGGGCCAATATTGCTGCCCTCGGCGTAGCGCTTGGCCTGCACATAGATCTGATCAACCCCGAGGGGGTCTTGATCGATAACACCGTCAACACCATCGTCACCGCTTCTTCCGAGTGCGCGACCAGCATCCTCGGAAGTGCCGCCATAACCCATCGCGAGAAGAAGATGGACGATCAGGTCTTCGAAAAAGGCCGGTGAGACTTGTCGCACCCTGTCGAGAAGGTCAGCGGACAGGGCAGAATTAATCTGTTTGTGTGCTGCGCGGAGAATCTCGTCGGGGGTCGCACTATCATCATTGGGACGCGCGGCCTCATCCACGGCCTTGTCCGACTTGGCACCTTTCCGGGTTTGGAAGTCCTGGAACGAGTCATACCTCTTGAGATAATTGACATCGATGCGCTCGGGATTTTCGGCGAGAACCTTCCGGCCTTCGTCAGTCGCAGTATAGAAACCGCGCTTCGTGTACCGGACCAAACCGGCTTGCTTGAGATAACCTTTTGCCCAATTGACGCGGTTGTCGAAAGTGCGCTGCTTGCCGCTCGGCAGCATCTTCTCTCGATCGTCCTCCGAGAGCTGATATTGGCCAGCAAGTCGCTCAATGGCATTACGCGTACTGATCTCTTCATCACGGGCTTGCTTCAGAACTGGCAGCATCAATGTCTGATAGTCGGGGATCATGCTGGGCCTTTCTACTCGCTATTGAAGGCCCTATTAGCACAGTTGTGCGCTTCGACGTATTCGCGCATGAATTCACGCAACACCTGAGCGGCAGACTTATCTTGTGCCCGGCAAACCTCTAGGAATCGCTCACGTAGATCGCGCTGAATTCGAATCCGTAGACCGACATCCTTCATGATACTACGAGTGTAACCAATGGATACACATATGTGTAGTCCTAATCGCGAACCAACGACGCGTATCCGATGAGCTACAACGCAAGTCCAAGCTGCGTCAGGTTGTCGGCGATCCAATGGCGGAACGTTGGTCCAGGTCCAGGGCGGGAAGGGTCTGGCACGTATCCAATCTGCGCAAGGTTGGTCGATGGGGCCCAGGGGAGAACGAAGTCTCCCCGGTCTCGATGAAATCGCCATGGGGGTGTCGGGGGAGCTTGGAGGCTCCCATGACTGTTGGGTGCAGGCGGCCAAACGCCCTGCTCGTGATGAAACGGCGCAACGTTTCTGGCGCACCGCGCCACAAGCCGGGGGTATCCAACAGGGACGCGCAGCGGGTCCCTTTGGCAAGCGCGATGTAGTACATCGCACAGCTTGCGTTCAGCGCAAAGCCGATTTTTGGCCATGTAGTACATATCAGATATCTGTACTACACGACTATCGGACGTACTACATTTCAATTTGCCGCAATATCGCGTGTGTTTCCTCAAACGTCTTTTTGCCGCTTGATCGTCTCATCAGTGCATCGACAAAACTTGGATGATTAGGTCATCCATCCGTCACATCGTTGTGATACCGATAAGATCGCAATCTGCCAAAGGAGTGAGTTATGCCGGCACGGACAAAATTCAGCATCGCCTCTTGCAATCTCTTAAACCTCAACCGGCCCGGTTTGCCGATCTATAACGACAGTGATGGCTGGGATCAGGATGTCTACGACAAGAAGGTCGCTTGGACGGCTCGCACGATTACTGAGATGCCAGCCGACGTTTGGGGATTCCAGGAACTTTGGCACGGCGGAGCGCTTGAGGATGTGTTTGACGCCGTGCAGCCCGATGCGCCGTATCGCCGCCTAGTTCCGGATGGTCACGTAGGTCAATCGATCGTCTGCGCCGGGGCCGTGCGCGAAGACATACTGGTCGGCGAGCCAGAATGGATCGAAGCGTTCCCAGAGAAATTCCGATTGGAAAGCAGCGGTGATGATCCGCAGACTTCGGAAATCTCCGTGCAGATCGATTCATTCTCGCGGCCCGTACTGCATTTCCGGGTCAAGCCGCGCTCCAATGGTAAGACGATCTCGGTCTACGTGGTGCATTTTAAATCCAAAGCGCCCGCTAGGCTCTACAAAGAAGGCTGGTATCGCGCGGATAGGACTTTTTATTCGAAACATAGCGCGCACCTCGGCTACGCCGTTTCGACCATTCGCCGAACTGCCGAGGCAGCGGCATTGCGAATGATCCTGACGGACGAGATGAAAGGTAACGATAACCCAGTGATAGTAATCGGCGATCTTAATGACTCTCAGCTCAGTAACACGCTGAACATTGTCACCGGCCAGCCAAACTACTTGCTGAGTGGTCTGTCGCTGGGCGGCAGCGATACTGCCTTGTATCTGACGGCAACATTGCAGAAGTATCGCAGCCTGAGAGACGTGTACTATACGCATATTTATCAGAACATCCGAGAGTCTCTCGACCATATCGTGGTGTCGCAGGAGTTTTACGACAACTCCCGAAAACGGTTATGGGCCTTCAAGGGGATGGATGTCCAGAATGATCACCTTAATGCCGATGAGCACAAGATTGACGGCACGTCGGATCATGGCATTGTCCGGGCAACTTTCGAATACCGTCCAGCGAATTGACCAGCAGACGAGAACTCCCTCGGCCAGCCTTAACCGTTTCGGTCTGACTTTCGTGATTTTCTGGCAAGTATCAAAGCGGTTACCCTGATGTCTTGCCGGTGGCAATCGGAGCACACCGCACGAGCAGTTGGAGAAACGTGAACAATGCGTCATTTGATAGGCACTTTCAGAGCATGCTTGCTTCTCGTGCTCACGATCGGCAGCGTTCAGCCAGTAGCGGCTGACAGCGGGATTTCGGAGTTGCCTAATGAACCTCCAAGGACAGCTTTGACAAGCATAGGTGCTGTCTCGTCGCTAGATGCCACACCAGACCCTTTGGACCCTGGGCTTGGCGGCGGATTTGATCAACGAGGTGCGCAATCAGAAGGTTAATGACATCCTGACCGCCGTGATTTACGCCGGGCATCTGGAGTCCAAGCATTGGGGCATCTCGCTGCGCCCCGCGCAGCACGAGGGCTTGATCTCTCTGGAGACCTGGCAGAAGAACCAAACGCGTCTAAAAGAGGGGGCCTATGTTCCGGCGCGGAAGAACCTGAACGAAGATTTCCCGTTGCGCGGTGCGGTCTGTTGCGGCGAGTGCGGCCATCCGATGACGGCGAGCTGGTCAAAGGGACGCATGAGCCGTCATGCGTACGACATGTGCTTCAAGAAGGGCTGCGCGAGCTACCGCAAGTCCATCCGGCGCGAGACACTTGAGGGCGAATTCGAGGAGTTATTGCAATCGGTCCAGCCCGTCGAGGGGTTCGTCGCGTTGCTTCGCAAGATGTTCAAAGACATCTGGGAGCATCGCCTCACGACCCAGAAAGCGCGTCAGGCCAAGATCAAGAAAGATGTGCAAAAACTCAGCGGCCAGATCGAACAGCTCATGGATCGCATCCTCGAATCCGATTCCTCAAGCGTCATCATCGCCTACGAAAAACGCATAGCCACCCTCGAATGCAAAAAGCTCATTCTCGAAGAAAAAGCGGCAACGATGAGCAAACCGCTGCGCGGCTATGACGAAAGTGTTCGAACCGCTCTGGCGTTTCTCGCAAACCCTTGGAAACTCTGGAAGTCTGAGTACCTGGAGGACAAGCGAGCAGTGCTGAAACTGGTGTTTGCAGGCCGTTTGGCCTATGCCCGAAATGAGGGTTTTCGAACCGCCGAAACCACCTTACCTTTCAAGGTGCTAGAGGGTCTAAACAGCGTCGAAAACAGAATGGCGGAGAGGGAGGGATTCGAACCCTCGTTACGCGCTAACGTAAACACGATTTCGAGTCGTGCGCTTTCAACCGCTCAGCCACCTCTCCGTGCGAACGCGCGGCGAATGTTACCTCAGGTGGCGACCTGGAGGGTATTGCTCGTACCATCGCAACAAATCGTAGTATCGAAATCTACCTCGCAGCCCTCGGGAAAGTCTTGCGCCACGATCCACACCTGACTAATGTCGTCGCCCAGATTGGAGAGCGCCTGTAGCGCACGGCGCGTTCGTTCTTGATCGAAGAACGCGAATGGCTCGTCGAGAAACGCAAACTGCTTGCCTCGCACCCTGCGGCTCATCAGCTTTTTGGACAATGCCAATCGAAGCGCCAACATGATCTGACGCTGGGTTCCACTGGATACCTCGTCGAGATCCATGAAGCCGAGTTTTTCGCTGGAGAAGACCTGGACCGTCAGATCCTCGTCGATCCTTAGGTGTTGGTAACGTCCATCGCTGAACAGTGGCAACATACGGCCTGCCAACTGCTTCATGTCACGGTTAAACTTGTTGGACAGATGGGCGATGGCACTTGTCAACAACTCAAGACCACGCTGTCTATCGCCGATCCGTTCCTCTAGTTGATCGCGCTTGCCACCCAAACCGTTGAGCACTTCTGTCAAATCCGCCGCCTCCTGCAGCCGCGCACGCTCGTCGGCAATCGCTTCATCGAGTTTGGCAATTTGGTGGTCTAGACGAGCCCCCACAAAATTCAACCAGTCCAACTCGCTTTCACCATAGGACTGAGCCTCGGGGACCACTGATTCACCCCGGTCAAGCGAACCACGCAACGCTTCGTATTTCGCACGTTCAGGTCGCGTCGGTGCATTGGCATCTGCTGCCAGATCGAGCGGCACCGCTGCCGCCGTCTCTCCACCAGGCTCCACGGAAGTCGCGGTATCCCCAACGCTGAATTGCCGCGCCTGCCCAAACGCGGCACCCAGCTGGCATAGGCGTTCACGCAGCATTTCGATTCGCTTTCGCAATCCAAGCAGTCGTATCCACAACACTATGAATGCAACGACTAAAGCAACTGCTAGTATCCCGATCCAGTGAGCTTGGTCGTCGCTCCAAACTGGCACATAGGTGCCAAGTAGGTCTTGCGCAACGGCCGCTTGAGACGACTCGGCAGCGAAATACAACAAGGCCCAAAGCCCGCCCAGTGCCACGGCTGCGACCAAGGAGACAACCCGCAGTACCCTGGCCTTCAGCCTGTCGCGCTGCGCGGTCTCGAGCTGATGAGTATCGCTTGGGCAAGCGTCTATTCCACGCTTGATATCACCCGACAGCCCACTGAGCTGCTTTCGCTTCTCGCTGGCCATACGGTGTTCGTTTTCAAGCTGCGGCAAACGACCCGTCTGAATACCTAGGGCCTTTACATCGCCATCGACTGCATCCCATTCGGTTGTAATCTCGGCAAGTAGCTCCTGTCGTTCGTCGATCTCGTCACTGAGATCACTCATTACGCGCTCGAGCGGCGCAAGGCCAGCCATGATCTTGACTGCCTGACTATGCGGATGCGGTGTCGTGATCTCGCGTTGCGCCAAGTAAAAGGACTCCACAAACTCTTCGTACTCGAACCCAATAATGCGCAACAACGCCTCGGCCACACCCTGTGTACCGCGCGCAATCGCGTTATCGGGATCGTTCCGCAAGGCAAGTCGCACACCATGATTGCCGTCAACATCCAGCGAACGCGACAGCGTGAAGTCTCGGTCGTCCACCGAAAAATCTAGCGTGACGCTACAGTCGTCTTGGCCCCAGCGAATCACCTTGTTCATCTCGTCGGGGGGAACCGAGAAGGTGCGTCCGAAAAGCGCGAAACAAACAATCTCGCCAATGCTGCTCTTGCCCGATTCGTTTCGGCCACTGATCGCAATCAGTCCACGCTCGGCAAGATCAATCGATAGCTCGTCGTACTTAAGGACATTGCGCGAGCGGATGCGCTGAATAATCATGGCCAGCCCTCGATTTCAAATCGGGCCAAGCGCTCGAGCACCAGCTTCATTGCCCGGCGATACTGCTGCTCGTCAAACACCCCGCCGGCATTATGTCGGCGCTCGAATTCGGTCTCGCAGAAGGCTGCAAATTCGTCCGCCGGCCGGATGATTTTGGATTTCTTGGTGGGCGGGTGCCCATCATTGGCAGTCATTCTTGTCTCCGGGAAGTCTTTCGACTACGCAAGCGCAAAGTATACGGACTTGACACGATTTCTCTAGCCAACCAGATCGGTCAAACATTGCACTTTGCTTACGAATTCGGTTGCATGGCAAGTGACGCCGGCTTTAGGCTAGCACTCGAAAGTTTGCCACTTGGCCTGGGACGTCCACCTCACGAACGCCGAGCCGTAACCTTTGATCCAGCACATGGTCGGGTGCAGCGCGAATCCGCGTGTCGAGCGCCAACTCGGGTATGGTCACAACCGTCTTACGCTCTTCCCGCGCCACTACCACCGCATCGCCCTGCCAGTTCGGATGGCGTGTCAAGTAAACCAGTTTCCAGTGCAAATTCGACAGTCGCTCGGCGCGGCGGATCGTCGCAGCTACGCTGTCCAACACTGCGACGCGCTCGAGCACTTGCTCGGCAGACAGTGGGTCACCGCCACCCAGGAAGGTGCGCAGTTGCTGATGTACGATCAGGTCCGCGTAACGACGTAGCGGACTGGTCACTCGGGTGTAAGTGTCCAGGCCAAGCCCGAAGTGGGGGCCCGGCTCCAGCGAGGCACGACTCGGCTTGAACAGGCGCCGGTACGCATACATTTCCGCCATGCCCTTAGGTTGGCGGATCTCGTCCGGTGGCGCTTGCAGCGCATAAGGGACCGCGACCCCGTGCGACTGAGCAAAGCGCGCAGCGGCCTCGCCTGCCATCAGCATCGCGTCGGCCACCAGTTCACGACTGGCCAATCTGGGCAGTGGCCGAATCTCCACTTCGCCATCGACTACTCGAACCGAGACCTCTGGCAGATCGATGCGTGCGGCGCCCCGCGCCACACGCCGCGCCCGGTAGGCGCCGGTCAACCGGGCGATCGATGCAAAGGGGGCCTCGTCGAGGCGGGTATCGACGTCCTCGTAGCTAGCACGCCTGACCCGCACCCAAGCGGGGACCACCTCGATATCGACCACCGTCTCGCCATCGAACCGGAATCCAATCGACAATGCCGGCGACCGTTCCGCCAGTCCAAGCCCGAGGCGCTCGGTCACCTCGGACGGCAGCATGCTGTGGGTCTGCTCGGGCAGATACAGGTTGGCCCCGCGCTCGCGTGCGGCCAAGTCCATGTGGCCACCTGGGCGCACCAGCGCTGCGACGTCGGCAATATGCACCCACAGCCGGTCACCGTCGATGCTGATCGCATCGTCGGGGTCTTGGTTGCCCGCATCGTCGACGGCCCAGGCATCGAGGCCGGTCAAATCACGTCGTGACTCCTCGGCCAACGCCGGAACACCGATGTCCAGCGTCTCGAGCACGGCCCCGGCCCGCTGCGGCCAGGGGTTGTGGTCGGCACTCCAATAGCCACAACGGGTCAGAAATCGATGGGCCGCCTCAGGGGTCTCCGGCAACTTGAGACTGGCCAGGATCCGGCTATGGCCGGCCGCGCCCAGCGCAACCCGTTCCACTTCGGCCAAGCGCTTGTGGTCGGCCTCCTCGAGGTTGGCTGCCTCGACACGCGCCAGGAACTCGGCCCAATCCTGTTCGGCCCGCTGGCGATCGTCGCGCGCCTGGCGCTCGGCTTGCACGGCCTGCAGACTGCGCCTTCGAATCCGCTGCACACCACCCTCGAAATACAGCCCATCGTGCAAGATCCGCCAGGTTCCCCAGGCCGCTGCCGGCGAAAATTCGCCGTACAGTATCTCGGCCAGGTCGGCCAACGCGACCTCTTCGCCCTCGAGCAGCTCCCAGGCCTCTTGGACAGCCGCCTCGCCCGCATCCAAGGCCGCTAGGTCGCCGAGCGGGCCAGGGTGCAGCAGGGTCACATCCTTGTCGCGCACCCGCTTGGATTTGCCGCCGGCCAGCTGGATCTCAATCTTTTCCGCAACGCTGCTGACGATGGCCGGGTGGATTTTGTACAAAACCAGACTGCCGGGGCGCACGGAGGTCGGGGGCACGGGAGAGAATCCTTGAGCTTGATGCAGGCAACAGCATGGATCGGATTGTTTATCATACCGCCAATGACTCGCCCATTTGGCACCGCAACCGCACAAGACACAGGATCGACATGAACAACTGGCAGGAACTCGTTACCCCGAAGACCCCGCTCGCAGACGTATTTCCAGCCTGCGCGCTCACCGATCTATCGCATTTCGGGCTGATCCGAGCCAGCGGTAGCGATCTGCGCGACTTCCTCCAGGGGCAATTGACCAATGATATCCATCTCGTCACGCCGGAACTGGCCCAACTCAGCAGCTATTGCAACCCCAAGGGCCGGATGCTCGGAAGCTTCTGGATCTTCCAGCGCGACGATGATCTTTACCTACAGCTGCCAGCCGACCGACTCGAGGCGATAGCAAAACGGCTGCGCATGTTCGTGATGCGCTCCGACGTGACCTTGGAAGCGACCGGTGACGAATTGATGCGCTTCGGGCTGACTGGCGATTGCGCCACCAAGCTATTGCCCTTCGCGCCCGCCAACGACAAGGGCTGCCTGACCCGCGATGCCATCACCGTGCTGCGCCTACCCGGTGACCGACCACGCTTCGAGGTACTGGGGCCAGCGACCCAACTCAGCGCCCTATGGTCGGAGATCGCACCCAGTACACAACAGACCGGGCCGGATTTTTGGCGACTGATGGATATCCGGGCCGGCCTCCCGAACATATTCGAGGATACGGTCGAGGCCTTCGTACCGCAGATGGCCAATATGCAACTGGTCGATGGTGTCAGCTTCACCAAGGGCTGCTACACCGGCCAGGAGGTCGTAGCGCGCATGCAGTACCTGGGCAAGCTCAAGCGCCGCATGTATCGCGCCCGACTCGAGACCGAGCAACGTCCGCTGCCCGGAGCCGAGGTGTTTTCCGCAAATGGTGAGTCCACGCAGGCCGCCGGTCGCCTAGTGGATGCCGCGGCGTCGCCCGACGGCGGCTTCGAGGCATTGGTTGTGCTGCAGATCAGCAGCGTCGAGGCAGGCGATGTGCACTTGCACAGCAGCACGGGTCCACGCGTTGAGATGCTCGACCTGCCCTACGAGATACCGTCGACCGAGGAGTGATTTCCCCCTCAAGTTTTGGCATCGGGTTCCGCAGTAGTGAGTATCCTCAAACCCGATCCGGAACCCCCATGCTAAACGCCGCAAAATGTGCTGACTTGGCGCACGAAATCCACGCCGAGATCGAGAACAACGAGATCCAACTTCCCACCCTGCCCGAGGTCGCGCTCAAGGTCCGTGACGCGGTTGAAAGCGACAGTGCCAATGCGGAAACCATCGGCAAGATGGTTTCCAAGGATGCAGCACTCTCAGCACGCCTCTTGCAGGTGGCGAACAGCCCTGTCTACCGCGGTCGCAAAGAGATCAAGTCAATCCAGCAGGCGGTCGCTCGACTCGGGCTGAAGATGGTTCGCAGCCTGGTAGTCAGTTTGGCGATGAAACAGATCTTTCAAGCCACTTCTGATGCCCTCGACAAGCAATTTCGCACAATCTGGGACGACAGCCTGCAGGTCGCGGCGATCAGCCGGGTACTGGCCCACAATGTGCCCACGCTCGAGGACGAGCAGGCCATGCTGGGTGGCCTGGTCCACAACATCGGGGCGCTGCCGATCTTGATGAAGATCGACGAGCGACTCGGCTTCAGCGCCACCGAAGACCTCATTACCCGTCTGATCAGCGACCTCGCGCCCGAGATCGGTGCCCAGATACTCGCCCACTGGAACTTCGCCGAGTCATTGGCGAACATCCCCACCGCTTGTCAACAGCTCGACTACGACCCAGGTCCGGCAGCGACCTACGCCGATATCGTGCTGGTCGCCCGCTTGCAGCATTTGTCGGCACAAGGTGCACCGGGTGGCGATGCCGACTGGTCCGGAGTAGCGGCCTTCGAAAAGGTCGGCATAGAGCCCGAGGTGACCATCGTGGGTATGGAAGGCCCGGCTGAGGAGATCGCCGAGGTCGTCGATATGCTCAGCGGCTGAATCGCACCCACGGCCTTACGCCGACGCCGGCCGGAATGGCCATTAGAGCTGATACCCACCGGCCACTCAGCCCCCCGCACGCATATGGGGAAACAGCAAGACGTCGCGGATCGACGGTGAGTCGGTAAACAGCATCACCAAGCGATCTATCCCGATACCCTCTCCGGCAGTTGGCGGCAGGCCATGTTCCAACGCCCGGATATAATCGGCATCGAAATGCATCGCCTCCTCGTCGCCGGATTCCTTCTCCTCGACCTGACGACGGAATCGCTCGGCCTGGTCCTCGGGATCGTTCAACTCGGAAAACCCATTGGCGATCTCGCGCCCTCCGACAAAGAATTCGAAACGATCTGTGACCGAAGGGTCCACATCACTACGGCGCGCCAAAGGCGAGACCTCGGTCGGATAGGCGGTGATGAATGTCGGGTCCTTTAAACGGTGTTCGACCGTCTTTTCGAAGATCTCGATCTGCACCTTGCCCAAGCCATAACTGGGGCGTACCTCGACCCCGAGGCGTCGGGCCTGCGCGGTGGCTGCTTCCAATTCTTCGAGATCGGTTGCCGGGATATCTGGATTGAAATGCAGGATCGATTCGGTCACGGTCATGCGTGCGAAGGGTGGCGCGAAATCGTAGGTCTCGCCCTGGTAAGTCACCTGCAAGGTCCCGAGCAGGTCGCGGGCAATACCTCGCATCAACTCCTCGGTACGGTCCATACAGTTATTGTAATCGGCATAGGCCTCATAGAACTCGACCATCGTGAACTCGGGATTATGGCGTGTCGACAGGCCCTCGTTACGAAAGTTGCGGTTGATCTCGAACACCTTCTCGAAGCCACCAACCACCAGGCGCTTGAGATACAACTCGGGTGCGATCCGCAGGTACAGCGCCATGTCCAACGCATTGTGGTGGGTTGCGAAAGGCCGCGCGGTCGCCCCACCTGGTATCACCTGCATCATGGGTGTCTCGACCTCCAAAAAGCCGGCGTCGACGAAATAGCGTCGGACGTATTCGATAATGCGTGAGCGCAGCACAAAGGTGTCGCGTGCCCTCTGGTTAACGATCAGGTCGATGTAACGCCGCCGGTAACGCTGCTCTTGATCGGCCAGGCCGTGCCACTTTTCTGGCAACGGACGCAACGCCTTGGTCAACAGCACCGCGCTATCGAGATAGACGTACAGATCACCCTTACCCGATTTGTGGACCTGGCCCTCACCGCCGACGATGTCGCCGATGTCCCAGGCCTTGATCTGCGCGACCAGGTCTGCCGATAAGGCCTTCTTATCGAAATACAGTTGGATTCGCCCCGACATGTCCTGGATCACGATAAAGGGCCCGCGCCGTGCCATGATCCGCCCGGCGACGCTGGCCCGCTGGCCTAGCTGCTCCAGCTCACCCTTGGACTGCTCGCCAAGTCGGTCTTGGAGCTCGGCGGCCAGGACATCACGTCGGAAATGATTGGGAAAGGCCACACCGTCTTCGCGAATCGCGGCGAGCTTCTCGCGCCGCTGCGCGATGAGTCGGTTTTCGTCTTGCTGCTGATCGGTCATGAGGTAAAGGTCATCGCAATAGAAACAGGAGACCACTTGGGTCGAGCAGGTCACCCACGCGTTTTTCGGGTATTGTGCGCCAGTTGTTCAGAGACCGCTCTTCAGACTGGCCTCGATGAAGGGGTCGAGCGCACCATCGAGCACCGCCTGGGTATTGCCGGTCTCCACACCGGTGCGCAGATCCTTGATGCGCGACTGATCGAGCACATAGGAGCGGATCTGACTACCCCAGCCGATATCCGACTTGCTGTCTTCGACCGCCTGCTGCGTCTCGCTGCGCTTTTGCATCTCCAGCTCGTACAATTTGGCCTTGAGCTGTTTCATCGCCTGATCCTTGTTCTTGTGTTGCGACCGGTCGTTCTGGCACTGGGTCACGGTGCCGGTCGGCAGGTGGGTGATACGCACTGCCGACTCGGTCCGGTTGACGTGCTGACCACCGGCGCCCGAGGCACGGTAGACATCGATCCGCAGGTCCGCCGGATTGATCTCGATCTCAAAAGAATCATCGATTTCGGGCGAGACGAACACCGAACTGAACGAGGTATGGCGACGGTTACCGGAATCGAATGGCGACTTGCGCACCAGGCGATGCACACCGGTCTCGGTGCGCAGCCAGCCGAAGGCATACTCGCCCTCGAAGCGAATGGTCGCCGATTTGACTCCCGCGACCTCACCCGGCGAGACCTCCATCAGCGCGGTCTTGAAGCCGCGGTGCTCGCCCCAGCGCAGGTACATACGCAGCAGCATCTCCGCCCAGTCTTGGGCCTCGGTGCCACCCGAACCGGCCTGGATGTCGAGGAACGCATGGTTGGCATCCAACTCCCCCGAAAACATCCGCCGAAACTCAAGCTCGGCGACCCGCCGGTCGAAGGCCGCGACGTCGGCCGCGATCGCATCGACCGTCGCCTCGTCGCCCTCTTCGACCGCCATCTCAAGCAGATCCGACCCATCGGCCAACCCGCTGGTCAACTCGTCCATCCCGAGCACCACCGCCTCCAGGCTAGCGCGCTCTCGACCGAGTCCCTGTGCGCGTTCCTGATCGTTCCAGATCTCCGGGTCTTCGAGTTCGCGCAGGACCTCGGTCAGACGTTCTTTCTTACCTTCGTAGTCAAAGGTACCCCCTGAGGGACTCCAGACGCCCCCTCAGATCGGCGATCTTGTGTGTGATGGGATTGATGTCCTGCATGCGAAGTCCCCGAGATGAAGCGCTTTATGTTAACCGAGTCAGGAACGATTCCCCAAGCGACGGCGGCCGCTCGGCCGGTCGGCTCAGCCGGATGGAAACAGCCCAACAAAAGGCTGTGCCTCGCGCGGGACTTCCATCATATCGGCGACCGTCTCACGCCAGGCAAGATAGTGCGCAGTTTGCTTATGCGCCTTGGCAGCGGCCTCATCGGCATAGGCCTCGTACAACACGAAGTGCCGCGGATCGGCCGTGTCTTGCAGGATGTCGAAACGCCGGTTGCCAGATTCGGCGGTCGAGCCCTCGTGATTGAGCCGACAGGCCTCGATGAAGGCGTCGGCACACCCGGTTTTGATACGTACATGGACCAAGGTCACGTGCATAGATCTTCACCCCCGTTTAGTCGATTGGCGGTTCCCGGCCGGCACACGCTCGAAGGCGTTGTGACCGATCCAGTTCGACAGCAGCATAGTCAAGACGACGGCAGCGGCGAAGGCATAGATGCCGATCTCCACCCGAGCCGCGGCCAAGGCGCCCAGTTTGACCGAAACAACCAGCAGGGCAACGACGAACACATCGAGCATCGACCATTTGCCATAACGATTCATCCAATCGAGGTGGCGCTGATGGGCGGCCCCCTGCGCCGAATCGAGGTTCCAGATCAATGCCAAGAGCAGAATCTTGGCCACTGGGAAGACGACACTGAACGTACCGACCAGTGCAAACAGCCCCCATTCGGCCTGCTCGGCCAAAGTCTGTAAGGCCGACAACAGGCTCACGGTATTGCTAAAGACGTAAAATTTCTCCAGGGTGAGAATCGGCGCCTGCAGTCCGTAGGCCAGCAGCCCCAGCGTGCACACCAAAAGTACATTGATCGCCACACCGCGCAGCGGGTGACGCACTGCGTAACTGTCATGGAATGCCATCGGCGCGGCTCGAGTGTTTCGAAGGCAAGGCAGCTTAACCCAGCACCCGGTGCCGCCGCCAAGCGGTCGAACGTGCCCGAGCAGCTGTTTCGAGCACCGCCGCCGAGCTGGGCCGGGAAACCGCTCGCGCTTCCCGCGCTGTTTGGCGCAGGTCGCCGCAACAGAGATCGACTAGTGGCTGAGGATTTGCTGTGCCGCACTCAGGTCGTGGGTACCGAAGCCTTCCGAGAACCCCGCATAGATACCGGACAGCAGCGCCTGGGCCTGCCGGGTCTCCCCCTGCACCTGCAGGAACCTTGCAAGACTCACGGCACTACGCAGTTCCAGCGACTTCAATTGGCGTGCCGCTGCCAGTTCCAGCGCTGCGGTCAGACAGGCCCTTGCATCCTCGCAGGGCGCGCCCTGGGCCAGCAGGGTTTCACCCCTGAGGCGATGCAGCTCAGGTTCCCAGAAGCGCTCATCGTTCTTCTCGACCACGGCATAGGCATCTTCGATCGCCGCAAGCGCTTCGTCGAGGCCCCCTGCAATCAAGAAGCCCTCTGCCAGCGCGCCGAAGAACCAGCTCAGCGCAATCTCGGCTCCCGTACCTTGGGAGATCGCGATGCCCTGACTGACCTCGGCCAGTCCCTCGTCGGACTCGCCGAGCTGACAAAGCGCGGCACCGCGCAGACCGGTCGCCCAACCGAGCAGGTCGGGAAAACCGTGCTCGGTATTCAAGACAATGGCCGCATCGGCCCACTTCAGGGCTTCATCCGCTTCGCGGCGCCAATGGTGCAGCCAGGCACGGAGCAATCGGGCGAAGGCCAGGGTATGGGTATAGCCAAGCTGACCTGCCAACTGCAGGGATTCGTCCGAGCACCGTAGCGCCTCATCCGGGTAACCCATCAGCCAGCAAGTGGCCCCGAGCTGAGAGGCGGCAACAACCGCGGGGTCATCGCCAAACAGTTCTGCCAAGCAGCCATGTTCAGCACGATCGTAGAGCGCCAGCGTCTGCTCATAGCAGGTTCGGGCTGCGCCCAGTTTGCTCGTATACAGCTCGATATCGCCCATCAACACATTGGCACAGGCTTGGTGGGCGGTATCGCCCGATGCCTGGGCAAGGGCATGGATCTCTGCCGCGACCGCGCGCCCCGACGACAGGTCGCCGCGCACGAAACGGCACATGAATACGCCGTGCAACACCCAAGCCAGCTCGGTCGAATCCTCGAGCTCTTCACAGAGTGCGCGCGCGCGTCGGTAGATACGGTCAATGTCCGGGGCCGCATAGCCCTTGCGACTCATCTCGACGCTGCCGAGGGCGAGCTGCAGTTTCAGCTCTTGCCGACAGTATTCCGCGCCACTCGGCATCTCGGCCAACAACTCGATCGCCCGGCCAAAGTGGTGGGCAGCCTCGGTATTCGCGGAGCGTTGCACCGCGCGTCGCCCCGCTGCCTCCCAGTATCGAATCGCCATCTCCGCCAAGCCAGCCTCAGTGGCGTGATGGGCCACCAACTCGGGCTCGGCCACGAGGCGCTGCGGGAACTTGGTCTGGATCAACTCTGCGATGCGCGCGTGGAGCCGACGGCGGTTCTTGCCCAACAGACTCTGATAGGCGGTGTCTTGTACCAAGGCATGTTTAAACGCGTAGACCGGCTCCTGCGACGCGTGGCGTCGGACGATCAGGCCGGACTCCTGCAGTTGCCCAAGCGCCGGGCGTAGCGTATCGCCGACTGGGTTCATCAGGGCGTCAAGGAATCCGTAATCGAACTCGCGCCCGATCACCGCCGCGGTCTGAGCGACCTCTTTTACTTCTTGCATACGGTCGAGCCGCGCCATCAGTGAATCACGCAGCGTATCGGGGATCGTCTGTGATGCCAGTGGTTCAGCGAGGTGTATAGGCCCGGTCTGGTCTCCCGCTACTGCGGAGCCGTACACCGTCTTGGTGACCTCCTCGACAAACAAAGGCACGCCATCTGTTTTGGTCAGGATCTGCGTCACTAGCTCGTTGGGCAGCGACTTGCCGGCGGCGATATCGCAAACCATCGCCGCGCACGCCTGGCGCGCCAGGCGATTCAGACTCAGGCGAGTGACGTGAGAGTCGGTGGCCCAGCGCACCGGGAAATCGGGTCGATGCGTTATCAGCATCAACAAGTGCGCGTCCGGCGCGGCCTGGACCATCATGTCGGCCAGCTCCAGGGTGGTGGGATCGAGCCAATGCGCGTCTTCGATGATGAGCACAACGGGGTGGACCTGGGCAAGGCCGAGCAATTGATCGAGTAGCGTGCGCAACAGCTGTTGGCGGCGGCGCTGCGGACTGCCTGTGGCCGGCCCGTAGCGATCCCCGGTATCGAGCGACAACAGGTCTGCGATGGCCGGTAAATCATCGGCCAGCGGTCGTTGCGACATCTCCAGCAAGGACTCCAGCTTGTCGAGTCGCACGGCTGGCGAATCCTGGACTCCGAAGCCGGCGGCGCGCTCGAGCTGCTCGATCACCGGGCGCAGCGCGGTGTCGGTATGATAGGGGGAACACTGGTAGTTCAAGCGCAACGGGGCCGCGTCGCCGAGCGCCTCGACCAGGGCGCGTACAATCCGCGATTTACCGATACCTGGCTCACCACCAAGCAATACCACCTGGCCCTCGCCATTGCAGGCCTGGCGCCAGCGATCGAGCAATAAGGCGATCTCCTGATCGCGCCCCCTAACAGGCGCCAACGGACCCGTACGATGGTTCGCTTCGAAACGGCTATCGGCCGGCTTTAGGCCTCGTATCTCCCAGGCCTGCACTAAGCCTGGACATCCCTGTATCTGATGCGAACCCAGGTCGGCACAGTCGAAAACATGTTGGACCAAGCGATGGGTACGTGCCCCTATTACGACCTGATTGTCCGCGGCCAAGGCCCGCAGACCCGCTG
Organism: Chromatiales bacterium; assembly: GCA_028284585.1. Classification (GTDB taxonomy): domain Bacteria; phylum Pseudomonadota; class Gammaproteobacteria; order Chromatiales; family Chromatiaceae; genus Thiosocius. Next base: position 137,918 of record JANQRK010000110.1, read on the forward strand.
CGATATGGGGTACATCACCAACCACGGCACCACTGCCGTCACCGCCATAGCCGACCACCTCGCCGACCACCACCAATCCTGTGGCGATGCCGATCCGCACCTTCAGCCGGAGCTCGGGCACAGGTCGCAACGCGCTGATGCGCTCGATCAGCGCCAGGCCGGCACGCACCGCCCGTTCGGTATCGTCCTCGGCCGCCCTCGGATAACCGAAATAGGCCACCAAGCCGTCGACACTGTGATGGGTCAAATGGCCGGCATATTTCTGCACTGCTTCGCCCGCGGCCGCCTGATAACCGCGCACCACGGCGAAGGCCTCCTCGGCACCGTAGCGCTCGGTCAGCTCAGCGCTTTCCACGAGTTGGCACAGGAGAACCGTGAGCTGGCGTCGCTCGGGTTCGTTCGGCGGTCGCACTTCCGGTGGTGCGACGGGAGACGCATCGCGCATCTCTCCTTGCATCGCTGCCGACGTGGTCTGTAGCTGGGCCTGCTCAATCCAAATCGGGACATAGCTGCCCTTCGGCAACTCGATGCGCAGCGGCTCATCGCGTCCTTCATCAGCGTAGTACAAAGCGAGTAAGCGACGCAACTTGCTCGCCTGCACGCGCACGATCGGCGAGGTCTGGGTATCGAAGGACGGATCGCGCTCGAAGACATCGAGTGCCAGGCTGTATTCCTTGAGGTAGTCCTGACGACCCGCCAGGGTCTCCTCGACCACGTAGCGCAGCAACCCGGTCATCCGCGGCGATCGGGCGAAGGTCGGGCTGGCGAGGATCGCGGCCAAGGCCGCCCTTACGCTGTCATCGGCCGGTCCCGGAGGACGGTCGGCTCCCGATCGACTGCTGTCGCTTGTTGTCATGCCGGCCCCGCTGTTTTTTTTGATCAAGCACCGCCCAGTGGGGGGTGCATGGCCCCATCTAATCCCTTTCGACTAGCAACCCGCGACCCTTCGACAAAGTCTTGATTGGTCGCCAATTTCCACTGTCGTCCCGGCACTGAATGGAGGACAGGTTTACCGTAATTTACTTCTGCGATCGAGCACCGCGAACAAAGCTTAGCCCATGGCCACAGTGATTTGACCATGACTGGAGTAAGCCCACCATGACTACCGCAAGCTCGTATATCGCCTGCCAAGATTGCGACGCGCTGTACCACGAACGTCGCCTGGATCGCGGCGAAGTCGCCCGTTGTCGGCGCTGCGGCGCACTGCTCTACCGGGCCCGATCCGGTGGCCTCGCCAATGCCGTGGCCCTGACCCTGACCGCGGCCATCTGCTTCGTGATCGCCAATGCCTTTCCGCTGCTCGGTTTCAAGCTCGAGGGTCGGGTGCAGGAGAATATCTTGCTCACCGGCGTGCTCGAACTCTGGCATGCCGGTATGTGGAGCCTGGCCGTACTGGTGTTTCTGGCCAGCATCGGTGCGCCCGCGTTGCGCATAGCTGGGTTGCTTTACGTGCTGGTGCCCCTGCAGTTGGGCCGTAGCGCACCGGGTTTGCGTGCTGCGTTGCGCTACCTGCAGTACCTGCGCCCCTGGTCCATGGTCGAGGTCTATATGCTCGGCCTGCTGGTGGCGATCGTTAAGCTCTCGCAACTTGCGACCATCGTCTCGGGCACCGCCCTGTATGCCTTCGTCGCCTTGATGCTCGCATTGGCCGCGGCCGATGCCGTGCTCGAGCCCCGTCAACTCTGGCAGCGTCTGCGCGCGTTGGCACCGGCATGAGCACCGATCCGGCATACACCACGGCGCTGGCCCGCGGTCTTGCACGCTGCCATGTCTGCGGCTGGCTAGGGCGCCTACCCGACGCAGGGTCGACACATGGTGCCCGCTGCCCCTGTTGTCATGCCGGCGTGCATCTGCGCAAGCCGGATAGCCTGTCACGCACCTGGGCGCTGATCGCTGCGGCCCTGCTGCTCTACATACCGGCCAACGTCCTGCCGGTCATGATGGTGGTCCGCCTTGGGAGCGGTGAACCGCACACCATCCTCGGTGGGGTGCGGGAACTCTTGCATGGCGGGCAGTGGCCGCTCGCCGCCCTGGTGTTCTTTGCCAGCGTGCTGGTGCCCATGCTCAAGCTGTGCGGCCTTAGCTATCTGGTCGTCTCGGTGCAACGCGGTTGGCAATGGCGTATGGCCGACCGCACCCGACTGTTCCGCATCGTCGAGGGTGTTGGCCGCTGGTCGATGATCGACATCTTCATGATCTCCATCCTGGTCGCGCTAGTGAAGCTCGGTGCGGTAGCGACTATCGAACCAGGTGCCGGCGCTACCTTCTTCGCCGCCGTCGTGGTCATCACCCTGTTCGCGGCCGAGAGCTTCGATCAACGTCTGATTTGGCACCCGGCCGATGCGCGAAGCGCGCTTCACGGCAATGACCTGAGGAGCCCAACATGAACATCCACCCACCCAGCCAACCGACTACCCCGGTGCAGCGCCCGCACGGGGCGCCCGATAGCGCCGCCCAGCAACCGGATCCGCAGCCGGCCGAGGTTGCAATCAGCCGCCGGCGCCTGCCGTCGATTGTGTGGCTGATCCCGGTCGTGGCCCTGTTGATCGGCGGCTGGCTGGCCTATCAAACCATCAACGAGAAGGGCCCGACGATCACACTCCGATTCGAGACCGCGGACGGCCTGGAAGCGGGCAAGACGCGGATCAAGTACAAATCGGTCAATGTCGGCCTGGTAGAGCAAGTCGATCTCAGTGACGACCTCCAAGAGGTGATAGTCACCGCCTCGTTGGACAAGGGCGCGACACCACACCTGACCGAAGCAACTCAGTTCTGGGTGGTGCGCCCGCAAGTCAGCCTGACCCAGGTCTCGGGCCTGGGGACCTTGATATCCGGTGCATACATCGCCATCGAGCCTGGCGTGGGTGAGTCGCGCCGCGAGTTCATCGGCCTGAACACCCCACCGGTGGTGCGGCGCGACGTGCTTGGTAACAAGTACGTTCTCAAGACGCAAGAGCTGGGTTCGATCGCACCAGGTTCGCCCATCTATTACCGAGAGATGCCGGTCGGTGAAGTACTCGGGTATGAATTGAGCGAGGACGACCAGACCATCGAGGTCCACGTCTTTGTCGAATCGCCCCACCATCGGCTAGTACGTGAAGGGACGCGCTTCTACAACGTCAGCGGCATCGACCTCAGCATGGGCGCCGACGGGATGCAGGTGCGCACTGCCTCGCTGGCCTCGATCATCGCCGGCGGAATCGCCTTCGAGACCCCGGACCAGACAGCGCCGGGCGCGCCGGATGACACCGTCTTCCAACTGTATCCAAATCAACAGGCCGCTGCCGAACGCGTATCCGCCGAGCAGCTGCCGTATGTGCTGTATTTCGAGGACTCGGTACGCGGCCTCAGCGTCGGTGCACCGGTCGAGTTTCGCGGCATCCGGGTCGGCGAAGTCAGCGACGTTCACATCGAGTTTGATAGCTCGGCGTCCACGGTGCGGATCCCGGTCACCATCGCTATCGAGCCGGAACGCGTCCCGGATATCGACGGCAGACGCCATCTGACGGCGCAGCAAGCCCACGCCGCCATTCAGGCCCTGGTGACCAAGGGGATGCGGGCGCAGTTGGAGACCGGCAGCCTGATCACGGGTGCACGCTTCATCGCCCTCGACCTGCACCCGGACGAACCGCCGCGACTCGCCGATGTCGCCACCACGCAACCGCAGCTCCCGACCATCGATTCGACCTTCAATGCGTTGAGCCATTCGGCCTCACGGTTACTCGCCAAGCTGGGTGACCTGCCACTCGACCAACTGGTTCAGGAACTGACCCGCACGGTGCACAACCTGAATACCCAGGTCGTGCCACTCGCCGCCAGCGTGGGCAAGACCTCGGACTCCGCCGATGCGGCTTTGCAACAAATGCGCGAGACCCTGGGCGTGATCGCAGAGGGTGCCCCGCTACAGGTCGAGACACTGGAGATGCTCCAAGAAGGCGCCGCCGCGGCACGCTCGATCCGCGTGCTCACCGAGTACCTAGAACGCCACCCGGAAGCCCTGATCAGCGGCAAGGGCAGCTGAAGCGCCTACCCAAGTGGCAACAGGAGACAAGCCATGTCCACACGCACATTACTCACCGCACTGCTGGTTACCGCGGCGCTCGGCCTCGCCGCCTGCGCCAGTTCCCAACCGACCCGCTTCTTTCTGTTGCAGCCGGCCGCCACGTCGCCAGCACAACACCCTGAACCGGCCACCGAACCCGGCCGGGTGCTCGGGATCGGGCCAGTCGAACTGCCGCGCTACCTCGATCGACCACAGATCGTCACCCGGGGCACAGGCCACCGCCTGGAAGTTGCCGAGTTTGCACGCTGGGGGGAACCGCTGCGTGACAACCTGACCCGGGTGCTGGCACAGAACCTCGCCTTGCAATTGCCTGCGGATCGGATCGAACGCTTCCCCTGGGCGCGATCCGGTTCGATCGACTACCAGGTGACGCTGGAGATCACCCGCTTCGAAGGGATCGAGGGGGCCGAGAGCGTCTTGAGCGCGCATTGGCAGATCCGAGATCCAGCGAGCGGTGAGACCCTGATGGCACGCACCTCGAACCTGCGTGCCACACCGCAGACCCCGGATCACGCCGGGACCGTGGCCGCGCTGAACCAGGTGCTCGATGCACTCAGCCGTGAGATCGGTGCGGCACTGCGCTCATCCAAGACCTCCGCTGAGCCGGATCAAGTCGTTGGGAGTCTTGAACCATGAGCCTTGAAGCCGAGCGCGGGTTGTGCGACGCGCTTGCGGCGGCGGACGCCCTGGCACAGCGGACCGGTGAAGTCACCATGATGCACCCGGTCCGCTCTGGCGCAGAGGGACGGCTCGCCAAGCGACTCGAATCCGCTGCCTTTAGTCAGTGCATCAGGCGGATCGGCGGCGTGCACTCGCTGCGCCTGTTTCTTATCGATTGCAGCACCCGCCTGGTGTTCAGTGCTGAGTTCGATACACCGGTCGACGCCAGGTTGGCCCGGCTGTGCCTGGGGTGCCGAGAAGATCTGGCCGAACTCTGGGCCCATTGCCAAGGCTTTCCCCGCGAGGGTTTCGAAGACCCAACGGGCTTCGCCGCCTTCGTCGCCGCCGGATTGCAGCCCAGTGGCTTTCGCTACCGCGCCTTTCCGCAGACCACGGTCGGCCAGATCGGCAAGGCCCTCGACTGGATGCGCAAGACCGCAAGCTTCCAGATCGAGCTGGCCAAGAAACCTAAATCGTCTTGAGCGGCGGATTGCAACGCGAGAGGAGATGAACCCATGATCACCCACAGCAACACCCTTCGTATCGGCCTGGCCGTTCTGTCGGGCATCCTCGGGATCGGGCTGGCCGGCTGTGATTCCGCGCAGACCTCTGTGTCGGCCCAGCCACATGCCCGGCCGGTTTCTTATTTGACACTGCAACGCAGCGACCCGGGCAAGCATGACCTGGTGGCCGGATCGGTCGAGTCCTGGAAGAAAGAGATGCTCGGCTTCCAGGTCGGCGGCCGGATCACCTCGGTGCACGAACCGGGCGCCCAGGTCCACGGCCGGGTGGTCGATGAACAGGGCGAGCTGCTGGAGGCCGGGACCCAGCTCGGCACGATCGAGGACCAGCGCTACCGGCTGCGGGTCGAGCAGGCCCAGGCCAGAGTGAGCGGCGCACTGGCTGAGACCGCCGCGCTGCGCACCGATATCGAGAAAACGCTACCCAGCGAGCGCAGCGAGGTCCGCGCCGAATACGAGCGCGCCAAGGCGGACTACCAACGCCAACGGCGGCTGCACAAGTCCGGGGCTGGTGCCCAGCGTCGGGTCGATGAGACACGGGCCGAATTCAAGGCAAGCGAGGCGCGACTCGCCCGCATAGACGCCCAGATCGAGGAGCGCAAATCGCGCCTGGTTGCCCTCGAGGCCCAGGTGGCCGAGGCTCGGGAGTCCCTGAGCCAGGCGCAACTCGATCTCGCCGATACCCGGCTGCATGCCCCATTCAATGGCCAGATCGCCAAGGTCCATGTGATCCCGGGCGGCTATGTCGAGCCCGGCCAGCCGGTGGTCACGCTGCAGATGATGGATCCGATGAAGGTACAGGTCGCGGTCTCGCCGGAGACCGACCAGGCAATCAACTACAACGATCTGGTGAAGCTGTATGTCGAGGGTTCCGACGAGCCGCTACATGGTTGGGTCTGGAACAAGGACACCGTCGCCGACACCAGCACGCGTACCTTCATGATCACCATGCTGGTGCGCAACCGGCAAGTCGAGGTCGGTCTGCCAGAGGCGCTCCAAGGCCAGAGGTTTCACCGTACGCCCGATCTGTGGAACCTGGAGACTGAACACGCCGCAAGCGAAGGGCCGTACTTCACCAACAGCCAAACCCTGCAGCAAGACGAGCAAGGCTACTTCGTGTGGCGCGCCGAGGGCCTGACGCTGGCCGATCTCGAACACGACTTCGACCCGGTGTTTCGGGTGCGCAAGGTGAGGGTCAGTCCGGGCGAGCGTCGCTTGCGCTTCCTACAGGTGTTCACCTATCGCCAACTCGACGACTTGGGCGACCTGAATCCGCACACCGACCTCTTGGCCGGCAATCTCCCTGCGCACGTACAGGACGGCGACCCGGTGTTCTTATCGCGCAAACGCTGGCTATTGCGACCCGGGCAGCTGGTCAATGTCGACCTGCATCAGGGCCGCTTGCCCGGCGGTTTCTATGTACCGGCCGATGCCATCACCCGCGACGGCGACGCCCACCATGTCTATTTGGTGCGCGATGAGGCCAATGGCGAACAGCGGGCCGCCCGCGTCGCCGTGCGGGTCGGTACCCATGCCGGGACCCTGCAGGCGGTCGAGGCGTCGGGTGACATCGAGCTACAGGGGGCCAAGCTCATCGTCGAGGGGGTGCACTACCTGCGCGACGGTGACCCGGTCAACACCTTCAGCAAAGTGGAGGGCGTGCTATGAACCTGCCCAAGTTCGCCCTCGAACACAAACCTATCGTGTTCGGCTTCGCCCTGGTTCTGATTGCCTGGGGGATGAGTGTTTTTCTCGACGCTCCGCGCCGCGAGGACCCCGAGTTCACGATTCGCGAGGCCCTGGTAATCACCGACTGGCCGGGTGCTACCGCGCAGCAGGTCGAAGAACTGGTCACCGATAAGGTCGAGAAGGCCGCCGCCAACATCAAAAGGGTGCGCCGCGTGCAGTCCTGGAGTTCGGTGGGACGCTCGGTGGTCCAGGTCTCAGCAGTGGACGAGGTCACTGCGATCCAAGAGGTCTGGACCAAGCTGCGGGCCGAGATGCAGCTGCTCGAGCCGACCCTACCCGAAGGCGCGCTACCGCCGGTGGTGGACGACAACTTCGGCGATACCGCCGCGCTGATCCTGGCCCTCTACCAGGACCCCGAGGCCGCAGCCAAGCAGCGCTATGCACCGCGCGAGCTGGAGGTCTTTGCCAAGCGTCTGCGTGACCGACTGATGGATCTGCGGCCCAGCGAACCCGGCCCGGACGGCCGCCCGATACCAGTCACCACCGAGCCGGCCTACGTGGCGCGTCTCGACCTGTACGGCGCGCAGCGCGAGGTGATCTATCTAGAGACCGACGCCGGGGTGTGGAGCCAACTGGGCCTCAGCGCGGACGAGCTGCAGTCCTTGCTCGCGGAACGCAACTTGATCGCCCCGGCCGGGGTATTCAACACTGCTGACTACCGTGTCAACACTCGACTATCGGGCAGCTTCGATGCGGCGCGCGAAATCGAGCAAGTGGTGGTCGGCCGAGTGGCCGCGGGTGCCGAGTCGCCCGGCCGCCAGACACTCACCGAACTGGAACGTGATCTGCAAGCCGGTGTGGGTGCAGATACCGGCCGGCCGTCGGCCTTCGAGGTACCTGTCCATCTGCGCGACCTACGCATCCGGGTCCAGCGTGGCTACGCCGACCCGCCCGATTCGCTGGTACGCTTCAGCGACCCGCACGATTCGGCCGACGCAATCGTGCTGTCGTTCACGATGAAGCCGGGCCAGAACATCAGCTGGCTCGGCGCGGCCGTGGACCGGCTGCTGGCCGAGGCCAACGCCACCTTTTTACCGCCCGACATCCAGGTCGTGAAGGTCTCCGATCCCCCGTCGTTCGTCCAACAGAAGGTTAGCGACGTGGTCAGCAATTTGCTCCAGGCGATCGGGCTGGTGCTGCTGATCCTGGGCATGCTGGCCGGCCTGCGCGTGGCCCTGGTAACCGCTGCCGCGATCCCGTTGATCATGCTCAGTGCCTTGGCGCTGATGCGGCTGTGGGATATCCAGATCGAGCAGATCTCCCTGGCGGCGCTGATCGTCGCGCTGGGGCTGCTGGTGGACAACGCCATCGTCACCTCGGAGAACACCACGCGCTTCCTCAATGCCGGGATGCCGCGCGCGCAGGCGGTGGTCGAAGGCTGCAACCAGGTCGGCGGCTCGCTCCTATGGTCTTCGCTCACCACCATCGGGGTGTTCATCCCGATGGCCTTCGCGCTGCCGGGCGACCTCGGCGAGTATGTATTCAGCTTGCCCGTCGTGGTCACCCTGACCCTGCTAGTGAGCTGGCTGTGCGCCATGACGGTGACGCCCATCCTCAATTTTTATCTGCTGGCACCCTCGGACGGCCGACTGCCGATCGTCGCCCTGTTCGCCGCGCTCAAGCAGCGCCTAGGTGGCAGTCGCGGCATCGAGCCGGTGCCACACATGGCGGCCGCCGCGCAGCCGCCGCAGGACGGAAGTTTCAAGCACGTACTGCGTTTCGTCATCGCGGCACGTATCCCGGCCATCGGCATCGCCTTTGCACTGCTCGCCGCGGCGTTGCTGCTGCCGGTCAAGCCGTCCTTCTTCCCATTCTCCGATCGCAACCAATTCGTGGTCGATATTTGGCTGCCGGAGACCGCGCCCATCTACCGCACCGACGAGACGACAAAACAAGTGGAGGCGTTGGTACGCCGCCTCAGCCGCACCACCTGGCAAGATGGCACCTGGAAACCCTTGATCGACAACGACGGCCAAGCGACCGAACGCCTCCACAATATGGTCGCCTATGTCGGCGCCGGCGGCCCACGATTCTATGTCGGGTTGAATCCGGGCCCGAGTGCACCGCATTACGCGAACATCCTGATCAATGCCAACGACCGCGAGCAGGTGCAATCCTATGTGGCGGACATCCGCCGCGCCGCTTGGGCAGGTATCGGCGAGCCGGGCAAGGCCGACTATCTACCGCCGGTGGCCGGTGCTCGAGTGGTCCCCAAACAGTTGGTCATGGGTACCCCCGTGTCCTCGCCGATCGAATATCGGCTGACCGGACCACGCCTGGCCAATGAACAGGTGTTGCGCCACTACGGCGAGCAGATCAAAGACGTACTGCGTGACGGTGGCCTGGTCTGGGACGTGCACGACAGTTGGGGCGCGCTCGGTCTGCAGTTTGATGTCGACCTCAAGGCCGATCGGGCCAATATGGCGGGGGTCACCAATGACACCGTGGCCGATACCCTCAATGCCTATTACAGCGGCCGCTACTTGACCACCTTCCGTGAAGGCGATCGCCAGCTCCCGGTCATGTTGCGCCTGCCGCCCGAACAGCGACGCTCACTGCACAGCGTGCAAGGCGCCTTCGTCGAAGGCTATACCGGCAAGGTCCCTCTGGACGCGGTGGCCGACTTCGGGCTCAGTCGCGCCCCGGTGCAGATCACACGTTATCAGCGCGAGCGCAGCCTGCGCGTGCAGGCGCGACCTGAACCCGGTCTGCTGGCACGCGACATCCTGGCCCAGCTCCAACCCAAGATCGATGCCATCGCCGCCCAACTACCACCCGGCTACCGCATCGTCGACGGTGGCATCCAGGAGGAGGCCGCACGCGGCGAACGCGCCAACTCGGTGGCCCTTGGCATCGGGATAGTACTGGTGGTGTTCTGCCTGCTGCTGCAATACAACTCTGCGGTCAAGCCGCTGCTGATCCTATTGACCGTGCCGCTGTCGATCATCGGCGCCATGCTGGGCCTGTGGCTGCGCGGCATCCCACTGGGTTTCATGGAGACCCTCGGCTTTCTCGCCCTGTTCGGCACCGTGCTCAACGCCGCGATCCTGATGATCGATTTCACCGAACAGTTGATCAAGGAGCGGCTGGCCAAGGGCGAGCGTCTCGCACCGCCGGGCGAGCGCGGCTATTGCGGTTTGACCCGAGACGCCTTTCGCGACTGCCTGGCCGAAGCCGGACACGCCCGCATGATGCCGATCTTTATGACCACGGCAACCACGGTAGCCGGCCTGATGTCGCTGATGTTCGGCGGCGGTCCGTTGTTCATGGGACTGGCGACCGCGTTCGCGGTCGGGCTGATCGTCGGCAGTGCCATTACCTTGCTGGTGTTGCCGGCGCTGATCGCGCTATTCGTCGAGAACTTCGGCTATCCGTTGGTCGACCCCGCTACAGTGCAGCGGCGCAAGCTACCAGAGTCGACGGACCCACCCACCACCATGCAGGTCGCCTGAGGTTCGCCATGCATACCTCAGTGAAAGAGGCGCAAGTGATGGACGATAGACAGAGCTGTTTCGCACTGGGTCGACTGCTTCTGGCCCTGCCGCTGATCGGGCTGCTCGGCGGCTGCGCCAAGCTCGGCCCGGACTTCGTCAGACCGCAGGCACCGGTTACCGAGAACTGGGTCGAGGCCGATCCGCGGTTCAAGCGCGATACGGGCGCGGAACTGCGTCGCTGGTGGACGCTGTTCCAAGATCCGGCACTCGACCGGCTGATCGAGGCCGCACAGGCGCAGAACCTGTCGCTGCAGATCGCCGGGCTACGGATACTCGAGGCGCGCGCCGCACTGGGCATCGCCGTGGGGCGCCGGTATCCACAAACCCAGCAGGTCGGCAGCGGCGCAGTTTACGAACGGCTCAGTGAAAACCAGACCAATACCCTGGGCAGCGATGTCGCGGCCTGGACCTATGACCTCGGCTTCGACACGGCCTGGGAACTCGACCTATGGGGGCGTTTCGGCCGCGCCATCGAGTCGGCAGACGCCAGCCTGCTGGCCTCGGTCGCCGATTACCAGGATGTATTGGTGTCGCTGACCGCGGAGGTGGCGAACGTCTACCTGCAAGTGCGCACCTTTGAAGAACGCATCGCCCTGGCCAGTGAGAACGTCGCGATCCAGCGGCGCAGCCTGCGACTGGCGGAGGTCCGGTTTCGCAACGGTGAGACCACCGAACTCGATGTCCAACAGGCGCGTGCCCTGCTCAACAACACCCAGGCGCGCATCCCGCGGCTGGGTGCCGGGCTGCGGCGCGCGCAGAACGCCCTCGCCACCCTGCTTGGGCAACCGCCCGGGCAAGTGCAAGACCTTCTCGACGGCCAGGCGCTGATCCCGAGTGCCCCGGCCGAAGTGGCCGTGGGCATACCTGCCGAGCTACTGCGACGACGCCCCGACGTGCGCCGCGCCGAGTGGCAGGCTGCGGCGCAGAGTGCCCGTGTCGGCGTCGCCATGGCCGACCTCTATCCGCGTCTGAGCCTGCTCGGCTCGATCGGCCTTGCCGCCAGCAGCGGCACCGCCACCACACGCAGCGGCCAGAGCGGGATCGACGAGCTGTTCACGGCGGACAGTCTGAGCGTCGTCGGTGGCCCCGTGTTGAGCTGGAACCTATTCAACTATGGTCGGTTGAAGAACAACGTACGGGTGCAGGACGCACGCCTGCAACAGCTGCTCGTCAACTACCAGGACACCGTCCTGCGCGCCGCACGCGAGGTCGAAGACGCCATGGTGGGCTTTGTGCGCTCGGCAGAACAGGTACATTTTCTCGACGCCGGGGTGACCGCGGCCCGGCGGGCGGTCACGCTGTCCCTGATCCAGTACCGCGACGGTGCTGTGGACTATCAGCGGGTCCTCGACTCGCAGAACCGCCTGGTCGCCCAGCAGGATCAGTGGACCGAGACCCGAGGTGCGGTGACGCGCAACCTGGTCGCCGTGTACAAGGCGCTCGGTGGCGGCTGGCAACAGCAGGCCGGCCACCCGGTAGTGCCAGAACGCACCCGAAAGCAGATGCAAGAGCGCACCGATTGGGGCGATCTGCTGGCTCCTGTGGAACCGAGTACGCGCGATACCGAAACAACCAACACCACCGCGTACCGGATCGACCATTGAGGAGAAGGCTGCGCCATGCACATACTCATCAATCGATCGCAGCACGCCAGCCGGCGCGGGTACCTGGCAAGCCGCATCGACGACAGCCGCTGTACGCTACTGCTCGCCAGCCTGGTGCTGTTGTTGATCCTCTATCCCTATCTCGAGGGCGAAGCCGGTCAGGTGGGTCTGTTGCTGGAGTTGGTCACCAGCACCGTCTTGCTCGCCGGTCTGTTCGCCATCAGCCGGCGGGTCTGGGAATTGCTCTTGGCGCTGGCGCTGATCGTACCGGCCCTGCTCGGAAACTGGTCTGGGGCGCATGCCGCAGCATCCTTGCCCGAGCTGCTCATGGTCGCCAGCGAGGCCGCCTTCTTTATATTCATGACGGGAATGTTGTTGCGCTATGTGATCAGCGACCGGTTGATTGTCGGCGATCGACTGCAAGGCGCCCTGAGCGTCTATCTGCTGATCGGTGTCAGTTTCTCCACCCTCTATGAGCTGCTCGAGATGCTGGCCCCGGGCAGCCTGCATTTCCCCAACGGCCCACCACTGTGGTCAGACCATCTGTATTACAGTTTCGTCACCCTGACGACCCTGGGCTATGGTGATATCGCACCGGTGACACCCGAGGCGCAATCGCTGGCCATACTCGAGGCGGCCACCGGGGTGCTCTATGTGGCGGTGCTGGTGGCCTGGCTGGTGAGCGCCCTGCGCGAGGCCGGATAGGACGCCAGTCCAACAGGGTACGGCAATTCGGCCCTCGCCCTTAGCACAAGGCCCCTACAAGTCATCTGTTGGGCTGGCAGTCGAGCAACAACTGGTAGCGGATTCAGCGCAGCTCGCGTCGATAGACGATGCTCGATGGGCGGTTGAAGATGCCAAAGGTCGCGCGTGCCGTGGGGGCTCGGTCACCGGCACCATCCCAGTCGAACATCAGGTGACTGGGAACCGTAGCACCGACCTCCAGTACCCCGACATTGCCGGCCCCTGGGGCTTGCAGATTGAGATTGAACAGACCGGCATTGGCCAGTGACTCGAACTCCATGCCGCCTGGACCACCGGTTGCACAGCCGAGACCAGAGTCGTCATCGACATCCCAGACGCAGGTATCGGCAACCGCTAGGCTGTCGCCCACATCGAGGTCGGTCAGGCCCAGCGCCGGCACGACGCTGCAACTGTCATCGGTGTTGAGTACAAAACCGACCGCGCTGCCTGCGAAATGCTGGCTTTGCATCCGGACCGCAAGGTGCTGTAGTTCCGAGCCATGGGCATTGGCAAAGGCCAGCCGACCGTAGCGTAACTCGACACCGACTGGCGTCGCCGTGAGGGGCAATCCGCTCGCGACTACTCCGTCACGATCCTGGACCGCGGTGACACTGAGATCTAACGCGCCATCGAAGGGTGCAACCCGATCATTGGCACCGCGCCCCCAAGTAAATCCGGGATCGACCAAGCTAAGATCGAGCGTGCCATTCACATTGTCGGTCAGCGTGCGACCACCGGCCCGGCTCCAGGCGAGCTGTATTGGGGTACTGGCATCTACACCCGGTTGCACGGCATCACCGATGATCGGCGCGAACACGAAGTCTGTGCTCATCAATCCAGCATAGGCCCCGGTGTAGTTCTGGGTGACCTCCCCGGCCACATTGCGCGCGGTCACGCGCCATACTGGGCTATCCGCGAGACTAATCTCCTCCCCCTGATAACTGAACCCGCCGAGCTCGCAGCTGTTGGTGAACGAGCCCACGGCCTCGGCCGTAACCTCCAGCTCAGCCGGGTGGAAGCGCCCGATCCAGGCGGTATCTCCGCTATTGCCGAACTTACAACCGAACCGACCGCCCACCGCGACATTCGAGAAATCATCGCTGCAGTCACCATCCGCCGCGTCGTCGCTGGCGAAGCTGTCGTCGTAAAGACCATGGGTGGCAAAGCGTAGATTGCCGACCTCGGCATAGCGGAAATCGCTGCCGCTGGCGGTACCGCTGGCGCCGGCCGCAGGATCGAAACCCCCGCTCAGCACCCCGATGTGAACGGCAGCGGCATGGGCCAACAGCTCAGTGTTGTCGATCTTCGGTGTCCCGTCGTAACCCGGCCCACCGATGACCGACAGGGAGAACGGCGAACCGGCGGCCGCGCGCGGCAGACCCAGCGCACCAGCGTTGTTCAGTGCCGGCGCTGCCAAGGTCAGCTCGACTGGGCGCACGGTAAAGGCATCGGTAGAACACGCCACCAGGTTAGGGTCTGACGTGGGATCGGTCACCCGACAACCTACCCGGCGATAGGCACGCGTGACCGACATCGCCGCTGCGGCCTTGCGGCCTTGATCCGATACACTCAGTGTCAGGGTTTGGCTGATCGTCGGCGACAGGGCCGGTCGCGTGGCACAGGCACCGCCGCCCGAGGCATCGACCAGTTCCACGGTCAGCGCGCGGTCACCATCGGAAGCAAACGCGGTCTCTATCGCATCCATGTCGCCGTCGTCATCGTCATCGCGCAGTGCCACAACATCGAATCCGAACGCGGTCCCCACCAACTGCAGATAGAGATGGCCGTTCAGGGCATTGCCGCCGGCCACGACACAGTTGAACCCCCCGGCATCCCCGGCCGACGAGACGTCACAGCTGCGGGTCTGTTGAAAATCAGCCAGGATTTCTGTGCCTGTCAATACCCGATCGTACAAGCGCAGCTCGTCGAGCACACCGTTCGCCGAGTCATTGGTGCCGCCATAGTGATAGCTGCCGCGGTTGTCGCCGAATACCAGGGTCTGCAGGCTACCCAACACGCCGGTGCTGTTGCTGGTTCCGGTCGCGGCTAGCCCACCATCGACATAGACCCGGTACCTGTCGTTGGGCAGATCCCAGGTGACACCGATGTGCTTCCAGGTGTTGGCCGCCACGACCCGTCCGGCGCTGGTACTCGACAGCCCGACATCCGCGGAGTCTTCAAGGCGGAAGGACAAGCTGCCGTCGTTCTGCAACATCAAATAGAAGTACTTGCTGGTGCCATCGTGTGAGGCGTCGAACAGCATTCGGTTACCGCCACCGTTCCAGGGCTGATTGCTGCGGTACCAGAAGGTAATCGCACCCGCGTTACCGAGCTGGCCATCGACATCGACCCCAGTATCGATCACGTAGCTGGCGGCCTCGGTGGTGTTGTAGGGGATGACCCCGCCCCGACAAATCTTACCGAATTCGGTGGTATCCACCCCGGCAGTTGTGCCCAAGGCACGCGCACCGGTCGCCGTGCCCTGAGTATCGGCGACCTCACCAGGCACGCCAGACCAGTCGCCGGCCGGTTCCTCCAATCGAAACTCTGCATAGGGTGTGTTCACCCCAGGGGGCGGACAGGTACGGGTCCGATTGTAGTCCGCCGTCACTTGCGCCGCGCTGATCACAGCGCGGTAGACGCGGACTTCATCGATAGTCCCATCGGCTGAATTATTCGAACCACCGAAGTGATAATTGCTGCGGTTATCGCCGACGTACAGGGTCTGGAGTTCACCGATATTGCCATTGCTGTTATCGGTACCGGTCGCAGCCAGATTGCCGTCGATATAGATCCGATAGCGATCGTTCGGTAGATCCCAAGTGACCGCGATGTGTTTCCAAGTCTGTGCAGCCACCGCCTGCACCGCCGTATCCGTCATGAGATCGGTTTCGCCCGAGTCTTCGATATAGAACCGCACCCGACCGTCGGTCGTGATCGACACATGGAAGAACTTGGCTTCGCTGCCGCCGGACTGTGAGGCATCCAGCAGCATGCGTTGGGTGCCCGAGTTCCAGGCAGCATTGGCCCGATACCAGAAGCTGATCGCTCCACGGTTGCCGATATCATCGTCGACATCGATGCCGGAATCGATCGCGTACTTGGCGGCCTCGGTCGTGTTGTTCGGGATGACTGCAGCGCGGCAAATCTTGCCGTCCGCGGTCGTATCCACCCCGGCGGCCGTTCCCAATGCCCGTGCGGCCACCACATTGCCCTGGGTATCTGAGACCTCCCCAGACGTACCTGACCAAGTGCCCGACGCCGCCTCGAAGCGGAATTCCGCATAGGGCGTGTCATCGCCAGGCGTCGGGCACGAGCCGGTCTCATTGTAGTCGTCCAGTACATCGGCTGCGCTGATTACGGAATCGTAGACACGGACCTCATCGATGATCCCATTGGCCGAATTATTCGAGCCTCCGAAGTGATAATTGCTGCGGTTATCGCCGACGTACAGGGTCTGGAGTTCGCCGATGCTGCCATTGCTGTTATCGGTACCGGTCGCAGCCAGACTGCCGTCGATGTAGATCCGATAGCGATCGTTCGGTAGATCCCAGGTGACTGCGATGTGCTTCCAGGTCCCGGCTCCCACCGACTGTCTCGCTGTATCGGTCATCAGATCGGTTTCGTTCGAGTCCTCTATATAAAGACGTACCCGCCCGTCGGCCGTGATCGATACGTGGAAGAACTTGCCTGCGCTACTACCGGACTGAGAGGCGTCCACTAGCATGCGCTGGGTGCCCGAGTTCCAGGCAGCATTGGCCCGATACCAGAAGCTGATCGCGCCACGGCTGCCAATATCGTCGTCCACATCGATACCCGTATTGACACCCCAGGTATCGTTGACGCCGCCATTGTTAGGGACATTCAAGGCCCGGCAGATGCGCGCCGTCGTGGTCGAGCCGACGCCGGAGCCGGTACCCATAGCATACGCTGCGTTGAAATTACCCTGGCTATCGCTGAGTTCACCGGCCGAGCCGTTGAGGCCGGTTTCGTCGAGCGCGAAATGGGCCAAGGGCGTCGCCGCAAACACCGCGTTGCAACTCAGAGTCAACCATAGGAGCATGAGCGGCGCCAGGGATCGCTCGAACCATACGACATACCTCATTTGACTACTCACTCAGGGTCGCTCGCAGCGAACGACTAACAAAACTCGGATCACCGAACGCCCCTTGGCTGGCCTCGACCGTCACGTCATATAGTGCGTAACTCACGCCAGACTCTGTGATCAGACTGCGCGTGCAGGCGGTCAGGCGGACTAGAAAACCCTCTGCGTTGAACGCGCTGGGTACTGGCGGACAGGCGCCTGGATTGTTGCGTATCTCGTAGGCCGTCCATTCCAATCCGCTGTATGTGGCATACAGGGCCCGTGACATCTGCGCCGCGAGCGCACCCGAGGTGTGTTGGGTGGTCGATAGATTGACCATATAGGCCCCCAGAGCAGAGACCACGACCAGCAGAAAGAGCGTCGTGATCAATGAAAAACCCTGCGACCAGCGAGTGCTCATGGCATGTTGGGGACGTGAACTTGCTCGAGCAAGGTGACCCCCTCGCCCGCCTCGGACACCTGGATACGCACGGTCAAGAGTCCATTGCGACTCGGCGTCCCCGGCAGATAGGTGAAGGTACAGGCGACCACTTGATGGGCCAGCAACGCATGCTCGGCGGGATTCGACAAAGCGAGCAATTCCGCGTGCTGGTCGACTGCCGTCTGCGGGTGAGTAACGTTGTAGCCCTGATAGCGGCGCAAGGTGCCCACGGTGCTGTCGCATAGATAACTCACCGGCGTATCTACAATGTAAAAACGCTGATCCGGCGACGCCGCCGGAAATACCGGTTGACCACTGGAGAAGCCGCTGTTGACGAACGAAACCGAGGTGCCGCTGACCGCGCTCAGGGTGGCCAGGTTGTCGGGTTGCCAGCCCGCACCACTGTGATCGGCGTTCCAGACATCGGTGCCGGCCTGCCCTGTGCTGTATATCGCGACGCAGGCCGCTGAGCCGGCCACACAGGCGGCCGCCGACGACGAGACAGACAAGCCAGCGAAGCCGTCGAACGGCCCGAGCACATCGAAGCTGGTATCCGCATCGGCGGCGACAAAGCTCAACAGGTCGCCGGCCGGCCCGGCCCGATAGCGGCCCGCGGCAGCCACCCGGAGGAACTCCACGCACTGGCCGCCGCAGCCCGTCCGGATGCTGTTCGGTAAAGCCTGCTGGACATCGCGACTGATCCGGCCGATGGCATTGTGGGAAATGTCCACCAAGCGGGCACGCCGACTTTGGTCTGTGTAGGCATCGATCGGCGCAGTAACGAACTGCATCACCACACCCGCCAAGATGCCGCTGACCACGATCACGACGATCATCTCGACCAGGGTGAAGCCCCGGTGCGCGGCAAACCGATATTGCAACCGCGCGCCACGACCGGGCGGTGTGGATCGGATGTTGCCTCTGGTTGAGCATGGCCACACCTCAGTTCAACCGATAGGCAGTGAGCGGGAAACTGAACTCCGGGTCGCCATCGAATGAGACAAGGACTTGAACTCGTTTCGCCGGATCACCGTTCAATGCGGTGTCGGTGACCGCCACGGAGACGTTGTAGCCTTCGAGACCGACGATGGGGTTACCCGCCTGATCGAGCGCGCCAGAGGTATCGGATAGCCCGTCATAGTCAGTGACATCGTCAAACACCGGGCGCGTCTCACCGGCCTCGGCGGCACCGCTGTCGCTACCACTGGGATCGAGTAGCGACTGCGCCAAGATCTCTTCCATATAGGATTCCGCGATCGCGATCGCCTGTACCCGAACCAGTGGGTCGGCACTGCTGCCGGCAGTGCGCACCACGACCATCATGACCGCGGTCACCACAATGGACAGGATCACGATCGACACCACGAGTTCGATCAGTGTCGTGCCGGTTTCGCGCCGCATGTCAGCCTGCGTGTACATAGCCTGTCGTGGGCTCGATGGTGATCGTGCGGGTGCCGACGCTGACGCTCTGCGCGCTGCCGTACAAGGTGCCGGAGGAAGCATCGCGTGGCCTACCCTGGGCATCGAAATAGACGTCGAGCACGCCGACGGTCACACCACTCGGGACTGGGTCATCCCAAACAGTGCCGCCAGCACGCGCCACGCTGCGCGTAAAGGATCCAAGGGTACAACTGGTGGCACGTTGCCGAAGTTCATAGCCGCCGGGATGAACACGTACCCGAGTGTCGCAACGACTAGCCAAGGCCAGTTTCTGCGCATAGCGGGTGGCACTCAGCACCGCGTCCGCGAAGCCCATCTCGTCAAATTGGTTGAGGCTGAAGAACCTGGGAATGGTGTTCGCCGACAGAATACCGATCAACAGGATAACCACGACCAACTCGACCACGGTAAATCCACGCTGCCGCCGACCCACAGCAAAAACGCGGCCCGATGGCCGCGTTGTCATTTTGCCTTGCACCCTGTCCATCACTTGGAAGCAGACCCATGCTTCCTAGCCGATTACGGATTGGTCACCGAAATGGCACCAGTACTGGCGGTATAGACGATCGAGCGAGCCGTCGCTGCATCGCCCTGGTACGCATAGGTACAGACCTGCGCCGCTGCGGTCGCCTGATAGTCAGAGCCCGTCGCAGTGGCCACGGTCGGCGGGTTCTGCATCACACCGTTCCAAACCTCGACACAAGCGTCAGCATTGTCGATCGTCACATTGCCACCTGTACCCACTGGCCAGCCATCGGCATTCGAATCGACGGTATCGTCACCAAAGTTGGCGACGTTCGCCTGGGCCGCAGAATGCCCATTGGCGACCCACTGTGCGCGAAACATGGCAACACCGGCACCGAAGCCGCCCGCAGCGCCGTCAACCGCCGCCTGATGCGCCTGGGTCTGTACGTTCATGAAACGCGGCAATGCCGTGGCCGCCAAGATGCCCAAGATAATGATGACAACTACCAGCTCTACCAGGGTGAAACCCGCCTGCCTTTTCATCGACGACTCCTCGTTTGTCAATCGGTCTGTGAACCAAGCCGTCACCCCGGCGGGGAGACCAGCCTCGCTGAGCACGATAGCGACAAAACCTGGGCGACCTTTAAGGCGTGATCGGTTTCACCAAGCAGCGGGAAGGCATTTCTTGTGCTACGAAACAGGTTCCTCGAGCCAGTCGATCAGCCAGCCCTGCTCGCCCGCTCGCGCGGCGAAGGGTTCGCAGATGCAGCGATCGGCGACCGCCGCCAGTCGACCGTCGATCAGGAGCAGTGGGGTCCGCCCACGCAACCAAGGGGGAATAGCCAGCTCCTGCGCCAGCTTCTTGAACGATCGACTACCCTGTCGGCCGGCCGGTCGACAACTTAGTCCGGTGGTGCGGAAGGCGACCTGCACCCGCCCCTGTTCCCAGATTGCAGGGTCGACCCCTCCGGCTGCAAGGCGGCGGCGCAGCTTCCCCAGCCCAGGGCCCAAATCCAGCTCATCGCCAGTCCAATCCAGCGTCGCTGGGCACGTCGCGCCCTGCCGCGGCCGCAGCAACCATACTTCATCGCGATAGCGACGCAGCTCACAACCGGCCCAGCCAATGCAGGGCATGGCATCGGCTCGCGCACGGCACAACTGTGAGATGGCCTGATACAGGCGGCGGCGTGGCATTGGCGGTGCGCCAGCATCACGTAGCCATGATCGCAGCACACGGCGCGCGGCAGCCTCACCCAGCGCACACAGCACCGAGATCTGCAGTCGCCGCCCGTCGGGGGCCAGGGCACGCCGCAGATCCTGCAACGACTGTTCACTCAGCGCCTGGGCAGCTTCGCTGCACAGGCCCGCACTGCGTGCGATGTTGTCCGCCGCGGCAGGCCAACGTCGATAGATCACCGGCAACACCGCATGACGCAGGTAGTTACGATCAGCGGCAAGCTGTGCGTTACTCGGGTCTTCGATCCATTCAAGGCGCCGTGCATCGGCCCAGGTACGCAGCGTGGCGCGCGGCCAGGCTAGCAAGGGCCGCACCTGCCAACCGCGGGCCCAGGCACGCAGCAAGGGCATGGCCGCCAGCCCGTCGACACCGGCTCCGCGCAACAGCTGCAGCAGATGGGTCTCGACTTGGTCGTCGAGATGGTGGGCCGTCAGCAACATCGCGCCCGGCCCGATCGCGGCCCCGAGTGCGGTGTAGCGGGCGGCGCGTGCGGCGGCCTCAGGGCTATCGCCACGGCCGGGCGTTGCGTCTACTTCAAGCACCCGCAGCGGAACATCGAGCCGACGACACTGGATCTCGCAATGTCCCGACCAATCCGCCGACCCAGGTTGCAAGCCGTGGTCGACGTGCACCGCCGACAAGGGCGCCGCCAAGCAATCCCGGATCTCGGCCAAGGCATGCAGCAGCACCGTGGAATCGAGTCCACCACTGTAGGCCACCCAATAGTGCTGAGGCTGGGGGAGATCGCGACCAAGCCGTGCGAGAAGGGCCTCCGGGCCGAATGCCCCGGCCGAACACTTACTTCGCGACGACACCATAGGCCATCAGGCGCTCGTAGCGCTGCTCGAGCAGCCGATCGATGGGACGTTCGCTAAGATCATCGAGCGCCGTGACCAGCGCCCCTTTCAAACTGCGCGCCACCGCGTCAGGATCGCGGTGACCGCCACCGAGCGGCTCGGGGACGATCTCGTCGATCAAGCCATGATCCTTTAGATGCGTGGACGTTATCGCCATGGCATCCGCCGCCAGCGGCGCCTTCTCGGCATCTTTCCAGAGGATCGAGGCGCAACCCTCGGGTGAAATGACTGAGTAGGTACTGAACTGCAGCATCAACAGCCGATCGGCAACGCCGATCGCCAGGGCACCACCGGACCCACCCTCCCCGATCACAGTCGCGATGATCGGCGTCCGCAGACCAGCCATCTCGAACAGATTGCGTGCGATCGCCTCGCTCTGGCCGCGTTCTTCGGCGCCGACGCCGGGATAGGCCCCAGGGGTATCGATAAAGGTCAACACCGGCACCCCAAAGCGTTCGGCCATGCGCATCAAGCGCAGCGCCTTGCGATAGCCTTCGGGGCGCGGCATGCCGAAGTTGCGATTGATCTTTTCCTTGGTGTCACGCCCCTTTTGGTGTCCGATAACCATGACTGATCGGCCATCGATCCGGCCTAAGCCACCGACGATCGCCTTGTCATCGGCGAACGCCCGGTCACCATGCAGCTCCTCGAAGTCCTCGAGTAATCGGGCTACATAGTCGAGCGTGTAGGGTCGCAACGGGTGACGCGCGAGCTGCGAGATCTGCCACGGCGTCAAACCGGAGAATATCGACTCGGTCAGGGAGCGGCTCTTACCTTCGAGACGCTCGATCTCTTCCTGGATATTGATTTCATTGTCGTTGCCGACCAGGCGCAACTCTTCGATCTTCGCTTGCAGTTCGGCAATCGGTTGCTCGAATTCGAGAAAATCAAGATTCATCCCAGTAGTCGTCGGTCGTTATTCTAGCCTTGTGGCCTGCAATAATACCTCATCAGACCCATCTGCCACCGCTGCCTAGTGGGCCAAGCGAATAAATCTGTAACGCTCAGCCATGGCACAAGCATTGTGGGCAAGGCGCAGTCCACCGGGAATGGCAGGCCCTTTCCAAGGACGGCAACACAGCCCACGATGCTTGTGCCATGGCCCTTTGGGAGCCACGGTGCGAGCGCGACTCCGTGTTGCATTTCTTGCCAAGGGCGCAGCCATTGCCTGCGAAACGCGCCTTGATTAGCACTCGCACAGTGGCTCTGAGCGTTACAGATTTATCCGCTTGGCCCACTAGCCGCGCAGTCATCCGGAACGGGCGAGTTCCCGGTTAGGCAATGTTGCCTCACTGGTGGGACTCTGCAATCGAAAGCGCACGGCATCGGCCCCGAACAGACGCTGGGCCTGGCGCAGAAATCCGTCGGTGGGACGTATCCGCCAACCCTCTCCCAAGCGCAATGACACCTCGGCATCCGGGCGACAGTAGCGCACCCGAACCGTACAATTACCACCGCGCACCGGCTCCAACAGGGCGCGCAACCGCTCGACCAGCAGCTCGCCCGCCAGGCCCTTGTGGCGCAGGGCCTCCGCATCTATTCGCAGCTCGGCACCCAAGGCACGCTGCAGGCGAACATCTTCCAAGGACCACAGGCGCTCGGCGCGCAGGTTCAGACCACCGCGGTAGTCGTCCTGAACCAGAGTACCTTCCACGAGCAGCACCCGGTCGTTGGCAACCAGGTTGTGATAGCGCTCATAGGTTTGGCTGAACAAGGTTGTCTCGATGCGCCCACTCTTGTCGTCGAGCCGCACCGAGGCCATCGCACCACTTTGCGTATTGCGGCGATTGATCGCCACCACCATCCCAGCCACAACGACCTTCTTGCCATAGCCACGTCGACCACGCGTCTCGTAGGCTTCGTCGAGGGAGAGACGCGCTATTCGGTGATCCACCAAGGCGGCGAGTTCGGGCTCGTAGAAGTCGATCGGATGACCGGTCAGAAACAACCCCAGGGTCGCCTTCTCGCCCGCCAGGCGTTGCTCATCGTCCCATTCTTCGATCGTTTCCGGCAGCACGCCGGCATTCGGCGCCACGGGCTCGGGTTCAGACAGCCCAAACAGGTCATCCTGACCGGCGGCCAGCATGGCGGCATGCTGCTCGGACATCTTGACCGCCAGTGGCAGCTGGATCATCAAGGTGGCGCGGTTGGTGCCGAGGTGATCCAGCGCGCCAGCGCGGATAAGCGACTCGAGCACCCGACGATTGGCCTTCTTCAGATCGATACGACGGCAGAACTCGAACAGATCATTAAAGGGTCCGTCACGGTCGCGCGACTCGACGATACCCTCGATCGCCGCCTCGCCGACTCCCTTGATCGCTCCCAGGCCATACACCACAGTGGCGTCTCCATCGGCACTGAACATATACCGTGAACGATTCACGTCAGGCGATTCGACTGTTAGTCGCATTGCCCGGCATTCCTCGATGAAGGTCACAACCTTGTCTGTATTGTCCATGTCCGACGAAAGCACCGCCGCCATGAAGGCCGCTGGGTAGTGCGCCTTGAGCCATAGGGTCTGGTAAGACACCAAGGCATAAGCCGCTGAGTGCGACTTGTTGAAGCCATAGCCAGCAAACTTTTCCATCAGATCGAAGATATAAGCTGCGGTTTTCTCCTCTACCCCGCGTGCCACGGCACCCTCGCGGAAGATCGCACCCTGTTTGGCCATCTCCTCGGGCTTTTTCTTGCCCATCGCGCGCCGCAACAGATCGGCACCCCCCAAGCTGTAGCCGGCCAGCACCTGAGCAATCTGCATGACCTGCTCCTGATACAAGATCACCCCATAGGTCGACGCCAGAATCGGTGCCAAATCGGGGTGCGGATAAACCACCTTCTGCACGCCATGTTTGCGCGCGATGAAGTCGTCCACCATGCCCGACTGCAATGGACCCGGCCGGTACAGGGCGACCAGTGCGGTGATGTCATCGAAACAATCCGGCTGTAGCTTGCCGATCAGTTTTTTCATTCCCTCGGATTCCAACTGGAACACCGCGGTTGTCTCGGCACGCTTGAGCAGCGCAAAGGCAGCCGTATCGTCGACCGGGATGGTGGAGACATCGATTGCCTCCTGGCCCTTACGCGCACGTTCGGCATTGACCGCCTGGAGCGCCCAATCGATGATAGTCAGGGTACGCAGACCCAGAAAGTCGAACTTGACCAAGCCAGCTGCCTCGACATCGTCCTTGTCGTATTGGGTGACCAGATTGGAGCCGTCCGGCTCGCAATACAGCGGGCTGAAGTCGGTCAGTCGACCAGGTGCAATCACTACACCCCCAGCATGCTTGCCAGCGTTGCGTGCCAGCCCTTCGAGCTGCTTCGCCATGTCGACCAGCTGGGTGACTTCCTCGTCTTGTTGGTAGGCCTGACGCAGCTCGTCGCTCTCGCTCAGTGCCTTGTCCAAGGTCATGCCGATCTCGAACGGCACCATCTTGGCGACCCGATCGGTGAAGCCATAGGGGTGGCCCAGTACGCGCCCGACATCACGCACCACGGCCTTGGCCGCCATAGAACCATAGGTAATGATCTGCGAGACCGAGTCGCGACCGTATTTGCGCGCAACATAATCGATCACCAGATCGCGCTTATCCATGCAGAAATCGATGTCGAAGTCCGGCATCGACACCCGCTCGGGATTCAAGAAGCGCTCGAACAGCAGTTCGTGCTCGAGCGGATCCAGGTCGGTGATCTTGAGTGCGTAGGCAACCAGCGACCCGGCGCCCGAGCCACGTCCCGGGCCGACCGGTACATCGTTGTCTTTGGCCCATTGGATAAAGTCGGCAACGATCAGAAAGTAACCCGGAAAGCCCATACCGATGATTACCTCGAGTTCGCGTTCGAGGCGCTCGTCGTAGGACTTTCTGCGATCCACGAAATCCTTGGCCTGAGGATCCAGTATCCGCTGCAGGCGCCACTCCAAGCCGCGCCGTGACTCGGACCGGAAGAAATCGTCCATGGTCATGCCTTGCGGGATGGGGAACTCCGGCAAGTAATTCTTGCCCAGTGTGATTTCCAGGTTGCAGCGCTTGGCGATCTCGACCGAGTTCTCCAGGGCCTCCGGAATATCAGCGAACAGCTCCGCCATCTCCTGCGGTGTACGCAGATACTGTTGCTCGGAATAGGCACGCGACCGACGCGGGTCGTCTAAGGTGCGCCCGTCATGGATACAGACCCTTGCCTCATGCGCTTGAAACTCCTCGACACGCAAAAAACACACGCCGTTGGTGGCGACCACCGGAACACCGCGCTGCGCTGCGAGCGCCACGCTGGCGTGCAGGCAGTCTTCTTCCTGTTCGCGGCCGGAGCGTACCAACTGCAGGTAAAAGCGATCACCGAACAGCTCGAGCCAGGTGTCCAGGCGCTGCTCGGCCAAGCGCCCCTTGCCAGCGACCAATGCACGGCCGACATCGCCCTCTCGTCCACCGGACAGCGCAATCAACCCACAACTGGTGGTCGCGGTGAACCAGTCAGCCTGCATCATCGCGCGGCCAAGGTGCTGGCCTTCGCGATAACTGCGCGAGACCAGCTCGGTCAGATTGCGATAGCCCTGTTGATTTTGCACCAGCAGGATCAGTCGATACGGCTGATTGCTGTCATCCGGATTGTGCAACCAGGCATCGACTCCGGCGATCGGTTTCACGCCGGCCAACATCGCCGCCTGGTAGAAGCGAACCAGGGCGAACATGTTCGACTGATCGGTAAGGGCCACCGCCGGCATGGCCAGCTCGGCGACGCGGGAAACCAGCGGCTTGATACGTGCAACGCCATCCACCAGCGAGTACTCGGAGTGCACATGAAGGTGGACGAATTGCGCGGCCATGGCGTGGCTCAGACCCTCTTCAAATGCACGGGAAGGGATTCAAGAATACCCTGCACTCGCGACCTCTGCCAGGACGCTCGGGCGACCTCGGCCGAGCACTGCCGGCAGCCCCGCGCCAGGCCGCAGCGTGGGCGATCAATCACTCGATCAAGCGCCGGACCGGGGCGAAAGTACGACGGTGGATCTCGCTCACACCGAGCCGTGCTAGGGCCTCGATGTGGCGTTTGGTGGGGTACCCCTTGTGCTGCGCCAGGCCATAACCCGGATAGCGCGCGTCGAGCGCCACCATTTCACGATCACGGGTCACCTTGGCGATGATCGACGCGGCCGAGATACAGGGTTCGCTCGCGTCACCGCCCACGATCGCCCGCGCCGAACAGGGCAGTTTCGGCAGCCGGTTGCCGTCGACCAGGGCATGCTGCGGACGCACGGCCAGGCCGGACACGGCCCGCTGCATCGCCAACAGGCTAGCCTGCAGGATATTGATCGTGTCGATCTCGGCCACCTCGGCGCGGCCGAGCGACCAGGCCAAGGCCTTTTCACAGACCTCCGCATACAGCTGCTCTCGACGCCTTTCGGACAGGACCTTGGAGTCCGCCAAGCCATTGATCGGTTGCAGTGGATCGAGCACCACGGCAGCGGCGACCACTGGACCGGCCAGTGGCCCCCGGCCGACCTCGTCGACGCCGCAGATCCGGCCATCACACATAGCCATGCTCGCGCAGCAGCCCGAGTACGGCATCGGCTGCCTGGTGATTGGTGTCGATCCGCAGGCTTTGATGGATCTCGCGATAGCGCCCGGCGATCCGAGCACGCAGCGCCGGCTCCGCGAAGAAGCGCTCGAGCGGCGGTAACAAGTGCGCCGGCTCACAATCGCCCTGGATCAGCTCCGGGGCCAAACGGTCGCCGGCCAGCAAATTCGCCATCGCAACATGCCGCACCTTGACCAGCTTGAAAAGACGCGCCATCCAATAGGTTGCCGCATGCAGTTTGTAGCCAACGACCATTGGCCGCTTGCTCAGTAGACCCTCGAGAGTCGCGGTTCCCGATGCGGTCAACACCACATCGGCTGCCGCAAGCGCCTGACGGCTTGCCCCTTCGCAAACGATCACGGGTAGATCCGGCGCCACAAGCCGCAGCTCCTGCTCGAACAGCCGCGCCGTAGACTGGCTGACCAGCGGGACCACAAGCAGCAGATCCGGCAGTCGGCGCCGCAAGGCCACTGCGGTCTGCAGAAAGGGCCGCGCTAGGCGACCGACCTCACCGCACCGGCTACCCGGCAGCACGGCGAGGACTGGAAAGCTATCATCCAGCCCCAGCGCGGCCCGGGCACCGCGACGGTCGGGTTCGAGCGGCATATCGCAGGCCAGCGGATGACCCACATAGCGGTTCGGCACTCGATGCTCAGCGAGGAAGTCTTGTTCGAACGGAAAAATCGTCAACAGTAGATCGACCGCGCGGCGGATCTTGCGCACCCGGCCGGTGCGCCAAGCCCAGACCGTCGGGCTGACATAGTGGACGGTTAGCGTGCCCGCGGCACGTAGCCGGCTTTCGAGCTCGAGATTGAAATCCGGGGCATCGACACCGATGAAAACCGCCGGCGGCGTGTCACGCCAACGCGCCAGGAGCCGCGCGCGGAGCCTCAGCAGGCGGGGTAGATGTTGTATGACCTCGAACAAGCCCATCACCGAGAGACTGTCCATGCTCTCCCACTGTTCAATACCGACCTCGCGCATCAGCGGTCCGGACACACCCTCGAACTGCACGTCCGGCAACTGCTCACGCAGCGCCTTCATCAGGCCGCAGGCCAGTAGGTCTCCTGATGGCTCCGCAGCGATGATCCCGATCCGCAACGGCAGCATAGCAGCCGCTCAACGGACGATACTACGTTCGCTGGATGCCAGAAAATCAGCCATCAAACGCAGTTCGGCATTTTCGCTCGCGGCCAGCTCGATTTGCTCGCGCGCTGCCGCAAGCGTTAAACCCGAGGTATATAGGGTCTTGTATGCGCGCCTTATAGCACTGAGTTGTACAGCACTGAATTGGCGGCGCTTCAAGCCCTCGCTGTTGACGCCGTGTGGCTTCGCTGGATGGCCGCCAACCATTAGGAATGGTGGGACATCCTTGCTGATGGCGCTCCCCATGGCGCTAAAGCTGTGCCGGCCGATACGACAGAACTGGTGCACAATACTGAAGCCACCGAGAATTGCCCAGTCGTCCACATGGACATGACCGCCTAGTGAGGCCGCATTGGCCAGGATAACATGGTCGCCGATACGGCAATCGTGTGCGACGTGACTGTAGGCCATCAAGAGATTATCACTGCCGATGCGGGTCAACGACTGGTCTTGCGCGGTACCGCGATGAACGGTGGCGAACTCACGGATCTGATTGCGATCGCCGATCTCCAGATAGGTGGTTTCGCCAGCATACTTCTTATCCTGTGGGTCCTCACCGATCGATGCAAACTGAAAGATGCGATTTTCTTCGCCAATTCGGCTCGGGCCGCGCAACACCACATGCGGGCCAATCTCAGTCCCTTTGCCGATACGGACACCGGGGCCAATCACACTGAAGGGTCCGACCTTCACCCCCTCATCGAGCTCGGCGCTGGGATCGATCAGCGCATGCGGATCGATCACGCTCAGAGAATCCGCGCCGTGCACATGATGTCGGCCGAGGCCGCCAATGCGCCTTCGACAGTGGCCTCGGCAGCAAACACCCAGATATCACGCTTGTGCTTACGTACTTGTACTTCGACCAGGAGTTGGTCGCCGGGTACCACTGGCCGTTTGAAGCGCGCGTTGTCGACGCCCACCAGATAGTAGATCGCCTCTTGCGGCACGTCGGCGCTTTCCATCGCAAGGAGGCCCGTCGCCTGCGCCATGGCCTCGATAATCAGCACGCCCGGCATCACGGGTTTGCTGGGGAAGTGACCTTGAAAAAAGGGTTCGTTGATGGACACATTCTTGACGGCCAGCAGACGCTCGCCAGGGTTGCATTCGAGCACACGATCCACCAATAGGAAAGGGTAACGATGCGGCAACAGGCTCTGAATTTTATGAATGTCCATAGCGTCTAGCGCAGCCTCCAGGATCTGCTTTTCGTCTGTTCGTGAACATCGACCATCGGGCTCATCATCCGGGTCAATCCCGCGTCTGGTCGCGTGCACGTAACACCGCCAACTCCTGCTCCAAGGCCCTCACGCGTCGCACCATATCATCCAGCTGTCGCAACCGGGCGAAGTTCTTGAGCCAAGTCGCGTGCTCCATGGCGGGCACAGTGCCCGTGTAGGCACCGGGCTTTTTTATCGAGCGGGTAACTGCACTCGCGCCAGAGATGTGGACTCTATCGGTCAATTCGACATGCCCGGTAATTCCTGCACCGCCGGCTATGGTGCAATAGCGGCCAACACGAGAAGATCCAGCCACCGCGGAGCAACCGGCAATCGCCGTATGCTCACCGATCTGTACGTTGTGTGCGATATGTACCTGACTGTCGATCTTCACGCCATCATTGATCGAGGTATCGCCAATGGCACCACGATCGATCGAGGTACATGACCCGACCTCGACATCATCACCCAGGACCGCCCGACCGACCTGCGGCATCTTTTCCCATACGCCCTCGTCATTCGCGAGACCAAAACCATCGCTGCCGATCACCGCACCTGGGTGAATCAAGCAGCGCTGGCCAAGCTGGGTGTCAGCACACAGTGTGACCGAGCCGACCAAGCGCGAACCCGTGCCAATGATGACATTGTCCAACAGTACACAGCCCGGGCCGATCTGCACGTCCTCAGCGATCTCGACGTTCGGGCCAATGAAACAACTGGCCGCGATCACGGCACTGGGCGCGATCCGTGCGCTCGGATCCACAAAGGCCGTCGGATGCACCCCTGGCTCAGGGACTGGAGCGGGATACAAGGCCGTCATCACACGCGCGCGTGCGAGATCCGGATTCTCTGCAATCAGACAGGGTACCGGGCAATCCGGCGCATCCTCGGCGGCAAGTATCACCGCTGAGGCGCGAGTGCCAGACAAATAGCTTCGGTATCTAGAGTTAGCGAGAAAGCTGATCGCCCCCCGCTCGGCATCCGTCAAGGTCGAAACCCTGTCGACAACTATCTCAGGGTCGCCGCGCAGCTCTGCTCCAGCGATCTCGGCAAGCTGTCGAAGTGAATGCCCAACGGCCACGCGGCTCATTGTTCGGCGTCGTTCAGCTCCCGCATGCGCGCAAGAACCTTATCGGTAATGTTGGCCCGCTCGGATACCCAGGTAACGCCACTTTCGAGTACCACATCAAGCTCTTCAACTGTCGCAACTTCAGCAATCACCTCGGATAGCACGCGGCGCAGATGATCCATTTCCTCACTCAAACGCAACCGACGATCGCTCTCGAGTTCTTCCTTGGCATTTTCCAATCGCAGTGTGCGCGAGCGGATATCGCGTTGCAGACTCTTCGCCTCGGCATCGCTGATGTCCAATCGGTCTCGCACCAGCTTCTCTTCGAGCTGCGCAATCTGCGCCGCCTGCTCGGCCACTTTGGTCTCGCGCCCCGCAAATTCTTGTTTGATCCTTGCGCGCACCTGGCCAACCTGCGGCGCCTCACTCTGCAGACGGACCACATCGACGACCGCTACCGAGACATCTGCCGCATGCGAGACACCACTCAAGCTGCACACCAGCGCTACCAGCAAGATTACCCATCTATTCGTCATTAACATCTCCATGTCCTTCAGAAGGTCGTACCCAGCGAGAACTGGAACTCCTCTTCCTCGTCTTGATTATCGGCTCGGAATGGAACCGCATAGCTAACCGTAAGGGCACCTAGTGGCGACAACCAAGAAAACCCGAAACCGGTCGAATAGCGCAGTTCGGAGGTTTCGAAGATATCGTCCCGGTCGGTGTCGATCACACTGCCGAAGTCAACGAAGGTCGCCAATCGAATCGCCTCGCTGACATCGCCGAATGGCGGCGGAAACAGCAGCTCGAAGCTACCCGTGTACAGGACATTGCCGCCGATCGGGTCGCCCTGGGAATCACGCGGTCCGATCGAGCGCGCCTTGTAACCACGCAGCGTACGCGGCCCTCCGGCATAGAACTTCTCCCACAGGGGCAGCTCTGAGCTGCCGCCGTAGGCATCGCCATACCCCACCTCCCCGCGTGCCGATACGATCAAGTCTTGCGTCAGTTTCCAGTAGCGCCGGTGTTCGTAAGAGACTTTGAAATACTTAAAGTCACTGCCGGGGATGCTGGCCTCGCCACGCAACGACTGCAGGGAACCGGTCTTGGGAAAAATCGCAGAATCTCGCGAATCATGTCGCCAATTCAGCATGGTCTCGAGGTTGAGGAACGAGTTCCCCTCAAGCTCTTCGAATGCCAGCACCTCTTCGGACGGCTCGTTACCCACCTCGAAATCGATGTGATGCAGCGACAGACCGAAGCCGAAGCGATTGAATTCGCTTAGAGGAATCCCGAAATTTACGCCGGCGATCAGATCATCGGTTTTGTAGTCCGCGGTATCGAGGTCATCGAAATCGATCGAACGAAAGCTCAGATCGAATCCGCGGCTAATCCCGTCAACGGTGTAATAGGGGTTGGTGTAGGAGACTTGATAGTGCTGATTGGCGCTGCTCGTCTTCAATACCAAAGACACCTTTTTACCCGTGCCCGCGAAGTTGTCTTGATTGATCGATGCATTGACGACCACACCATCCGATTGCGAGAAACCCACACCGGCGAGCAGCGAGCCCGATGGCTTCTCGACTACGGCGACGTTGATATCGACCTCGTCACCCGAACCCTGCACGGTCGGCGTCTCGACATTGACCGACTCGAAATACCCGGTGCGCTGAGCGCGCTCGCGCGAAAGCTTAAGCTTCTCGCCAGAGAACCAGGCCGACTCCATTTGGCGGAACTCCCGTCGAATGACCTCGTCGCGGGTCCGCTCATTGCCACGAATATTGATACGACGCACATAGGCGCGACTACCTGGGTCGACGAAGAAGGTGATCGCGACTGTCTTATTGTCCTCATCGATCTCGGGAATGCTGTTGACATTGGCAAACGCGAAACCCAGATCGGACAGCTTCGCGGAAACGCGATCACTGCTCTCCACGATTGCCTTGCGGTCGAACGGTTGCCCACGCCGCAAGTGGATCAGTGGGAAATAGCTCTCGGTCTCACTGACTAGGTCGCCGGCGAGCCGGATATCGCTGATCTTGTAAACATCACCTTCGGTAACATTGATTGTGATGTAGATATCCTTTTTGTCGGGCGTGATTGTGACCTGGGTAGAATCGATATTGAAGTTGATGTAGCCACGATCGAGGTAATACGAACGCAGGGTCTCCAGGTCACCTGACAGCTTGGGCCGAGAATATTGATTGTCCCGCGTAAAGCGCGACAGCCAGCCGCCAGTCGACAGTTCGAAGTCATCCAGCAGATCTTCTTCGTCGAAGGCTTTGTTACCGACGATGTTGATCTGCTTGATCAGCGCCGTTGCGCCCTCGACCACATCTATGTCGATGGACACCCGATTGCGCTCTAGTGGGGTCACCGTGGCCGTCAGGTCTACCCCATATTTACCTTGATTGAAATACTGCCGTTCCAGCTCCTGTTCGATACGCTCCAACACCGAACGATCGAAGGTCCTGCCTTCGGCCAGCCCGATGTCCTTTAGACCTTGCTTCAAAGCCTCGGTCTCGATCGATTTGTTGCCGGAGAAGGAGATTTCAGATATCGCGGGGCGCTCCGTGACAACCACGACCAGCACGTCGCCAGCCTTTTCAAGTCGCACGTCCTTGAAGAAACCAGTCTTGTACAGGGCACGAACGATGTCGGAGGTTCGATCGAAATCGATCTCATCGCCCGGCTTCACCGGGAGATAGTTGAACACTGTGCCAGCGGTGATGCGCTGTAGGCCCTCGACCCGGATATCGGCTACCCGGAACCCATCAGCAAGGGTCGGCGCGGAGAGAACGAGCCCAAGCAGAAAAACCCACCACAGTCTCGCCCGCATATGCACTCTCTCGAACACCCAACTCACCTGGATTGCAGCTGGTGCGCATCTGGGAGACGCTCCGGCCGAAAAGTCGCGATTATAGGGTATCGCTCAACCCAAAAGTAGGCTGCACCAACTGCGAATCAGTCGAGCACGCGCACAATATCGACATAAAAAGCCAGGCTCATCAGGCCGACCAGCAGCACGAGCCCCACCTTCTGAGCATGCAGCGTCGCAGCCTCCGATAATGGGCTGCCCTTGACCCCCTCGATAGCCAAGTACACCAGGTGGCCGCCATCGAGCACTGGGACCGGCAACAGATTCAAAACGCCGAGGCTTACACTGACGATCGCGAGAAACTTGAGAAAGTAAACAAAGCCATAGCTCGCGGTCTTACCCGCAACATCGGCAATCGTGATGGGTCCGCTGAGATTATGCACCGATGCCTGCCCTGTGAGTACGCGCCAAATCACCTTCAGGGTCAGCACAGAGTATTCCCAAGTTCGCGCCACCGCAGTGGGGATGGCCTCACCCCAGGGTGTGCGGTAGTGCACCGAGTAGCGTTCCTCTATGCCCGGCATTGGTTGGTAGGCAGCACCGATCCGCCCTACCACCTCTTCATTCCGCACGTGCGGTGCCGGCGTCAGATCGAGCTGCATTCGCTGACCGCCGCGCTCTATGACTAGGTCGATCGTGACGCCTGGCCGGTCGCGGACATAGCTTACCCAGAAACGCCAGTTTGGCACCGCCGTTCCATCCGCCGACAGGATGCGGTCGCCAGCCTGCAATCCAGCCAGCTCGGCAGGCTCATCGGGAAGTATCTTGCCGAACACTGGCGGCAGCACTGGGCGCTCTGGCGACATGCCGAGATGATCGAGCAAATTTCGCTGCTTGGCCAAATCACCGATGTCGCTTGAGGGTATGATTCGGACCTGTTCGTCTCCCGCGGCATCACGTACCCGAATCACCAACTGCGATTCACCCACGGATCCCGTGGCCAATCCCTGTACGGCGAGCGACCAAGTGGGCGTTGGCTGTCCATTGATCGATAAGACTTCGTCGCCGACCTGCAACCCGGCCCGTTGTGCGCTCGAATCCGGCTGCACTTCGCCGATGAGAGGCCGCAATCCGGGCTCGCCGAGCACTAGCACCCCCCAAAAGGCCACGATAGCAAACAAGAAATTAAATAGCGGGCCGGCCACTACTATTGCCGAACGTGCCCACAGTGGTTTGCGATTGAACGCGCGATGCCGTTCTCGCGCCTCCACCGGCCCCTCACGCTCGTCCAACATTTTCACATAGCCGCCCAACGGGATCGCCGCAACGACATACTCAGGCTCGTCGGGCGCCGGTTGACGCCGCCACAGCGCCGGGCCAAAGCCGATCGAGAAACGCAGCACCTTGACGCCGAGGCGCCGCGCCACCCAAAAGTGGCCAAACTCGTGCACTGCCACCAACAAGGCGATCGCAATGACGAATGCGATGATTTTCAGCAGCAGGTCTTCCATGGCCGTTCAGACCTGCTGCATGGCTTGTTGTTCCGCCAGGCGGCGCGCCTCGGCGTCGATGGAGAGCAGCGAATCAAGATCATCCGCCCGCCCCTGTGGCGACATCGCCAAGGTCCGCTCGACGACTGCGGCTATCCCGGTGAACGGCAAGGTACCGGCAAGGAAGTGCGCAACCGCAACCTCATTGGCTGCATTCAGCACTGCGGGTGCCGTCCCGCCGGCATAGATGGCCTCGAAGGCCAAGCGCAGGCATGGAAAGCGTTCGGGATCTGGCGGTTCGAAGTCCAGGCGAGCGACCGCAAACAGATCGAGCGGCGCCACCCCAGAGGTATGGCGCTCCGGCCAGGCCAAGGCATGAGCAATTGGCGTACGCATATCTGGATTGCCCAGCTGTGCAAGCACTGAGCCGTCCGTGTACTGGACCATCGAGTGGATCACGCTCTGTGGATGCACCACAACCTGGATTTGCTCCGGGCTAGCGTTGAACAGCCAATGTGCCTCGATCACCTCCAGGCCCTTGTTCATCATGGTCGCCGAATCGACCGAGATCTTGCGCCCCATGTCCCAATTCGGATGGGCACAGGCCTGATCCGGCGTGACATCACGCAGTTCTTCATGTGAGCGCTGTCGAAATGGACCGCCTGACGCGGTTAGCAAGATCCGTTCGACTCCGACTTTCCCAAGACCATCGGCGAAGTCTGGTGGCATACACTGAAATATCGCATTGTGTTCACTGTCGATCGGTAGAACCCGTGCACCGCTAGCCCGTGCAGCCTCCATGAACAATGCCCCAGAAACCACCAGGGTCTCCTTGTTGGCCAATAAAACACGGCGCCCCAGATGCACCGCAGCCAGTGTGGGTAACAGCCCGGCAGCACCGACGATGGCGGCCATTAGATCAGTTGAATCAGGATGGGTAGCGACCGCCTGTAGACCCTCCGCGCCTGCCATCACCTCGATCGGTAATCGATCTTCACGCAAGACATTCTCGAGTTCCTTGGCGCTTTTCGGATCGGCCATGGCGACCAATTCGGGTCGGCACTCCTGGCATTGCTTGCGCATCTCTTGTACATCGGTGTTGGCACTCAGCGCCACGATCCGATAACGCTCGGGATGGCGCCGCACAACGTCCAGGGTGCTGTGGCCGATTGAGCCCGTCGACCCAAGGATGGAAAGTGTTTTCATGTCCCGGCTCCAGTAAGGCCAACACCTAGCGCGAACACAGGTGCAGCGGCCAGTAGACTATCGATACGATCGAGTATGCCGCCGTGCCCAGGCAGTAGTGATCCGCTGTCTTTCACTCCTGCCTCGCGCTTCAGGCGACTCTCGAACAAATCACCGCCGATTGACACCAGTGCTACCAGCAAGCTGAGCAATACTACGCCCAGCGGCTGCGCATCGCCGGCCACACTGCTCATAGACAGCAGCGCCCCTAGCAAGGCCGTAGCGGCAGCGGCGCCAACAGCGCCTGCCCAAGTCTTACCTGGACTGACGAACGGCGACAGCTTGGTTGTCCCGAACCGCCGCCCGGCGAAATACGCCGCGGTATCGGCACCCCAAATTAGGACGAAAAGATACAGCACCAACAGTGGCCCGTACTCGCCCATTTCGTGCAATCTGACAACCGAGATCCAGGCACTCACCAAGATCAGGCCACCCAGCAGTAGCATCGCTGGTCGACGCTGTTCGACCCGCACCAGGTCACGTCGCCGAGCGATCAGCACCAGGGTAATGGTTACCCACCAGATGCCCATAGCCCATTGCAGCGCTGCCAAGGGCGCAGCACGCAGGGCCCACCACACCAAGCACAACAGGGCCGCAATCACCGCTGAGTAAAGGGCTATTGCCGTAGGCCGCCGCAGATGACAGAGACCCGCCATCTCCTGAGCACCAAGTAACACAAGGGCACCCAGCACCAGGGCCAACAGGTCGCTAGGCAGAAACAAGATGCCAAGTACGACCAGCGGGGCCAGCACCAGTGCCGTGAGCACACGCTGCCACAGCATTTAGTCGGTCTGCTCGATTTGGGCGCTGATTTGACCAAAGCGACGCTGTCGCTTGGCATACTCATCCAAGGCCTTGACGAACTCGGGTGCAAGAAAATCCGGCCATAGCACGGGTGTGAAGTAGAGTTCGGTATAGGCGCAGTGCCATAACATGAAGTTGCTTATGCGCATCTCGCCCCCGGTCCTGATGAACAAATCCGGATCCGGCAGATCATTCAGCATGGTGGCGCGCGCAAACACCTTCTCGTCGATATCCGTGGGCATCAAATCCCCGGTGCGCACCGCGCTGGCGAGACGCCGTGCCGCCTGGGTGATATCCCAGCGTCCGCCATAGTTGGCTGCTACCTGCAGTAGCAGCCGATCATTGCCTTGTGTCGCATGCTCGGTATCGCGGATGCGCTTTTGCAACTTGTCAGGGAAGGCCGCAACATCACCGATCACTCGCAGTCGGATGTCGTTGGTCTGCATGCGCTTGACTTCGCGCTGCAGCGCGCTGAGGAACAAATCCATGAGGAAGTTGACCTCAGACTCTGGACGGCGCCAATTTTCGCTGCTGAAAGCAAACAAGGTCAGTGCCTTGACGCCGCGACTCAGGCACTCCTCGACTGTGCTACGCACGCAGGAAACACCCGCCCGGTGCCCGGCATGCCGCGCCTCGCCGCGCGCCTCTGCCCAGCGCCCGTTGCCATCCATGATGATCGCCACATGTTCCGGTACTAGACTGGACTCCTTGGGGATCATATCGATGTCTTCCTCTTGTTCGGTCATGACCAGCGCCCGCCGGCCTCAGACTGACATGAGGTCTTTCTCTTTCTTCTCCAGCAACTCGTCGATTTCCTTGACATGCTGATCGGTCAGTTTTTGGATTATTTCCTGACCCCGACGCTCATCGTCCTCTGAAATCAACTTATCCTTGACCAAGGCCTTGAGGTCATTATTGGCATCGCGCCGAATGTTGCGCACGGCCACCCGCGCTTGCTCCGCTTCATGGCGGACAATCTTAGTCATATCGCGGCGCCTCTCCTCGGTCAGCGCGGGCATGGGGACTCGGATCATGGTCCCGGCCGAGTTCGGGTTGAGGCCCAGATCGGACTCCATTATGGCCTTCTCGACGGCAGCGACCATTTGCTGCTCATACGGCTGAACTGTAATGGTTCGCGCATCTTCTACGCCGACATTAGCAACCTGTTTTAGTGGGACATCAGCACCGTAATACGAGACCATCAGGTGATCGAGTAGGCTGGGGTGAGCACGACCGGTGCGCACCTTAGCCAGGTTGTCGCTCAGGGACTCGACGCTCTTAGCCATGCGGCCCGCCGCGTCTTTCTTGATGTCGTCAATCATGACTCCTCTCCACTCGTAACCAGGGTGCCGACGGACTCACCCCGCACGACGCGCTGCAATGCGCCCTGTGTATTGATGTTCATCACCCGCAAGGCCATATCATGTTCCTTACACAGCACCACCGCCGTGGCATCCATCACGCCCAGGCCCTCTCGCAGGACGCGATCGTAACTCAGTCGAGGATACAATTTGGCGTCCGGATGGTGGACAGGATCAGCAGTGAACACGCCGTCGACCTTGGTCGCCTTGATCATAAGGTTGGCGCCGATCTCGATGGCCCGCAGACTGGCGGCTGAATCTGTGGTGAAGAACGGGTTACCGGTCCCGGCGGAAAGTATGACGGCCCGACCGGACTCGAGATGCCTGACAGCGCTGTCGCGATCGTACAGCTCGCATACCGAATCGATCCGAAACGCCGATAGCGTGCGGGCATGCACGGCTTGCTTGTGCAACGCATCTTGCATCGCAAGCGAATTCATGACTGTGGCCAGCATACCGATTCGGTCACCGACAACCCGGTCCACCCCACCACCAGCCAGCCCAGCACCGCGAAAGATATTCCCGCCGCCGATTACCAGAGCGACTTGGACCCCACTGCGCATGATCTCGGCGATCTCACCGGCGACGCGTTCCAGCACCTCGGGGTCGATGCCGAACTCGCCATCTCCCATCAGGGCTTCGCCGCTGAGCTTGAGCAGAATTCGTCGCGGGACTGTGTCGTCAGGCATCGGAGTCCCTTCGGTTTATCGTGGCCCGCGGACTGGCCATAGCCGCGCCAAGCGTTGCGTAATCAGCGGTCTCACTCAGCACGCGCCGCTGCGGCTTGGGCCATGACCTCTTCCCGGAAGTCCTCGACCTTCTTCTCGATACCTTCGCCGACTTCAAATCGCGTGAAGCCATTGACGGTTGCACCCTGTTGCTCCAGGAGTTTACCAACCTTGGTGTCCGGGTCTTTTACAAACGGCTGACCCAGCAGCGTTATCTCCCCGAGGTACTTGCGCATCCGGCCTTCGACCATCTTCTCGACGATATTGTCCGGCTTACCGCTCTCCTTGGCCTGGGCCTCGGTGATCTCACGCTCCTTGTTCAGCACCTCGGCGGGTACTTGGTCCTCGGACACGCAAACCGGATTGCTCGCCGCGATGTGCATGGCCAGGTCGCGCCCCAGCGCCTCATCCCCCCCGGCAAGGTCGACCATCACACCGATCCGCACACCATGTCGATAGCTGTAGACCCTACCCTGCGCCGCGACGCGCGCGAAGCGACGCACATTCATGTTCTCGCCGATCTTGGACACCAGGGCCTGACGGGCCTCTTCGATCGTGGTGTCTTCGCCCTGGTGCAACGGCTGGTCCATCAGCGCCGCCACATCGCCGACGTCGCTGTCCAGTATCCGATCACCTACCGCTTCGGCGAACGATTTGAAATTCTCGTCTTTAGCAACGAAGTCAGTCTCACAGTTGACCTCGACCATCGCCGCACGCGCCCCATCCGCTGACCCCGCGATGATAATTACGCCGTCCGCTGCAGTGCGCCCGGCCTTCTTGGCCGCCCTGGCCTGTCCAGACTTCCGCATGTTATCAATGGCGGCTTCGATATCACCGTCGGTCTCAGTCAACGCCTTTTTGCACTCCATCATCCCGGCGCCCGTGCGCTCGCGGAGTTCCTTAACCAAAGAAGCTGTAATCGCCATGCTGATTCACCTCGAATAACGAATTTTTTGCCGATAACAAACGGCCCCCGGCCGGCGAGCCGGACAGGGGCGCATCGCTACTGGAGTTGGCCGATTTCTAGGGCCTGTTTTCACTTAAGTGTGAACAGGCCCTAGCCGGCTGCCGTTTCCGTCGCCTCGCTACTGCCGGCGGAGGCCGCCGCCGTCGCTGCAGCCGCGCGACCCTCCAGGATCGCCGCAGAGGCACCCTGGACATAGAGCTGCACGGCGCGAATTGCATCATCGTTGCCCGGAATAACATAGTCGACGTCTTCCGGGTCGTTATTCGTATCCACTACGCCAATCACCGGTATGTCCAGCTTTTTGGCCTCGGCCAGGGCAATTTTCTCGTGCCCAGTATCGACCACAAACAGGGCATCGGGCAGGCCATTCATGTCTTTGATGCCGCCCAGGCTGCGTTCCAGCTTGTCTTTTTCGCGGCGCAGCGTGAGCGCCTCTTTTTTGTGGAACCGCACCAGCAGCGACCCGTCAGCGTCCATCGCATCGAGTTCTTTGAGCCGCTTGATCGATTGCTTGATGGTCTTGAAGTTGGTCAACATGCCGCCCAGCCAACGGTGGTTCACGTACGGCATGTTGCAACGCTCGGCCTCTTCGCGCACCACGTCCCGTGCCGAGCGTTTGGTCCCAACGAACATCACTTTGCCGCCGTTGGCGGCCAGCTTGCCGACGAAATTCATCGCGTCGTTGAAGAGCGGCAGCGTCCTTTCAAGGTTGACGATATGAATCTTGTTGCGATGCCCGAAGATGAACGGGCTCATCTTCGGGTTCCAGTACCGGGTCTGGTGACCGAAATGAACGCCAGCCTCGAGCATCTGGCGCATGGAAACGTTACTCATGGAGTACTCCGAAATGTTAGATTGGGTTAAGCCTCCACGTACCCCAGCGACCGACCCAGTTTTCACTGGGCACCCAGGCACCGGATCACGGTACGTGTGTGTCGTTAATTTGCTCCGCAAAGCGCGGGCATCGCGCGGGCGTTGCCCGCAAGCGGCGCGTTTTATACCATATTAACCTGCCTGCCTCAATGTCGAATTGACGGCAACATGTTGATTTATTGCATCAAATCTGTTTTTTTAAGGGGTGCCGATGCCGGTCATCATAAAAACATCGGACGAAATCGAGAAAATGCGAACCGCGGGCCGCCTCGCGTCCGAGGTGCTCGAGATGGTCGGCGAGCACGTCCAACCAGGCATAAGCACCGAAGACCTGGACCGAATCTGCCATGAGTACATCGTCGAGCGGCAACAGGCGATCCCGGCACCGCTCAATTACCGCGGGTTTCCCAAATCCATCTGCACCTCGGTCAATCACCAAGTCTGCCATGGCATTCCTGGCGCTAAGGTCCTAAAAAACGGCGATATCATCAATATCGACGTCACCGTGATCAAGGAAGGGTTCCACGGCGATACCAGCAAAATGTTTACCGTGGGTAAACCCTCGATACTCGCCCAGCGCCTGATCGATGTTACTTACCAGTCGATGTGGCGCGGCATCGAGCTGGTCAGGCCAGGCACGCTCTTGGGGGATATCGGGCACGCCATCCAGCGCTTCGTCGAGTCGAGCGGTTACTCAGTCGTGCACGAATACTGTGGTCACGGGATCGGACGCGGGTTCCATGAGGAACCCCAGGTGCTGCACTATGGGTCGCCGGGCACCGGCATCGCGCTGCAGGCCGGAATGACGTTCACGATAGAACCCATGGTCAACGCCGGCAAACGCCACGTCAAAGTGCTCCCGGACGGCTGGACCGTCGTCACCAAGGACCGCAAGCTCTCGGCGCAATGGGAGCACACGGTGCTGGTCACATCTAGCGGCTACCAGGTACTGACGCTGCGCGAGGAAGAGCGCCAGGCAGCCACCGGCTGAGCCACACCTAAGACCAAGTTGCACCCCTCACCTTCGGTCGTTAGGCTGTGTGCATGCCGTCAGCGAACAGAGCTGCTGTGACCGATGCCCTGCTGGCCGAGTTTGAGCGTCAACTGGCCAGTGGCGAACCGGCTCTCGCCACCTGCAAGCAGCTGCTGCGCGACTCTTATGACGAGTTTGCACAGCACTTCTCCCAGGGCACGCCGGCCAGTCAGCTAGTGCAACAAGCCACGCTGCTCACCGATGCCGTGCTGCAGAGCACCTGGTCGCATTTCCTGCCAGTCGAGGCAGAGGCCAGCCTGATCGCCGTTGGTGGCTATGGTCGACGCGAGCTGCACCCGGCATCCGATGTCGACGTGTTGATCCTCACCGCTAGGGATCCACAGACACTGGCCGAGCACATTGAGCCACTGGTGATGTTTCTATGGGACATCGGCCTGGAGATCGGACACAGTGTGCGCAGCCTCACGCAGTGCATCGACTGGGCCCGCAATGATATCAC
The DNA here is from genome assembly GCA_028284585.1 of Chromatiales bacterium. Taxonomy (GTDB): domain Bacteria; phylum Pseudomonadota; class Gammaproteobacteria; order Chromatiales; family Chromatiaceae; genus Thiosocius. The sequence continues at coordinate 180,060 of JANQRK010000110.1, forward strand.
CGTGATCACCAACCTGCTCGAATCGCGCCTACTCGCCGGCGATCCACGACTCTTCGAGCGCTTGCAGGAGGCCACGGCCCCCGAGCAGATCTGGCCCAGCCCCGCCTTTTTCTCGGCCAAAGCGGACGAACAACGCGCCCGGCATGCCAAGTTCGAGGACAGCGGCCAAGACCTTGAACCGAACATAAAGGAAAGCCCTGGCGGCCTGCGCGACATCCAGACCATCGGCTGGGTGGCCAAGCGCCACTTTGGGGTCAGCACCATGCAGGCGCTCGTCGATCATGGTTTTCTGAACGATCACGAATACCAACAAATCAAACACGGCGAGGAATTCCTGTGGCAGCTGCGTTATGCACTGCACTTGCTGACCGGGCGGCACGAAGACCGGCTGCTGTTCGAGCACCAGCGCGCGCTAGCCCAGCAGTTCGGCTATACAGATGCCAGTGCCAACCTCGCAGTCGAGCAATTCATGCAGGACTATTACCGCCACGCAATGCAGGTGCAACGCCTCAACGAGATGCTCTTACAGCTCTTCGAGGAGGCCATCTTACTCGGCAACAAGCTCGGCGACCCGGTCCAGATCAACCGCCGCTTTCAGACCCGCAGCGGCTATCTAGAGGTCGTCAATCCCGGCATCTTCTCTCGCTATCCGCTGGCGATGCTCGAACTGTTCCTGGTGCTGCAACAACAACCGCAGATTCAGGGCGTACGGGCCAGCACGATCCGCCTCCTTCGTGCACACCGTCACCTGATCGACCAACGCTTTCGAGACGATATCCGGGCGCGCGCTCTGTTCATCGAGATCTTCCGACAGCCCCGCGGACTCACCCATGCGACCCGCCGCATGCACCGCTACGGCATACTGCAGCGCTACCTACCGGCCTTCAACGCCGTGACCGGTCTGATGCAGTTCGATCTATTTCATGTCTACACCGTAGACCAGCACATACTGATGGTATTACGCAACGCGCGACGCTTCACACTCGAAGAGCACAGCGACGAATGTCCACGCTGCAGCCAAACCTTCAAGCGCCTACCAAAACCCGAGCTACTCTATCTGGCCAGCCTGTTCCACGATATCGCCAAGGGACGCGGCGGCGATCATTCCGAACTCGGCGCCAATGACGCGCGCAAATTCTGCCAACACCATGCCCTATCGACACACGATGCCGAGCTGGTCGCTTGGCTTGTTGAAAACCACTTGGTCATGTCACGTACCGCGCAACACAGCGACATCGACGATCCGGAAGTGATCCAAGCATTCGCCATGCGAGTCGGTACGCCTGTTCGCCTGGATTACCTCTACCTGCTCACGGTTGCCGATATGCGCGGCACCAATCCAAAACGTTGGAACTCATGGAAGGCCGCGCTGCTGGATCATCTGCACACCCGGACCGAGATCGCGCTCGAGCGCGGCCTCGAACAACCGCGCGAGCAAGAAGAAGTGGTCTCGGAGCGTCAGGAGAAGGCCCGCGCCCAGCTCGTGCAGCTCGGCTACGACGACCATGACCTGCAGCGCCTTTGGCAGTCGTTGAGTACCGACTATTTTCTGCAGAACAGCGCCGATGCCATCGTCTGGCACACCCAGTTGCTTTGGCCACCGGGCAAGACGATCGACCGTATCCATGTCGAGCTACGTTGTGACACCCAGTATCGCTGCACCGAGCTGTTCCTGTACGGACCGGATCGTGACGACCTGTTTGCCCATACCACCGCGCTGCTCGATCAGCTAAGTCTGAACGTGTTGGGCGCCCGCATCCAGGCGACCGAAGGCGGGCTGAGTATCAACAGCTACCTACTGCTCGAAGAGGACGGCTCGCAGATCAGTGGCAATGAGCGTCTACGAGAGATCCGGTATTTCGTCGAAGACCGCCTCAATGGTGGCGAACCACCGACTGGGTGCCCGCGTATACCCCGCCAGCTTCAAAGCTTTCAGACGCAGTCCGAGATCAGTTTTGAACAAGACGCAGGCCGCGGACTCACCAGGCTGACACTCAAGACCAGCGGCCGCCCCGGCCTGCTGTCGCTGGTCGGTCAAGCCTTCGCTGCCCAACGCCTGCGTGTGCACAATGCGCGCATTGCCACGGCAGGTGCCGAGGCACGCGACACTTTCGCGATCACCGACCGCCAAGACCGTCCCATCGATGATCCGAAGCGCCTGGCAGCAATCAGTGAAGCCATCCGCAGCATCCTCGACGACTGAGTCGCAGGACATCCGAAAGGGCCTGCGTGCCCAGCATCCCGATCGACCACACTGTCGCCGATGTCGGAAGAGGCTATGGCGCTGGCCCAGGCGCACCATCATGCGGTGCCTCGATCAATTCCCAGGCGTTGCCGTCCGGGTCGCGGCAGAACAGGGCACGCCGTCCCGAGCGACTCAACGTGAACGCGATCCCAGCCTCGCGCAGGCGCTGCGCAAATCCATCAAGATCGCTAACCGACAGCGCGACATGCCGGTCGCGGCCGCCGTGTGCAGGGCGGTCTATGACCGGGTCCGGGTTGGGCAGCTCGAGCAGATGGATTTGCCGATCGGCCAGGCGCAGCCAGGCACCTGGAAAGCCCAAGTCCGGCCGACTGTCGTCTCGCTCTAGGCCGAACACACCTTGATAGAAGGCCATTGCGCGCCGCGTATCAGACACGATCAAACTCACATGGTGTAGGCCCATGACCCTGCTCATTGCCGAGGCTCCTGGCGAAAGATCGCAATCGTTGCTGCCGATAAGATCAACATGCCACCGACCCATTCCTGGACCGAGACCACCTCACCGGCCCACCACCAGGCAGTCGCTGCACCGACGATCAATTCGAACAGCATGATCACCGCCGAGCGTTGCACCGGCATGTGGCTCACACCATAGACCACGGTCAGGGTTGATAACAGGAAACCGAACACACCCAAGGCAATGACGCCCGACCAGGCCTGCGCCGACGCCTGCGGCCAGGGTGTCGACCAGACCAACACCATCGCAACCGAGACCACGATTACGCCAAGCCAGGCGACGCAAGTCTTCTCCGTCACCCCAAGATGGGTGATCCGGCGTGTCAATACATTGTTGAGCGCGAACGCAAACCCGGCGCTAACAGCCAACAGGTCAGCGCGATTTAGCGGCACCTGGCCAAACCTTGGATCCCAGAGCATGATCAGGGTGCCGCCCATACCCAGGCCGAGCATCAGCCAAGTCTGCCGGCCCCAGGCCTCACCCAACAGCCAGCGACCGAACAACACGGTCCAGATCGGGGACAAGTAAAACAGCAGCACGACCCGCACTACCTCGCCCTCGATCACCGCCAGGATAAAGGCAACATTGGTCCACCCAGCCGCCAGCAGTAACCCCAGGGTATCCGCGGGGCGATAACGCAGGCGCGCGAACGACAGGCGGGCAAAGGGCGCAAAGACGAACAAGGCCGCAGCATAGGCGACCAAAGTCAGCCAGGCACCCTGTATCCCCTGCCCCTCGAAGATACGCGTGGGGTACCAGACAACGCCCCAAAAGCTCGCCGAATACAGCAGCGCCAGGGTCGGTCCGAAGCGGTCACGCACAGCATTCACAAGGGCGATCGCCTATAATCCACCGCCCGATTGTCCGCCGCCTGCCACATGAACCCCGACCTGGAAAGACTGCAACCCTATCCGTTCGAACGCCTTGCCGCGCTCAAGTCCGGTATCACGCCGTCAGGCAAATCGCCGATCACTTTGTCGATCGGCGAACCCAAGCATGCCACACCGGCGCTGATCTCGGCAGCCCTGCAACAACACCTGGAACCGGGCCTCGCCAGCTATGCCCCGAGCAAGGGCAGCCTAGCACTGCGCCAAGCGATCTGTGCCTGGCTGACGCGGCGTTTCGACCTGCCGCCCGACTCGCTCGACCCCCAACAACATGTCCTACCTGTGGCCGGCACGCGCGAGGCCCTGTTCGCGATTGCCCAGGCGACCATCGATCGGCGACGATCGGCCAAGGTGCTACTCCCCAATCCCTTCTATCAGATCTACGAGGGTGCAGCACTGCTCGCCGGCGCAGCACCGCACTTCATTCCCTGTGTGTCCGATAATGGCTACCGACCAGACTTCGACGCGGTCACCGAAGCCGTTTGGCAAGATTGCCAGCTGCTGTATCTGTGCTCACCAGGTAACCCGACCGGCGCGGTGCTCACGCAAGACATCCTGCAGTGGCTATTGGAGATGGCCGAGCGACACGATTTCATCATCGCCGCCGATGAATGCTATTCAGAGATCTATCTCGACGAGGCCCATCCACCGACCGGCCTGCTACAGGCAGCCGCGGCATGCGGCAATACCGACTACCGACGTTGCCTGGTCTTTCACAGCCTATCGAAGCGCTCCAATTCGCCGGGCTTGCGCTCTGGCTTTGTCGCCGGCGACCCAAAGATCATGGCCAAGTTCCTACGCTACCGCACCTATCAAGGCTGTGCCTTGCCGCTGCACCATCAATACGCCAGCATAGCCGCCTGGAGTGACGAGCAACACGTGCGCGAAAACCGGCGCCTGTATCGCGAGAAATTCGATGCGTTCTTGAGCGCACTCACTGGCTGTCTGGAGGTCAATTTCCCCGATGCCGGCTTCTATCTCTGGCCACGCACACCGATGGACGACGAGCATTTTAGCCAGGCGCTTTACCAGCAACACAATGTCACCGTCTTGCCCGGACGCTACCTGTCACGTGATGTCGATGGACACAATCCAGGCGCCGGGCATGTGCGAATTGCGCTGGTCGCAGAGACCAAAGAATGTATCGAGGCCGCCAAGCGCATCCGAGCGTTCGTCGGCGGACTCTAGAAAATTAACAACCGAATTAGGAGAACACCATGAGTGACATCCAGTCGATCATCGTCGAGGCCTTCGAGCAGCGCGCCGAGATCACCCCACGCAACGTCAGTACCACTGTGCATGACGCGACCATGGAGGCGATCGAGCAGCTCGACCGTGGCGAGATCCGGGTCGCCGAAAAACAGGGTGACGATTGGATCGTCAACGAGTGGGTGAAGAAGGCCGTGCTGTTGTCGTTTCGCATCAACGACAACGATTTCATCAAGGGCGGCTTTACCAACTACTACGACAAGGTTGAATCGAAATACGCCGATTACAACTCACGGGCCTTCCGCGAGGGCGGTGTACGCGTCGTCCCACCGGCTACCGCACGCAAGGGCTGCTATATCGCATCGAGCTGCGTACTGATGCCGTCGTACGTCAACATCGGTGCCTATGTCGATTCCGGCACCATGGTCGACACTTGGGCGACCGTCGGGTCCTGCGCACAGATCGGCCGCAACGTGCATCTGGCCGGGGGCGTCGGGATCGGCGGCGTGCTCGAGCCGCTGCAAGCCGCCCCGACCATCATCGAAGACAACTGTTTCATCGGTGCACGCTCTGAGGTGGTGGAAGGCGTGATCGTGGGTGAAGGGGCGGTGATCTCAATGGGTGTCTACATTGGTCAATCGACCCGCATCTACGACCGTGAGAACGACACCATCTCATACGGACGGATACCGGCTGGCTCTGTAGTCGTGCCCGGCAATCTGCCTTCAAAAGATGGCAAATACAGTCTGTACTGTGCCGTGATCGTCAAACGCGTCGATGAAAAGACCCGCTCTAAGATCGGGATCAACGAACTACTGCGCGACATCTGATGGCCTTGCAGCGCCCAAACACCTACCGGCTCGCAGGTCTCTGTCGATGATCACCCTGTACGGTATCCCCAACTGCGACTCCATGAAGAAGGCCCACGCCTGGCTGAAGGACCATGAGATCGCGTACGCATTGCACGACTACAAAAAGGCCGGCCTCGATGAACCCACACTGCGTGCATGGGTCGCCGAACTCGGCTGGGAAGTGCTGCTCAACAGACGTGGGATGATGTGGCGCAAGGTGCCGCAAGACGTCAAGGACCGGATCGACGAGGCCTCGGCAGTCGCGTTGATGCTTGAAACACCGAGCATTATCAAACGCCCGGTGCTGGACACAGGTACCACCAGGCATGTCGGGTTCAAACCCGAGCAATACGAACGCATCTTGCTTTAATCAAAGAGACACCGCTTGAATCGATCACCGATCCTGCCCGCCGCGGCCTCGAACAACCAGGTACCGCCAGTATGAGCCAAACTCTCGACCTCGCAATTGCACTGATCCAGCGCGCCTCGGTGACCCCGGAGGATGCCGGCTGCCAAGATCTGATGATGCAGCGCCTGGCCAAGCTCGGCTTTCGCGAAGAACGGCTGCGTTTTGGTGAGGTCGACAACCTCTGGGCGCGCCGCGGCGACAAAGGTCCGGTGTTCTGTTTCGCCGGACATACCGACGTCGTACCCACGGGTCCGCTGGAAGACTGGCATTCGCCGCCGTTCCAACCCGAGATCCGCGACGGCATGCTGTACGGACGCGGCGCAACCGACATGAAAGGTTCTTTGGCAGCGATGCTCACCGCCAGCGAACGTTTTATCGCCGCACACCCCGACCACAAGGGTGCGATCGCCTTTTTGATCACCAGCGACGAAGAAGGTCCCTCGATAAACGGGACGACCAAGGTGGTCGACACCCTCGAGGCGCGCAATGAGAAGATCGACTGGTGCCTGGTGGGCGAGCCCTCGTCGACCGACCGGGTGGGCGACGTGGTCAGGAACGGCCGGCGCGGTTCGCTCGGCGGCGTACTGCATGTGGCCGGTATCCAAGGCCATGTCGCCTACCCCCACCTGGCACGCAACCCGGTGCACGAGGTGGCACCGGCGCTGGCCGAGTTGGCCAGCACCCAGTGGGACCAAGGCAATGCGTTCTTCCCGGCGACCACACTGCAGATCTCGAACATCCACGCCGGCACCGGCGCGACCAATGTCATCCCGGCGAGCTGCGAGATCACCTTCAACCTGCGTTACTCGACCGAGAGCAACGAACAAGACCTGCGCCAGCGGATCGAGGCCCTGCTCGATGGCCATGGCCTGGACTACCGCATCGACTGGACGCTATCGGGCCTGCCGTTCTTGACCCCGCAAGGCGAACTGGTCGAGGCGGCGCAAAAAGCCATCACCGCGGTCAGTGGCCTGCAAACTGAACTCTCGACTGCCGGTGGAACCTCCGACGGTCGCTTCATCGCACCGACCGGCGCCCAAGTGTTGGAACTCGGCCCCTGCAACGCGACCATCCATCAGATCAACGAATGTGTCGCCGTCGATGACCTGGATACCCTGTCGGCGATGTACGAACGGATCTTGGAGAATCTCCTAGCCTAAGCATTTTGTGTTGGTTCGCTCGCCCTGCGATGCAGTGCGGCCGACCCGCGGTCAACCGCAGGGCCCTCCAAGGCCTGGCTCTCGACCACAAGATCATACCGACCGCGACGCGAGTGCGCTGTCCAGCTCGCCTGGCGCTTTCATGCCGCCCAAGAATCCTTGAACGACTCATACGTACCCCAGTGGGAACGGCCACCCCGTGGCTCAAGCCGTTTCGCCGGTAACCGCTAAGGACTGGAGGAGCCGCGGTGGTTGATGGGGGCATATTGCCCGACACGGGCACCCGGTTTGCGCCCCCGCCAAGAACGGGAACGAGAGGTGGTCGATGACGATTGATAGCGCAACCTTTTGCTGGTCGCGAGAATCTGGCTTTGACCCAGAGGCCCTCCCGATGACCGAGGATGCTGATCTGGTGCTGGTGTTCGCATCTGGGGACCTGGCTAAACAGTGGTCCGGGGCGCTTCTCTCAATTGAGGAGGCCTATCCAAAGGCGGTTGTCGTCGGCTGTAGCACCGCAGGCGAAATCCTAGACACCACCGTTTCTGATGCCACCATCGTCGGCATCGCGATGCGCTTTGAATCGACACGGGTGCAAGCCGAACTCGTGCGGCTCGAGGGTACCGACACGGCTGCAGCAGTTCGCGGCCTGGGCACTCGCTTCCCCGAAGACAGGCTGCGCTACCTGTTGGTTCTGGCCGATGGTCTAGCAATCAATGGTTCGGAGCTGGCCGCGACCATACGCGATGTAATTCCACCCGAGGTACTAGTGACCGGTGGACTGGCCGGCGACGGCGCACGATTCGCGCAAACGGCGCTATTCCATGCCGGCGAGGTATACCGAGATGCTATCCTCGCGGTCGGTTTCTACGGTGATCGCGTCCGGCTCGGGCACGGCTCGCTCGGTGGCTGGGACGCATTTGGACCGACCCGCAAAGTGACCCGAGCCGAGGGCAATGTACTCTACGAATTGGACAATCAATCGGCGCTCGAGTTGTACAAACGCTACCTCGGTGATTACGCCAAGGACCTGCCAGCCAGCGGGCTATTGTTCCCGCTCAGCATCGAGACCGAAAACGCTGGCCAGGAACTGGTAAGGACCCTGCTCGCGGTAGATGAACAGGCCCAGAGCATGACGTTCGCCGGCTCCATCCCGGTGGGGACCCAGGCACGCTTGATGAAGGCCAATTTCGACCGCCTCGTAGATGGCGCGCATGATGCGGCCACCCAGTCCCGTCAGCGACTGGCACAGCCCGCGGATGTTGCGCTCCTGATCAGCTGCGTTGGTAGGAAGATGGTTTTGGGGGACCGCATTGAAGAAGAAGTCGAAGCGGTCCGTGAGGTACTCGGACCAGATGCCCAAATTACCGGCTTCTATTCCTATGGTGAGCTGTCGCCACTCGCCGCCGGTAAGTGTGACCTGCACAACCAGACTATGACGATCACCACGCTTGCCGAAGACTGATCGTGCACCCCCTGTTAAAAAGACAGTTGCGTCGCTACTACCCAGACCGGGAGGTACCCGCCGACTTGCAGCGCTTGATCGCGGCTATCGATCAGACCTATACACAAAATGACCAAGACCGTCAGTTGCTCGAACGCTCGCTGGAACTGAGCTCTCAGGAACTGAATGACCGCTATCAGGTGCTCGAGGAACAGCTCGAACTGAACAAGGCCGCCAAACGCGAACTCGAACATGCGTTCTCTTTGCTTGACACGACCTTCGATGCCATCGAAGAGGGGATCCTCGTCGTCGACAACCAGGGACACGTGGTCAAGTTCAATCACAACTTCACCGAGATATGGCGTCCGTCGGCCAGCGTGCTGGCCAGCGGCGATGACGACCTAGTGCTCGAGGATCTACTGGGCAAAGTCGTTGATCCGGGCGCGTTCAACAGCAAGGTAAGTGCGCTGTACAACGATTCAATGGAGGAGAGCATCGACACCGTGGAGCTGATCGACGGGCGTATTCTCGAACGCTTTACCCGTCCCCAACTATCGCATGGCGAGCCGATCGGCCGGGTATGGTCGTTCCGTGACATCACTGATCGAAATGCCGCTGAAAACCGCCTGCGGCTGGCCCAGCGGATATTTGATGTCTCAACCCAAGGCATCATGGTCACCGATGCGGGACTGCGCATCATGGACTCCAATCGGGCACTGTGTGACCTGCTCGGCTGCGAACTCACCAAAGTAATCGGACAGAACCTACGGAAGATGCCGGCACAAGGGTCTTGTACCTGCTTCAACCAAGATTTCGTCGCCCAATTGACCACGGATGGTGAATGGTGGGGTGAAATGCGTGTCAGCACACAAGACCAGAACAGCCGGGTCATCTGGATCAATTTCAGCACGATTAACAACGATGCTGGCGAGCTGACACACTATGTCGGCATATTCTCCGACATCAGCAAGCTCAAAGAGGCCGAAGAACAACTCCAGCAACTCGCCTATTTCGACCAATTGACCGGGCTACCAAACCGCCGAATGTTCAAGGAGGAGGTTGAGCAGCGTATCGCCGAGGGTGCACCCCGCCAACGCAGGCACGCACTCTTGTACCTTGATCTCGACCGCTTCAAGTTCGTCAATGATTCGCTCGGCCATATGAGTGGCGACGACCTGCTGGTGCGTGCCGCGGAGCGAATTTCTGCGGAAATCCGCGAAGACGATATCGCCTCGCGACAGGGCGGTGACGAATTCGCTATCGCGTTGTTCGACTTAAACGATGAATTCCCCATCAGTGGCATCGCGTCACGCATCATCGACGCACTGAGTCGGCCATTTATCCTAAAGCGCCAGAAGGTACACATCGGCGTCAGTATCGGTATCTGTGTGTTGCCCCAGCAGGCGCAAGACTTTGAAGAGGCCGTTCGCAAGGCAGACACCGCAATGTACCTTGCAAAGGCCACCGGCAAAGGCTGCTACCGCTTCTGGGACGAGGCAACCCAGTTACTGGTGAACGAGCGTATCGTAGTGGAATCCGAGTTGCGCGAAGCGATCCGACTAGGGCAACTGCAGCTCCACTTCCAGCCGATAGTCAGCTGTGAGTCAGGTAAGCCGGTCTCACTGGAGGCATTGGTTCGCTGGAAGCACCCGCAGCGTGGCCTGGTGACACCTGATCAGTTCATTGAGGTCGCCGAGGAGGTCGGCCTGATTACCGATCTCGAGAATTGGGTCATCGATGAGGCATGCCGACACCTGCGCAACTGGGCAGAAGACGGCTTACCGCTGGTTCCGGTGTCGGTCAATATCTCGGCGCAACATCTAGACGATCAGAAATTACAGCAGTGCTTCGTCACAGCGATGCGGAAATACCAGGTACCGGCCAGCCTGTTATCACTGGAAGTCACCGAATCCACAGCAATGCGCGAGCCGAAAGAGACCATCGATGTCTTACGCGCACTGCAAGCACTCGGGGTGCAGTCGGCGATCGACGACTTCGGGACTGGCTATTCCTCATTGAGCTATCTCAAGAGACTGCCAACCGAGACCCTCAAGATCGATCGTTCATTCGTCAAGGACATCGAACACGACGCCAACGATCGCGACATCTCCAGAGCGATCATCGACCTCGCGCACAGCCTGTCGATGCGCGTCATCGCCGAAGGCGTTGAAGATTTACAGCAGCTCGCACTGCTGCGTAGCATGGGCTGTGATCTCGTTCAGGGCTGGTTGTTTGCCCGCCCGATGCCTGCGGATGAGCTGGCGGCCTATTTGCGCGAGGCAGATGCCGTAGAACCGGGCACCACGACATGGCTATATGCCCTGGAGGGCTGATCCCGACATCCTCGCCGTATCACCGACCCGCTCACAACTCGGGCGCCACGCCGCGCCGCAGCGTGTTCTCGGTGACACAGCGTGCTTCCATGAACTGCAATAGGTAATCCGGACCACCGGCCTTGCTGCCGACCCCGCTGAGTTTGAAACCACCGAATGGCTGGCGCGCCACCAGCGCCCCTGTTATCCCCCGATTCAGGTAGAGATTACCGACTCGGAAGCGCTCGGCGGCCTTACGCAGATGGGCCGGGCTGCGCGAATAGACGCCGCCGGTCAGAGCGTAGTCGGTGTCATTGGCGATCGCCAAGGCCTGATCAAAGTCGCGGCACTTGATCACTGCCAGCACCGGACCAAAGATCTCACGCTGCGCCAACGGGCTGGCCGGATCCACGCCGTCGAAGACCGCCGGTGCCACAAAATGGCCCTGCAGGTCCTGCGGCAACAGGCCACGATACACAGGGCGACCCCATTGCCGCGACTCGGTGATGATCGTCTCGATCCGTTCGCGCGCGGCGCAGTTGATCACCGGGCCGAGGTCGGTGTGCGGCTGCCATGGCAGATCGATCACCAAGTCGCTGGTGGCCGCCACCAGTCGGTCGACCAAGCCATCGTGCAAATCGCCGACCACGATCACCCGTGAGCAGGCGCTGCATTTCTGACCCTGAAAGCCAAACGCCGACTGCAGAATTCCGGCCGTCGCCTCGTCCGGATCGGCGCTGGCATCGACGATAATCGCATTCTTACCGCCCATTTCGGCGATCACCCGCTTGATATACCGCTGGCGGGGCGCCAGGGTCGCGGCACGCTGCAGCAAACCACAGCCGACCTCACGCGAACCTGTGAAGGCGACCAGATGGACAGCCGCATGGGTCACCAGATAGTCACCGACCTCGGCCCCACGGCCGGGTATGAATCCGAGCACGCCCGGCGGAACGCCGATCTCACGCAGCAGCCGCACCAAGCGTGCCGCGACCACCGGACTGTCGGACGCTGGCTTGAGGATCGCGCAATTGCCGCTGACCAGGGTGGCTGCGAGCATCCCCGTCAAGATGGCCAACGGGAAGTTCCATGGCGGAATCACCACGCCGATACCGCGCGGCTGATAGCCATGGCGATTGTCTTCGCCGGGGAGCCGAACGCCGCGATCTTCGGCCAGGCGTTCGGCCTGGTCCGCATAGTAGCGGAGGAAATCGATCGCCTCACAGACATCGGCGTCGGCCTCGGTCCAGGTCTTGCCGACCTCGAAAATCTCCCAGGCAGCGAACTCATCGCGCATCGTGCACAGCCGCTGTGCCGCCGCGCGCAGCAGGTCAGCACGGGCACCCACGGGGTGTTCGCGCCAGCTGGGGAAGGCATCCGCAGCGGCCTGCAACGCCTGATCGACCTCGCTATGGCCCGCAGCCGCCACACTACCAACCAGCAACGCCGGCTCAGCCGGGCACAGCGACTCGATGCAACTCGCGGTGGTCTGCTCCTGGGCACCGATCGATAGTGAATACTCGCCGCCGAGCTCGCCGCGTACCCGTTCGATCGCATTGGCGAACGCCTGCCGTTCGGGTTCGGTGACAAAGCGCCGCGGGGCTTGGTTGACGAAAGCCGGGTGCTCCTCTGCCGCTTCACCATCGGGCATCGCCACCGGCGCACCCAGCAAGACGGGGGCATCGGCCTCACCGGCCAAGGACAGGCGGGCGAGCGACTGACTGCTGGAATTTTCCAGTAGGCGACGGACCAGATAGGCCATTCCGGGGATCGGCTCGCCGAACGGCAGATACACCCGCACCGTGTAACCCAGCGACTGCAAGGCATCTTGGAGTGGCTCGGCCATCCCATAGAGCATCTGGATCTCGAGCTCGCTGCTGCTGCGCCCATGCCGCTCGGCACAGGCCATGGCATACGCCAGGCTGCGCGGGTTGTGGGTGGCAATCGCACAGTGGATCAGCGGATGCGCGGCGATCAAGCGTTCGGTGCAGGCCTCATAGGTCTGATCGGTCTCCCACTGACGGCGCCAAACCGGAATCGGCCAGCCATGCTGTTGCGCACGGATACACTCTTGGTCCCAGTAGGCGCCACGCACCAAACGGACGCCAAATGGCGCGGCGCGGCGCCCAGCCAGTGCGATCAGATCTTCTAGGTCAGCCGGCGCATCGCGCAGATAGGCCTGCAGCGCGACACCAGCGCCCGGCCAATCGGCAAACTCTGGGTGGGTTACCCACCGCTGGAACACCGCCAGGATGAGTGGGCGCCGATCGTAGTCCTCCATATCCAGCGTGATCGCAGCACCGGCGTCACGCGCCGCCCGCGCCAGTCTCAGCAAGCGCGCCAGCACCTTTTCCACGCTGTGATCCAGGTTGTGCGCGGCCGCACGAGAATACAGCGCAGACAGCTTGACCGAGAGGTGCAAGGCCGACCGACCGGCGGCAACCGCAGCTGCGATCAGGTCGAGGTTGGCCTGCAGATACTGCTCTGCCTCCGACTCCGACAGGATCACCTCGCCGACCCGGTCGAGCGATACCTGACGGCCCAGGGCCTCGAGTTCCGCCACTCGCGCCAAGACGCTGCCCGCATCCTGCCCGGCCAGGAACTGACGCGACAGCATCTCTGCCGCATGCCGGATCATCGCGGCAAGCGCATGCTCACCGAGCAGGCGGCCGGCCTGCAACGCCAAGCCACCAAAGCGCGGCAATGGAAATTGATCGGTATCGAAGTATTCGTTGAACAGACGTACCAGTTCCGAATCGTCGGTCAGACTCGGTAGCACGTCGATAAAGCGCAGGGCCTGGACCCGAAAGGCCGGATCCGCATTCAAGCGATCGAGCAGGCCCTCGACCCAACGCTCAGCCAGGGACAGGGTACGTGCCTGAGTGCGCGCTGCAGCCAGCAAGCGCTCACCCTGTGTCCGGATCCGCTGTTCGTCCGGCCCACCTGACTGCCCGGTTCCTGGTTCCGACAAGCGTCCGCCCCCCGGCCCATATCCTACGATCAGCAAACTTTGCGTACTGTCGGGCAGGGCCCTTGACAAGTATAGGAAGCGGCCGCGGTATGCCTCGGCAACCCGTAACTTACTGGCGTCGCGACGGCAGCAAGAGCGCCCCAGCGCTGACCGCCCAAGCACCCAGCTTGCCGAGGACCAACAACAGCAAAATTACGGTGATCAGGGCCAGGTACTGCACCGCACCGGCCCCAGCCCCGGCGAGATAGGTTTCCAAGTGCGTGGTTTCGAGAAGATAGCTGGCGAAATGGGCAACCCCAGCAGGGTCGTGAAACAACCCCCAGGCGACGTAGATGGCACCGCCAAGCGCCCACAACCCGAATACAATCAGCACCAGCGACAACACCGCGGTCGCCACTAGCCATATCGTTCGCAAGCTAAGCGCGCGCGCTTCGCTATCTAAATCCATGCCTACTTCTCACTGCTAAACAACCAAAGCGCGGCGCACATCAGCCACTACCGCAATCCGACCACGCTACTCTCGCAGCTTCACCTTGAGGCGACCTTGCTCGACCCGGATGTCTTCCACCCCGCCGGCAAAGCCCTGCCAAAATCCGTTTTGATCACCGAACTCGCTGATCAGGTCGATGTTCTTCAGCCCCCCCATCCAGGCGCTGGGCACGGGTACCCCCATGATACTGACGCCTTTTAGCACCACGACGGGCCGTGTGTCGCGGAAAGCCATCTCGACGCCGGCCGAAACCCGCAAGGTCTTGCCGCCCAAGACCGGGAAGTCCTGGTCGACCGGCACCAATAGGCGGGCACTGACCAAATCGTTGGCCAGATCGAGAGACAGCTTACGGGCCAGATCCGGATTGTTCGCGATCATCGCGTTGAGCTCGCGCTCGCTGAAACCGACCTCGCGGCGTGTGGCCAGCTCATTATACTTCTCTGGTCGCAGCCACTCCTGATCGGTCTCAGGATCGGCCGCATCGTTACCAGTCGTTGGTGTGGGGCCTGGATCGTATCCCAGCGCCATGAGTTTGGTATCCAGCGCACGCTGCTCCTTCGCGCTCAATTCGACAGGCTCGAAGTCCTTCGCATAGATGTAGGTACGCAGTGCCCAGTATGTCACCGCAGCGGTGACTAGGATGGTCCCCAGGACGATCCAAGCCAGGTGACTCGCGCGCAGGCCTCGCTTCGGAGCTGCCTGTGCCATCGTGTGATCGGTTTCTGCCGTCATCGTTAGATCCTTGTTACAAGATTGCTCCCCAATCGCGCAGCACATTGGGTGAGGGAGCGTCCTAGCACACCTCGGCACCCTACAGCACAGCGTCACATGCTGCGCGCCTAGCGCAAATTGCGGCCCGCAACCGGTCGCCGCGCCTTGCCCTTTTGGTAGCGCGTGACCTGCTTGACTCGTTTTTTGGCACGATCCATCAGTTTTCGTTGCGAGCCGATTTCATCGTGCTCATCGCGCGGAACTCGCCGGATATAGTTGCCGTCCGATTGCATCTCCCAGCCGTTGCGATAATCCTCCAACTGACTATCGAGCATGAACCGCAGCTCGGCGCGCAGTCCCTCGCCGACCACCGGGGTAACGACCTCGATGCGCGATTCGAGATTGCGCTTCATACAATCGGCAGAGCCGATGAAGTATTCCTCTTCACCGCCATTTTTAAAATAATAAATCCGGGTGTGCTCGAGAAAACGACCGACGATGCTGATCACGCGTGCGCTTTCCGACAGACCCGGCACGCCGGGTCGCAGACGACAGGTGTCACGCACGATAAGATCCACTCGCACACCGTCGCGGCTCGCTTCGTAAAGGGCACGCGTGATGTCGACGTCCTCCAGGGCATTCATCTTGAATTGGATAAGGCCTGGATTGTCGGCGCTGTGCGATGCACGCTCGCGCTCGATGCGTGCTAGCAATGCGGCCTTGAGTACCTTGGGTGCCGGCAGCAACTTGCGATAGTAGCGCTCTGGGGTATAACCCGTGGTCAGATAATTGAACAGCTCCGTCGCATCGCGCCCGAGATCCCGGTCATCAGTCAGGATCCCCAGGTCGGAGTACAGGCGCGCGGTGCCTGCATGATAGTTGCCGGTGCCGATATGTAGATAGCGCTTCAAGCCATTGTAGTCGTTGCGCACCACCAAGACGATCTTGGAATGCGTCTTCAGACCAACCACACCATAGGTCACATGGATGCCCGCTTCCTCCATGCGTGCCGCCCAGCGGATATTGGCGGCTTCGTCGAAGCGTGCCTTCAATTCAACCACCACGGCAACCTGCTTGCCGATGCGTGCTGCATACACTAAGTGATCGATCACCTTGGTGTCGCTCGATGTCCGGTACAGGGTCATCTTTATCGCGCGCACCTTGGGATCGCGTGCCGCCTCTTTCAGAAAGCGCTCGACAGAAGAACCGAACGACTCGTAGGGGTGTTGCAACAAATAGGGGCCACGGTCTCGGATCAGATGAAAGATGTTGGTCCCCTGGGCCAGCTCCGGATGATCAACTGGCTGGTAGGGCTCGTCGTGTAACTCCGGGGTATCGATCGCGACCAATTCGAATAGGTCGCGCATCGCGAGCATATCGCCCCAAGCGCTAAACACGTCCTCGTGTTCGTCTAGTCCCAGTTCAGCCGCCAGCATGCCGCGACTGGTCTCGTCCATATCGCCCTGAATCTGCAACCGGACAATAGGTGCGAAACGCCGCTCACGCAGCTCCGACTCGATCATCGACAGCAGGTCATCGGCGTGTTCTTCGTTGCGCTCGGAATTCGCGTTACGCGTGACCCGGAAAATGTAAACACTGACGATGTCCATCTCGGGCACCAGCATATCCAGGTTGTTGCGGACAACCTCTTCGAGTGGCACAAAGTGATTACGGCCGGGTAGCTTCACGAAGCGCGGTAAATTCTCACCGGTCGGCACCTTGATCCGCGCCAGCGAGGTGCGGCCCTCATGATTCGGGAACCGCAGATGAACCAATAGATTCAGCGATAGATTGGAAATAAACGGAAACGGATGTGCCGAATCGATCGACTGTGGAGTGATCAGCGGAAAGATATTGTCGTGGAAATGGCCACGCAGAAAATCGATGTC
The DNA here is from genome assembly GCA_028284585.1 of Chromatiales bacterium. Taxonomy (GTDB): domain Bacteria; phylum Pseudomonadota; class Gammaproteobacteria; order Chromatiales; family Chromatiaceae; genus Thiosocius. The sequence goes on from JANQRK010000110.1 coordinate 197,110, forward strand.
TTCTGCTCCGAGCGCGTCATATTGGACGATCTCTATCTCATTGTCCTGCAGCTCAGCTAGCAATTTGTCGAGGACCTCACGCTGCGCCTCTTCTTGCTCTCGTACCTGCGCATAGCACTCGGTGATCTGCTCACGCGGCGTGCGTCCATCGACCGTCTTCTTTGACATCCCGGCACCAAGCTGTTGCTTGAGACCTCCGATGCGCTTCATAAAGAATTCGTCGAGATTCGAGCTGACGATGGCGAGAAATTTCAGGCGCTCCAATAAGGGATTGCGTGGATCCTCGGCCTCGGACAAGACCCGGCGGTTGAAGGCCAACCAAGTCAGCTCCCGGTTCAGATACAACGACGGATCGTTCAGATCGAGCGTCTCGGCAGCATCCTCCCCGATACGATCTTCGGCTTCTTGCGACAACATAGGTTTGGCGTTTTCTCCAGTCTGGTTAGTCGAAAGAACGGTCCACCCAGAGATACGGCTGGATCAATCGAGCGGCGGCTTGGTCGCCGCAGCTGGGAGGGTGCGACGGCAGCCAAACGGGCTCAGGCGTAGGCGTCGAAACCCAGCATTTGGCGCAGCGAACTCCGCTGGCCCTCGTCAGCCACCTGAGCATAGGCGAGCAGCGCCCGATTGGCGCGAGGATCCCGGGATAATTCCCTGGCACTCCGATCCGGCGGCCCCACATCAGCGCGCTTGTCGGTCGGCAATGTAGATGGTTTACGCTCCGCCTGCCCCGTGGCATCGTCGATACGGGCTGGGCGCTGCACGGCCACCACCGCCTGACGCGGCTTGGCTGCCGGTGGCGCTATAGGATTCAGTATGGCGGGCGTGATCTTCACAGCAAGTTACATTTAATTCTTCAAGCGCTGCCCTCTTAGAGACAGCAGATATATTTTTGTTCCCCAGCCGCGCCGGCAACATCCATGCCCAAAGCTGACAGCATTATTCTTAACCTGCTGATTCTACTAGATGAATTGCCAATACTCAACCAGGTGGCCAATGCATCATACGACCACCGAGCAGGTGCAGATGAATATGAAAGACCGTCTGGCCGCCGGCTTCATTGCAATTCATTACGGTGCGATAGCCGGCTTCGGCTAGGCCCTCGGCGCTGGCAATATCGCGGGCAGCGCCATACATTCTGCCGACTACGGCCTCATCACTGGGCTGTAGATCGTTCAGCGTGGCAATGTGACAGCGCGGTATCACCAGGATGTGCGTTGGGGCCTGTGGATTCAGGTCTCGAAAGGCCGTGACCTGATCGTCGGAATAGACCACGTCCGCCGGGATCTCCCCGGAGGCGATCTTGCAGAAGATGCAATCTTCCATCTCGATGGTCCCTCTTAAGCTGTGGATTTGGTCTGAGCCACTTCGGCGCCTACTGATCGGACAAACGGCGGCGCCCGGCAAAGGCATGCGCCAAGGTTCCACCATCCACATACTCGAGTTCGCCGCCTAGCGGCACGCCATGGGCGATACGCGACGTGGGAATGGCATGCTGCGCAGCCAATTCGCCCAGATAGTGCGCTGTTGTCTCGCCCTCTACCGTCGTGGTGGTCGCTAGGATTAGCTCGGCCGGACGCAGCTCCTCTAGGCGCTGCTCCAGTCGATCCATCCCGAGCTGTGCCGGCCCAATACCATCGAGCGGTGACAAGCGTCCACCCAAAACGAAATACCGACCGCGAAACCCAGTGGCTTGCTCGAGTGCGATCACATCGGCAGGATTCTCGACCACGCACAGCAAGCTGTCATCGCGTGCCGGATTGCGGCACAACGCGCAGACATCGTCTTCACTGAGCGTACGACATAACCGACAATGGCCGATCGAGCGCACGGCCTCGGCCAACAGCGCCGCCAGACGTGCACCGCCGGTCCGATCGCGCTGCAGCACATGCAGCGCCATGCGCTGCGCAGACTTTGGCCCGACGCCGGGCAAACAGCGCAAGCCGTCGATAAGCTGGTCGAGTAGCGGCCTATCCGGCATCCTACCTAAACACCCAAGCGGCAAATCAGAACGGTAGCTTCATTCCCGGCGGCAGGTTCAGGCCAGCAGTGACGTTCGCCATGCGGTCCTTGGTATGTTCTTCCATTCGGTGCGCCGCGTCGGTGCAAGCAGCGGCGACCAAGTCCTCGAGCATATCTTTGTCGTCACCGACCAGGCTGTCGTCGATCTCAACCCGGCGCACCTCGTGGCGGCCGTTCATCGTAACCTTCACCAGGCCGCCGCCCGCCTCCCCGGTCACCTCGGAATTCGCCAATTCCTCCTGTGCCTTCTGCATATCTTCCTGCATCTTCTGCGCCTGTCGCATCAGGCTGCTAATTGGCCCTTTCATAGTTTCAAGTCCTCTCGACGGAATTAATCGGTTTCGCGGATTGAGTCGGGGACGATCTCCGCATCAAAAGCATCCTGCGCGGCCAATACCAGAGAGTCGCGCGCGATATCCGCCTCGATCGCCACCTGACGCCGTTCGCGCTGGATCGCTGCACGTTGCGCCGGGGTCTCCTGCCCACCCGCCCCGGGCGTCAGTCTCAGTTTTACGTCACACTCTAATGCATCACTCAATGCCTCACCCAGACGGCGCTCAGCGACACTGCCGATCAGACTGCTGCAGGTCGGATCGACCTGCAGCTTCAACTCGTGGCCATCCCAGGCCCCGAACTGACAATTATCGGCCAATTGGGCGGCCATACCCTTGAGCTGAAGGCGTGGAACGAAACCGTGCCAATCAGATGGGTCAGCCCCGATGGACGCAGCCGCTGGCATATCCGAGCGGGTGGCTGCTGCTTCCGCTACCGAACCCGGCGGTTGATCCTCATCGCGAGGCTTGGGCTGGTCTCCTGCTGGCGGTCCGCTGACTCGCTTTCCAGCCGCACCGCCCTTGCTGTCCGGCCGCGGTGACTGGGAATCCGCGGTATCGCCATCCGCGTCTGGCCGAAACGCCAACATGCGCAACATGACCATTTCGAATCCACTGCGTGCATCCGGCGCCAACGGCAAATCGCGCTGCCCAACCAAGGCGATCTGATAAAACAGCTGCAATTCTTCGGGTGGGATGCTCTGCGCCAACTTAGTCAGCTGCTCATCCGCACCCCCTCCGGACTGTGCCGCCGTGGGGACCTGCTGCACAACGGCCAGGCGGTGCAACAAAGCAACTAGCTCACGCAACAAGCCGCCAAAATCCGGCGCATGCTCGGCCATCGCCACGATCTCTTTCAACACCGAGCCAGCATCGCCGCGCTGTACCGCGGCAAGCAGCTCTGGCAAACGCTCAGTGGCCACGACGCCGAGCATGGCGCGCACATCAGCTGCTTTGAGTTCACCCCCGCCGAAGGCGATCGCATGGTCCAACAGGCTCAGGCCATCGCGCATGCTCCCATCGGCGGCACCCGCCAAAATCTGCAAGGCGGCTGGCTCGAAGCCGTTCCCCTCCGACTCAAGAATGCGCTGGAACTGTTCCACGATCTGTTGCTTTGGCAACCGCTTCAGATTGAACTGCAGGCAACGTGATAACACGGTGACCGGTACCTTCTGCGGATCCGTGGTTGCCAGCAGAAACTTGACGTGCGCCGGTGGCTCTTCGAGGGTCTTCAACAGGGCATTGAAGCTATGCCCGGAGAACATGTGGACCTCGTCTATCAAATAGACCTTGTAGCGGCCGCGTACCGGCGCATAGGGGACATTGGCGAGCAGCTCCCGGGTGTCGTCTACCCCGGTCTTAGAGGCCGCATCGACCTCCAGCAAATCGACGAAACGACCTTCGTCGATCTCTCGGCAAACACTGCACTCACCACACGGCGCCGCACTCACACCGGTCTCACAGTTCAGCGATTTCGACAGGATACGCGCCAGCGTGGTCTTGCCAACACCGCGCGTGCCCGTAAACAAGTAGGCATGGTGCAGACGATCCTTGTCCAGCGCATTGCTCAGCGCGCGCACCACGTGTTCCTGCCCGACCATCTCGGCAAAACTGCGCGGGCGCCACTTGCGGGCAAGGACCTGATAGGACATTGATCGGTTACTCAATCCCGGGTCCGGGCAGTCTACCCGATGCGCGCGCGGCACGTCAGCGAGGCACTCGAGGTTGCAGTTTGCAATTTGGAGGCGGTCCCGCCAGCGATTCCCGGCGCACAAGTCGAAAGCTGCGGCTGCTCCCTTCCGGGCCTGACCGGGTTCACAATCTATTGTCGCGGGAGACCAACGG